>NZ_FNDE01000077.1 GCF_900099925.1 Aneurinibacillus thermoaerophilus | reverse complement strand
TATGGCGTTGGCTCAAAGACATGGTCATTGTGAATCGTTTTCACAGAAACGAATCGGGTGTGCAGACCGTTAGAACGTTAGCTCAGTTCTATATAGATTATCGACGAAAAATTGAACATGTATTCTGCTGCCTAAAGAACAATTTTTCCCTTGAGCAACCTCGTTGGTATAGCAAAAATCGCTACGATTTCCACTGTCAGTTGTGCGTACTTATTGATAAAATTGGATTTTTATGTTAGTTTTGCAACACCATCATATATACATAAACCTTTATTTATTTCTATATAAGTTGAATTAAATAAAATCCCTTTCTGTCCTGTGTTACAAAAAATAGAAGCAAACAAACTAGGAACAGGATAGGAGAAATAGACATGAATACTCATCCAACAGAACTGCAAACTGTACAACAAGCGATGAAACAGACAAAAGACAAGCGCATGTATGAACGCTACCAAGCCCTTTCTTTATTTCTGCAGGGGTACAAATATGAGCAGCAAATCAATGCCATCATTGGCCGGAATAAAAAAACTGTGGGCACATACGTCAGAGCCTACTAGGAACAAGGCCTAAAGGTGCTAGTGAGCCATGCATCGCCTGGTGCGCCTCACAAACTATATAAATTTGCTTTGAGGTTTTAACGTTTCAAACAACCAATTCTAGACAATAAAATAAATTCAAAAAATTGGAAACAGATAAGCAACTCTCCGATTCATTTTTACGGACAAGGATTGACAATATATTCCTGGAATGCGGGCTGCTTCCGTAGATGAATAACCTTCCATAACGAGACGAACACTGTAAGGCGCTGTTTAAAGAAAGCATCTTTTATTTTTCGCTCTTCTTTACATAAGCTTTCCACCGTAAAGCCGTAGGTTTCTGTTATCTTCATTTTTCTCATAATAAGTCGCTCCTTTAGTCTTATCTTAGGAGCCAGTATTGTCAAATTTTCATCGGTTAAGACATTAGGACAAGTCTATAGAATTGACTCCTACTGCATCAAAAGCTTTGCCCACGCTTATAACTTCAGCACTTGCTGCTCCATATAAATCCGTCGCGGCTTGTAAAGCTGCTGCCCTCATTTGGCTAAATGTAGCTGACTCTGTAAGATACTGTGTTAATGCCCTGTAAAAAATATTTCCCAGTTTCTCTTTGCCGATTCCATTCACGGTAACGCCATAGTGGGTTCCGCCTTCACTGATAAGATAAGCAGCCTTGTTTATAATTCCGCTGTTTGTATGAACTAAATAGCTTTGGTTTGAACCACGGTATCTTTTGGAATAATGGTCCGGATCACCATATTTTGTCGGATCAGCTAATGAACGAAATCCCTGTCTATTAAAACTTAAGTCCTCACCCATTTCCCAATCAGGATTCTGATTATTGTAGTACTCAATTAATGTCCCAAAAATATCGGACATTGCTTCATTTAAAGCACCAGACTCATTTTCGTAAATTAAATTTGCCGTTTTTTCCGTTACAGCATGCGTCAACTCATGTCCTACTACATCCAATGCTCCTGAGAATGGATAGGTAGACCCGTCCCCATCTCCATAAACCATTTGATAGGAATTCCAAAACGCGTTCGTATACGATTTCCCATAATGAACAGTTGATTTTATTGGCGCTCCTGCTCCATCATAGCTGTTACGATTAAACTTATTTTTGTAGTAATCGTATACAACTCCTGCGTAATAATGTGCGTCTACAGCGGGACCATCATACTTTGCAGTAAACTGATTATCCGCGTTTCTCCATAGCGTGCCCGGGAGCCGGTTTGAATTTTTGGCATCGTATGTATAAATGCCCTTACCTCTAGTATTATCTTGCAAATAGTAATACGAATTAGAAAATACTGTATTTACTTGTTTTTTATCTCCATGCACTCCTATTCCAAATCCAATTTGGTTAGAATCGACCATATTTCGCGCCACTTGCACTTGATGGATACGATTGACTTTATTTAAAATTGTTCCATCATTTGCATCTATAAAGTAATCCCAATTTCCCGGTTGTGGATTCAGAAAATTTAGATTTACATGGTAAGCGTAATGCGCAATCTCTTCTTTCATGTAAATTACAAGTTCGACAGCCGGTGGAATATAATACTCAGGGATAAAACCTAGGTCATGTTCGGCTTTTTGAATCGCTGCCTGTTGACTAAGATTCTTTGCTTTATTTAGGTTTTCTTGCTTGTTCAGTTCTGAAACAATCCCTCCGGACCATGCTGTTACCACTCCTTTTTGATTTAAGTTTAATACTTGTGTCGAACCATATACGGGCACTCCTCTGAAGAACTGCTGGGTACGAATTACATAATCTCCCAAAGGAGTCATTTCTTCTTTCATTACCTGTATGGTGTCTTCCGTTGTTACTTTAAAAACATCCGAGTTTGCACCTACGAATTCCTGAACAACAGTGTTGAAATTATAAGGATTTTTAGGTTTAAATTGCCCTGAAATGAATTCTACTTTGTTGCTCTCAGGATTACGGTGTACCTTTCTTTTCCATCTCTTTGCATATGCCATCACATCAAAAGGGGATGCCTTCATTTTATTTATTTGCAATTGATCCGAGGTAGTTGAAGTAAACGTGGTCGATTCTTCATTCTCATTCTGAAAAAATACAGGATTCGCAGCTCCTTCTGCCCATACCGTTCCAATAGCAGGATTACTTAATAGACCCATAGACAGCCCCAATAATACAACTTTCTTTTTCACAACTCCCATCTCCTTAGAAAAAATTAGAATCGAAAAACTATTTTATACATTTTTTGAGAATCTGTAAATATATTGCTTTAAGTTCAATCTTATTCCTAATTTTTGTATTTTTTAGTGAAAATGGAGGTTTTTGAATACCTTTGCTCAGACAAACCTTTAAACATGTCGTTATGATCATCAGCAACTATTTTTCTAGCTAAATTCAGATAATATTATGTTCCTCCATATACTTTGATACTGTTTTGGTATAGAATATTCATTATTATATAGAACTGAGCTAACGTTCTAACGGTCTGCACACCCGATTCGTTTCTGTGAAAACGATTCACAATGACCATGTCTTTGAGCCAAC
>NZ_FNDE01000009.1 GCF_900099925.1 Aneurinibacillus thermoaerophilus | reverse complement strand
CGGGATTACTACCAGAAAAAGTATCGTGAAGTACCGAAACATCAACACAAAAGAGCCCTCGTTTTAACGGCAAGAAAACTTGTGCGTTTGATCGATGCGCTGCTACGCAACGATCAAATCTACACGCCTGGAAGGAAGGTGAATCGATAGAGGAAAAGCCCCTCTATTGAATCCTTCATTATATTTCCAGTTTTTAACTATGAAACTGGGTTTTTTAAGTGCTGCCTTTTTTCGATAAATGAGGCATCTTAATTTCCAATTTCGTAGTTTGAGGAACTTGACATATTACCGCAGGACTTTTTATAAAATTTTCAGAATCTAAAATTTCTAAAAAATTAGTTTTAAAATATTGTAACTTAGGTGCACTTTCTTTACTACCTTTTCCGAATTATCTGTAGTAAACCATACATGAACAGTAGAAAATTTGTCATCATCTGTAGTTAGCTACAAGTTTTGTATGCATTTTTAATTGAGATATTTTTAAAATATAGAAAATTAGTTTACCAAACAAGGAAAATAATGTATCATTTATACTTGTATGATAGCATCTATATACCTACTTATACTGGGTCTTTATAACTAAAATAAAATAAAAACCTACTATGCGCTGTAGCGTACGAGGAGGAAGAGAGAGTGAGAAGTCTAAAAAGCAAGTTGCTGCTATTAAATTCCCTTTTGCTTGTTATAAGTCTTGTGGTTGTATCGTTTGCGAGCTATTGGAAATCATCGGCTATGTTAAGCAAACAACTAGAAAATGCAGCAGAAATCCAAGCTGCCAATTTAGCCGGGAAACTGGATCGCTTCTTTGAAGAAAAAAAGGCAGTTCTTGTATCATTAGCAAAATTAACTTCTGAAAATAATCAAACCGATTTGGCATTCATTCAAAAAGCAAATAAAAAGTTCCCTGATTTTGAAACACTGTTTTTTACATACGATCTGAGTTCCAGACATGTCATTAATCATAAAGGGGATATAACAGACGTTTCCGACCGCGCCCATTTTAGGGAAGCCGGAAAAGGAGAAGGAAAGATTGTTGTGTCAGAGCCTGTTGTTTCAAAGAGAACAGGAAACAACATTGTCACCATCATTGTCCCAATTATGAAGGGGGGGAAGCAAATCGGATATTTCGGAGGCACAATTTCTATTAAGAAGGTACAGGAATATGTTGCTAATGAAAAGTTTGGAAAGACAGGATATGCATTTTTAGTTAGTGCTAAAGGTACAACGGTTTGGCATCCTGATAAAAATAAAATTTTTAAAGATAATATTTCAGCGTCCCCTATTCCTGAAATGCAGAAAGTTTTTGCGGATATCAAAAGCGGAAAGCACGGCATTGTGAGCTATATGTTTAATGGGCAGGAAAAGTTTGGAGCGTATGCGGCCACGAAGGATAGATGGGGAGTGGTTATTGGAGCCCCGACGAAAGAACTGTATGCGCCGGTAAGACAGCTTGCATTTATCCTGCTTCAACTAGGATTTCTTGCAATTCTAGTTGGTATCGTCATTACTTATTTTATTGCGCGCAATGTAGTGAGCCCCATTTCGCAGCTGAATGAGGCCGTAAGGATCGTTGCGACAGGTGATTTAACCCGTCACGTGAATATTAGCGGCCGGGATGAAATTGCGCGCCTAGCGGACGATTTCAATCGGACGGTAGCCAACTTAAAAGAGTTAACACAAGGCGTTTCTGCTACATCGCAACGCGTGCTTTCATTTACGGAAGAATTGGCCGCCAGCGTCACGCAAACAACAAAAGCGGCAAATATGATCGGGGCTTCGATTCAGACGGTAGCTGCAGGAGCGCAAACACAAGTGAACAGTTCGCAGGAGACAGCAAAAGCAATGGAGGAGATGGCGTCCGGTATTCAGCAAATTGCCAGTATGACATCCATGGTTGCTTCCTCTTCGCTTGAGGCTGCAAAAGAAGCGGAACAGGGGAATAGCATGATTGAGAAAGCTGTACAACAAATGAACAAAATTAGCGCAGGAACGGTAAGAGTCTCTTCTTCCGTTCAGCGTCTGGAAGGACGCTCTCAGGAAATTGGTCAGATTCTGGATACCATTTCAACTCTTGCCTCACAAATTAATCTGCTGGCGCTAAACGCAGCTATTGAAGCGGCACGTGCCGGGGAACATGGAAAAGGATTTGCCGTAGTCGCTGACGAAGTTAGAAAGCTGGCGGAGCAATCGGATGAGTCGGCAAGACAAATTGCGGTATTGATTGAAGAAATTCAACAGGATATTGCCCATGCTGTCGGCGAGATGGGAGCTAGCGAGAAAAATGTTCAGGAAGGAATTGCGCTGATTGAAGAAGTGAAAAACGGCTTTCAGCATATTTACCAATCGTCTCAGGGGATGGCGGGGTATATCGAGGAGATTTCTGCGGCATCAGAGCAAATGTCTGCAAGTTCAGAAGAAATAAATGCTTCCATTCAGGAAATGGCCAATATCGCGCAAAACTCTGCTTCTCATTCGAGTAGTGTTGCATCCGCTACCGAAGAGCAAATCGCTTCTATGGAGAAAATTTCTGACTCGCTTAAGTCGCTTGAGAGTGTGGTGCGGGATCTTCGAGGAGCGATACATAAATTTAAACTATAAATAAACGTAGCTGTTGATGATTTCCTTCACATGGTAAATGATAGGGAGCATCAACAGCTATCAAAATAAATTTATTTTTATGTAAGAAAAGGATGTGCATCTTATGAAAAAACTGTACAGTATGATAGGAAAGGGATTGTTGGCTGCTACTTTGCTTGTTGGGGGCGGTTTTATTGCGCTTCCTCAGGCACAGGCATACAATGAGGAAAGTGTAATCATAGACGGGAAAAAAGTAAATAGCCAGCTGGTTAACGGCAATGTTTTTGTATCGGCGCAGGACGTTGCCAAAGCGCTTGGACGTAATGTTACGATTGATGAAAAAGACAAAACGGTTTCGATCGAATCCCGGCTTGATACGATTTTAAAAAGAGGGTATATTCGCGTAGGAACGACGGGAGATTATAAGCCTTTTACATATTTTAATCCTAAAACACAACAGTTTGAAGGATATGATATTGATGCCGCGAAAATGCTCGCTAAAGATTTAGGAGTTGAAGTACAGTTCGTAAAAACTTCTTGGCCGACGCTAATGGATGACTTGTTAGCGGATAAGTTCGACATCGCGGTTGGGGGCATCACCCGTAATGTTGAACGCCAAAAGAAAGCCCATTTATCTCAAGGCTATATTCAATTTGGAAAAGCGCCTTTGATTCGTAAGGAAGATAAGGAGAAGTTCAAGAGCATTGAGGATATTAACAAACCTGAAGTGAGAATCGGCGTTAATCCGGGGGGCACAAATGAAAAGTTTGTCAGAGCATACCTTCCGAAAGCAAATGTGACTGTTGTAGAAAATAATCTCGATATTCCTCATCTTGTTGCGGAAGGAAAATTTGATGTTATGATTACTGATAATATTGAAGCGATGCTGTATGCTAAACAAGATCCGCGTTTATACGCGGCGTTAAGTGATAAGCCGTTCACAATTGATGAGAAAGGTTTTATGATGCACCGCGGGGATACGGTTTTCAGCAATTGGATTGAGTTATGGATGGAAGAAATGGAGTTAAAAGGAGAATTTGAGAAACTAAAGAAAAAATGGATTGAGTAAATGGAAAGCCCGTTCACAAGAACGGGTTTTTACGATGTTAAAATCCGAGCCGCATTTTTAAATCTTTGACAAGAGAACGGCTAACAGGCAGTACGGTTTCATTCTTGTCCCCGACTTTTATCTGAACGGTGCCTTTAAACCAGGGAATAAATTCGACAATGCAGCTTAGGTTCACAAGATAGGTGCGATGAATGCGATAGAAGCGGTCTTCAGGCAGCTTTTTTTCTAGTTCCTGAAGGGAGAATGAGGTTATATAATCTTCATTTTTTGTAAAAATTCGGCAATTCCTGCCTTCCGCTGCCGCGTACACAATGTCATGAATATCGACAAACGCTACGCTTGTTGCTTTTTCTACGGGAATCCGAGAAAAAGAAGAGAACGATTTTGCCATGGGTTGAATCGTCTCAATAATTTGGCGAAGCGTATGTTCGATGGCAGGGAAAGAAGCAGGCTGGGCCTTTTTTTCCTGTATTCTTTTGCGTAGGCGGGTCATCGTTTTTTTCAGCCGTTCTTCATTAAACGGTTTCAAAATATAGTCCGCCGCTTCGGTCTCGAAGGCTTGCAGCGCATACGAGTCATAGGCAGTGGCGTATACGATATGTGGCCTGTGTTCTTCCCCCTCTATCATTTCCGGAATTTTAATGCCTTCGATATCATGAAGATAAATATCGAGAAATACAACATCAGGCTTCTGGCGCTGAATCAGTTCAATTGCTTCTTCACCGCTTGCCGCCTCCTCGATGACTTCAATGTCATCGTATTGTTCCAACAAATAACGTAGCTCGGAGCGGGCTGGCGCCTCATCATCCACAATGATTACCCGTATCATAAATTTAAGATACATTCCTTTCTTTCCAAGGGATTGTAATGGTACAAACAGTGCCGCCTCCAGGATTGGCTTCGATGGTCAGATCATAAGGATTGCCGTATAGAGATTGCAGGCGGCCGCGTACATTTTGCAGACCGATGCCGGAGAATGGTCGGGACTCGGTCGACGCGGCAAAGCCGACACCATCGTCGATAACCTGAATGACCAGCGCGTTGTTTTCTTTTCCGATGCGTATAAGGATGGTACCGCCTGCCTTTTTCGGCAGCAGGCCATGCTTAACGGCATTTTCCACAATCGGTTGTAAGATAAGACCCGGAATGCGTTGCTTCCAGGCTTCGGGTTGAATCTCGGTTACAATCTGGAGTTTGTCTCCGAAGCGGGCTTTTTCGATTTCCAAATAGGCTTCTACATGTTTTATCTCTTCTTCTACGGTAATTATCCGGTCGCCTTGGTGCAGATTGCGCCGGAAAAATTCCGCCAGGTTTACGATTAGACGGCGGGCAGTTTCCGGTTTTGTACGGATAAACGATGAGATTGTGTTTAAGGCATTGAATAGAAAATGCGGATTAATCTGGGCGTGCAAGGCGCGGATTTCCGCATCGGCCAGCAGCGCCGCCTGCTTTTCCAAATCGGCGATTTCAAGCTGAGTGGAGAATAATTGCGCAAGTCCGCGCGCCAATTCCCAGTCGACGACGGATACTTCGTGCTGTTTTTTAAAATATAGCTTGAGCGTGCCCACCACCGTGTCCTTTTTCCGAAGCGGAACAATAATCGCGGAATGGAGCGGACAATCGATGCTGCTGCAACCGATTTCTGTTTTGTTTTTGGCCCAAAGCAACTGCTGCGTATGGATCGCTTTCAGCGTTGCTTCGGTTTGCAAAGGGGTGCCGCGCTGGTGATGCTTATCTCCGGCGCCGATATGAGCGAGAATTTTTTCTCTATCGGTAATGGCGACTGCCGCAGCTTCTGTCATATTGTAAATCACGCGAGCCGTTTTTTCGGCGGACGTTTCATTGAGTCCCTGGCGTAGAATCGGCAGCGTAATGTCAGCGATTTGCAACGCCCGCTGTGCCTGCATAGAGCCGATTTTTTCTTCTTCCGCTTTTGCAGTTTGAACAATCATAACGAACAGCGCGATACCTGAGGCATTGACTAGCATCATTGGTAATGCAATAATTTCGACAAGGTGGAGCGCATCCGCGAACGGACGGGCAATCCCAAGAATTAAGAGCATTTGAATCCCTTCCGCGATAAAGCCGACGACCCAGGCCATCTTCCAATGTATGGAGCGGTGATGATAACGCATGTACACCAGCCCTGCCAGCGCCCCTTCGACGGTGGTGGAGACGGCGCAGGCCAAATCGGTAAAACCTCCGAGAAAGTAGCGGTGTAAGCCTGCGAGAAAACCGGCAGCGGTACCGACGATCGGCCCGCCCAGGAGCCCGGCCATAACCGGGCCGATCACGCGTGAATTTGCCAGCGCCCCTTCGATGGGAATTGCGGCATACGTTCCGTAAATACCAATGAGTGTACATATTATAGTTGTAATTATTTTGTCACGTGGTCCGTCCGTGCGCCGAAGCACCCGGCGGAAGAAACGAAACCGGGAGAGAAAAAACGCGAGTACAATAAGCGTCGCGGTGCGCTCGGCCAAATCGATAAGCAGTGGATGGATGGACGACATGGAGAAGCCTCCTTGCGTATCGGTTGTTATTTCAAAGTATATCATCCGCAGAAGTTCCGTCAATTCTGGGAAAAAGAGGATGCGAGGAGATGAACAAATGAACAACCTGACGATGAGCACTGATCTATATCAGATTAATATGATGTATGCTTATCATAAGAAAAACTTGGATGGCCGGCGGGCGGTGTTTGACGTATTTTTCCGCAAGCCGCCGGGTGGAAATGGGTATGCGATTTTCGCCGGTTTGGAACAGGTGCTTGACTATATTGAAAATATTCGGTTTACGGAAGAAGATATCGCGTATTTGCGAAGCGTCTATTCGTATGAGGATACGTTTTTAGAGAAGTTGAGAAACTTTCGCTTTACCGGAAACATCGCCGCTATGAAAGAAGGAACTGTAGTGTTTCCAGGAGAGCCGCTCTTACGGGTCGAGGCCCCGATTGGCGAAGCACAGTTAATCGAAACGACAATGTTAACAATTATTAACCATCAGACGCTTATCGCTACCAAAGCTGCCCGCATTGTTGAAGCGGCAAAAGGCGACACCGTACTGGAATTTGGCCTGCGTCGGGCGCAGGGTGCGGAGGCAGGGTATTATGGGGCGCGAGCTGCCTATATCGGCGGAGTGCACGCAACATCGAACATAATTGCTGGCCGGGATTTCGGCATCCCGGTACGCGGCACGCACGCGCACAGCTTTGTGCAGTTGTTTGAACACGAATTGGACGCGTTTACGGCTTACAGTGAAGCGTTTCCAGATGAGACAGTACTGTTGGTGGACACGTATGACACGCTGGAAATGGGGATTCCGCATGCTATCAAGATCGGCCTAGCTATGAGAGAAAAGGGCAAAAAATTGTTGGGGATTCGCCTAGATTCCGGAGATTTAGCTTATCTTTCAAAAGAGGCCCGCCGCATGCTGGATGAAGCGGGGCTTACAGATGTGGCGATCGTCGCCTCAAGTGATTTGGATGAACGGTTGATTCAAGACTTAAAAAGTCAGGAGGCCAAAATCAATATTTGGGGTGTAGGCACTAATCTTATTACTTCGTATGATTGTCCGGCGCTCGGTGGCGTCTATAAGCTGGCCGCGGTGGAAAAAAACGGAGAGTGGGAACCGAGACTGAAGATTTCCGAGAATCCCACGAAGATTACGAATCCGGGTTATAAAAAGGTAATTCGTTTTTATGATCGGGCGACGGACAAGCCGCTGGCTGACTTAATCGCGCTTGCGAAAGAAGAGATTCCGCAGGATGAAATTACAATTTTCCATCCTTTGTTCCCGCACAAACGAAAAACACTGCGCAATTATCGAACGGAGTCACTGTTATATCCGGTCATTGAGAGAGGGCGAAGGCTATATGATCCGCCCGCACTGGAAGAAATTCGTGCCTATGTTCGTAAGCAGCTAGCCCGGTTTTCGCCGGAAATCAGGCGGCTTGTCAATCCGCATGAATACCATGTAGATTTGAGCCAGAGACTGTGGGATTTAAAGCAAACGTTAATTCATCAGGAACGCGGATAAAATGTTGAAACTTTTTCCAACTTTTTTTCGTATGTAAAGGTGTAAGAACAATTTCGAGGAGGAATTGGAATGAAGAAGCGTAATATAGCAGTGACCGGGTTATTAAGTCTGACGATGCTTACAGGCGTGCCTGCCGTAAATGTGTTAGCAGCTGAACCGGTAACCACAATGCAAGCACAGACGGAGCAAATGACACGCGGTGAGTTCTTTGTAATGCTTGCGCGGGCGATTGATTTGCCGGAAGCAGAGGCGCAGTATTCATACAAGGATGTAGAGCGTGACAGCGAACTTGCTCGTATTGTAAGCAAGCTTCAGGCGAACGGTGTTTTGAGCGGATATGATGATGGTATGGTTTATCCGAAACAAGTATTAAAAGAGGGAGAGGCAATCGCGATGCTCAGTCGTGCGCTCGGCATTCCGGAGCAGGAGGTGCCAGGCGTAAAGTCGCCGCTGCCTTCTTCACACTGGGCGCATAACACGGCATCATGGCTCGCGGCGGTCAACTTTGATTATAAGTGGGACAATCTGGAACGCCCGTTGACGAAGCAGGTAGCAGAAGCGCTAATTCAGCAAATGCTTTCCACTTCAGACAGCACAAAGAAGTTGCTGGAAGAAAGTCAGAAAGCGCAGCGTGATGTTCGTTCATTCCGCATGGAAGGAACAGTGGCGTTTAGTATGGAAGGAAATGAGAAGACGCTTGCTTCCTTGCCTGAAGAAACACGTAAAGAGATGCTGCAAGGCGTATCGATGAATATAAAAAGCACGTTTGAAGTGCCGGATAAAATGTACATCCAAACGAGCATGAAAGCACCGGCAGCGCTTGAAAAGGAAGGCATGGACCACATGGCGTTCGAACAGTATATTCTCGGTAAGGATATGTATATGAAAATGCCGGATAATCTGTCCGGAGGCATGGAACATTCGTCCGGTTGGGTCAAGATGAAAAACGGCTTCCCCATAGATATGAAAGCAATGGTGGAGCAGATGTCTGGTATTCCGCCGCAACTGGAAAAGAAATTATTTTACCGCGATCTGGGAGAGGGAAAGATCGCGTTCCAGGGACGCATCGACAAATTGTCAGATTTGACTTCCATGATGAACGGAATGCAGGGAATGACCGATACGCTTAAGGAAGCGGAAGGCGTGATCGGATCGATTTACATGCAGGGCGTAATGGAACTCGATCCTGCGACCAAACTGGTCAAGCGTATACAAACCCAAACAGCTGTCACATACAAAGATAACATTGAAGATATGCCGTTCAAGCGAATGATCATGACGCAGGATATGAAATACAGTGATTATAACGATAATCTAAAAGTTCAACTTCCAGAAGAGGCTAAAAAGGCGAAAGAATTGCCAGCCGCTTTAGAAGGGATTTCGGCTTCCCAAGCAGATAAAAAATAAGAATGAGAAACGCTCTCTTCCAAGAGGGCGTTTTTAACATGATACGCGAGAAGTCCCCTTCCTCCACGCCCCTGGCGTAGGTAGAGGATGAATCGCGCTTCTTTTTCCTTTAAGCAAAAGAAGGATTTCAACACAAATGCTCGCCTGTTCTGCTGAGGAGGATCGTTCAGAAACTCCCACTTCAATCGACAGGAAGTGGGGGGAGTTCATATTGTATAAGAGTATATGTTGCTTTATAGTGATAAAGTAACATATGCTTTTTCTTATTTTATGCCTTGCGTGACAGAATGAGGATAGATATGGTATAGTAAATGCCGGATTTATACAAACACTATTCTTAAATTTAGATACTTTTATTATGGATAAAAAGTATGGAGTGGTTGCATGCTCTACCCATTATTATTGCCGGATCTGCATGTGGAATCCGTGTATGACATTGATTTGAATGAATTAAAAAAACGCGGCATCAAGGGAATTATTACAGATTTGGACAATACGCTGATTGAGTGGAATCGTCCTGATGCAACCCCCGAACTTGTGAAATGGATGAAAGAGCTAAAAGAGCAGGGATTTTCAGTTGTCATCGTATCGAACAACAAAAAAACCCGGGTATCTAAAGTAGCAGAGCCGCTCGGGGTTCCGTTTATTCATCAGGCGAAGAAGCCAACATCCGCCGCCTTCCGCAGGGCGACACGTGAGATGGGATTGTCCGTAAATGAGACTGTGGTCATCGGCGATCAGCTGTTTACTGATGTGTTGGGCGGAAAGCGGATGGGTTTTTACACGATTCTTGTCGTGCCGGTCGCACAGACCGACGGTTTTATGACTCGCTTTAATCGGAAGCTGGAAAAGATCGCCCTCAATTGGATGCGGAAACGTGGCAAAATTCCTTGGGAGGATTCAAATGGATAAGCAAGAGAAGATATATTGCGCTGGTTGTGGTGTAGCCATTCAGACGGAAGATAAAAACAAAGTGGGGTATGCCCCGCCACAGGCGCTGGAAAAAGAGACAGTAATCTGCCAGCGCTGCTTCCGGATTAAGCATTATAACGAAGCGTCCACCGTCACGCTGGGCGACGATGATTTCGTGCGTATTCTTAACAGCATTGGCGACACGGAATCGCTTGTGGTACAGGTAGTGGATATTTTTGATTTTAATGGCAGCTGGCTTAGGGGCCTGCCGCGTTTTGTGGGAGGCAATCCGATTCTTCTAGTTGGTAACAAGATTGACCTTCTTCCCAAAAATGTGAATCGCAACCGCCTTGTGAATTGGATGCGCAAATCGGCTGCTGATCTCGGTCTGAAACCGGTAGATGTCGTGCTAGTGAGCGCGCGCAAAGGTGAAGGAATTGACCGTCTAGTTGCGGCGATGAATGAACATCGTCAAGGGCGTGATATTTATGTTGTCGGTGTGACTAACGTTGGCAAATCTTCATTGATTAACTACCTGCTTAAGCAATTCGGCGAGTCGGAAATGGACATCACAACCTCCCAATTTCCGGGCACGACGCTCGATGTAATTGAAATCCCGCTTGACGAGCAATCGTCTTTGTACGATACGCCGGGAATTGTAAATCGGGAGCAGCTGGTACATAAAGTAGCGCCGCAAGAATTGAAACTGGTGATGCCGGACAAGCCAATTAAGCCGAAAGTGTACCAGCTAAACGCGGAGCAGTCGTTATTTATTGGCGGGCTCGCCCGTATCGATTTCGTCAAAGGTGAGCATCAACCGTTTGTGGTTTATGTATCTAACCATCTGAACATTCACCGAACAAAACTGTCCAACGCCGATGAATTGTATGAAAAGCATAAAGGCGAATTGCTGTCGCCGCCAGGAAAAGAAGCGGCCGGAGAAATGGTGTGGGAAAAATTCATGTTTAAAGTTCCGCCTGGTAAGTATGATGTCGTTGTTTCAGGTTTAGGATGGGTGGCTTTGCACGGTAAAGGTGCGAACGTTGTGGTGCATGTGCCGAAAGGCGTCGCGGCCAGCCTGCGTCCGTCTTTAATATAAGCGCTTTGATTACCCCTGTTCTTCAGGGGGTTTTTTGTACGTGAACCGTGAGATAAGATGAGAAATAGGAAAAGATAGTTAAGGAGAGAAGCAAACATATGGATAGCCAAACGATATTAACAGGGCTGTTCGGTCATCCGGTGGGGCATTCGTTGTCGCCGCTTATGCATAATCGCGCGTTTGAAGCGTGTGGCTTAAATTACCGGTACGCCGCGTTCGACATTGATCCAAGTCGGGTGCAGGAGGCCGTTCAGGCCGTTCGAGCGCTTGGCATGCGCGGTGTGAATGTAACCATTCCGTATAAGGTAACTGTTATGGATTACTTGGATGAAGTAGACGAAGAAGCGAAGATAATCGGTGCGGTCAATACGATTGTCAATGAAGGAGGCAAACTTGTCGGTTATAATACGGATGGACGGGGCTATGTCCGATCGCTTACAGAAGAGACGGGCATTGATTTAGCATCGCAATCTGCCGTGCTGCTGGGAGCAGGAGGAGCAGCGCGTGGCGTAGCCATAGCTCTGCTGAAGGCCGGGCTTCCCTCACTTGTAATTGCGAACCGTACGGTGGAGAAAGCTGAACAGCTCGCCGCTCATATGAAGCAGGCTGTGCCACAGGCGACCGTTTGTGCCCTGCCGCTGAATAAGGTTGCAGAGGCGCTTGCAACTAGCACGTTGCTCATCCAAACAACGTCAATCGGCATGCATCCAAAAACGGAAGCGAGCCCTCTCCCGGCGGAAACGCTGCACGGCGGGCTTACGGTTAGCGATTTGATTTATAATCCAATGGAAACGCGCTTGTTGCGTGATGCGAAAGCGAAGGGTGCGCGCGTTCATTGCGGGGTAGGGATGTTCATCTACCAGGGCGCTTTAAGCTTTGAATATTGGACGGGACGGCCGGCTCCCGTAAACGTGATGCGCGAAGTGGTTATGGATGCGTTGCGTGGACAGTAGGAGAAAAGGAGGAACGTTATGTTAACAGGAAAGCAAAAACGGTATTTGCGTTCGTTGGCTCATCATTTAGACCCGATTTTTCAGGTAGGGAAGGGCGGTGTCAATGAAAACTTAATCAAGCAGGTCGAAGATACGCTGGAAGTGCGCGAATTGCTGAAGATTTCCGTGCTGAACAATTGCGGTGAGGACAAGCATGAGGTGGCTGAGGAGATTGCTGCCGGTAGCGGCGCGGAAATTGTGCAGATTATCGGAAATACAATTGTATTATATAAAGAGTCAAAGGAACGAAAAACCATTGAACTTCCGAAATAAGCGGAAGAAAGTTGCCATTTACGGCGGAACCTTCGACCCGATTCATGCTGTTCATCTAATTGTAGCGGAACAGGCACGGGATGCGCTCGGATTGGATGAAGTATGGTTTATGCCAGCCCGCCTTCCGCCGCATAAGTTGGGGAACCCGATTACCGAAGACAAACACCGTGTAGCGATGGTCGAACTCGCCATTGCGGACAATCCGTACTTTTCACTAAGCACGGTGGAACTGGAGATGGAATGTTCACAGCCTTCATATACTTATCATACAGTACGTCTGCTGAAAGAACGACACCCGGACACAGAATTTTACTTTATCATTGGTGGAGATATGGCTAAACATTTGCCAAAATGGTACAAAATAGAAGAGCTCATTACGATGGTGAAATTTGTGGTGCTTGCTAGACCCGGCTATATAATGGACAACAAATATATGCAAGATGTTATTCAGGTGAGAATGCCGCAGCTGGATGTTTCATCAACTATGATCCGCCAAAAAGCGGCGGATGGAAAGTCAATCCGGTATCTTGTGCCGGAGGCGGTAAGATTGTATATAGAGGAGAAACGATTATATGAAGCGTGAACAATTGCTGGAAGCTGTGCGGGGACAAATGACAAAACATCGCTATGAACATACGCTGGGTGTCATGGAAACTGCGGTGCGTCTCGCTGAGAAGTATGGCGCGGATAAGACAAAGGCGGAGACGGCTGCTATTCTTCATGATTATTGCAAGTTTTGGTCAGAAGAAAACATGCGGAAAATTATCGAGACAACGCCGCATATTCCGAAAGATTTGCTGGAACATGATAAGGAATTATGGCACGCGCATGTCGGAGCGGAAGCGGTGCGTCGTGACCTTGGTATCGAAGATGAAGAAATACTAAACGCAATCCGTTATCATACTTCCGGCCGCGAGAATATGACGTTGCTCGAAAAAGTCGTTTGTCTGGCCGATTATATAGAACCGGGTCGTCAATTCCCCGGCGTGGAGGAATTGCGCCAAGTGGCGGAAGAGGACTTGGATCGGGCGCTTGCCAAAGCTTTGGGCGGCACCATCGCATTCCTCGTAAACCGTGAAAAAAGAATATATCCTCTCACCGTTCTGGCCCGCAACTCCTTAATAAAGTCGAAAAAGAACAATAAACAGGAGGAATAAAAGCGACTATGACAGAATTGGAAATCGCTCAATTAGCCGCCAAAGCCGCGGAGGACAAAAAGGCACACAATGTGGTTATTCTTGATTTGAAGGGACTGTCCATTATTGCTGATTATTTTGTTGTTTGTCACGGCAACTCAGAGACACAGGTGCAGGCGATTGTTGATCATATAAAAGATAGTGCCGAAAAAGCTGGAATTGTCGTGCGCGGCCGTGAAGGCTACGATGACGCGCGCTGGGTGCTTGTAGACTTAGGCGATGTTGTTGTCCATGTGTTCCATCGTGATGAGCGCGAATTTTATAATATTGAACGCTTATGGAAGGATGCTCCCGTTGTCGCTGTCCAGTAGTTATCGGCGATTGGCTGACGTATATGATCATTTGATGGCCGATGCGCCATACGATCAATGGATGGGGTTTGCGGTGGAAGCGTGGCGCCTGACGCGGACGAGACCGCGCCGCGTCGCGGAGCTTGGTTGTGGCACAGGCTCTTTGACCCGTTACCTGCTGGAGCGAGAGCTGGAAGTGTGGGGTGTCGATCTGTCAGCCGACATGCTTGCGGTAGCACGGGAGAAGGTGCAGCGTAGCCATCCGCGCGCTGCCGTTCACTGGCTTAGGCAGGATATCCGTGAACTTGCGCTGCCTGAGCTGGTGGACAGCGTGATTAGCTTTTGCGATACACTGAATTACATTCCGGATGCTGAAGGGATAAAACAGGTATTCGCAAGGGTTTTCGCTACGCTTACGCCCGGCGGCACATTTTTATTCGACGTGCATACTCCGTATAAAATCGCCGAAGTATTTGGGAATGAATCGTTCTCTTATCAGGACGAACATGTGGCGTATATTTGGCAGAGCATTTACTATGAAGATGAAGAAGCAGTGGAACACGATTTAACTTTGTTTGTACGGGAAAAAGACGATTTGTACCGCCGGTTTCATGAACGGCATCGCCAGAAGGCGTATTCGCTTGAAGCTTTGCGGCAGTGGCTTGCGGATACCGGATTTGATGTTCTGTCCATTACCGCGGATTTTACATCGCAGCCGGTAGCAACAGACAGCGAACGCGCATTTTTTATTGCCCGTAAGCCTCATTAGATAAAAAGTTGACACCTGATAGGAAGATTGCATATAATTTTAGACAAATTGTAAATGATGGCATGGATAAGGAGTAGTAGTTGCCTAAGGAGCGTACCAGAGAGTTAACGGTTGGTGCGAGTTAACCGCTTCCGGCAATGAACTCGCCTTGGAGCCGATAGCGGGATATAAAGGTACCGTTATCCGTCTCATCCACGTTACGGATGCTAAAGTGAGCGCAAGGCTTGCACATAGCTCTGCGTTAACTAGGGTGGTACCGCGGGAGTAAGCCTCTCGTCCCTGGATTATAGGGACGGGAGGCTTTTTATCATATCAGCCGAGAAGCCCCCCTACTTCTAAGCGTGAAGATGCTTTTGTTACCAGTGAAAGTGGGGAATGAATCGGCTTCGGACGAGGGCAGGCTTTTACCTTCTCACAAGTCCGACTGTTCTTTCCTCCCTCAATTTTGTAAAATATAAGCAACCAAGCCGAATGGTACGGACGTACAATCAGCATTGTGTGCAAAATATTCCCATCGAGTCAGTTGTGTTCCTGTTGCGGGTATCAGGATAAGGACGTAAAAGGCTTAAGCCTGCGTGAATGGGAGTGTTCAAGTGGATAAGAAAGTATATGTTATCTTAAAATCATAACGTACCAAAATACTTTCTTTCCGAATTGTAGGCAGAAAAAACTTGCGGGCAATGCCTGCGAGTTTGTCTTAATGAAGATCAGGAGGTCATTCGTTGATGAGGACGTACAATCCGCATGAAATCGAAAAAAAATGGCAGCAATACTGGAATGAAACAAACGCGCATCGCACGAACGAAGACGATGCCAAAGAAAAATTCTATTGTCTTGAACAGTTTCCATATCCGTCCGGGCGTCTTCATATGGGCCATATGCGCGTGTATTCCATTGGCGATGTGGTCGCACGCTATAAAAGAATGAGCGGCTACCGAGTTCTTCATCCGATGGGCTGGGATGCTTTTGGCATGCCGGCGGAGAATGCCGCGATTAAGCTGGGGGCCCAGCCGGCAAAATGGACATACGAAAATATCGATTTTATGAGAAACCAACAGAAACAGCTTGGGGTAAGCTATGACTGGGAGCGAGAAGTAACAACCTGCTCGCCGGAATACTATAAAATGACGCAGCAACTCTTTCTTTTGTTCTATGAAAGAGGTTTGGCTTACCGGAAAAAAGGATTGGTAAACTGGTGCCCGCACGATCAAACCGTGCTCGCTAACGAACAGGTGGAAGACGGTTGCTGCTGGCGCTGTGGCACGGAAGTCACAAAAATCGATCTTGAACAATGGTATTTCAAAATTACTGATTACGCCGATCGTTTGCTTGAAGATTTGGATCAGCTTGACGGCTGGCCCGAAAAGGTCAAAACGATGCAACGCAACTGGATTGGCCGAAGCACGGGGGCGGAAGTTACATTTGAAGTGCCGGAGTTGAACGAGAAGCTGACCGTATTCACAACGCGTCCGGATACGCTGTACGGCGTAACCTTCATGGTATTGGCGCCAGAGCATCCGATTGTACGCAAGCTTGTCAAAGGAAAAGAAAACGAAGCAGAAGTGCTAGAGTTCATTGAAAAAATTAAGAAAGAATCGGACATTACTCGTACATCGACCGATGCACCGAAAGAAGGAATGTTTACCGGGGCGTATGCTCGCCATCCGCTGACCGGTGAGGACATTCCGATCTGGATTGCGAACTATGTGTTGCTCGACTATGGCACAGGGGCTGTGATGGCAGTTCCGGCGCATGATACGCGCGACTTCGCGTTTGCCAAACAATACAACTTGCCGATTAGGCGTGTAATTGCACCAGAAGGCGAGGAAGTTGACACGAATGAGGAAATGGCAGAAGCGTACACGGAAGACGGCGTACTTGTGCAATCAGATTCATTTGACGGAATGCCGAACCGCAAGGCGCTTGCTGTCATCAGTGAGCATTTGAAGGAGAAGGGGGTAGGTGGCCCGGCGGTATCGTATCGCCTGCGCGACTGGCTCGTCTCTCGCCAGCGCTACTGGGGTGCGCCGATCCCGATTATCTACTGTGACGATTGCGGCATCGTTCCGGTACCGAAAGAAGATTTGCCCGTCATGCTGCCGGATCATGTCGTCATTGACGGAATGAGTAATCCTTTAGCTAAATCCGAAGAGTTCGTGCATACGACCTGCCCATCCTGCGGTGGGCCAGCGCGTAGGGAAACGGACACGATGGATACGTTTATCGATTCGTCATGGTACTATCTGCGCTATACAGACCCGAAAAACGACGACATTCCTTTCGATTCGAAAAAGGTGAATAAGTGGCTTCCTGTAGATGAGTACATTGGCGGTATTGAACACGCGATTTTGCACTTGCTCTACTCCCGCTTTTTCACCAAAGTATTGTATGATGCTGGCATGGTTAACTTTACCGAGCCGTTCAAGAGCTTACTTACACAGGGCATGGTGCTGAAAGACGGAGCAAAAATGTCCAAATCAAAAGGAAATGTTGTCAGTCCGGATGAAATCATTGCCAAGTACGGAGCGGATACTGGACGCTTGTTCATTTTATTCGCGGCGCCGCCGGATCGTGATCTTGAGTGGAGCGACAGCGGGGTAGAAGGAAGCTATCGCTTCTTAAATCGCGTATGGCGTATGGTGGATAGCCATGCAGAGCTTGTGGCAAGACACCCGCAGGTGAACTTGTCCGACAGCGCGGCCAAAGATTTGAACCGCACGTTACACGCGACCATTAAGAAAGTAAGTGAAGACATCGGTGAGCGTCGTCAGTTCAACACAGCAATCAGTGCCATCATGGAACTTGTAAACAAAATTTATGCGTATCCGGAAACTGCGGATCGTGGCATGCTAGCTCACGCCATTGAAACAACGGTTGTGCTGCTCGCGCCGTTCGCGCCGCACATTACGGAAGAAATGTGGCGTATGATCGGTCATGAAGATAGCGTGCACCAGCAGTCCTGGCCGAAGTATGACGCCGCCGCGCTCGTGCTTGATGAAGTGGAAATTGTCGTCCAAATCAACGGCAAAGTACGCGATAAAATGGTTATTCCAGCCAATTTGACGAAGCAGGAGATGGAGACTCTTGCTACCGAAAATGAAAAAATCAAAGAGCTGGTTGAAGGCAAGACGGTGCGTAAAGTTATCGCCGTTCCGGGCAAACTGGTAAATATCGTTGTAGGCTAGACGATACTATAGCAGCCCGGGGGTTAAAGGGCGAGAAGCTGGATTCTATTCCTGTTGAAGCTTTGAAAGATGTTCAATTAGTAGTAAATGAGAAAGCTGCTGCGGGTTTTAGCCTTAAAATTTCTGACAAATTAAAAGCAGGCGCTCAGGTCGTTAAGTAATCTTCCGAGTGCGCAAAAAACTCCTTCCTTGTTCAATGGAAGGAGTTTTTTTGGTTGGTGAACATTTCCTGAACTTCCCGTACATCTATGTTGAACTTATTGTGCGTTGCTTCAATTAAATGTTTAAACACATCCTGTGTTTCTTCATCAAGCACGTGCAAGCCGATGCCGGTTACTCCACCTGGCACGCAAACTTTGGCCTGAAGTGTCGGCAGCGAAAAACGTCCGTCTTCAAGCAGGCGGCCAAGCCCGATAATCATCTCGGTCATTAATCTTGTAGCCTGCTCCTCCGTAATGGATGCATGATCGACCGCGCTGTCAATAAAGCGTTGCATTAGAAAGCTAAAAAAAGCTGGGCCGCAGCTTACAATATCCGAGGAAATTCGTGTTTGCGATTCTTCAATCTCTATAGGCGTACTGATGGCAGAAAGAAGTGTGAGCAGCAAGGTACGATCAGTCTGGGTTAAACGGGCACCGAACGTAATGAGTGAAGCACCGCTGAGCGCTGTATTCGTAATACTGGGAATGACACGGGCCACTTTGCAAGGAATATATGCTTCTAATTGTTGCACACCGACGGAACTTGTGATAGATAGAACAAGTTTATCGGGCGTCAAATGTTCGCCAATTTCGTCGAGTACCGTCCGATATTCCAGGGGCTTGGTGCACAGAAATAGAATGTCTGCTTTTTGGGCCACATTTATGTTAGTGCTAGCCTTGATGTCCGGGTGTTTTGCCGTGAGCGCATGTAGTTTTTCCGGTGTCCGATTGGCAACAGAGATTTGGGCGGGCAGAACAGCACCAGATTCGATAAAGGCTTCAATGAGGATTGTTCCCATACTTCCCGTTCCGATAAAGCCGATATGCATCTAAATCCCCCCGGCGATTATAATTATTTAATAAGTATGAGGGGAAAGAAAGATTTAGTACACATATTTTTCTAATTATGCTAAGATAGAGATGTGGTAATTATTTACAAATATTTTGTACCATTTCTTCCGTCACAAGTTTGCGCGGCGGAAGATGGTAACGTTGCGCAAGTTGATTAATTTGTTGTGTGATGTTATTAATCTCTTCCACGCTGATTTTTTCTCCGTTCTTGCATTGCTCTACCGCTTTTTCAATCCACATTTCCCGCACCGCATCCAGTTTGCGGTAGAGCGTAATATACTCAGCTTGCCTTGCGGAGTGGGCTGAAATTGCGTGATGAACACCCATTGTTTGCAATCCTCCTTTTTTAAGTGGCGATTTTCTGAATGTTTATATAAAAAGTATAGGCAAAAAGTTAGAAAACTACAAGTAAGGGAGAGAGATGCGGTGAAAAGCTGGTTTGTAGAAAAGAAAAAATGGATCAGTATTAGTATATGTCTTTTTATTTTGGGCAGTAGTATTTATTTTTATAATTACACTCAGGAGGAAACAGAAGCAAAAACGCTTCCGTTTTCTGAGCAACAAGCGGTTACGGGCTCCTCCGTTTTCACTGCCGGGGAGAACGATCAAACGGGAGATCCCATAGAAAAAGAGGAAAGCGCGCGCTCTCCTGCGCCATCCGTTCAGGCGACTGTCGTCGTTGATGTGAAGGGCGCGGTAGCGAAGCCAGGGGTATATACGTTACCGGCTGAGGCACGTGTGTATCAGGCCATCGGGATGGCGGGCGGATTGCTTCCGGAAGCGGATGCAAAGCAAGTCAACGGAGCGCAGCGGCTTGTTGACGGCATGCTCTTATATATTCCGATAAAAGGAGAAGAGGCTCTAATCGGTACAACGGGTCTGGCATCAGCAGGAACAGCTTCTGCGCCGGGCGCACCCGGGCAGGAGGAGAAAATTAATATTAATACAGCTACATTAGAGCAACTACAAACCATTCCTGGTATTGGGCCTGGAAAAGCAGCAGCTATTATTCAATACAGGGAAGAAAATGGCCTGTTCAGAACGGTAGAGGATTTAACAAAGGTAGCAGGAATTGGTCCGAAAACATTGGAGAAAATGCGCGCCAAAATTTCTGTACAATAAAAATCTTCAAATTAAGTTGACAGGTAGGAATAGTAAGGCTATAATAAAACCAGAATCAGCTCAAGCGAGAAAATTTTATATAAGACATCTCTTATCAAGAGCGGCGGAGGGACTGGCCCGATGAAGCCCGGCAACCGGCACGTATGTGCAAGGTGCTAATTCCAGCAAAGCAGCATGCTTTGGAAGATGAGAGCGATGATACATACCTGCGTAGAATCCTCTTCTTCCAAAGAAGAGGATTTTTCTTTTGGTTGGCATCGCCGAAAACAAAGAATGATGACAGGGAGGAAAAAGAGAATGGCAGAAGAACGCAAATTCAATTTCGAGACGGTATGCTTGCACGGAGGACAGGAAGTGGACCCGACGACGCTTTCGCGCGCGGTGCCAATTTATCAAACAACTTCTTATGTATTTAAAGACACGGAGCATGCAGCCAATTTGTTCGCATTGAAAGAATTCGGTAACATTTATACGCGCATTATGAACCCGACGCAGGATACGTTTGAGAAGCGGATTGCGGAACTTGAAGGCGGTGTGGGTGCGCTTGCGGTCGCTTCCGGTCAGGCGGCAATTACGTTCTCTATTTTAAACATCGCGCATGCGGGGGATGAAATTATCGCTTCCAGCAATCTATATGGCGGAACATACAACCTGTTCGCGCATACGTTTCCGAAGTTCGGCATAACGGTGAAATTCTTTGATCCGGAAGATAAGGATGCTATTCGTGCCGCGATCACGCACAAGACAAAAGCGCTTTATGCGGAAACGATCGGAAATCCACGCGCAGATATAGTTGATTTGGAAACATTAGCGGGCATCGCGCATGAGAACGGAATTCCATTTATTGTAGATAACACGTTTGCCACTCCGTATCTTTGCCGTCCGATTGAATTTGGCGCTGACATTGTTGTTCATTCTGCTACAAAGTTTATCGGTGGTCATGGTACCTCAATTGGAGGCGTGATTGTCGACTCCGGTAACTTTGACTGGAACAATGGCAAGTTCCCAGGGTTAACTGAGCCAGATCCGAGCTATCACGGTGTAGTATACACGGAAGCAGTCGGCAATCTTGCCTACATTATCAAAGCGCGCGTACAATTGCTGCGCGACTTTGGGGCAGCGATATCTCCGTTCAACTCTTGGTTATTCCTGCAAGGGTTGGAGACGCTTCATTTACGCATGGAGCGTCATGTGGAAAATACAAAAAAAGTAGCGGAATATTTGCAAGAAAACGAACTTGTTTCCTGGGTGAATTATGCAGGGCTTGAGAGCAGTCCTTATTATGAGCGCGCAAAGAAGTATTTGCCAAAAGGACCGGGTTCCATTTTCACGTTCGGCATTAAAGGTGGGCTGGAAGAAGGCAAACGCTTTATTAACAGCCTGAAGCTTCTTTCCCACTTGGCGAATGTTGGCGATGCCAAAACGCTTGTTATCCACCCTGCAAGTACGACGCATCAGCAGCTAACGGAAGAACAACAGCGCAGTGCGGGTGTTACGCCGGATATGATTCGTCTCTCTATCGGTATTGAAGCGGTAGATGATATTATTGCCGACATTGAGCAGGCGCTTAAAGCCAGCCAACTGGTGAATGCATAATCGTAGTTTGACGGAAGCAGAATAGTAATAAGTTTTAGAAGGGGTGAGGAAGAAGACTTTCTCTCCCTTTTTTCTTTCCGGTATTCTTTTTCGCAGGTTAGAATAGTAAAGAGAAAGAAACAGAAGAGAGGGAAAGATATGAGCCCACGGAAGACATGGGATGAATATTTTATGGATTTAGCGTATATGGCCGCGACCCGGGCCACATGTCCGCGCCGTCACGTTGGGGCGGTACTAACCAAAAATAAAAAAGTGCTGGGAACGGCCTACAACGGAAGCCCAAGCGGCGTTGAGTCTTGTCTTGATGTTGGATGTATGTTGCATACCTACTATGAGGTAGACGAACAAGGGAACAGCGTTGAGAAGCAAAAATGCATTCGCACCATTCATGCAGAGCAGAATTTGCTTTTGTTTACCGACCAGGAGGAACGGCAGGGAGCCACCATCTATGTCACGGATCAGCCGTGCTGGATGTGCGCTAATTTAATCGCCAACAGCGGCATCATCGAGGTGGTCTATCATCGGATATATTTGAAAGACTATGAGAAGGTAGCACATCTTTTTGAACAGAAGCAAATTATGTTTCGTCAGTTGCTTGAGTATACGCCTCCGGCCGGGGTTCAGATAGAAATTGTAGATTAGAATATTTTTTTATAAAAAGTGTAAAAATGTGGTATGGATGATAACTAAGGGGGTAAAGATGTAGCAAGAGGATATTTTTTTGAACTATAAACGAGGTGATTTTAATGCAACCGAATGTCGCAACGATCCGTGGCGTATGTGATAATTTCCAAGCTCCTCAGGAAAGAACAGATGATGTGTATCGCATTGTGGAAGAAGCGAAATCCCGTTCCGAAATAACGGTAGAAGAAAAGAAAACGATGCAGGGCACATTGTTGCTCGGCTTTTATACGGAACACGGCGTCTTTCGTTTGGTTGTACAAGCAGGTCTGCCGATTAAAGGCCGTCTTTATATCAATGGTATTACGGAAGAGGAAATGATGAGCAATCCTCTTATTCGTCTGTTTTATGGTTCTATTTACCTGATGGGAGCGAGCGGCATGCTTCGTCTGTATGAGGAAGGAGTAAGCAGAGATATTCACTTCCGCGAGGGACGTATCTATGAAAGCAACGGATTGGGCGAGGAGAAAGAGTTGTCGAACATACTGGTGGATCAGTATATCGATCGGCAAATTTTAGAAGGTCGCATTAATTACCTGCTGGAGAAGTTGAATGATTGTATGATACATAACAAAGAACCTCACGTGCATATCATCAAGCAAGAGTTGTGTCTGCTCACTGATCAATGGAATGAGCTACAGAATTATTAGAAGGAAAGAGGAAAAAAACTTTTTCCTTTTTTTTACATTTATCTTGATTTTTATGATACAATAGAAAGAAAAAACGTATAGGGGAGAAAGGGGAAAGTAAAATGGAGATCGTACTTCCCAGGCTAAATCGACTCGTTCCTTCGCTGGAGTCGACTTTTCGCAAGCTGGTGGAAGAACAGGGAGAGCTCAGTGAAGCCATCCTTTGCTGGATGGATGAACAGGGAACACCACGGGCGCGAGAAGCGTTGCAAAACGTAGCCGGTGAATTGCTCGATGTCGCTCAAACTTGTATTTCTATGACATTTGTTCTGGAAGATTTAGCGCCTGAGGTGCGCTTGGAAGATATGATTGATGACCATCTGGCCAAACTGTTGCGCAAAGGGTATTTGGAAAGCGTAGCTGGTGATGTATATATTAAAGTGAATGAAGAAGGATTTCGGGCAATGAGTTTGCCGCGTCTTACCATTCCTGGTGTTACGCTTGACAGTACAGTATTAAATATTTCTGTCGCTATCGGGCGGTTTGCCCAATGGATCGGTAAGTTTCGCGGTGCTAGCGGAGAGAAGCGGGTTCATACAGATGAACAAATTTTAAAAGGGTGCGGTTTAAATCTTCTGCATATTGCCCAGTGTTGCTTTACAATGTTATACATATTGGAAGAGACTTTTTTGATGGATATTGATGCGCTGATGCGTGCGCATGTGGAAAAGTTGAAGAAGCGCGGGTATGTGAAATAAGAATGAGGCAACGGGCGCTTTTTTTCTGCGGTTTGTACATGCTGAGCGGGTTGGTGTGTGCTTCTCAGTTTGTCAACAGCGCCCGTTTAGGTTGCGGTTTGCTGTTAGGGTTTATAATCGTGGGGATATTGCCTGTTTTCAAGAATAAGGCATACTATAAACTTGTTGTGACGGGACTTTTGTTCTTTATCACAGGATTTTCTTGGTATTTGTGGATCGAAAAACATAATGTGAGCATTTTACCAGATGAAACGAACGCAGCATTTGCGGGAGAGATTCAGAGCGCAGTGATGTTTGATGGAGATCGCTGCAAATTTATTTTGCGCATTCATGTACTTAATGGGAAAGCCTTAGAAGTTCCAGAGCTGGTGCAGACAACGATTTATTTTCGGAATGAGGCGAGCCGAAGGCAGGCGGAGAAAGTTCTCAGCTATGGAGCAACCTTGAGCGGAAAAATAGAAATCGAACGTCCGGCCCCTCCTACAAACCCGGGCGCTTTTGACTACCCAACGTATCTCCATAGAAAGCATATTCATCGGATTGGAAAGATATGGGATGTTGAAAGTTTATCCTACGGACATGCACCAATCGGATTTACAGGATTGATGATGTCCTGGCAGAAAAAGCTGGCGAATCGGGCTTTCGAATTATATCATCCGACATCAGCGGGCTTGCTTTCAGGAATGTTACTCGGAGCGGTGGATCGTGTAGACCCCGAATTGTACACTACATTTTCTTCGCTTGGGCTTACCCATGTGATTGCGATTTCTGGGCAGCACATTACGCTTCTTGTTGTCGCACTTGTTTACGTTTTACGTTTATTCGGCTTTACCCGGGAGCGTTCTTATTTGCTTACCGCGTGTTTGTTGCCGGTATACGTAGTAATGACCGGTTCCAGCGCTTCGGCAGTACGTGCGCTTATCATGGGTGAACTGGCCTTGTTTGCGCTTCTTATGCGCCGGGCAAAAGATGGCTGGAACCTTTTGGGTGCTTCCTTTTTATGTATGGCGCTTGCCAACCCCTATTATATTCATGATGTAGGGTTTCAACTGTCTTATCTTGTTACTTTTGGATTGCTTTCCTTTGTACCGCCGTTGATGCGTAAGCTTCCCTTTAAACGGGACGGAGTACGGGGTCTTGCTGCGGTGACATTAGCAGCTACACTTGTTTCTTTTCCGCTGACGATTTATTACTTTCACGTTTATTCTTTTCTTTCACCTCTGGTCAATTTTTTGTTTGTTCCCTTTATAAGTATCATGATCGCGCCGATGGCCGCTATTTCATTTATGCTGGGGATGATCCATCCAGCTTTCGGGTTCTTGCCGGCAAAAGTGGTGGACACGCTCCTGCTTCCAGTTTTACAGCTGTTGGATAAGGCTGAAGAATGGCGGAGTTTTCGTTTTGTTTTTCGTTCGCCATCTTTGTTTTGGATAGGTGGATATACGTTCTGGCTTCTCTTTCTCCTTGGATGGTTGTATGATAAAATAGCCCTTAATTGGAAAAATGTGATGATTTTTGCATCTTTTTCTTTCCTTTTGTTCGGAACTCTTTTTATTTCTTGGGAAAGAAAAGGGGTGACCATTACATTTTTGGACATCGGACAAGGAGACGCTATCGTCGTCGAAACTCCGCGCAATGTTGTGCTTATTGATGGAGGAGGACCGCTGCCGGAGGGGAATAAAAAGCCATGGCAGCGGCGAAGAGACCCGTTCAATCCAGTCAAATCCGTCGTTATGCCGTTTCTTTATTCGCGGGGGATTTCTACCATTGACTTGCTGGTGCTTACGCACGGAGATAGCGACCATGTTGGGGGGATGCCGTATTTGCTAAATCATATTCGCGTTAAACAGGCCATGGTAAATGGTTTGCCTGCAAAGACAGAAATCGAAGCAGAAATAAACCGATTGTTTAAAGAAAAACGCATTTCTGTCAGGAAAGCCGAACAGGGGCAGGTGTGGAGGGAGGAACCAGAGATCGTATGGCGCGTTCTTAATCCTGCTTCCGCGCCTTCATCCACTGGAGAAGACAATGCAAATTCGGTTGTGTTGTTACTTCAAGCCTACGGTGTGCGCATGTTGTTTACGGGCGATCTGGAAAAGGATGGGGAACAACGTCTATTAAGCGAAGCGAACATTGGCCGGGTGGATGTGCTTAAAGTTGGGCATCATGGCAGCAAAAGTTCGACTTCGGAAAATTGGGTGAACTATCTTAAGCCGAAGCTGTCTGTGATTTCCGTAGGGAAGAAGAACCGTTACGGCCACCCACACCGTGAAGTGATAGCAAGACTTGCTGCGCTGGATAGCATTATTTTACGGACGGACATATGCGGGGCGATCACTGTTTATGTGCGGGATGGCATAGTTATATATAGAACTTTTGGGAAATCTACGGCGTGCAGATAGATAAAATTTATGATTTGCGCAACATTTAGCATATACCTTACGTCTTAAAAGTATGAGAGGGGAGGCACGGGCGTGGTTGATGCAGAGTTAATACGCTCCGCCCAGAACGGGGATCGGAAGGCTCTTGTGCAATTACTGGAGTCCATAGAGCATTCTGTGTATCGTACCGCGTTTTATATACTGGGAAACGAGCATGATGCACTGGACGCTTCCCAAGAAGCGCTGATTCGAATTTATACGAAAATCGATACATACCAGGAGAAGGCAAAGTTTTCCACTTGGGTACAGCGTATCGTTACCAATATATGCATCGATAAATTTCGTAAAAAGAAAGAAACTGTCTCAATTGATCAGCATGAGCTTACGCTTTACGATTCGCATGATGTAGAGCGTGAAATAGAGCGGGCAGGAGTTGCTGAAGAAGTAAGGGAAGCTATCAAGCGGCTACCCGAGCATCAACGCACTGTTGTTACATTGCGCTATCTTCAGGATTTATCATATGGTGAGATTGCGGAAGTTATGGATATGCCTTTGAATACCGTTAAGTCATACCTTTATCGGGCCCGGCAGCATCTTCAGGAATTGCTGCATGAATATCAGAAAGGTGGTGTGTAGAGTGAGTTGCGAAGAAGCTTATGAGTGGATGCAGCGCGATTTGGATGGCGAGCTTGATGATGCCGAGAAAGAAGAATTATTGCGGCACTATACGTCTTGTCCAGCATGTGCTTTGTTGTACGAGCGTTTACACTCTCTATCTACCTATCTTGAACAATTACCGATAGTAGAGCCACCGTTTAGCATTGTCCAATCTATTTTGCCACAGCTTGATGAAATCGACCGAACGCGCCAGCTCTCTCCTTCCGACCGTGAGCAAGTTGCTTCCGTGGAGGTTTTGCCGAAAAAGAAGAAAAGGGCGATTTGGTACCGCTATATCGGCACGGCGACGGTAGCAGGCTTGCTGATTTCGGCTATCATTTTTACGCTTGATCAGACGACGATGAAACAATCGCTTTTGGAGACCAATGTGCAGAGTTTGACGAAGGAAAATCCGGGAATATCAACTGCTATGAAAGCAAAAGAAGAAAGAACGGAACCACAGCAGGAGAAAGATATCCAGCAAGGAGGGCAAAAAATTGCTTTGCGCTCTCCCGCTTCTGATAAAGCAGAAGTAAATACAGCCGCTTTTGGAGAATCTTCAGCCCCGGGACATTCTTTAGCGGAGAAGCGCCAAAATTCCGGGAATTTATCCGATAGTCTTTCTTCTGCCAAGCAAACAAAGGCACATGAGGCGACGCCACAGGCTGGACCGAAACGCGATTCCACACCGCAAGTGTCGTTAGCTCAGCCGAACTCTGAAGCGCAAGCGGAGGTTGCTAAGGCAGATGAACCAAGAGAGGATGCGGAACCCAGACAAGAAGTCGCCATAGCCAAAGCGACGGAGCCTCAGGAAGATAATAAAACGTTTGCTGCTAAATCTAGTGAGGCTTCCTCGCTAAAGAAAGATGCTACGACTGAACATCCGCCGATGCTTATGGGTGAGAAAAAGGTTGCTATCGCAGAGGGACAGGCGCAAGAAAAAGAAGGAACGGGAGCAAACAATGCATATAAGCCGCCCGGAAAACCGTCTCCTAGCCGAGAGTTTTTTGTGAGCAAGAACGGCAATCGGTTGCTTGTGCGTGATGGAACAGGGCATATTGAGTTTGTGACGCATACATGGCCTGATGTGTATAACGTCTCCTATTATTGGATTAACGACAAGCAAATTTTGTATAAACTTGAGTATATTTCTCGTCCAGGTACGGAAGACGCGCCGGTACCTGAACCGCAGGAATGGTTAATTGACCTCGAAAAAAATATTGAACATCCAATTTTTAATAAATAAGCACGCTTTTTTGTTTATTGCGTATGATGTAGTAAAAGCGACAGTGCTTATCGCTCGGGGGTCAGGAAAAGGGCCCGCTTGGTTCTCGAGCGTTTACATATACGCATAGCCTTCTATAGGCCATGGCACGTGGTTTTGCCATGGTTTTTTTATTTGTCCGCATTCAACCTGATATAATACGATAGATGAGAGGAGAGTGGGGTGACAAGAGATGCAGATTCGGCAGGTGATACGGGAAATTAAGCAAGGAAAGGTGGCGCCAGTGTATGTATTGTACGGAAGCGAGCAATATATGATGGACGAGCTGGTGAGGCTGATTGAAGAACGGATGCTGGATGATGCGAGCCGCGATTTTAATTATAGCGTGTACGACTTGCGAGAAATTCCGGTGCAGGTTGCGCTCCAAGATGCGGAAACGTTTCCTTTTATGGGTGAAAAAAGGGTTGTGCGGGCTTCGCACGCGCTGTTTTTAACCGGGGTGAAGTTGCCGTCCGGTGCGCCAGAACATGATTTGGAGGCGCTTGTACAATACGCGAATCATCCGCCTGAACATTCTGTTCTGATTCTTGAAGTAGCACAGGATAAGCTAGATGAGCGAAAAAAAGCGGTAAAAGCATTGAAGCATAACGGCATCGTTCTTGAATGTGCGCCGTTAAAAGAAGCAGAACTGGCGGATTGGGTTGTGCGGCAGGCCAAGCGGTATCATGTCCACATGGAAGTGGCTGCGGCGGAGCTTTTGATCGCGATGAGCGGCACGCAATTGCGCCAACTGGATAAAGAGGTCGAGAAAATGGCAATGTATGTCGGCGAAGGTGAAGAAATCACCAAGCAGACGGTTGAAATGCTGGCGACTCGGGAATTAGAACATGATATTTTCCGTTTAATTGATAAAGTTGCACGCCTCGAAATTGAGGATGCCGTTCAAATATATTATGATTTGCAGCGGATAAATGTTGGAAGCAGCGAAACGAAAGGAGAAGGGGAACCATTGAAAATCCTGGCTTTGCTGGCGCGGCAGTTCAGGATTTTGTTGCAGATAAAGACGCTTAAGTCGCGCGGCTATTCTCCACAACAAATGGCCGCTATGCTTGGGATTCATCCGTATGTCGCCAAACTTGCCGTTGAGCAGGCGCGGGCATTCAGTGAACAAGCGCTTAGAAAAATTTTGCACAGACTGGCTGAAGAAGATATCCGGATTAAAACCGGGCAAATTGATAAAGTGCTTGCGCTGGAGCTTTTTATTCTTGGATTGAAAGATATCATGCATGCTTCCTGAGCGCAGCAACAGAAAAAGCGACCTTATATACAGGTCGCTTTTTCTTGATATGAATGCATTCATATATGCATATATGGTTATGCGGACAAACCGTTAACCTTCTTCGCCAGACGAGATTTCTTGCGGGCAGCCGCGTTTTTATGGATGAGACCTTTAGTTACAGCCTTATCCAAACGTTTGCTTGCGATTTGCAACGCGGTTTTAGCTGCTTCCACATCGCCTGCTGCTATAGCAACCTCCACGCCTTTGATCGCGGTGCGAAGAGCGGATTTTTGAGCGGCACGGTGTGCACGGCGCTTTTCAATCTGTTTTGTACGCTTAATTGCAGATTTAATGTTTGGCATTAGATTCACCTCCTTGGTGCATCCGATACGTCATTATAAAGTCAACAAATGAAATTGTATCATGTACGCCAAACGTTTGCAAGAAAGTTTTTGTTTTCCTTTTGCCGCTTACGTAGCAAAAATGCCTGCTTTGTATCGCCTTGGACGGCTTCGCAAAACATCTGGGCCGCTCGGGCGCATTTGTCTTGTACAGGTTTTCGATAGAACTTTAGTATAAAGGAGAAGGGAACGGGAAAGCATGGAAACGAGGTGATATGCATGGATAAACATCTTGATTTAAGCATATATAGTGTACGAACTGACCTGGCGTTGGAAGCACGGGAGATGGCGGAACAAGAACAAGCAGGTGAGTTGAATGGCATCCGATTCCACAGCGAAGAAGAAGGCGGAATTACCGTTTCGAAAATGGTAGTAGAAACGATGGAAGGCGCGAAGCGTATCGGAAAGATGCCGGGCCGGTACGTTACCCTTGAAGTTCCCGGTTTACGAAGCCAAGACTCCGAACTTCAGGATAGAGTGGCAACACGGTTTGCGCAAGAGTTTCATACGTTTCTGAGCGAGACGGGGATTAAGGAGAACGACAGTGCTTTGATCGTAGGACTTGGCAACTGGAACGTGACGCCGGACGCAGTCGGGCCGCTTGTGGTAGAAAATGTTCTTGTCACTCGTCATTTGTTTGAATTGATGCCGGAACAGGTGGAAGAAGGGTATCGGCCGGTCAGCGCCATTTCGCCTGGCGTTCTGGGGATTACCGGTATTGAAACGAGCGAGATTGTATATGGGGTCGTAGAAAAGACAAAGCCTGATTTTGTGATTGCAATTGATGCGCTTGCGTCACGCGCACTTGAAAGAGTAAACACCACGATTCAGATTTCAGATACAGGTATCAGCCCGGGCTCAGGCGTTGGTAATAAGCGAAAACCGCTAACCAAAGAAACGCTCGGCATTCCAGTTATCGCTGTTGGTGTACCTACGGTCGTTGACGCTGTGACCATCGTTCATGATACGATTTCGTATATTTTGGGTCATCTGGGGCGTCAGCTGAAAGAAGCGAAAAACCCGAAACCGTCCAGCCGTCTGCTGCCGCGCGGCTTTCAGTTTCCTGGCAAAGTGAAGCGATACACAGAAGAGGACATGCCGGACGCGGAGGAGAAACAAGCCATTCTTGGCATGATCGGCGGACTGGAAGAAAATGAAAAGCGGCAGCTTATTCATGAAGTACTCGCCCCGCTCGGCCACAATTTAATCGTGACCCCGAAAGAAATAGATGATTATGTAGAAGATATCGCTAACGTTGTTGCGAACGGGCTTAATGCTGCTTTGCACGGTTCCATTGATATGGACAATGTGTCGGCATACACGCATTAAGGTGTATTGACTTGATACATCAACCCTATTTCATGGCGCGTAGCAGGAATGGCGAAATACGAAAATGGATAGACCATAGACAAAGAAGTGAGAAACTGGGAGAAATATCCTTTTTCTCACTTCTTTATTTTTTATGTCTTTCTTTGTTCTATAAAAGACTCACGATTCATAGATTTAGTAGAGAAATCGATGAAGACAATGGACAACCTTTGAACAGCGGGAAAGGAGAGTATGGCATGTACAGAAGATATCGCGGTTTTGTCGTGAATTTGTACGGGGCAGGCATGCAGAGAAGTTTTGTTATCCTTTCGCTGGGAACGGCGGTTATTTTTATATTCATGGGTATTTTGTTCGTCTCGCAGGCGGATAGACGGCTTTCTTCGCAACATATCGGAAAAATGACGGTAGCGATGTCGAACAGTGTGCTTCTTCATACGATGGGCTACGAAATTCCTTATTTCAAGACGATGGCGAAACATGGAGAAAATATTGATGTATCTTCCCTTGCATTTCGGCTTGTAACAAGTATTAATTTGAAAGATCCGCGCAGCTTTCTCGGAAACGAGTTGCCGGGCTTTAGCTTATATGATACGGAAGTACTGGTCTCGGGAAAGGAATTAGCATTGAGCGAGTTGCCGTTTGAATCTTCGCCGCCGCCAGAAGCGCTGAAGGATGCACCGGGTGAGGTGAGAGAAGCGACTTCGGAAAAAGAAGCACCGCCAAATGGGGAGCCGCTGTCTACCAACGGCCAAAAAGTTTTTTTCATTTATAACACGCATAACAGGGAATCATGGGTACACGCGGTGCCGAAAGCGCGCAAGCAAAACGATCCGAATTTGGCGATGGATTCAAAAGTGAATGTTACCCTCATAAGCAAGCGCTTGGCACAGTCGCTTGAAAAAAACGGGATCGGCTCTTCTGTAGGGAAGACGGATTTTACAGGTCGTTTGATTGATCGTCATGCTTCGTACGCGCTTTCTTATGCGGAATCGTTAAAAACGGTCAAGGAGGTGATGACCGAAAACAGAAGCTTGAATTATTTTATCGACATTCACAGGGATTCGCTGCGCCGTGATTCAACAACGGTAAAAATTAATGGAAAAACGTATGCACAACTTCATTTTGTCATCGGTATGCGTAACAAAAACTGGGAGAAAAATCAGCAATTCGCCCTTAAGATACACAATGCGGTCGAAAAGAAATATCCTGGTCTCTCTAAAGGTATATTTGGCAAAAAAGGTGGGAATGGTGAATATAACCAGTCCGTTTCTCCCAATGCTATCCTGATCGAAGTAGGTGGTGTGGACAATACCTTAGAGGAATGTTACCGCACGGCTGACGCGTTAGGGGATGCGATTGCTGAAATATATTGGGAAGCGGAGAAAGTCAATGCGAAAAAGAAGCCGAAACAGTCCTGACAGGAGGGAGCACGGTGAAGCTGGCCGCCAAATTCTTTTTGCTTGTCGGTGTTTTGTTCGCAGGGGTTCTATGCGGCATCAATCTGGCGGAGAAAGGTATCCAGCGTATTGAAGGCGCCTCTGACCAACCGTTGAAAGGATTTTATGTTAAAAAAGTGGAGGACGGGCGTTTTGAAGTTGAAGTTTTGGGGAAGCAGATAATTTCCGAGCAATCGTTTTCAGATGTCAAAGCGACAGGCGAGAACTGGGTAAGCCAGTTGGGAAACAAAATGCGTAATTGGGTGGTTGCAATAACGCGCAATATGATGGAGTGGATTATGGATAAGCTGTAAAGGAAGCAATCGCTGGAGCGGTTGCTTTTTTACATTGTAGTGCGTATAAAACAGCAAGTTTTTCTTACCTGGATTGGAAGGGAGGAAGAGGAAGCGTACGGAATATGATAAGATTGCATGGAGGAGGAACTTTACTTAAGGCAGGGGGAAGGCCAATGGACGTGTACGGAACAAGAATCGATAGATTGCGTAAGGAGTTGGAAGGTCGGGGCGCGGATGCGGCATTGCTTACATCGCCTTTGTCCGTAGCGTATCTAACCGGCTTTGTTTGTGATCCACACGAACGTTTTATGGCTCTTTTGTTGCAGGAAGATAAAGCAGTATTATTCGTGCCTTTACTTGAACTTGAAAAAGCCGAAAACGCGTTGAGCGCAACAGGTGCAATCGAGGGAGAAATTATCGGCGTACGGGATACGGATGAGCCATTCGCTTTGGTAAAACAAAATATGAAGGGAGCCGTTCGGCGGATGGCGGTTGAAAAGAAATATATGAGGCTGAGTCAAGCTGAACGTTTGATGGCTGTGTCTCCTGGTTTGCAGATGCTTGATGCGGGCCATATCATTGCAAAGATGCGGAACAAAAAAACGCAGGAAGAAGTTGAGCGCATCCGCGCAGCAGTACAGCTTGTTGAAGATGTGCTTGCGGAGGGATTAACACGCGTCAAAGCAGGCATAACGGAACTTGAGCTTGTTGCTGAACTGGAATACATTATGAAACAGAAAGGCGCGGATGCGCCTGCATTTGACACGATGGTGTTGGCAGGGGCGAATTCAGCGTTACCGCATGGTGTTCCGGGAAAGACGATCGTGCAGGAAGGCGGATTTTTGCTGTTTGACCTTGGCGTATTGAAAGACGGATACTGTTCCGATATTACCCGCACATTTGTTATAGGGGAGCCGAGTGCGGAAATGGAGAAGATATATGATACGGTTCTGCGTGCCGAAGAAGCGGCGCTTCGTGCGGTACGGGTCGGACGGCCTCTGGCTGAAGTCGATAAAGCCGCTCGTAATATAATCAATGCGGCCGGTTACGGGCCGTATTTTACGCATCGGGTCGGTCATGGGCTCGGCATGGAAGTGCATGAATACCCGTCTGTACATGGAACAAATGAAGAATTGATAGAACAAGGCATGGTCTTTACTATTGAACCCGGTATATATGTCCCAGGTGTGGGCGGCGTGCGAATTGAAGACGATGTGTATGTGGCGGCGGATGGTGCCCAAACGCTTACTGCTTTTCCGAAAGCGCTGACCAAGCTTGAGATTTGAATTGCTGTTCTATTCAGCACCTGATATAATAGTACTTAGTGCATTTTTTCCTCGTGGGAGGTATCGTATGGATCGCAGACAAAGACAGCAAAAAATCCGGAATTTTTCCATTATCGCCCACATTGACCACGGTAAATCAACCTTGGCTGACCGTATTCTTGAATTTACCGGGGCGCTAAGCGAGCGGGAGCGAGAAGATCAGTTCCTGGATCAAATGGAATTGGAAAAGGAGCGCGGCATTACGATTAAACTGAATGCCGTACAATTGAAATATAAAGCGAAAAATGGAGAAGAATATATTCTTCACCTGATTGATACGCCGGGGCACGTCGATTTCACGTACGAAGTATCACGTAGTCTGGCAGCCTGCGAAGGCGCGCTGCTCGTCGTGGACGCCGCCCAGGGCATTGAGGCGCAGACGCTGGCGAACGTGTACCTTGCACTTGACAATGATCTAGAAATCCTTCCGGTTATTAACAAGATTGATTTGCCCAGCGCGGAACCGGATCGGGTGAAGCAGGAGATTGAAGATGTCATTGGTCTTGATGCGAGTGAAGCGGTGCTCGCGTCGGCAAAAGCAGGCATTGGAATCGAAGAAATTTTGGAACAAATCGTGGCGAAAGTGCCTGCGCCGAGCGGCGATCCGGACGCCCCTTTAAAAGCGCTCATTTTCGACTCGGTGTACGATCCGTACCGCGGGGTTATCGCTTTCGTGCGGGTTGTGGATGGTACGGTGAAAAAAGGTTCCAAAATCAAAATGATGGCGACTGGCAAAGTGTTCGAAGTGACGGAAGTCGGCACGCATGCGCCGTTCCCGAAACAGGTTGACGAACTGACCGTAGGCGATGTAGGGTTTATTGCGGCGAGTATCAAGAGCGTACGCGACACGCGTGTCGGGGATACGATTACGCTGGCGGACACCCCGGCGGATGAGCCGCTGCCGGGTTACCGTAAAGTAAACCCAATGGTGTTCAGCGGCATATATCCTGTGGATAGTGCCGATTATAATGACTTGCGCGAAGCGCTCGAAAAACTGCAACTAAACGATGCATCGTTGCAGTTTGAGCCGGAAACGTCACAGGCGCTCGGATTCGGCTTCCGCTGCGGTTTTCTTGGCATGCTGCATATGGAAATCATTCAGGAGAGAATCGAGCGCGAGTTCGATATCCCGATTATTACGACCGCGCCCAGCGTTGTTTATCATGTGACGAAAACGGATGGACAGAAGATTGCGATTGAAAATCCGTCCCATATGCCGGAGCAGCAGAAAATCGATTTCATTGAAGAGCCGTATGTAAAAGCAACGGTTATGGTGCCGAAAGATTATGTGGGTGCCATCATGGATTTGTGCCAGCGCAAACGCGGCGAATTCGTTGATATGCAATATATTGATGAGACGCGCGTGCAACTCGTGTATGAGATGCCGCTCGCTGAAATTGTATTTGAGTTTTTTGATCAGCTAAAGTCCAGCACAAAAGGATACGCTTCATTTGACTATGAATTGTCTGGCTATAAGAAGTCAAAGCTTGTCAAAATGGACATCCTGCTTAACGGTGAAGTGGTGGACGCCCTGTCTGTTATCGTGCACCGCGACAGTGCGTACCAGCGTGGCCGCGTGTTGTGCGAGAAGCTGAAAGAGCTGATTCCGCGTCAGATGTTCGAGGTACCGGTTCAGGCGGCTATCGGGCACAAAATTATTGCGCGCGAAACGATCAAGGCGATGCGCAAAAATGTGCTTGCAAAATGTTACGGCGGGGACGTTTCCCGAAAACGCAAACTGCTGGAAAAGCAAAAAGAGGGCAAGAAGCGCATGAAAGCCATCGGAAGCGTGGAAGTACCGCAGGAAGCGTTCATGGCGGTGCTTAAGATGGACGGTAATTAATCAGAAACAGGCCATATACAAGGAGCGGAGGGTAAAAAGGAAAAGAGCCTTTTTGCTCCCCGCTCCTTTGCTATAGTTAATTATGATAGAAAGGTAGTGCGGCAGAATGCAAACGAAGGCCGTTTATATTCATATTCCGTTTTGTACAAATAAGTGCTACTATTGTGATTTTAATTCGTATGTAACTAAGAACCCGCAATTAATTTGGGAGTATTTATATGCGCTTGAAAAAGAGATGAAAGAAACTGTGCGTCAGTTTCCGCCGGGCGAAATCAAAACGATTTTTGTCGGCGGGGGAACTCCTACGTTTCTTGACACGAAGCAGATGGAATATTTTCTTGAAATAGTGGCGCGTTATTTCCCAAAGCGGAGCGCTGATCTTGAATTCACGATGGAAGCGAACCCTGGAACGACGGATATGGAAAAGCTAATCGTCATGAGGCATGGCGGTGTAAACCGCATTAGCTTTGGTGTTCAATCGTTTGATGACGAATTGCTCAAGCGTATTGGCAGGATTCATGATAGTGAACAGGTGTTGCGGAGTATTGCAAATGCAAAAGCAGCCGGGTTTCAAAACCTTTCCATTGACCTGATTTTCGGTCTGCCTGATCAGACTGTGGAACAGTTTCGAGATACGCTGGATCAAGCATTTGCCCTTGATCTGCCCCATTTCTCCTCTTATAGCTTAAAGGTGGAAGAGAACACGCTTTTTCATACGCTGTATGAAAAAGATCAATTGCCGCTTCCGACCGAGGAAGAGGAAGTAGCAATGTATGAATTGCTCATGGAAGAGATGGCGAGGCACGGCTTGCTTCAGTATGAAATCAGCAATTTTGCTCGTCCAGGCTGGGAGAGTCGCCATAATATGACATACTGGCACAATGAATATTATTATGGCATAGGAGCTGGAGCACACGGCTACATAAACGGTGAACGGCATGTCAACGCCGGACCGTTGAAACAGTATATACAGCTTGCAGGTGAAAAAGGATTGCCGCGCGTAGAGCAATTTGCGGTAAGCCGGACGGAAGCGATGGAAGATCATATGATTATGGGGTTGCGTATGATGCGGGGAGTATCGGCGTCCGAGTTTCAAAAACGGTACGGTACGACGCTGGAGGAACAGTTTGGCTCTGTAATTAAAGAATTGATCGAACTTGGACTGGTGGAATGGAACGGTGAGATGCTGCGGCTGACAAAGCGCGGCATTCCGCTTGGAAACGAGGTGTTTGCCAGATTCCTGGGGCTGGTTGACAAAGTTTGATATCCTTTGGTATGTTTGAAGTAAGCTTTTTAGCACTCGAACTATCTGAGTGCTAACAAGGGAGGAAACGATATGCTCACGGAACGGCAGCAGTTAATTTTGCGAGCAATTATCGATAACTATATACGTTCCGCGGAACCGGTTGGTTCACGCACGATTTCGAAACGGGAAGATATTGGATACAGTTCTGCTACGATTCGCAATGAAATGGCAGATTTGGAAGAGATGGGATATTTGGAGCAGCCACATACGTCAGCCGGGCGTATCCCTTCCAATAAAGGATACCGTTTCTATGTGGATCAGCTTGTTCATATGCCGTTTATGCGAGCAGAAGACGCCCAGCACATTCGCCGTGTGTTCGCGGAGAAGTTTTATGAGTTCGAGCAGGTGATGAACCAGGCGGCGTCCATTCTCTCCGGTCTTACGAACTATACGTCTATCGTGCTTGGACATGAGATAAAATCATCCCGGCTTAAGACGATTCAAATGATTCCGCTGTCTTCGCATTCTGCGGTGGTCATCCTGGTAACGGATACCGGAAAAGTGGAAAACAAAACGATCTCACTTCCAAAAGAAATAGAAATCGGAGAAGTGGAACGTGTCGTCAATTTGCTGAACGCAAAGCTTATGGGTGTGCCGATGGCGGAGCTACGGAACAGACTTCATACGGAAGTCGCCAAGGAATTGGGGCGCTATATCCAACAGTGTGAATATTTTATATCGCTTCTTGAAGAGGCGCTGAAACATGAGCCCGATGATCATATCGTGTTGAAAGGCACGACGAATATCATGATGCAGCCTGAGTTTCGCGATGTAGATAAAGTAAGGGATATTTTGACACTTTTTGAGCAGAATGAAATGGTAGTACGCTTGTTTGACTCTCAGGAAAGGGGCTTGCAGGTGCGCATCGGCTCTGAGAACAAAGAACAGGCTGTTAGCGGGTGCAGCATTATTACGGCCACATATCATCTTGATGGCCAGCCGGTAGGCACTGTCGGCATTCTCGGCCCGACCCGCATGGAATATGGCCGGGTCATGGCCATTTTGAACGAACTGGCCGATAATTTAACAAACGCGTTTGAACGCTTTTACAAATCCGGGGCGTAAGGTGCGTCCCGGAAAAATTTGCGAATAAAAGGGGATGCTTATGGCTTCACATCCGACTGAGCGGGATGGCTCAGGAGATGAACGATTATCCACCTTGCTTCATAATATGAATGCAGTACAGGCGATTGCGAGCGCCGTCGAAGGGACGATCGGCCCTAAAGGCTTGGATACGATGCTTGTTGATGAAGAAGGCGGCGTCATTATTACGAATGACGGTGTCACTATTCTTGAAGAGATGGAAGTCAGACATCCGGCCGCACGTCTGATGATTGGGCTTGCCCGCTCCCAGCAAAGGGAGGTGGGCGATGGGACGACAACCGCTACCCTGCTTGCTGCGGCACTGGTGACGGAAGGTGCAGCTCAGGTTCAACGGGGGGTTCCGGTTGCCAAAGTTATTGCCGGCATTGAATTGGGGATTAACGAAGCGGTGGCGAAGCTGAAAGAAGCAGCACTGCCCATTGAAGCTTTTGAGGATGAGCGCCTGTTTCATATTGCGTATATCGCGGGAAGGGAACAGGAAGACATTGCTCGGCTTGTTATTGAAGGGGCTAAGTTAATCGGACGCGATAAGATGCTGGAGCCGGACTTTGCGTTCAGCGAATTGGTCACGGCGGGGGAAGGCGCGGAAAACGAAGTGCTGAATGGTGTTATTATTCATCAGCGCCCGTTGTCGCGCGAGATGCCGAAACGGTTGGACAATGTTTGTTTGTTCGTGCTGAACGACGCGCTCGCACCGGAAGAAATGGACGATGAAGCGCTCGGCACTGAGATTGGCTTTCAGCGGTATTTACAGTTAAAAGAAGAGTACCGGCGTAACCTGAAAAAACTTCTTGAACTGGGGGTAAACGCGGTAGTGCTTGATCGTAGCTGTGACAGCATGGCGGAAGAATTTTGCCTCGATCACGGTATTGTTGTCCTGCACCGCGTTTTTCGTTCAGAGCGAGAGCGCGTCGCCCGTTATACAGGAGCGCGTTCACTAAAGCGTATCGCCCTTAATAAAAGTGTAGAGGAGCTATCGCACTCACTTGGTTACGCGGAACATTTGGAATATGATGAAACGCTTGGTCAGGTGCGTGTTATAGGGGGCCGGGGCATCCCGACGGCAACTATGGTCATCGGCGCTTCCACAGGTGAAGTTGTCGGCGAAAGGGAACGGATTGCCAAAGATGCGGCGGCCGCCGTACAGGCGGCGCTCAGGGGAGGATATCTTCCCGGTGGCGGCAGCCTGGAGTTATTTTTGTCGCGCCATCTTGAGGAATGGCGCACGTCCGTTCAAGGAATGGAAGGGTTCGGAGTGGAAGCGGTGGCCGCTGCCCTTCGCAAACCGTTTGCCCAGATGATTCGCAATGCTGGCTTTAATCCGCTGGAGAAAATTGAGCAGGTAAAAGCGGCACAGGCTAAGGCAGATTCGTCGAGCATCGGGCTTGATTTCGATACTGGGCATTGTGCGGATATGCTGGAATCCGGGGTGGTCGATCCTGCGCTGGTTAAGCTGCATGCGCTAAAAACTGCAGGGGAGGTCAGCCGCGCGATTCTGCGCATACATACTGTAATCAGAAAAAAGTCTCCAGCTATACCATCAAATGAATAGGGGGAAGTGCTGTGACTGAAGAAAACAAAAATCCAGATGAGTTTATGGAAGAGACGGTAAAACAGGAAGAGCAAGGGGCCGAGCCGACAGAATTCTCTCAGTCTGAAGAAGCCGCAAACGTAGAAGAAGCGGCTGTAGAGCAAGCGGAAGCCGTTGAAGTGCCGCGCGAACAGGAGCTACAGGCGCAAATCCAACAGCTTCAAGCGGAAAAAGATGAGCTATATAACAAATATTTACGTGCTCAGGCGGATTTACAGAACTTCCGCATACGCGTCAATCGGGAAAAAGAGCAAATGATGAAATATCAGTCCCAGCGCGTTATTGAAGCCCTTTTGCCTGTGGTAGATAACTTTGAGCGTGCGATTGCGGCGAGCAAAGATGCGAAAGACGCGAGCGCTCTTGCTGAGGGCATTGAAATGGTGTTTCGCCAGCTTCAGCAGGTCTTAGAACAGGAGGGCGTGACGACAGTGCCGGGCGTCGGCGAACCGTTCGACCCGAATATGCACCAAGCGGTCATGCAGGAAGAAAGTGATGAGTATGAATCTGGCATTATCATCGAAGAGTTTCAGAAAGGCTACAAGTTGAAAGATCGTGTGATTCGTCCATCCATGGTTAAGGTGAGTTCTTAAGCGCACTTTGTGAAGCCTTTTATGTGACTTAGTAAGATATATGCAAGGTAGGTTGTTAATTTTTTGTTTTCATTGATTGTATGAATGCAAATATACTAGGAAAGGTTGGTAGGACTTTCATGGCTAAAGTAATCGGGATTGATTTAGGTACGACAAACTCTTGCGTAGCGGTAATGGAAGGTGGCGAGCCGGTTGTTATTCCGAACCCGGAAGGAAACCGCACCACTCCTTCCGTGGTAGCGTTCAAAAACGGCGAGCGCATCGTGGGTGAAGCTGCGAAGCGTCAAGCGATTACGAACCCGGACAACACCGTTATTTCCATCAAGCGCCACATGGGCACAAATTATAAGGTAAATCTTGAGGGGAAAGAGTACACGCCGCAAGAAATTTCCGCGATGATTCTACAAAAGCTGAAAGCGGACGCGGAAAGCTATCTTGGCGAACCGGTAACACAGGCCGTTATTACCGTTCCGGCCTACTTTAACGATAGTCAGCGCCAGGCGACAAAAGACGCTGGTAAAATTGCGGGTCTAGAAGTTCTGCGTATTGTCAACGAGCCAACTGCGGCTGCTCTCGCCTACGGTCTTGAGAAGGAAGAAGACCAAACCATTCTCGTATATGACCTTGGCGGTGGTACGTTCGATGTTTCTATCCTTGAGTTGGGCGACGGTTTCTTTGAAGTAAAAGCGACGAGCGGGGACAATCAGCTCGGCGGTGACGACTTCGACCAAGTGATCATCGATTACCTTGTGAGTGAATTTAAGAAAGAACATGGCATTGACTTGTCCAATGACCGCATGGCGATGCAGCGTCTGAAAGATGCCGCTGAAAAAGCGAAGAAGGATCTTTCCGGCGTATTAACAACTACGATTTCGCTTCCGTTCATTACGGCGGACGCAACCGGTCCGAAGCATCTGGAAGTAAACTTAACGCGCGCGAAATTTGAAGAACTGAGCGCTCACCTTGTGGAACGTACAATGAAACCGACCCGTCAGGCATTGTCTGATGCGGGCTTGAACCCGTCCGACATTGATAAAGTAATCCTGGTTGGCGGTTCTACGCGCATTCCGGCCGTTCAGGAAGCGATTAAAAAATTCATCGGTAAAGAACCGCACAAAGGCGTAAATCCGGATGAAGTCGTAGCGCTTGGTGCGGCCGTTCAAGCAGGTGTACTGACAGGCGATGTAAAAGACGTCGTTCTGCTGGACGTAACGCCGTTGTCCCTTGGTATCGAAACGTTGGGTGGCGTAATGACGAAACTAATCGAGCGCAATACGACGATCCCGACAAGCAAGTCGCAAGTATTCTCCACTGCGGCTGACAACCAGACAGCTGTAGATATTCATGTGTTACAGGGTGAGCGTCCGATGGCGGCTGACAACAAAACATTGGGTCGCTTCCAGCTCACGGATATTCCGCCGGCTCCGCGCGGCGTGCCGCAAATCGAGGTTACGTTTGACATCGACGCGAACGGTATCGTCAATGTGTCGGCGAAAGACCTAGGCACGGGCAAACAACAAAAAATCACGATTACGTCTTCCTCTGGTCTGAGTGAAGAAGAAATTGAGCGCATGGTACGAGAGGCGGAAGAGAACGCCGAATCCGACAAGAAGCGCAAAGAGCAGGTTGAACTGCGCAATGAAGCGGATCAAATGATTTTTGCGACCGAGAAAACATTAAAAGAGCTTGGAGACAAGGTAGATCAAGCTGAAATCGACAAAGCGAACGCGGCAAAAGACAAGCTGAAAACTGCGCTTGAAGGTTCCGATATTGAAGCGATCCGCACCGCGAAAAATGAACTGCAAGAAGTGGTACAGCAACTGTCCGTAAAACTGTATCAGCAAGCGGCGCAACAGGCGCAGGCAGCTCAGGGCGCGGAAGACACTGCACAGAAAAAGGACGATAATGTAGTGGATGCCGACTATACAATCGTTGACGAGGATGAAAAAAAATAATCAAGTGATCGAAAAGTCAAAGTCAGGGGCACCTTGACTTTGACTTTTTTTCGCAACCTGATATGATGGACTTTATGAGTAAAGTAGTGCGGGAGTGAAGAGCAATGAAACGCGATTATTATGAGGTGTTAGGCATCTCCAAGTCCGCTTCGGAAGACGAGATCAAAAAAGCGTACCGCAAGCTGGCTCGCAAGTACCACCCGGACGTTAACAAAGAGCCGGATGCGGCAGAGAAATTTAAAGAGGTAAAAGAAGCGTACGATGTGCTAAGCGACCCGCAGAAGCGCGCTAACTATGATCGCTTCGGCCATGCCGGCGCCCAACAGGGCGGTTTTGGTGGCGGAGGCTTTGACTTTGGCGGAGATTTTGGGGGTTTTGGCGACATTTTTGACATGTTTTTCGGCGGCGGGCGCCGCAACCCGAACGCGCCGCGTCAGGGCGATGATCTGCAATACACGATGCGGATCGATTTTAAGGATGCAGTGTTTGGAAAAGAAGTCGATATTGAAATTCCGAAAGAAGCGACGTGTTCCAAATGTAACGGTTCCGGGGCTGAGCCGGGCAGCAAGATCGAAACGTGCCAGACATGCGGTGGCACCGGACAGCAGGAGATCGTACAGAATACACCGTTTGGCCGTGTCGTAAACCGCAGGGTATGTCCGAACTGTAAGGGAAGCGGCAAGTTTATCAAGGTAAAATGCAGCAAATGTCACGGGAGCGGACGTGAAAAGGTACGTCGCAAAATTCATATCAAAATCCCGGCCGGCGTGGACGATGGCGCAAGAATGCGCATCGCCGGCGAAGGTGAGTTAGGAATAAACGGTGGCCCCCCGGGAGATTTGTATGTTGTCTTCCAGGTAAAACCCCATGAGTTCTTTGAACGCGATGGAAACGATATTTACTGTCAGGTTCCGATTACATTTGCCCAAGCGGCGCTTGGTGATGAGATTGAGGTTCCGACGCTTGACGGCAAAGTGAAGCTGAAAATTCCGGCCGGTACCCAGACTGGAACAAGATTCCGCCTGCGCGGTCACGGTGTTCCTTATTTGAACCGCTCAGGCAAAGGGGATCAGCACGTGAAAGTTGTCATTGTTACTCCTACCAAACTTAGCGAAAGACAGAAAGAATTGCTGCGCGAATTCGCTGAGATCAGCGGAGAAGAAATGCATGGTAGCGGAGAAACTTCTTTCTTTGACAAAATGAAAAAAGTGTTGCGGGGAGAACTTTAAAACACAAGATAGCGTAACGGGAGGATGGGACGAAAGCGATGAAATGGTCTGAAATTAGCATTCATACGGCGCAGGAAGCGGTCGAGGCGGTTGCGAATATTTTGCACGAGGCAGGTGCCACGGGCGTAGTTATTGAAGATCCGGAAGTTCTTGGGCGTGATTGGGATGATAAGTATGGCGAAATCTACGAACTTTCGGAGAAGGATTATCCGACTGAAGGTGTCATTGTAAAAGCCTATCTTCTCGTCAACAGCTATCTTGCAGAAACGGTGGAAGAAATCAAAGAAGCGGTCAACAACCTGTCTTCGTACGGCATTGATGCCGGCCCGGGCACGGTGACGCTTGCGGAAGTGCAGGAAGAGGAATGGGCCACCGCCTGGAAGAAGTACTATAAACCAGTCGAAGTATCCGAGCGGATTACAATCACTCCTACCTGGGAAAACTATTTGCCGAAGAAAGCGGACGAATTAGTGATTGAGCTGGACCCAGGCATGGCATTTGGCACCGGAACACATCCAACAACTGTGCTGTGCATTCGCGCCTTGGATGAACTCATTCAGGGCGGGGAAAGCGTGATTGACGTAGGCTGCGGTACTGGTGTGCTCAGTATCGCGGCCGCAAAACTTGGTGCTGCTTCCGTGCGCTCGCTTGATCTTGATGAAGTAGCTGTCCATTCTGCCATTCAGAATGTGAAACTGAATCGTGTGGAAGACAAAGTAACAATAGCGCAGAACAATTTGCTCGACGGTATAAAGGGACCGGTTGATATTGTCGTTGCCAATATTCTTGCGGAAGTGATCCTGCGGTTTGTTGACGACGCGGCGGCTGTGCTGAAGCCGGGCGGATTGTTTATTGCTTCTGGCATTATTACCCAGAAAGAAGCAGAAGTAAAAGCTGCAATGGAGAAAGCGGGCTTCCGGGTAAAAGAATCGCACTATATGCACGATATGTATGACAATGAAGACGGTGCGAACGATTCATTCGCGGATACGGTTGCCCCGCCGACCATTTACGATCGAAACGCCCTAATCTCAGGTTGGGTGTGCATAATTGCGGAACGAAAAGCAGAGTGAGGGATATGAATGCAGCGCTATTTTGTGAATCCTTCGCAAATGAATGAACAATACGTAACGATTGTCGGGGATGACGTAAACCATATCGCAAAAGTGATGCGCTTTAGGAGCGGCGATGAGATTATTTGTTGCAACGGACAAGGACGCGACGTGCGCGGTGTAATTGAGGAAATCCAACCCAATGCCGTGCGTGTGCGCATCTTGAGAGAAGAGGGGCCGAATCGCGAACTTCCGGTGCAAGTTACCATTGCACAGGGGCTTGTGAAAGGTGATAAAATGGAGGTAGTCATTCAGAAAGGCACTGAGCTCGGTGCTTTTTCTTTTTGCGCGTTCACTTCTATGCGCACGGTTGTTAAGCTCGACGAAAAAAAGGAGAGAAGACGGCTGGAACGGTGGCAAAAAATTGCCAAAGAAGCTGCTGAGCAGTCGCATAGAAGTCATGTTCCCATTATAGAAAATGTGTTAACTTGGCGCGAGCTTCTTGCATCCGCGTCCCGTTTTCATTATGCTTTATTTGCATACGAGAAAGAAGAAACGGTCACGCTGCACCGCGTTCTTGCTGAAGCGGCACCCGGCTCGAAAATTTTGATTGTTATCGGCCCGGAAGGCGGTTTCGACGAGAAAGAGGTGGCAGAGGCGGAAGCGGCCGGGTTTTTGTGCGTATCGTTGGGAAGGCGGATTTTGCGCGCAGAAACTGCACCGTTATACGCCTTGTCTTGCGTTTCTTATCAGTTTGAACAGCAGTAGTCAGATGAGAGTGGAGAGTCTATACATTTGGCTTGATATACCGGCATACTATGATACGGATGTCAGGATATCAAAGTATTACACGAATAAGGAGTTGGATGAGAGATGCCAACTGTAGCATTTCACACGCTTGGTTGTAAAGTGAATCACTATGAGACTGAAGCGATTTGGCAGTTGTTTAAGCAGGCCGGCTACGAAAAGATAGATTTTGAACAAAAAGCGGATGTCTATGTTATTAACACATGTACGGTCACAAATACGGGAGATAAGAAAAGCCGCCAGGTTATTCGTCGTGCCATCCGTCGTAACCCGGATGCGGTTGTTGCTGTTACGGGTTGCTATGCGCAAACGACGCCGCACGAGATTATGGCGATTCCGGGTGTAGATATCGTTGTGGGCACGTCCGGCCGTGACCAGCTGATTGACTATGTCAACCAGTATTTGCGTGAGCGTCAGCCGATTAATGCGGTGACGAACATCATGAAGGCTCGTGAATACGAAGAGCTTGATGTGCCGGAATTTACGGATCGTACGCGCGCGTCGCTAAAAATTCAGGAAGGCTGCAATAACTTCTGTACGTTTTGCATTATTCCGTGGGCGCGCGGCTTAATGCGCAGCCGCAAGCCGGAAAGTGTGATCGAACAGGCAAACAAGCTGGTGGCCGCAGGGTATAAAGAAATCGTGCTGACTGGCATCCACACCGGCGGTTATGGTGAAGACTTGGAAGATTATAATCTGGCGCGCCTGCTACGCGACCTTGACAGCAAAGTGCCGGGATTGAAACGTATCCGCATCAGCTCGATTGAAGCGAGTCAGATTACGGATGAAGTCATCGAAGTGCTCAATTCTTCCGACAAGATGTGCCGTCATTTGCATGTGCCGTTGCAGGCGGGTGACGATTATGTCTTGAAGCGTATGCGCCGCAAGTACACGACGGATGAATACCGCCGCAAAATTGAGCAATTGCATGAAGCGTTGCCGGACGTGGCGATTACGACGGACGTTATCGTCGGTTTCCCAGGTGAAACGGAAGAAATGTTTATGAACGGGTATCGTTTCATTGAGGAAATGAAATTTGCCGAACTGCACGTCTTTCCGTATTCTAAGCGCAGCGGTACACCGGCGGCTCGCATGGAAGACCAGGTGGACGAAGAAGTAAAAAACCGTCGTGTGCATGAGTTGATTCAGCTATCTAATAAGCTGGCGCTGGATTATTCCAGCAAGTTTGTAGGCGAAGTGTTGGAAGTGATTCCGGAAGAGCCGTACAAAGAAGCGACGGACAGCGGCCTGTATGTGGGCCATTCCGACAATTATCTGAAGCTTGTTTTCCCGGCTAACGAAACGTTGGTAGGAAAAATTTGTAAAGTTCGTCTGGACGCTCCGGGCTCTGAATATTGCAAAGGAACGTTCGTCCGCGTGCTCAGTGAAGAAGCGCTCAAAGCGTAATGAGACGCTGAACGAAACAGGGCGTAAGCGAAACTGTTTTCCGCAGTTTCGCTTTTTTTTCATGGTGATTCTTTTTATAATTTTTTAAGGAAAGCGTCAAGTTGAGATGTTTCTACCATGAAAAGGAGTCCTGTATGTTTCATTTGAATAACTGGCCTATCCGTTGGAAAATTACACTGCTCGCATTTGGCATTGTGCTATTTTCTCTGCTGATGGCCGCTACGATTCTTTTGGGTAAAATTTCTAGTATGAAAGTGGAAGAGGTTGGCCAACGCTCGCTCTTGATCGCTAAAGTCACAGCGCAAATGCCGGAAGTCAAACGCGCGGTAGGGTTGCTGAACGGCGAGTTGCGTGTCCAGCCGCTTATTGAACAGGTGCGTGCTATCTACGGGGCTGATTACATTGTCGTAGTTGACATGAACGGGAAGCGGTTCTCGCATCCTATCGAAAGTCGTGTCGGCACACATTTTAATGTAAATGAAGCGAAGCCGGCGTTTGCTGAACATATCTATGTCGAACGGGTCGAAGGCCGTCTTGGCGAAGGAGTGCGGGCGTACGCTCCGGTTATGAATGAAGAACATCAGCAGATCGGCGTTGTGATGGTAGGGAATACAGTTCCTCACATTCTCACAATTCTTGAGGATATGAGTAAAGAAATCGTTCTTATTCTTTCGCTTACGCTTTGTTTTGGTATCTGGGGTTCTTATTTGCTGGCGAGCCATATTAAGAAGCAAACATTCCAATTGGAGCCGCAGGAGCTGGCCCGGATATTGGACGAACGTACATCCGCTTTTCATGCCATCCATGAGGGCATTATTGCTATTGATGACAAAGAACGCATTACCGTGATTAACGATGCGGCGCGGCGCATGCTGAAAGTGAAAGGAAAGGCGATCGGTGAAAACATCCGCGATGTTATTCCCGACACGCGCCTGCCAGAAATTCTTGAATTGGGCCGCCCGATTTATAACCAGCAGTTTTATGTGGGCGATACGCTGATTTTAAGCAATCGAATTCCGATTCGTGTCAAAGAGAAGATTGCAGGAGCTATCGCTATTTTCCAGGATAAGACGGAAGTGACCCGCCTTGCGGAAGAACTGACCGGAGTTAAGGCATTTGTGGATGCGCTGCGCGCAAAAAATCATGAGCACAGTAACAAACTGCATACGATTGCTGGGTTGATCCAGCTGGGCAAGGAACAGGAAGCGCTTCGTTACATTTTCCAGCTTGACGAAGAGCAGGAAAATGTGGCCCATTATATCAGCGGGCGCATTCAGGACATAAACTTGACAGGACTTTTGATCGGGAAGATTAGCCGAGCCAAAGAGCTGGATATTGCGCTTTGTATCGATCCGTATAGCGAATTTCGCATGTTTCCGGAAGGGGTTACCTACCATGACCTTGTGATTATTATCGGGAACTTGATCGAAAACGCGTTTGACGGGTTATCTGAGATGAACGACCGTGAAAGACGGGTGGATGTGTCGATCGTGCAGGACGAGAGCTATTTAACGATTGAAGTGGAGGACAACGGGATTGGAATCCCGGAAGAAATACGGCATCAGATTTTTGCCAAAGGCTTCTCCACGAAGCAAAAAGACGAGCGTGGTATTGGCTTATATCTTGTCTCTTCCATTGTGGAACGGAGCGGAGGCGAGATTGAAGTGGACAGTATGGTCGGATATGGCACATGGGTGCGCGTAAAGCTTCCGATGGAGCGAAAGGAGGAAACAACATGAGCAAACCGATTACGGTCTTATTAGTCGAAGATGATCCGATGGTACAAGAGATTAACGCCTCGTTTATTGAGCAGGTAGAAGGTTTTAAAGTAATAGGCTGGGCGAGGAACGGGGAGGAAGCGATTGAAAAGATCAGACGACTGGCGCCGAACCTTGTTATTCTTGATTTATACATGCCAGGCAAAGGCGGACTGGAAACGCTGCGCATTATTCGCCAGGAGGAGTTTGACTTGGACGTTATTGCGGTAACGGCGGCTAACGATCGGGACACTGTGCTGCGTGTCATGCGTCTTGGTGCCGTTGATTATATTTTTAAGCCTTTCCAGTTTTCACGAATCAAGGAAGCGCTTTTGCGTTATAAAGAGCATTTTCTCCGTAATCAGTCAGCCGTATTTTCGCAGACAATATTCGATGGCGCCCGCACATTGGCCATTGCGGGCAAAAAGCAGTCTACAAAAGAAGAAACGAACTATCCAAAAGGGATCCAAGCGTTTACGCTTCAGCAAGTATCCAACTGCCTTCGGGAAGCGGAAACGGATTTGTCTGCAGAAGACATCGGACAGATCATCGGCATGTCCCGCGTCACGGTGCGCCGCTATCTCGAATATCTGGAATCGGTTGGCAAGGCGAAATCGCATATGGTATACGGCACGGTAGGACGCCCGATGAAAATGTATACGTGGGTTGATGAACAAAAAGAACAAAATGTTTAATAAATACGAAAACTTCTTCCTTTCCTTTGCAAACGTTATCATAAAACTATCAGACAAGATAAATAATTAGCAAAGGGAAGGGTTTGATGAAGATTCAAAAAAAACGGACGGTTTCAGTTCTTATTGCAATCGCAACCGTTAACGTTTTTGAACTTCATCACTTCCTTCCTTTCGCTTCAGCGGAGCGTAACCGTGAGTAAATGAAAGGGAGGATAGGATGAAAAAGAAAATGAGGCTAAATTTCAGAAATCTTACCGTGCAGGTAATATGCGCCATTATTTTAGGGATTTTAGTTGGACAATTTTTCCCTGACTTTGGCTCGCAATTGAAGGTTTTGGCGGATATTTTTATTAAGCTGGTTAAAATGGTGATCGCCCCCATCGTGTTCCTTACGATTGTAGTCGGAATTGCAGGGATGGGCGATTTAAAGAAAGTTGGCCGCATTGGGGGAAAAGCGCTCATCTACTTTGAGATCGTAAGTACAATTGCTTTGGCTATCGGAATTATTGTCGTTAATATAATTAAGCCGGGACAAGGTATGGATAAAGCTGCGGCCACAGGCGATATAACGAAATATACGAAACAGGCTGCTGAAACGAGCCACGGTATAATAGACTTTTTAATGAGCATTATTCCAGAGAACATTTTTGGAGCTTTAGCGAACGGCGAACTCCTGCCGATTCTTTTTGTTGCTGTTTTGTTCGGCATATCGCTGACGGCGATGGGAGAACGTGCAAAATCGGTGCTTGATTTATTTGAAAAGTTAACAGAAGGCATGTTTGGTATTGTAAATATGGTCATGAAAGTTTCCCCGATTGCAGCGTTCGGCGCGATGTCTTATACAATTAGCAATTTTGGGATTGAAGTTTTGCACAATTTGGGAAAACTAATGGGTTCCGTTTATATTACAATGTTTTTGTTTATTATTCTTGTACTTGGTTTAATAGCTAGAATATATGGATTTAGCATCTTTGGCTTTCTTAAATACATCAAAGAAGAGATTCTTCTCGTATTAGGTACTTCTTCTTCTGAAGCTGCCTTTCCAAAAATGATAGAAAAGCTGGAAAAGTACGGATGTTCAAAATCTGTTGTTGGACTTGTGCTTCCTACCGGTTATTCATTTAACTTGGATGGTACAGCCATTTACTTATCTATGGCCGCCATCTTTATCGCTCAGGCTTATGGGGTTGATTTGACTCTTACCCAGGAAATCACGCTTCTCGCTATTTTGATGCTCACTTCAAAAGGAGCAGCTGGTGTTACGGGCTCGGGTTTCGTAACTTTGGCGGCAACATTGGCTGTATTCCCGACGATTCCGGTTGAAGGTATGGCGCTTCTTCTCGGTGTGGACCGCTTTATGTCAGAAGCGCGGGCGATTACGAACCTTATTGGTAATGGGGTTGCTACTGTGGTAGTTGCGAAGATGGAAGATGAATTCCGTACAGAGACAGAGAGCAAAAACGGCTCGTATAATGAACAAGTTTCCGCTTAATTGGCGGTTTGTTTTAGCAACAATTTGCGCGTCGGCTAGAATATAGCCGACGCTTTTTTGATGGAAAGAAAAAGGACGAGCGTGCAATATCTGCGAGTTTTTCTTATGCTATGATAGGAATACGAAAGCAGGAAAAGGAGAATGTAACGTGAAATCCCTTGGGTGGTTGATTGTATTTCTGCTTGCAGGATTAGCCATTTCGATTGCTGTCGGTTTCGGCTTCAGCGCGAAAGAGCCTGTACATTATGATGCTGAACAGGAAGGGTTGGACAAAAAAGTTATCATTCGCTTCAGCCATGTGGTAGCAGAAAATACGCCGAAAGGCTTAGCTGTTTCTAGGTTCGCTCAGCTTGTTCGGGAAAAAACGGACGGTATGGTGGAAATCCGAGTGTATCCTAACGCTACACTATTTGATGACGAAAAAGAGTTTCAGGCCTTGCAGACAGGCAAAGTCGAAATGATTGCGCCTGCCACCTCTAAGCTGTCCTCGCGCTATCCGGCTTGGATGATTATGGACTTGCCATATGCGTTCAAAAACGAAAGCGAAGTAAAAGAAGCGATGGACGGGCGGCTTGGCCAATTGTTATTTAAGGCCATCAATGACGAAAATATTAAAGGCCTGGCGCTTTGGGATAATGGCTTTAAGCAGATGACCGCCAATCGGCCGCTCATTGATCCAGAGGATTTTAAGCAGATGAAATTTCGGATTATGGCAAGCCCGATTCTTCAAGCACAATTCAGGGCGCTGGGCGCGAAAGCGGAAAGCTATTCTTTTAATGATTTGTACCGGCAATTGCAGTTCAAAAACGTGGAGGGAGAAGAAAATACGCTATCCAATATTTACAGCAAACGTTTATACCAGGTACAGCGGCATATGACAGTTAGTAATCATGGCTATCTTGGGTATATTGTATTAATAAATAAAACGACGTGGGATAAGTTGTCCCCAAAGCAACGGGCGGCAATTGAATCGGCAATGGCGGAAACGACGGCCTGGATTCGCCAGTACGCGAAAAAAATGAACGACAGGGCGCTCGCGGAAATGAAAGCAAAAAATTTGATTCATATTCATATGCAGACAAATAAGGAGAAAGAAGCATGGAAAAAACGCCTGGCGCCTGTCTATTATCAGTTTAAAGATACCATCGGAACACAAGTTTTGGAAGAATGGAAAAAACTAGGGGCAGACGAGCGGGCTTTACAGAAGAGGAGCGGTGGCTACGAATAAATATGCTAAAAAAAGTGGTAAAGGGCAGGCAGAGTGAGATAAACTTTTGAAAAAGGATGCTTTTGCAAGGAGGAATGTTGAATGGCAAAGGAGGTTTCAGCAGGAGGCGTTGTATATAGGAGAACAAAAGACAACAAGATCGAACTCATGATTATTGAAGACAGGTATTTAAAAGCGTCTCTGCCGAAGGGAAAGCAGGAAGAGGGCGAGACGATGGAGGAGACCGCGCTTAGAGAGATCAAAGAGGAGACAGGAATTGAAGGAAAGGTTGTCCAGCCGCTGGAAACGATTTATTATAACTATTACCATCCGAAAGTTGGGGCCGTGAAAAAAGAAGTTCATTACTATCTTGTGGAAGCGATGTCGGGAACGCTTGCGCCGCAACTTGAAGAAATAAACACAGCAGTATGGATGTCGCCAGAAGCGGCATGGGAGAAACAAACGAAACATGGGTACCAGAATAATATTTCCGTTCTGGCAAAAGCCTATCAACTGTTAGGACTTAGTACGCGAAAGGGGCAAACATCATGACAATGGAACCGGGCAAGCTTGCAACTTATATCGATCATACGTTGCTCAAGCCGGAAACGACAGCTGGGATGATCGATAAACTATGCCAGGAAGCGAAAGAACATCGATTTTTCGCTGTTTGCATTAATCCTTATTGGGTTGAACGCGCAAAGCAGAATCTTGTAGGCAGCGATATAAAAGTCGCCACCGTAATCGGATTTCCACTCGGTGCAAGCATCGCTGAAGTCAAAGCATTTGAAGCAGCGAGAGCGATTAAGGACGGAGCAGACGAGATCGATATGGTTATCAATATCGGCGCGCTGAAATCGGGCGATGATGAAGCGGTGTTACAGGATATCGCAGGGGTTGTGGCGGTAGCTGGTGACGATGCGCTGGTTAAAGTAATTATTGAAACCGGTTTGTTGACGGAAGAGGAAAAAGTGAGGGCTTGCCGCCTGAGTAAAGAGGCGGGCGCGCACTTTGTCAAAACTTCGACTGGATTCTTAGGCGGCGGTGCGACGGTGGAAGATGTGGCATTGATGCGAAAAACGGTTGGCGAAGAGATGGGTGTTAAAGCGTCCGGTGGTGTACGTACCTTTGAAGATGCGGAAGCGATGATTCAAGCCGGCGCGACCCGTATTGGTACGAGTGGTGGCGTCGCTATCGTTCAGGGTGGCACAAACGCTGAGCAATATTAATATGCTAAGGAGCTAGGATAAAAAATATGCCCTTTCTTCCTGCGCTTGTGTTATCTTTCTACAAAGTTACCATTTTATCGTACGTCCATGTCAAAAGCTGCATCCCCAAAACATTTGAGTAAATTCGAAGAGTGGGACACTCGTGTTTGCTGTTTCACCTTTGTATGGTTCGATGTGGAGTGGAAAGTGAAAAGGCGCGAAGGAAGAAGGGGCGTATTATTCATTATCTTACTCTCTTAGTGCAGATAGAGAAAATTCGCGAGGTATAAAATCGTGAGTTTTTCTTATTTTTTAATGAAAAATTGCGCTGCCTTTGCGATCGGATGCGCAAACGGGAGCGCTAGGAGCGAACAAATGACATTGAACAGCGTTTGCGCGTGGGCGATTTGTACCGCGGGATCGCTTGTCAGTAATGATACTAGCGTCCCAAGTTGCGAAATGAACGGCAGAAACAGAAGAACGCCCGCAATATTCAAGAATACGTGAACCCAAGCGACTTGCTTCGCTGCCGCATTGCCGCCGATCGCTGCCAGTACTGCCGTTATGCACGTGCCGATATTGCTGCCGAGAATAATGGCGATTCCCATGCCAAGAGAAAGGATGTTTTCATTCATAAATCCCATGGTAATGGCTGTTACCGCCGAACTGCTGTGCAAAAGCGCCGTGAAGATGGTACCGATGAAAATTCCGTTGAAGTAACTTGCTTCTGGGCGCGCCAGCATTGACAGAAAGAACGGTGTATGTTGCAATGGCACAGCAATCATCTGCATCATCTGGATTCCAAGAAATACGCAACCAAAGCCGGATATGGATATGCCGATCGCCCGTATGATGGGGGAGCGGAACCAGAGAATGGAACAGCCGATGAGGAACATGGGAAGGGCCCATTTTTGTGGATTAAGCGCGATGAGCTGTGTGGTGAAGGTCGTCCCAATATTCGTCCCAAGGATAATTCCTACCGTTTGTGGAAACGAAAGCAGGTTAGCGTTTACAAGTCCGATGGTTACAATGGCTACCGCGCTGCTGCTTTGGATAATCATTGTCACGATGGTTCCTGTGATGAGCCCGCGCGTTGGCGTTTTTGTAAAGCGCGTGAGCCAGCCTTGCAGGCTTTTGCCCGCGAGCGCAAAAAGTCCGAGTCGCATGAGATGCATGCCGCCCATGAAAAGTCCAAGCCCCGCAAGTAGAGGAAACGCGAGAGTGAGCATTTTTTTTCTCCTTCCGTCTGCATCTATCCCATTTGTATGCGGAATACGAGACAGGCATGACAGACCCGGATAAACAAGGATGGACCCGAAGGAGATAACGGGTCTATAGCCATACATATGTCCAGCGGTACAGGCAGGTGCGTATAAAATAGACGCAAACCTAGTATGACGTATCGAAGGGAAAGGAAGATAATATGGAGCAAAAATCAACCTGCAATCTTGATCATTCGCTTGAAGATATACGTAAAAAACTGGAAGTCATCGCACCGCATTTGCCGGATCGCATTGTTGCGGTGCTGCCCACGTACTTGGAAAGTGGACGCACGCAGGAAGAGTTGAATTACGTATTTCATTTGCTGAAAAAATATGATTTGGCAGACGAAATGGAAAGAGTACATCGCAATAAGGAATTTATCCGCTTATTGAAGCTGTAAAGCTGTAACAGCGATTCCCCATTTGTATGATAGACGGGGCCCTTTCTTATTTATGTCGAAAAATGCGACAGAAAAAATATCCTCTCTGCGAAAGTTATGACAGTACAGGCGAAACATCATCATGAAAAGGAGAGAATGGCATGAATAAGAAAATTGTAAGCAGTTTGCTGGCGGCAACTTTGCTTGCGGGAGGGACTTCCGTGTTCGCACAAACGGCGGATGCTACAGCCAAGCCGCAGAAACAGGAATCAACCACGAAGAAAACTGGCCTTGAAAACGCTTTGGAGCACGTAAAAAACGAAACGGCGAGACAGCATATTATGGATAACATTGAAAAGCAATGGAAAGCAACGACAGGAGATTCGGTTACGGTAACGACGGGGGATTCTGTCACGGTCACTCCTGGAAAAGAGGACAAGCCTAAAGAAGAGGCGAAAAAGCCGAGTGTAATCGTAATTAAAATAAATGGCAAAATTATGATTACAAACCAGAAGCCGATTATCATCAATAATCGCACAGTTGTTCCGCTGCGCAGCATCTTCGAAGCACTGGGAGCCGAAATCAAGTGGGATGCCAAGAAACAAACTGTGTATGCGACGAAAGGAAACCGGAAAGTGATGATTAAAATCGGTGACCAAAATGCTGTGGTGAACGGCAAGAAAGTAAAGCTGAACCAAAAAGCTACTATCGTTAACAATCGTACAATGGTGCCGTTGCGTTTCGTAAGCGAAGCGTTAGGTGCAAGTGTGGAATGGGATGCGAAAAACGCGACCGTCCATATCAAGACAACGATTAAAACAAACTAATTTTGGTTTCATGTAAAGGGCGGATGTCCGGCTTTTAACCGGGCACCCGCCCTTCTGTTCATTTTGCCTCGTTTTTCTGGACGATTTTTGGTAATATATTTGGCATCACAGCAAGAAAAAAGGATGGATAGAATGACAGCGTTACCTGAACGTTTTGTGCAACGGATAAAGCAGATGATTGGTGAACAGGAGGCGGCAGCATTTCTCGCGAGTTATACCGGGAGCGCAGCGCATGGATTGCGTCTGAATCCGGCGAAAGTACCGCTGGATGAATTCATCGTAAAGATGCCGTTTTCCTTGACGCCGGTTTCGTGGTGCCCGCTCGGGTTTTATTATCATGAAAAGGATAGACCTGGAAAGCATCCGTACCATGCAGCAGGTCTATATTATATTCAAGAACCAAGCGCAATGGCGGTGGTGGAAGCGCTCAAGCCAGAGCCAGGAGATATTGTGCTTGATTTATGCGCAGCACCAGGTGGAAAATCAACCCATATTTCCAGCTATCTTGGAAATAGCGGCTTGCTGGTAGCGAATGAAATCCACCCAACCCGCGTAAAAGTGCTTTCAGAAAATCTGGAGCGCTGGGGGGCGCGTAATATTTTAGTGGTGAATGAAACGCCGGAACGTATGGCCGAACGGTTCCGCGGTTTCTTTGACAAGATTGTGGTGGATGCCCCGTGCTCGGGCGAGGGGATGTTCCGCAAGCTGCCGGAAGCGTGCGATGATTGGTCGGAAGAGAAGATAGGGCATTGTGCATTCATGCAGGCGGATATTTTGGAATCGGCTTCCATCATGCTGAAGCCAGGCGGCGTGATGGTATATTCCACCTGTACATTTTCGGAAGAAGAAAATGAATGGCAGATTGAAAGGTTTCTTTTATCACACCCTGAATTTTCCCTGGAGCCGGTGGCGCAGGGAGAATGTTTCTTTGAGCGTGGGAAACTGGCGAATACATACCGCCTTTGGCCCCACAAATTGAGCGGAGAGGGACATTTTCTCGCCCGCCTGCGCAAGAGCGCTAGCACTGGGGAGCGATCAGAAAAACCGGGGGCAGGAAAGGTAAAGCCGATTCCCGCAGCTACGCGCAAATTATTTGAAGCATTCTGTCGCGAAACGCTGACATTTATCCCCGAAGGACAGTATGCGTTGTTCGGTGAACAACTCTACCTTTTGGCGGATGGTCTGCCAAGTTTGAAAGGACTCAAGATCGCGCGGGCGGGCTGGCATATGGGAACCGTTAAGAAGGATCGGTTTGAACCTTCACACGCACTGGCGCTGGCACTGAAGCCCGGAGAATGGAAGCGGAATGTCAACTTTTCCACTGACAGCGATGAAGTGTACCGGTATTTAAAAGGGGAAAGCCTGTTTGTGCAGAAGACTGGAAAGGGTTGGGACGTGGTGACGGTGGATGGCTATCCGCTAGGCTGGGGCAAGCTGGTGCAGGGACAGTTAAAGAACCATTATCCCAAAGGATTGCGCTGGGTGTGAGTGTATGAAACATAGTCATAAACCCCTTATTAATTAAGGGGTTTTTCTATATTACAGGTTGTCTTTTATAAGAGGGGAATTGGGGACAATTTGTAGACAAGCGCAGCGTTATATCATCTAACAAGAGCAAATTCTATGAAGTACTGACCAGATGATTGTTGGTTACCTTTTTCATTGCTCAGCATATTTGCCAGTACATCTGAATCTCCTCTTCTCGTACTGCTTGTAGCAGAGCCGTTACCTGTTCTTTGGTGTATACGTTCCTTGCTTCTGTTTTTGTTTTCATTGGCTCGCTGTATCCAAACCTATTGTTTTAATGAAATCCCTAACTCTTTAGCAGCTTGATTGAGATTGTCGCGATTTATTTTAATCATATTTAACGTTTTGGTTTTATCCTTATTCTTAATAGCGTCTTCTAAAGCATCAAATTTACCATGCATATCCTCAGCTAATTTTGCGTTTTTGGCTTTTACTGAAGGGAGTATAGCAGAATGATACTCTTCATGAATTTGGTCAAATAATGTACTAGCGCTTTGGAAATCATTTTTATTAACATTGCTTTCAATGGTAGCGAGTCCTTGTATTTCATCTTTGATTGCTTTCTCTACTTGAGTATTATTAGGACTCGTTGTATCTCCACCTTCATGCTGATGAGGTTGTCCTTCTTCATGATGAACATGATCTTGTGCTGGTTGTTGAGATGAAGAGCTACACCCAGTTAGTCCTAAACCAAATAACAAAACAAGTGAAGCAAATATAACGTTTTTGGTTCTCATTCATCATTTCCCCTTTTTAAACGTGTATCTACAGGTTTCATCTTGCGATCTCCTTTAAACCACATCCATATTCCTGTCATACTTAACACAATCATACAAATCGCTCCTACATCAGTAAGCCATACAATAGACATTTTCCCTATTGTTCCAGAGTGAAGGCCAAATATAAATTTCTGTAGCTTCATTTCCATTTCTGAACTATAGCCAATGAATGATCGATGATTTAGTAACAATCCTGTGATTGCCATAATCAGCATGAGAATGGCCCCGATTATTCCTGCTATGCGATGAATCAGTCTTGTGATACGGTACATGAGTAACTCCTACAGCACACAGTATTTACATCAATGGCATCCTCTATCCAATCCATTGCTTTATTGCCGGCATTCTTTTAATTACGAGCCAATCTAAGGCTAACACAATTAATAGAGATATTTCAACTAACGGAAAAATGACACCAAAAACAATGATAATAAAAGCGGCTCCTTTTTGTATTTTAAAATCTTTTGGCAAGGATGGAGTGCCGAATTTTCCAGTTAGTTTCCGTTTCCACCACATGATCACACCGCTTATTGTAATTCCTATAAGACCAAGACAGATAATTAGATCAAGCAATTGATTAGCTAGCCCAAAATAATGACCTTCGTGTAAAGCAACTCCAATGGAAATAGCTTTCGCTAATGGACCATAATCTTGAAAACGTAAGTCTGCTAGTATTTTTCCGCTATATTAGTCAATATGCAGCATGGAAAACTTCTTCAGCCATTTCAAGTCAGAGTGTTTCAATCTGTACTCTTTCCGCACGGTTGAAGAGGTGAAAGATGCCGTACACAAATATATTCGTTTTTATAACCATCAACATTTCCAAAAGAAATTAAATAACCTGAGTCCTTATGAATATAGGACTCAGGCTGCTTAAAAGTGCTTTTTTATTCCTGTCTACTTGACAGGGGGTCATTCTCTATGGTGCAGCACTTTTTTGTGCTGCATGGATGGCTAACGGGCAGAATAGCGGAATAACTTGCAGAATCTTAGAACTCCTGAAAGGGTGTTTTTTGTCGATGTCATATCCATATTTTGGTTGTGAATGGTTTAATTATTTTTTTTTAAACTGGGAACCTATTTCTGCTTTTTTGCATAATACAGGTGAAAGGATGGTGAGGATAAAATTGGAGCGTGAAAAACGACTAGAAACATGGATGGATTTGTACACTCAGCGTTTAGTTCGCCTTGCGTATACATACGTTCGTGAGTGGGGAACAGCAGAGGATAAGGTACAGGATGCTTTTGTTAAGGTGTACGAAAAAATGGATCAATTCAAGGAAGAGCATGACCCATTCCCTTGGCTTGCTAAAATTGTCATTAACGAGTGTAGAATGGCACAAAGGAAAGGGTGGAGGGAAATCATATCCGCACTATTGCCTGAGCGTGCTGATATTAGCTCGGAAGATACCTTTTTAGCAATGGAGTCTAATCAAAAAATGTACGAGGTTGTTCTAAAACTTCTGGAACCTTATCGTACCCCCATAATTCTGTATTACTTTGAAGAGTTATCGTTAAAACAAATTTCCGAAATACTTGGGATAAATGAAGGAACAGTGAAGTCTAGACTAGCACGAGGCAGAGAACGATTAAGAAAAGTATGGGAGGAGGAATATCATGAGTTTGGACAAGCAAATCAAAGCTGCTAAACTTTATCACGAAAATCATACTGTAAATGTTGAGAATTTCAAAAAACGTGTGTTTCAAAAATTAGAGGAACAAAAAGAATTGAAAACTAGACAATCGTGGCCCATACTCCAAAAATCGGTAACTACTTCTATTGCGTATGGGAGAAGGGAAATTTTCAAAAAAACGGGCGTTCTCATAACAGCTGCCGCAGCGTCGCTAGTGTTGGTAATAGGAGTCGGTGTTACATACCCCGGTTTTGCCCAAACTCTAAAACAGATGCCTCTAATTCAATCGGTATTTAGTATTGTGGGTGGTGACGGACTCAAAAAGGCCCAAGAAAAAGGTTTAGTCACTAATATACAGAAAGTCGCGACTGACAAGGATATCACGGTTACCATCACGGAAGTCTTTTATGACGGCTCACAGGTCTCCGTTGGATATATACTGGAGTCTCCTGATAAATTGCCTGACAGGGTTTATCAAGAAAAAGCTATAAAAATAAATGGAAACTTACCTGAGAAATGGGGGGCTGGCGGGGCGAGCCATCGTATTGATGACCATCATACTGTGGGCGTCATTAACTTTAGCACAAGTGAACCATTACCCGACAAATTTAAGTTCGATCTTGCTATTACACAGATTGGAGATATAAAGGGGGATTGGTCTTTTTCCTTCCCAGTTGTGAAGAATGACACTTCAAATAAACAAATTGTACCAATGTTAACAAAAACGTATAAAGACATGACCGTAATACTTGAAAAGGTCACATTCTCAGTCAACTCAACTGAATTAGTGGGGCAATTGATCCAACCAAGCGGAGCACTTTCGACGATTTTTGAAGTAATTGATGATAAAGGAAATAAAATAGGACTTCTTAGTTCATCAGCTGAGGAAAATAAAATAGATAGGGAGAAAGAAACCGTTCGTTGGAAAGCGATCTACCAACCTTTTCAAGAACCACCCAAATCTTTAACTGTACGTCCTATTACTCAAGATCAAAATGCTCTTCCTTCAGATGTAGTCAAGGGACTAGAGATAACTATTCCCATTCGTTGATCATTTTCTTTGCTTGTAAACCTGAACAATGAAAAGATTTATCAGAATTTGAGCAACTGATGGGAATCAATAGTTGAATAAAAGCAAGAATATTATGGGGACAGCATTGGGGACAATATGGCAACAAAGTTAACACATTTTAAAGCAACAAAACACAACAAAAAACGTTAATCCCCTGATTTAAAAGGATGTAACGCAATAGTACAGAACGCCATAAATGGGGTTAAACCATTATCCCAAAGAATTGCGCTGGGTATGATTGTATGAATTTAGATTGAAGACAAATTCCCCTTGCAGAAAGGGAGTTTGTCTTCAATCTGATGCATCGCAGGACGCGGTGCAGAAGGTGACGGAGCGCTTATTTTCGAATCAGAGCGGTTCATAGACGTGTTCCGAGAAAATCAAAGACTTAAGGCTTCACAGACTGTTACCCTATTAATTTGTCAATAATCTAGTGGTAAGAACCCTTTTTAGCAATTTTTGTTTTTCAATAACCCGATTCCTGAGAGAAGAAGTAAAAAAGCTATGCTTAACCATGCCCAGGTATATCCTTTTACATCCACAATGAATCCAAAAATAGGCGGGGCTGAAATGATAGCGAATTGATTTAAAGTAAGTGCAAAACTGACAGTTACACCAACTGAATCTTCTGATGATTTTTCAGCAACTTCAACGATAAAAAGGCTATACCAACCTATACCGAAGAAACCTAACCAACCGCTAAGCAAAAATAAACTCCAAAGCGGTAAAGTATGTATATTCATTGTGAAGATTAATACGGAAGCAAAAGCTGCTAGAACAGAAAATAAAAGCGGTTTCCTGCGATTTCCTCTGTAAAAATAATCGCTAATCGATGCCAAAATAATCCGCCCTACCATTCCCAAAAACAACGAAACCGAAAAGATTTGTCCCGCCAGCATCGGCGATAATGATTCGGTGTTGGTAAGAAAAATCGTCAAATGTCCAACAATTACCATTTGTAATGAGATCATGCAAATTCCGGTAAAGAAAACAGGATATAAAGCTTTGTTTTTTATGATTTCTTGAAGCTGTTTTTGAAACGGCTTTACCTGTTGTTTAGGTGAAAAGAAAATGCGACTTGAACGGGAAAAATCGTTGCCCAAAGAGCGCCGCCGGAAGATTGAAGAATAGCAAGAGAAGAAATAAGAAGAATGGGGAGACGTGTTTTTGCGAACGCCTCCCTTTTTGTGTTTACTCCCTTTTTCCTTCTATGGATGTCTCAGAGTCCTCATTCGCTTTATCCAGCAGATCGAGCACCCAGCGGCACCAGATAATCTCTTCTTCTTCCTGTCTTAGCTTTCGTTTAAATAATAGATACCGCCCAAAGTGGCGGGATGTAAAATTTGTAATGGTTTCCCCGTACTCTTCCTCCATTTTTTTGATTTCTTCTTTGCGGTGTGTAACTTTTTCTTCAAATGTTGAAATACGTTCCCAAAACAGCTTTTTCGCCGTATTTTTATCTGTCAGCCAGATGGAATATACCTTAATCAAAAATTCATCCCGTATCACTGGAGCGGCCGGTGTTTGAGCAATCCACTTTTGCAGCAATTTTTTTCCCTTATCGGTAATTGAGTAAATCTTCTTATCCGGTTTTCCTGTTTGTTCAACATGTTCAAATGTAACATATTGTTCTTGCTCCAGTTTGGCCAGCAGAGGATACACCTGGCTGTGTTTTGCCCGCCAGAATACTTCGAGCAACTGGGTTAGCTCATATCCAGAACAAGGCTTGCGCATCAGCATACCAAGCAAAGCATATCCTAAAGCGTTCATATGGTTCCCTCCGGTTTATGGTCAGAATATATGTAAAAAATTATATATATAAATATTGACGTCTGCAAATAGATGGCAGTATACTGTTTCATGTCTTTTATATATAAAAAATGACATATAAATTGCTTTTCAAAGCGGCTGTTGGTAAGCTGCTTTGCTACGCATCGCCAGGGGATTGCGTTGTGTGAAAGAATAACATAAAGGAGTGAGAGGATGATGGAAAACAAAAGACGAAGGGCAAGAATCATTACCATGTTTGCCACATTTCTCGCATTTATGGGAATTGGGGTGGTGGATCCGATTCTGCCTTCGATCGCTGAGCAAATCGGGGCTACGCACTGGCAAGTTGAAATGCTGTTTACGTCTTATATTTTTACAATGGCGATTATGATGTTGCCTGCGGGTTTGCTGGCCGGGAAATTCGGAGATAAGCCGATGATGGTAGCCGGTCTTATCATTGTTACTATTTTTGCTTTGCTGTGCGGATTTTCCAATACGATTGCTGAACTGTCAAGCTTTCGGGCCGGCTGGGGTCTTGGCAACTCTTTCTTTTTTGCCACGGCGATGACCTTGTTGATTGCCCTGTCGAAAGAGGTAAGTTCAGCAGTTGGATTGTATGAAGCGGCCATTGGCTTGGGAATGGCCGGTGGTCCCTTGGTTGGTGGTATTTTGGGCGGCTATACGTGGCGTTATCCGTTTATTTCCACAGGTTTACTCATTTTTATTGCCTTTATTTTGGTGTGTTTCTTTGTTAAGGTACCTGGGCAGCGACCAAAAAGAAAAACGGCAGGATTCAAAGAAATGGGGCACCTGTTCTCCTATTCACCGTTTTTGCGCGGAGCGCTTGCAGGTATGTTTTATAACTACGGATTTTTCACTGTGTTGGCGTATTCGCCGCTGGTGATGAATTTACCCACTATTCAATTGGGGCTCATTTTTTTCGGTTGGGGACTTTGCCTTGCCTATGGTTCGGCTGTTTTATCACACAAGCTGGAAAAAAAGTATGATGTAAAAAAACTTTTGCGCTGGGGATTGTTGCTTTTCTCTTTGTTTTTGTTCGCTCTGTATTTTGTTAAACTAACGTGGTTGCAAATCGTATTGGTCATACTGTCCGGTCTTTTCTCAGGATTAAACAACGCCCTGTTTACGACTCATGTGATGGAATCTTCGCCGTATGAGCGCAGCATAACGTCAGGAGTTTACAATTTTGTGCGTTGGCTAGGAGCGGGAGTAGCTCCGATTTTATCCGGGGTGCTTGGCCATAAGCTCTTCCCGCAAGCTCCGTTTGGCATCTCTGGCTTCATCGTACTTGTCGGATTTCTATTGATGCTTCTACCGGTGCGGGAGCCAAGAAGGAGAGAAGAGGAACGGAGAATTCACTTGCATAAAAAAATGGGTATTTATTAAAAAATATAGGGGAATGACAAGGAGGGATGAAAATGGGCGAAAAGAACATACTTGCATATTTTAAAAGTCCGGAAGAAGCTGAAAAAGCGGCATCAGAGTTACAGACGCTTGGTGTGGTAGATATGCAAATCGACCGTATTTCCCGGTTTCCTGGAGATGGAGTAGGGCGTATCATGAATCCAATTACTGGTAATATGTCTTCGCTGGCTGATGTAACGTTAGGCGCTGATGTTTCGAACCGAGATGCAGGGGTGTTATTGGCAGCAGATGTAGGTGCCAGCGGAATGAGCGATGGAGGACAGGACGATACAATAGGACGTGATATACTGTTGACTATAGTAGTTGAAGAGGAAAAACATCATTCGGCACTTCAAATTGTAGAAAAGAACGGTGGAATACAGTAAAGGAAACCTTCCCGGCCAAATGGTTGCTGGGAAGGTTTTTAATATCATACATTAAATGATTGTTTATTCATTTTCATTTTTGTTCATTTCAGTATAAAATTAATATAATTCTAAAAAATAGGGAGGGAAATGATGAACAGGAAAGTAGCGATCGTTACCGGAGGTTCCAGCGGGATGGGGAAGGCGATGGCAAAGAAATTTGCGAAGAAAGGGGCGTTTGTCGTCATTACAGGGCGCAATGCAGACAATTTGGAAAAAACGAGGCAGGAAATTGAGCAGACGGATGGACAAGTGTTATGTGTGCAGATGGATGTGCGCAATCCGGAAGACGTCCAACGCATGGTGGATGAAACAAAACAGACATTCGGCAAAATCGATTTTCTTGTGAATAACGCCGCAGGAAATTTTATTTGTCCGGCCGAGGAGCTTTCGATTAACGGTTGGAATGCGGTAATTAATATTGTACTTAATGGAACATGGTATTGTTCGCAGGCGGTCGGCAAAGAATGGATTGCTACCGGACATAAAGGTAGTATTCTAAACATGTTGGCCACGTACGCCTGGCTGGCGGGGGAAGGTGTTATCCATTCAGCTTCGGCCAAAGCAGGAGTTATGGCTATGACAAGAACGCTTGCTGTCGAATGGGGCAAAAAGTATGGCATTCGTGTCAATGCGATTGCGCCGGGACCGATTGACAATACCGGGGGTGCAGCGCGACTGTGGGAATCGGAAGAAGCTGCGCGCAGAACACTGGAAAGCGTACCGCTCAGACGTCTGGGACAGCCAGAGGAAATTGCGAATCTTGCGTATTTTCTTTTGTCACCGGAAGCAGAATATATAAATGGTGAATGTATCACGATGGATGGCGGCCAGTGGTTGAACCGCCCTCCGTTTTAGGTATAACTGGCTGATTTCGCTCAATAGAGCGAAGTCGGCTTTTTTCATGTGTAAGAAACACTTTAGCCATCATTCCGTTCATGCCCATAGAGAAAATTGTTGTAAGCTTGTGTGCCGTTTGTGGTAAGCTTGATATGAAAACTGCCAGTAAAACAGTAAAGAGGGAAGATGAATGTCAGGAGAAGCAAAACATATCGCAAGTGTTTCACTCGGCGTGATGGCAGCCGGCTTCGCTGCTACGTTGCCGTTTCCGGACGCGCTTTGGTCCAGAATTTTACAAGGTGGATTTGAGGCGGGACTAGTTGGCGGCCTGGCGGACTGGTTCGCGGTCACTGCGCTGTTTCGCCATCCGCTGGGGCTGAAAATTCCGCATACGGCGCTGTTGCCGAGAAACCGCAAACGGATTACAGATGCGCTTGTTCATACCTTGGAAAATGACTGGCTGAACAAAGCAAGCATCGAAGAAAAAATAAAGCAAGTGAATATTACCGAAAAAGTGCTCGATATGCTTGAAAAAGAGCTTGCTTCCCCGCAGGTTAAAAGCGCGCTAAGGGCGGTAAGCGAACAGGTTGTTCGCAATATTGATATAGAACCGGTGTTTCCGATCATTGAGCAAAAACTCAAGGAATATGCCAGAAGCGTGAACATGGCTGATCTATTGCGCCGCTTGATCAATAAGGTACTGGACGGGCGCTATGAAGAGAAAGTGTTTGATTTTTTGCTTGGGAAAGTGGGCGAGTGGACAGTACGAAGCGAGGCGCGTCATAAGCTGGGCTCCTTAGCGTTGCGCGCGCTTGATAACATTGAATTGGACGGATTTATGCAGTTTGCCTTAAAATCGTTTACCGGCATGCTCAACGAGGAAAAATTGGGCGGTGTGTTGCAAAATTTATTGCTGCGCATAAGCGATGATTTGCGCCGGCCAGAAAACAAAAACAGGCAAGCGATTCTGGCCTATGCACGCCGCGAGTTGGAGATAGCACGGGAAAATGAGGAGTTGTTGCACATCGTCGAACAATGGAAGGACAGTTTCATCGAAGAAGCGCGTTTGCGTGAACGTTTGGCGGATATTGCCCAGGATTTACGCGAACAGGCGCTGGCATTCGTAGGCAGCGATGCCTATTCGGCTCAATACGCGGTTCCGTTCCTTTCGCGTTTGCTTGCTACATTGCGCGCGGATAAAGAAATGATGCTTCGATTTGAAAATTGGACACAGCAGCAGATTGCCGTGCTGGTGGATCAGAACCATTCGAAAATCGGTAGTCTTGTTCGTGAAAACTTGGATAAGCTGGATAACGAAACGCTTATTCAAATGATGGAACAAAAAATTGGGAAAGATATTCAGTGGATTCGGGTGAACGGTGCGCTGTGCGGCTTTTTAATCGGGCTTGTGCTTATAACCATTAAAACTGTCGTACAATGAAGCAGGAGAATGGAAGATGGGCTCTGCCTGCGCGGATGCATATGATAGAGGCCCTTGCTTGAGGGGCTTCTTTTCTGTAGAAGGGAAGAGCGCGGTCATGCGTAACAAAGCTTTGATAATCGTTATTATGGTAACGACCACTATGTTATTGGGCGAATTGAAATATCAGCCGTTTCACAGTGATTTTCGCATTAGTTTTGGTAGCGGTATCTTTTTTTTCTGGTTGATATGGTTTCGTGAAATACCGATTTTGTTTGCTTCTCTATTGATGGGAAGCGCAGTGGTTTTATTCCGTATTTGGCTTGATTTCATGGCTCTGGGTGACGGATTTCGGTTATATGAAAGCGCGTTTATTCATGTACCTTCGCTTGCGTTTTACCTGTTTTTTGCTCTCATACTTTGGGTGGGTAGATTCTGGAATTATTTGCAAGCTCTCTTGAAGCTGGGAGCGCTCGGCGTGGTAGCCGATTTTTCTGGAAATATGCTGGAGCTTATCGTGCGTAAAATCCTTATCTCCCATGGCGTTCCGTTTTCTTTTCCGCCGTGGCCACCGTTTTTTCTGCTTATTCTTGCATTTGTACGCAGCTTTTTTATCGTAGGTTTTTTTTCCATTATCCAAATGCGACATTTGCGCGAGATAAGCCGCGAACAACAATTGCGCTTTGAAAAAATGCTAATGATTAGCAGCGACTTGCATGTAGAGGCACTATATCTTAAGAAGGTAATGGGCCACATCGAACAAGCAACGCGGAACAGCTATAATTTATATCGCGAGTTAAAAAAACAGGAGGCCAAAGGAAATCTGCCTGAACTCGACCCGCCGCTTTCCTGCTGCGCGCTCAGCATCGCGGAAGAAGTGCATGAGATTAAAAAAGATTCGCAGCGGATTTTGAGCGGAGTAAGCAAAATCATTCAGCAGGAGCAGATCGTAAAAGAGTTGACCATCGCGGAAATTGTTTGTCTCGTTCTCAACGCCAATCAAAAATATGCGCGTATGCTGGGAAAAGACATTTCATTCCAAAATGAAGTGGAAACGTCCCTTACGACCAGACATGTGTATTCGTTGCTTTCTGTGCTGAACAATTTGCTTTCCAATGCGGTGGAAGCGATTGAGGAGACGGGTACGATAGCTGTCCGCGCATATGAGCGGGACAGGCGTCTTGTATTCCGGATAAGCGATACGGGCACAGGAATTATGCCCGGAGACGAGGCGTTTATTTTTAAGCCCGGCTATACAACGAAATATGACGAACAGGGCAATGCTTCTACGGGTATTGGGCTTGCACACGTGAAAGATGTGGTAGAAAGCTTCGAAGGAACGATAAGGTTGGTGCAAGGACAAATTTCAGAAGTAACCGTATTTGAAGTTTCAATTCCGATACATAGGTTGTGGGGGTGAGCGTGTGAGATTTCGTTTTTTCATTATTGATGATGATCCATCTTCCCGTAAAATGCTTCATAACGCAATTGAATACGAAGATCTGGGCGATGTGGTGGGAGAAGCGGAAGACGGTCTCGGTGCGGAAGCGAGTATTATTTTAAAGAATTGCGATATCGTGCTGATCGATTTGTTGATGCCGAAACAGGATGGCATTGAAACCATTTCCCGTCTGCAGGAGATGGGGTATGAAGGTAAATTTATTATGATTTCGCAGGTGGAGCACAAAGATATGGTAGCGGAGGCATACAGCAAAGGTGCGGAATACTTCATCCATAAGCCGATTAATCGGATTGAAGTAATTTCAGTTATTAAGAAAGTCATGGAACATATTCGGTTAGAACGCTCCCTTGAAGGAATTCGTCATACGCTTTCCCTTTTCGATAAGCTGCCGAAAGAGCCGCCGGAAGATCGGGCCACGCCTTTTATTCGCAGTGTTCTGGCGGATTTTGGTATTCTCGGCGAATCGGGGAGTCAGGATTTGATTCATCTTATCGAATATCTGCTTAAGCGGTATAAAAATGAGCAGGTGCGTGAATTGCCGTCTTTGAAAGAAATCTTTACCGAGTATGCAACATACAGAAATGCTGCTGACGTACAGCGGGAGGTAAGAGCGATGGAGCAGCGAATCCGTCGCACGGTGGCGCGGGCCCTGCAAAATATCGCTTCGCTTGGCTTAGAGGATTACAGCAATCCAAAGTTTGAAATGTATGCCTCCAAATATTTTGATTTTGCTGATGTCAGACAAAAAATGCGGGAGATTGAACAAAATGAAGACGGATCTCGCGTACGATTGAATGTAAAAAAATTTATTTTCACGTTATACATTGAAACAAAAGAACATACATAACAAGTTCACAACATTACAATTCTGCCATTTGGCGAATCGGTTGCTTCAACAAGAGCGGCGGATTGATTTCATGTTTGTTAAGCCTTCGTAAATTGCGAAAATATTAATGCCCTCATGCTCTCGAAAAACTGATATGATAAATACGTTGCACGAAATTTTATTTGTACATAGGATGAAGAAGCGAAAAACGTAGGCAATGGCCTGCTTTTTCAGCACGGGAAATAGGCTGTGCGATAGAGTAATGAAGGAGGACGTTACGGGTGTCAAACAAACGAAAACTAGGCGTGATTTACGGGGGAAAATCAAGCGAGCATGAGGTGTCAATTCACACGGCTCTGTCTGTTATTAATGCGGTAGATAAAACGCATTATGATGTGTTGCCGATTTATGTTAATGTAACTGGCCAATGGGTTCAAGGACCGTGGATCGAAAAGGAACTAGCGCATGTGGATGAGCTTCGTTTTTCTCTTGATTCTCATCAGGCGCCGGATGTTTTTGCTCTTAAAAATATGGTGGATGTGATTTTTCCAGTTATCCACGGGCCGAACGGTGAAGACGGTACGTTGCAGGGATTTTTAGAAATCATCGGTGTACCTTATGTTGGTTGTGGTGTGCTCAGTTCCGCGGTCGGCATGGATAAAGTGGTAATGAAAGAAGTGTTTGCAAGCGCAGGGCTGCGGCAGTGCAAATATCAGAGCTATTTGCGTAGCGAGCTTGAACGGAATATGGCGGCAATTTGCGATAAAATCGAAGCGGAGCTAGGTCTGCCATGCTTTGTTAAGCCGGCGAATATGGGCTCAAGCGTTGGCATTAGCAAAGCGAAGGATCGCGCCGGATTAGAAGAAGCGCTTCGCTTTGCGGCGCGCTTTGACCGGAAAATTATTGTGGAGGCATTTATTTCGGGCCGTGAGCTGGAAATTGGCGTGTTAGGGAATGACGAGCCCGCGACATCGGTTGTCGGAGAAATCACATCAAGCAATGAGTTTTATGACTATGAAGCGAAATATAAAAGCAACGGCACACGTCTTGACATTCCGGCCAATGTGCCGGAAAGTGTAGTGGAGCGAATGAAAGAGATGGCGGTTAAAGCGTTCAAAGCGCTTGATTGCAGTGGCCTGTCCCGCGTGGATTTTTTCTGGGATGAAGCGAACGATGTGGTTTATATTAACGAAATCAATACAGTACCTGGATTTACGGCGTTTAGCATGTATCCGATGCTTTGGAAAGAGGCTGGTGTGTCGTATCCGGCGCTTATCGATCGCTTGATTCAATTTGGCATTGAGCGTTATGAAGAAAAGAAAGCGAATGAGCTTGTCGCGGAACAATTTAATGATTGATACTAGCAAAAAAGCCGGGCCTGCGGGATCATCCCGCAGGCCCGGCTTCGCTTTTTTATTTAGCACAATATATCCAGCAATGTTTCCAGCTGCATTCCACGCGATGCTTTCAGCAACACGGCATAATTGTTGCTTTTGAATCGCTCCAGATAAGCGGCGGCTTCGTCCTTGTCCACGAAATATCTCGCTTCTGGTCCGTAGCCTTTCGCTAGGTGCTTCGCATCTTTGCCGATGGCGACAAGCTCAAATTCTTTGTCCAGTTCTTTTAGCTTCTTACCGACTTCGTGGTGATACGCTTCGCTTTGCGCTCCCAATTCGAACATATCGCCGAGTATCAGCACTTTTTTCCGATCCGGATAGATGGAAAGGAACGTTTCGACAGAAGCGACCATGGAAGACGGGCTAGCATTATATGCGTCATTAATTACCAGCAGTCCGTTCGCTCCTTCCAAGCGTTCAAAGCGCATTGCGGAAATCGTAAGCGTCGCAAGCTGTTTGATGATTTCGTCGCGGGAGATGCCAAGATGCATTGCGATAAAGATCGCGGGGAGCGCGTTGGAAATGTTGTGTTCACCGAACAGCGGCATGAAGCATTCAAATGGTTCACCTCCGTTCATCGTTACCACAAAGCGGCTGCCGTTTTCGTCGAATGAAAGGTTCGAAGCGGTAATGTCAGCTGTACAGGATTTTTCACCTGCGCGCTGTACATGGTAAAAATATGTTTTGCCCGGGTTCAGATGCGCGAGGTTGGCTACCAGTTCATTATCCTGATTTAAACAAGCGAATCCGTCCGGGTCGGTATGGCCGAGAATTTCCCCTTTTGCCTGGGCGATCATTTCCTTGGATTCGAAGAATTCCATGTGCGCATCGTTTACGTTTGTAATTACGCTATACGTTGGACGCACTATTCCGGCGAGAAAATCAATTTCCCCCGCGTGATTCATTCCCAATTCCAGCACCGCCGCTTCGGTGTCGGGCGTAATTTGCAGGAGCGAGAGCGGAACACCAAGATGGTTGTTGAAGTTTTTGTATGTTTTATATACTTTCTTTTGCCCTGACAATAGGTGGGCCAGAATATCCTTGGTGGTGGTTTTGCCGTTACTTCCCGTAATTGCGGCGATCGGTATGGTCAGACGGTTACGGTATATGCGGGCGATTTGCTGGAATGCTTTTTCCGTGTCTTTTACGCAGATGAGCGCAAACGTACTGGGCAATCCGGCGCTCAGCGCTTTCGCGCGGTCTGACACGAAAGCGGCGACGGCTCCGCCTGCTGCGGCGTTCACAAGAAAGTCATGACCGTCTCTTGCCCCGCTGGTCAGCGCCACAAATAGGGCGCCTTCTTTTATTTGGCGGGAATCGAAGTGAACGGATGTAATAACAGTATTCTGATCTCCCGCAAGCAGTTCCCCCGCGGTAATCTCCATAATCTCTTTTACGGTAAACATAAATGATGTCCTCCCGGTTCGTCTTTTTCTTTCCCATCATTATTCATTATAGCGCGATTGTGGGCAAAGAATAGGTTTTGAATAACCTGTCTGAGGAAAAGATAAAAAAGGAGGCTCAAGGTTGACCAGCTTATGCCTGTGTAATATAATATTTTTTGACGGCTTTTGGAGAACCTTTTCTTTCATTGGGTCGTCACTGATGGTTAAGGCGGAGGGAGGGGAAATAAATGGCAGAAGTTCGTGTACGTAAAAATGAGTCGTTAGACCAAGCGCTGCGTCGATTCAAGCGTGACTGCTCCAAGGACGGCGTTCTTGCGGAACTGAAAAAGCGTAGACACTATGAGAAGCCGAGCATCAAACGCAAGAAGAAGTCCGAGGCGGCTCGTAAGCGCAAGTTTTAGGAGGAATAATTAATGAGACTCATCGATCGTCTGACAAATGACATGAAGCAAGCGATGAAAGATAAAGACAAGCTCAAACTTTCCGTCATCCGCCTGGTGAAATCCGCGATTAAAAACGAGGAGATTAATCAGGGCAAAGAACTGTCTGACGATGAAGTGCTTACTGTCTTGACTCGTGAGCTGAAGCAAAGACGCGATTCCCTCCAAGAATTCGAAAAAGCTGGTCGTGACGACCTTGCAACATCCGCGCGTGATGAAATTAAAATATTGATGGAATATATGCCTGAACAATTAAGCGAAGATGAAATTCGTACGCTCGTTAAGGAAGCGATTGAGCAAACCGGTGCTTCTTCGAAGAAAGACATGGGTAAAGTTATGGGCGCACTTATGCCAAAAGTGAAAGGGCGCGCCGACGGAAGCTTGGTCAATAAAATTGTTCAGGAATCTTTATCTTAAATGTAGCGATGGATCATGACCCCGCATGCATTACGCATGCGGGGTTTTTGCGTTTTCCGTCTTCATATTCTTTGTCTTTTACGCATATCGTGAAGGTAGAGACTATGCATCTTTCTTTTAGGTCCGGATGCGGAAAAGGGGGGCCTTTCGGGTGAAAAAATGGAGCGAAAAATGGCGGCGGATTGCTACCGGTGTGCTGGATGTGCCGCAGGACTTAACGATGGAAATGCCGCGCATTACCATGATTGGCCAACTGCAGATGTATATTGAAAACCATCGCGGAGTCCTTTGGTTCAGCAATCAGGAACTCCGCTTGCTTTTAACGAAAGGACAGCTCTTAATCCGGGGGAAGAACTTGATCATTCGCATGATATTGCAGGAGGAAGTGCTTGTAGAAGGAACCATTCACCAAGTCGTGTTTCTTGATGAATAGGGAAAGGGGAGACGGGTATGAATCAAGGGGGAAGCTGGCTTAAAGGATACCTTGTTCTTAAAGTGCGCGGCAAACGCCTTGAGCGTTTTTTGAACCGCATTGTCGGACAAGGCATCTATGTTTGGGATATCCGCCGGAGTGCAGAGGAAGCTTATTTGAGCATTCCTCTCGAAAGTTTCTATCAGCTCAGGCCGTTTTTAAAAGAAACCGGATGCCGGATTTATATTGTCCGACGCGTCGGTTTTCCTTTTTTGTTGCACAAAATGTGGACGCGCTCTATGTTCGTCGCGGGCGTGCTTATTTTCTTTATAGGAATTTACTTCCTGTCTAACGTAGTATGGAGTGTGCAAGTGATTGGCAATGAAAAAATTTCTTCTCAGCAGATAAAGCAGGTGGCCGAACAGTTTGGGATTAAACGCGGCGCGCTAATTTTTCGTCTGCCTTCCGCCGAGCAAATGCAGCGAGAACTAATGAAGAAAATTCCGCAAGCTTCTTGGATCGGTTTTGAAATGAAAGGCACGACAGCGCTTATCCGCGTTGTCGAAAAAGTATTGCCCGAAAAGAAGGAAAATTTCGGGCCGCGTCATATTATCGCTACAAAGAAAGCGATTGTGCATTCTATTTTCGCTGAAAAAGGGCGCCAGATGGTGCGGCCGAATGATTTGGTGAAGCCGGGAGACATTCTTATCTCCGGCGTGTTGGGTGACGGGGAACAAACGGTGCTCGTACCGGCGACAGGTCGGGTGGAAGGGGAGACGTGGTATGAATCGACCGTTATGGTTCCTCTGAAACAAAAGCGCCTCGTATTAACCGGGGAAAGCTATACGAACCGCTATCTTATGTTTGGAAAACATGCCGTCAAAATCCAGGGGTTCACTGCCGAGCCGTATGCCCAATCCACCAAAACGGAAGATACAAGCTGGCTTACAATCGGAAAAGCGGCCTTGCCGCTCGGTGTAAAAAAAGAGATCATTCGGCAACGCCAAATGATTGAAGTGAGCCTGACAGAAAAGGAAGCAATAGAAATCGGAAAAAAATATGCACGCGAGAATTTAGAAAAACGTCTAAAAAAAGGAGGGTATGTCAAGACGGAAAAAGTTTTGCACGAGAAGCAAGACAATGGTAAAGTTTATATGAAGATTTATTTTGTCGTAGTTGAAGATATCGCAGCTGAACAGCCTATTACTTACGAAGGAGAATGAGGTCTTTTGCACGTAGAAGAGACAAGCAAAACGATACGTCTTGAGAGTGCGGAAGAAGCCAGCTTACTATTCGGCCCGCACGATTCGTACTTGAAAGAAATCGAAAATGCCACGCCTGCGCACATTTTCGCTCGAAGTGAGGAAATTACCATCTCCGGCTTGCCGCAGGAAGTGGATCGTAATGTGCGTCTGCTTAAAGTGCTGTCATCCCTATTGCGCCGTGGTGTAAAGCTATCCTTGCAGGATGTGTTGTATGCGATTCAACTGTCTAAGGAAGACGCGCTTGAAGAATTAATGGAGCTATATGATCAACCGATCGCTACGTCGGTAAAGGGAAAGCAAATCCGCGTCAAAACGATTGGACAGCGCCACTACATTACCGCGATCAAGAAAAATGATATCGTGTTTGGCATTGGCCCAGCCGGTACGGGTAAAACGTACCTTGCGGTCGTGATGGCTGTGAATGCGCTCAAGGCCAACAGAGTAAAGCGGATTGTGTTGACCCGCCCGGCTGTGGAGGCGGGAGAAAATCTCGGATTTTTGCCAGGAGATTTACAGGAGAAAGTGGATCCATATTTGCGGCCGCTGTATGATGCGCTCCAGGATTTGCTGGGCACAGAAAATATGATGAAGTATATGGAACGGGGCATTATTGAAGTCGCGCCGCTGGCATATATGCGGGGCCGCACGCTTGACGATTCGTTTATCATTCTCGATGAAGCACAGAACACAACACCCGAACAAATGAAAATGTTTTTGACGCGCCTTGGTTTTGGCTCGAAAATGGTCATTACTGGAGATGTGACTCAGGTGGACTTGCCGCGCGGAAAGAAATCTGGCTTGCAGGACGCGTGTCGAAAGATTGAAGGAATCGACGGGATTTCCTTTGTGCGTTTAACCGGAATGGACGTGGTTCGTCACCCGCTGGTGCAGAAGATTATTACCGCCTATGAACAGGAGGACGAGGAATCTCGCTAAAAGGGGTTGTATGATATGAAATGGAGACTAAGGCGGCTGCATCTTTTTGTTCCCGAATCGTGGAAGACAAGTGCGACCATTCGCCGGTTGCTGTTTGTTCTTCTCGGGTTAATGGTTTATTTCCCCCTTATGGGGGATGTACTGCCCAAAACGTTTGATTTGCGTGTAAATACGGTAAGCGATGTTACGCTGACCGCCCCGGTGACGGTGGAAGACACTGAGGCGACCGAGCAGGCGCGGACCAAGGCGGCTAGCGAAGTGCAACCAGTCTACTCGCGCAACGATAACATTACGACCCATCAGGTAAAACTGGTCACTTATATTTTCAAAAAAGCGGGCGAATTGCAAGCGAAGCAGGAGTTAACACCGGAAGCCCGACTGAAAGAATTCAAAGAAAACGTTCCGTTTGCCCTGTCAGCAGAAACGTTGCAGGCGCTTCTGACGCTGCCGGTTCCGGCATTACATGCAGCGGCCCAAGAAACGAACAAGGTTGTTATTTCAATTATGCAGAAAGGGGTCGATGAAAAAGTTACGTCGAACCCGGAACTTGTACAGCAGCGAGTAAATCAGCAGATCGTACTTGCGGATCTTGATAGCAAGGTGCGTAAAGTAGTGAGAGAGGTCGCGATGGCGAGCATTGTGCCGAACCTGACAATCGATGAGGAGGCGACCAACGCCCTTAAAGAATCCGTTCGCCGTTCCGTAAAGCCAGTCATGATCTATAAGGGAGAAGTGCTGGTAGAAAAGGATCAGTATATCTCTGAGGAAGTGTACCGAAAGCTGGATGCGGCGGGGTTACTGGAGCAAAATGCAAGCAAACGTCCGCTTCTCGGGCTTGCGCTGTTTGTCACGTTTTTCGTTGCTTTTCTTGCGATGTATATGGCACAAGCGCACCGGAATGTGTATAAAAACAATACGCACATTCTAATGTTTTCACTCATTATTTTCTTAAACATTCTGGTTATGAAAATTATAAGTGCGGGCCAGACGGTCGATTTTTTCTCGCCGGGCTACGGGGTGCCGGTTGCGCTCGGCTCCATGCTTATCGCAATTTTGCTGGATACGCAGCTTGCGGTCGTTTGCAGCCTATTATTCGCGTTTGTAGCCGGCATCGTGTTCAATTATGAGAGCTTACTACCTGTGGATTTTCGCTATTTGTTCTACGGATTTTTAAGCGGAGTGGCAGGGGCGTACTCGCTCGGCAAAGCGACGAAGCGGTCGCGGATTTTGCAGGCGGGATTTATCGTTTCGATGGTAAATATAGCGATTATTTCCGCGCTGTACCTGCTCGTCTCTTCCACGGTGACATGGCGTGAACTTGTTAATGCATATGCATTTGGCGCCCTGAGTGGTGTGCTGGCGGCTGTGTTGACGATCGGCTTTCTGCCGTTTTTTGAAGGGATGTTTGGCATTTTATCTCCGATGCGCTTGCTTGAGCTATCCAATCCAAACCAACCGCTTTTGCGTCGTCTGTTAATGGAGACGCCAGGAACGTATCATCATAGTATGATGGTGGCAAACCTGTCGGAAGCGGCATGCGAAGCGGTGGGCGCAAATGGGCTTTTGGCACGTGTCGGAGCGTATTATCACGATGTCGGCAAAATGAAGCGTCCGCACTTCTTCATTGAAAATCAGATGAATCGTGATAATCCGCATGATACGTTATCCCCGGCGCTTAGCAAGCGCATTATTATCGCACATGTGGAGGATGGTGTACGCATGCTTGAGGAGCATAAACTGCCGAAGCAAATTATTGATTTTGCACAGCAACACCATGGTACGACGCTTTTGAAGTATTTCTACCATAAAGCGGCGAAAATGTCTGACGCGTCGGTGCTTGAGTCAGAATACCGGTACCCGGGACCGAAAGCACAGACAAGGGAGACGGCGATTGTCGGCATTTGCGATAGTGTTGAAGCAGCTGTTCGTTCGCTTTCCAGGCCGACACCAGAGCGGATCGAGCAGCTTGTGCGCCGGATTATTGCAGACCGTTTGGAAGATGGGCAGTTTAACGAATGTGATTTGACGATGCAAGAACTGGAGATCATTACGCGCACGATTTGCGAGACATTGCATGGCTTTTTCCACAACCGGATTGAGTATCCGGACGATAAACAGGCGGCGGTGAACCAAGCATGAGTATAGAGATCGAATTTATCCAGGAATATGTTCCGAAAGTACCGGAAAATGTGCTTGATCTTGTGAGCCGGGCGCTTACAGAGGCAGCCCGTGTGGAAGAAGTGGATGGGGAAGTAACCGTCACGTTTGTTGGCAATGAACGCATCCACGAGCTGAACCGGGAATACCGGGGTATTGATCGTCCGACCGACGTACTTTCGTTTGCGATGAACGAGACAGGGGAAGACGAGATGGAGATTTTCCTTGGCGAAGACATGGAAGAGATGCCAAATATGCTTGGAGATATTATTATTTCTGTACCGAAAGCGAAGGAGCAAGCCGAAGAATACGGTCATTCTTTTGAACGGGAAATGGGGTTTCTTGCCGTCCATGGCTTTTTGCACTTGCTTGGCTATGACCACGAGACAAAAGAGCAGGAAAAAGAAATGTTCGGGCGGCAGGAAGAAATTTTGAATCGGGTGCGTCTCACGCGCGACTAGGTGCATGCGGATGAGAAATGAATGGCAGCGATTAAAGCGAAGCTTGGGCCATGCTACCCGTGGAATATGCTATACTGTGAAGACTCAGCGAAACATGCAAATCCATGTTGTCATGGCGTTGCTTGTGCTCTTTTTGGGATGGTTTTTGGCTGTCCCGAAAGGGGATGTTTTGCTGGTCTTTTTTTCTGTTTTTCTTGTGCTAATTTTGGAGACGGTAAATACTGCAATTGAAAAAACCGTCGATTTGGTGGTGGGCGAGAAGCGCCACCCTTTGGCCAAAGTCGCCAAGGATGCGTCTGCGGGCGCCGTGCTGTTCGCCGCCATCCTTTCCATACTTGTAGGAGTATATGTTTTTTTTGAACCTTTGTGGCAGTTTATACAGAATGGGGAAAGGAGAATGATCCATATAAGGGATCGGGATAGCGCTGCGTTTTTTCTCACGGTCGCAGGCATGTATATCTTTGTACTGTGGCTTGTGGCCCAGATTTTTCGCCCGGAAAAAAAGGAGGATGACCGATGATGGATAATCAAGCTCTTGTACAGGAAGCGCTCAAGGCGCGTGAAAAAGCGTATACGCCGTATTCCAATTTTAAAGTTGGGGCCGCGCTTTTGACAAAAGACGGCAAGGTGTATCACGGGTGTAATATTGAGAATGCTGCTTATTCAGTGTGCAATTGCGCGGAAAGAACCGCTTTGTTTGCCGCGTACGCGGAAGGTGACCATGAATTCGAGCGGCTGGCCGTCGTCGCGGATACGCCAGGACCCTGTTCACCCTGTGGGGCATGTCGTCAGGTGATTTTCGAATTGTGCCCGCCGCAGATGGAAGTAATTATGAGTAACATAAAAGGAGAGATAAAAGTCGTAACGGTAGCGGAACTGCTGCCAGGAGCATTTAACCAGGAGGATTTGAATGGATAAAAAAGGATACAAGTCAGGATTTGTTGCTATTGTTGGTCGCCCGAATGTCGGGAAATCAACACTGATGAACTACATCGTTGGACAAAAGGTTGCGATTATGTCAGATAAACCCCAGACGACGAGGAATAAAATCCGCGCCGTCTACACATCGGAAGAAGGGCAGATTATTTTCATCGATACGCCGGGCGTGCACAAACCGAAATCAAAGCTCGGCAACTATATGAACCGTACAGTGGAAAACGCGCTACGTGAAGTGGATATGATTTTGTTTCTCGTCGACGCGTCGGAAACATTCGGGCCGGGCGACGAGTATATTATCGAGAAGCTTAAACAAGTCAAAACTCCTGTATATTTGGTTATCAATAAAATCGACAAAGTGCACCCGGACGAATTGCTTCCGTTTATTGATCAATACAAGGAGAAGTATGAGTTTGTGGAAATCGTGCCGGTTTCCGCGTTGCTTGGCAACAATGTAAACCGCTTAATGGAACAGTTGCTTGAGCGGCTGCCGGAAGGTCCGCAATACTATCCGGCGGATCAAATTACAGATCACCCGGAGCGGTTTGTTGTTGCGGAGCTTATTCGCGAAAAAATCCTGCATTTAACCCGTGAGGAAGTGCCGCATTCCATCGCTGTGGTAATTGAACAAATGAAACCGCGTGAGGATAATGAGAATCTTGTCGACATTTATGCTACAATTTATACGGAAAGACCTTCGCAAAAAGGCATTTTGGTTGGTAAGAAAGGCTCCATGCTAAAAGAAATCGGCATGCGGGCACGTGAGGATATCGAGCGTTTGCTTGGGACAAAAGTATATCTCAATTTGTGGATTAAGGTAAAAAAAGATTGGCGCAATCAGGAGAATCTGTTCAGAAACTTCGGGTTTTATGATGAAGAGTAATCGGTTTTCTGGTAAATGTTCCAACGGATAGCGCATGCGGCACCGGGTTATGATAAGAATAAAGTTTCGTCACTCATGCTTTGCTTATCTTCTCCGAAAGGATGGATACAAATGCTCAAAGACTTTTATTGGCATTATTTTGCCCAGACAGGTAGTATTGATGCCTACTTGCTGTATACGGAGCATGACGATGCTTTATTCCTGGAAGAGCTTACAGAGCCTGAGAACATCGCTGGTGTAGATCAGCCTTCTCTTACGGAAGTATAGAATAGCGCCAGCAGAGGGGAATGAAGGAATGATTGGAAAAGCGGAAGGAATCGTTGTCCGCACCACCGATTATGGGGAAGCGAACAAAATTTTGACTGTTTATACGCGTGAGGCCGGTAAGATTAGCCTGATGGCCCGTGGTGCAAAAAAATCGAAAAGTCGCTTTACAGCCGTATCGCAGCTTTTTACGTACGGCTATTTTCTTTATCAAATCGGCTCAGGCATGGGTTCGCTTCAGCAGGGAGATCTGTTGAATTCGTTCCGTGCCATCCGCGGAGATTTAGTAAAAACGGCGTATGCGGTATACTTAGCGGAATTGCTGGATCGTCTAACCGAGGATAAAGAGCCAAACCAATATTTATTCGAGATGATGCTGTATGCCCTAAAGTGGATGGAGGAAGGCAAAGATCCTGAAATCATCGCACGTCTGTTCGAAATAAAAATGCTCTACGTGACCGGGTGTCGGCCTCAATTTCATGCTTGTATGAATTGCGGAACGAAGGATGCCCCATTTTTCGTCAGCATTCAGGAAGGTGGTTTTATTTGCCAGTCCTGTCAACGAGAAGATGACCCTTCGCTTATCGTTGCCAGCCCTGGCACGGTAAAAATTTTGCGCCTGCTACAGCAAATGAACATGCCGCAGCTTGGTAACGTCCGGGTCAAACTGGAAACGAAGCGACAGTTGCGCCGTATATTGTACGCATTTCTTGAAGACTGCACGGGGCTATATTTGAAATCGCGTCGCTTTCTCGATCAAATAGACCAGCTTGGCTTTGCAGACCAGAATATAGAATGAGAGTTGACAATGACCTCAAAAATGTTTATATTTATCTACAAAATTGATAGCTATAAACGTCGCGCAATGATGGAGAGGAGTAACCAGACAGGGGGCCTCATAGCGAGTCGGGGATGGTGTAAGCCCGGCGGCAAACACTGGTGAACGGCACTTCTGAGCGTGTTTATATGTAAGAGTGGATCGGCTTATATATTCTAACTTTTCTCTTATTCAGCCGATCAAATAGGGTGGAACCGCGGGAGTGACTCCCGTCCCTATGTTGTATGATTTCTCATACTGCATAGAGACGGGAGCTTTTTATTTTGGTATAAGAAAGCATATGTTGCTTTATAGTGATAAAGTAACATATCCTTTCGCTCTATTCGTAAACGAGGAAACACTCGCGAGGTGTGTGCCATACGTTGTTTTTCCATCTTCATGATATCAATTTTTATAGAAGAAAAGAGGTACGAATCATGAATTTCCAGGATATTATTTTGTCATTGCAGAACTTTTGGGCAAAGCAAAATTGTATCATCGTCCAACCGTATGACGTTGAAAAAGGCGCGGGTACGATGAGCCCAATGACATTCCTGCGTTCTATCGGTCCGGAGCCGTGGAACGTAGCATATGTGGAGCCTTCCCGTCGTCCGGCGGACGGACGTTACGGCGAAAACCCGAACCGCCTGTATCAGCACCATCAATTTCAAGTGATTATGAAGCCATCGCCAGATAATATTCAGGAATTGTATCTGGAAAGTCTAAAAGAGCTTGGCATTGATCCTTTGGAGCATGATATCCGTTTTGTGGAGGATAACTGGGAAGCCCCAACGCTGGGCGCCTGGGGGCTTGGCTGGGAAGTATGGCTTGATGGCATGGAAATCACACAATTTACGTATTTTCAGCAAGTAGGCGGCATTGATTGTAACCCGGTGGCGGTCGAGATTACATACGGTCTTGAACGTCTCGCTTCCTACATTCAGGACAAGGAAAACGTGTTTGATTTGGAGTGGGTAAACGGCTACACATACGGTGACGTATTTAAACAAGCCGAATATGAACATTCCAAATATACGTTCGAAGTATCGGATGCAAAAATGTTATTTGATCTATTCAGCACATACGAGGCGGAAGCGAAGCGCTGCATGGAGCAAAAGCTGGTGTTTCCGGCGTATGACTATGTGCTGAAATGTTCGCATACATTCAACTTGCTCGACGCGCGCGGGGCCATTAGTGTAACGGAGCGCACGGGTTATATCGCCCGGGTGCGCAATCTGGCCCGCGAAGTGGCGCAGACGTATTATCATGTGCGGGAAGAGCTCGGGTTCCCGATGTTGAAGAAGGAGGTTTAAGCGAATGAGCAGGACGCTATTGCTTGAGATTGGTACAGAAGAAATGCCGGCCCGCTTTGTTGCCGGCGCGTGCGAACAATTGAAAGAAAAAGTGGAAAAATGGTTGAATCATAACCGTATTTCCTACGGCGAAGTGAAGAGCTTTGAAACTCCGCGCCGCTTCGCGGTGATGATTAAAGACGTGAGCGAACAGCAGGAGGACATCAATGAGGAGTTGCGCGGGCCAGCGAAAAAAATCGCGATGGACGAAAATGGCGAATGGACAAAAGCTGCGCTCGGTTTTGCCCGCGGCAAAGGTTTAACTCCGAACGATCTGTATGTAAAAGAGGTGGGTGGCGCCGAATATGTATTCGCCCGCAGACACCAAGCGGGACAGCCGACGGCGGAACTTTTGCCTCAGCTTGCTGAAATCATTACCGGCCTTTCTTTCCCGAAAAATATGCGCTGGGGTGCATATGACCTGCGTTTTGTCCGCCCGATTCGCTGGATTGTCGCGATGTTCGGTTCCGACGTCATTCCGATGGTTATTGCCGGCATTCGCTCAAGCAATGAAACGCAGGGTCACCGCTTCTTGGGCCAAGCCGTAAAGCTTGAAAAGCCGGAAGATTACGCGAGCGCCCTCGCCGAGCAATATGTGCTAGCCGATCCCGAAGAAAGGAAGCAACGCATTCTTTCGCAAATTAAAGCACTGGAATCCGAAAAAGGCTGGAACGTGCCGATTGACGAGGGGCTGCTGGACGAGGTTATCCATCTTGTGGAATATCCGACCGTTTTGTCGGGAAGCTTTGAGAAAGAGTTCTTGGAAATTCCACAGGAAGTGCTTGTGACATCGATGCGCGAGCATCAGCGGTATTTCCCGGTACAAAATGATAAAGGTGAGCTTTTGCCGCACTTTGTAACTGTTCGCAATGGAGATGAACGCGCGCTTGAGACAGTAGCTCGCGGCAACGAAAAAGTGCTGCGCGCCCGTTTATCTGATGCCCGTTTCTTTTATCAGGAAGACCAAAAGCTGAAAATTGAAGATGCGGTGGTACGCCTAGAAAGTGTTGTATTCCACGAAGAACTAGGCACCATTGGTGATAAAATTCGCCGCATTCAGGAAGCTTCAGACGAAATCGCCACCAAAGTGGAACTATCTGCTGTAGAAAAGGAAAAACTGGCGCGCGCAGCGGCTATCAGCAAGTTTGATCTTGTCACGCAAATGGTATACGAATTTCCGGAACTACAGGGAATTATGGGGGAGCGCTATGCTCGTCTCGCTGGTGAGGACGCGATCGTAGCCCGTGCGATTTTTGAACACTATCTTCCGCGTTTTGCCGGAGACAGTTTGCCGACCACGAACGAAGGAGCTGTGTTGAGTATCGCCGACAAGCTCGATACGATTGTCGGCTGCTTCGCTATTGGAATCGTGCCGACTGGTTCGCAGGATCCGTACGCTTTGCGCCGCCAGGCTGCCGGTATTGTGCAAATTCTGCTTGACAAAGAGCTTCACATTTCGCTTGAGGAACTGTTTGATATAGCGCTGTCGATTCTTGATGGAAAATCGTTGTTAAAGCGCGATAAAGAAGAGATTAAGCAGGATTTGCGTGAATTTTTTGCGCTGCGTCTGAAAAACTTGCTGCAAGAACAGCACGTACGTTATGATGTGATCGACGCGGTGCTCAGCGCCGACTCGACCCGTGTGACTGATGTGGTAGAACGGGCGGAAGCACTGATGGCACAGGTCGATGAAGAAGAATTCAAAGGCATCGTTGAATCGTTTAACCGGGTGAACAACCTTGCACAGAAAGCGGAGACGAAAGAAGTAAATCCGGATCTATTTGAAACGCGCGAAGAACGTGAACTATGGACGGCGTTCCAGACCATCAAGCATGAAGCGGAAGCACTGCTTGACGCGCGTAAGTTTGACAAGGTCTTAAGCCGCATAGGAGAATTAAAAGCTGTTATCGACGCATTCTTTGACCATGTTATGGTTATGGTAGAAGATGAAAAAATAAAAACGAATCGTCTGGCGCTTTTAGCTTCTATCGCGACGTTCGTCTTTGCGTTTGCCGACTTTAGCAAGATTGTTTTTGCGTAAAAATCAAACAAGAAAGAAAGGTGCAGAAGACGTCTCGGTTTTTCATTATGTGAAAAAGCGCCGCGCGCTCTGCGCCTTTTTTGTTCTTAACGAAAAATTACTTGCAGGACGTGTTTAGGATTATATAGTATATACTATATGTAGAGAAGTGTACGATTAGTATGTCATGATTGATCTCCGAAATAGGAGGTGAGCGGTCATAGAACTCACGAAACGTCAGGAACATATTATTGAAATTGTTAAAAATGAAGGGCCGATTACAGGTGAACAAATCGCTGAACGTTTGTCGCTTACGCGTGCTACGTTGCGTCCCGATTTGGCGATTTTGACCATGGCCGGATTTTTGGATGCACGGCCAAGAGTCGGATATTTTTATACCGGAAAAGACAGCAATCAGTTGATTAAAGAAGAAGTCAGTCGTAAAATTGTGAAAGACTATAAAGCCCCGCCTATTATTATTAAAGAATCTAGCTCTGTATATGACGCGATATGCACCTTGTTTCTTGAAGATGTGGGGACCTTGTTTGTTGTAAACGGCAAGGGACATCTGGCGGGAGTTGTCTCCCGCAAGGATTTGCTTAGGGCTGCGCTGGGCAAGCAGAACCTTGAAGATATGCCGGTTAGCATTATTATGACGCGGATGCCTAATATCATTATCTGTACGCCAGAAGATAGCCTGTTGGACGCGGCCAAAAAATTAATTGATTATCAGATTGACTCCCTTCCGGTTGTGCGACCGGCAAAAGACGCGGGAAAAAATGCGTATGAAGTGGTGGGCCGTGTGACGAAAACAACGATTACTCGGGGATTTGTGGAGCTGGGCAATGAAATAAACGTATAGCAAAGGAGGAACCATGTTTCCTACATTTCTACATGATGCAACCGTTTATGTTGTTTCCGATTCCGTCGGTGAAACGGCCGAATTTGTAGTAAGGGCTGCAGCCACCCAATTCGCGGGGCAGTCTGTGCAAATTCGTAAGTTTCCTTACATAGAAGATGAAGGGACATTGAATGAAATTATCCGGGCTGCTGCTGAATCAAAGGCAATTATCGCTTATACACTTGTTATTCCCACGCTCAAAGCACACATTAAGCGGAAGGCGGCCGAAGAAAATGTGGTAGCCGTCGATATTATGAGCCCAATGGTAGACGCGCTACAGATGTATTTGAACAAAGAGCCGAACAATAAGCCCGGACTTGTTCGCCAGCTTGATGAAGATTATTTCCGCAAAGTTGAGGCGATTGAGTTTGCTGTGAAATACGATGATGGTCGTGACCCGCGCGGTATTCTGCGGGCTGATGTTATTCTTATTGGCGTATCCCGCACATCCAAAACACCGTTGTCGATGTATTTAGCCAACAAGAGATTGAAAGTCGCCAACGTTCCGCTCGTGCCGGAAGTCGAACCACCGGAAGAATTATTTCTTGTTCCAAGTGAACGGTGCATCGGTTTGACGATTAATGCGGATCAGCTAAATATGATTCGTACCGAGCGTCTAAAATCGCTTGGTCTTACGCCGGAAGCCAACTATGCAAGCATGGAGCGTATTAAGCAGGAGCTTGAATATTCAAGCAAAATTATAGAGAGAGTTGGTTGTCCCGTCATCGATGTCTCGAACAAAGCCGTTGAAGAAACAGCCAATATTATCATGGAAATCATTCGGCGCAACGGAATAAAAAAATAAAAGCGAAAGCGCAGCCTTCATGCTGCGTTTTTTTGTCGCATAAGAAAGTATATGTTGCTTTACGATGACAAAGCAACATATGCTTTCTCTTCATTTTCTTTACTTTCGACAACTTTCGAAATTGACAAACTATATTTTTTGTGCAGGAAAAAAAACATTCATGTAGAATACTACGGATATGAATAAAATAAAGCCTGAAATATGGGTTGATGCTGATGCCTGTCCGGTGAAAGATGTCATTCTTCAAGAGGCTGAGCAGAAGCAAATCACGGTCATTTTTGTCTCTTCGTATAACCACTATTTGTCGTTGTCACATCCGCTGGCCCGCGTGATTTTCGTGGATGCCAGTTATCAATCCGTTGATATGTATATTATCAATGGTGTGAAAGCAGGCGATCTGATTATTACCGATGACTATGGGTTGGCCTGCCTTGCCTTGGGAAAAGGATGTCTAGCGTTGGGAACAAGAGGAAAAGGGTATACTGGAGATAATATCTCTTTTCTGCTTATGAACCGTCACATTTCGCGGCAAACGGCTAAAGCCGGGAAAAGGCTGAAAGGGCTGCGTCCGTTGACTACTAACGAAGTCGAGTGTTTTCGACAAAATCTACGAAAACTTTTGTGCAACGAAGAAGGAATTTAAGAGGTTTTGACGAATATTATTATTCCGTTGCCTTTTTAGTAACCAAGAAGGCCAAGATAGGAAGTACAGGTGAGGAGCATGGCAGGAAGAATTCCTGAAGATGTCATCGAGCAGGTGCGTGCGCAGAATGACATTATGGATGTTGTTGGGCAATATGTTCATCTAAAGAAGACCGGGCGCAACTACTTTGGGCTTTGCCCGTTTCATTCTGAGAAAAGTCCTTCATTCGCTGTACATCCTGACAAACAGATTTTTCGTTGCTACGGATGCGGTGAGTCCGGCAATGTGTTTTCTTTCATTATGAAAATAGAGGGTCTCGAATTTCCGGAAGCGGTGCACAATCTGGCCCAGCGCGTAGGGATCGATATACCGAGAGAAGAAGGCACATCCGAGAATGAGAAAGCCCGCAAAAGGAAAGAAAGCATGCTGGCCGCTCACGACCTTGTGGCGAAATTATATCATCACCTTTTGCTAAATACGGATCACGGGAGCCGAGCACGAAACTATCTCTTGAACAGACAGATGCAACTTGCTACAATTGAGGAGTTTGGGCTCGGATACAGCCTGGAAAGCTGGGATTTTATCACTCACTTTCTTGAGAAGCGCGGCTTTTCACTGTCTCTGATGGAAGAAGCGGGATTATTGAGCCGAAAAGACAAAAACAGCCGACCATTCGATCGGTTCCGGGGACGGGTCATGTTCCCGATTCATGATTCTCAGGGACGGGTGGTTGCGTTTGGTGCCCGTACGCTGGGGGATGAACAGCCCAAGTATTTAAACAGTCCAGAGACTCCTCTTTTCAACAAAAGCCAATTGCTTTTCAATCTGCATCGTGCCCGGGCGCATATTCGCAGGCAACAGGAAGCCATATTGTTTGAAGGATACGTCGATGTAATTTCTGCCTGGCAAGCCGGAGTGCATAACGGGATCGCTTCGCTTGGCACTTCGCTTACCGAACAGCAGGCGCGGCTGATTCGTCGCAATGCGGAAAGTGTGATTCTCTGCTATGATTCGGATCAGGCTGGAATTGAAGCGGCGTTTAAAGGGGCGGATTTGCTCGTTGCCGCGGGTTGCACCGTAAAAGTGGCGCAGATGCCGAAAGGTATGGATCCGGACGATTATATTCGGCAACACGGCGGAGAGAAATTTAAGCAGGAAATTTTGCTAAATGCTTTTTCGTTACCTTCATACCGTTTGCAGGTTATCCGTTCGCGTTACGCATTGAACGATGAGACGGAGCGGATGAAATTCATTCATGAAGCGCTTGAAGAAATATCCCGTTTGCCGAGCGCGGTGGAAAGGGATCATTACTTGCGTCAATTGGCCGATGAATTTCACCTTTCGCTCGATGCGATAAAACAGGAGCAAAGAAAGATTTTTAAACAGCAAAAAAAGGCAGGAAACAGGGATAATCTCAAAGATGGATGGAATAATAGTATAGATAGTAGTAGATATGTTGCCGAAAAACCGATGCTGCCCGCCTACATTAAATCGGAGCAATATTTGCTTGTACTGATGATGCATAGTGCGGAAATTGCGGAGCAGGTACAGGCGAAAGTCGGCGCTGACTTTGCCATTGAAGACCACGCTGCGCTCGCGGCTCATCTCTATCGCTATTATGCGGAAGGATATGAGCCAGATGTGGCCCGGTTCATTTCGTATCTGCAGGACGAGAAACGGCTGGTGGAGAAGGCCGCTGAGCTTGCCACTATAGATGTGCAGGCGCACCTGATGTCTCCACGCATATTGGAAGATTATATGGAGCATGTGATAAAAAACTCAAAGCGTATGCAAATAGAAAAGCTGGAAAAGGAAAAGCTGAAATACGAACGTATGGGAAACACAGCGGAAGCAGTCCGAATCAGTCTGGAACTCATCCCGTTGAAACGAGCTTTAAAATAAGTAAAGAAAGATAAGAGCGCCGGAAGGAGGGAACACCATGGCCAAGAAAACAGAGAGCAAACCAGAAATGGAACAGAATCTTGAGCAAGTGAAAGAGCAACTTGTTGAACAAGGAAAAAAAAGGGGAGTACTCACCTACAAAGAAATTATGGAACGCTTGGCCACCTTTGATCAGGATTCGGATCAGATCGACGAATTCTTTGAATACCTCAATGATCAAGGGATTGAAGTAATTAACGAATCAGAAGATGATGATCACGATGATATTATACCGCAGGATGACAGTGAAGATCACGAAGACTACAATTTCGACGATTTATCTGTACCGCCAGGGGTAAAAATTAATGATCCTGTTCGTATGTATCTAAAAGAAATTGGCCGAGTGCCGCTTTTGTCAGCGGAAGAAGAAATTGAACTGGCGAAGCGGATTGAACAAGGTGACGAAGAAGCGAAACGCCGTCTTGCAGAAGCTAACCTGCGTCTTGTTGTCAGCATTGCCAAGCGCTACGTGGGAAGAGGCATGCTGTTCCTTGACCTGATCCAAGAAGGAAATATGGGTCTTATTAAAGCGGTTGAAAAATTTGATTACCAGAAAGGTTATAAGTTTAGTACGTACGCCACATGGTGGATCCGACAAGCCATTACACGAGCGATTGCGGATCAAGCGCGTACTATTCGTATTCCGGTTCACATGGTGGAAACCATTAATAAATTAATTCGTGTTTCTCGCCAGCTATTACAGGAACTGGGACGTGAGCCTACCCCTGAGGAAATCGCCGAAAAGATGGATCTTACGCCAGAGAAAGTTCGGGAAATCATGAAAATCGCACAGGAACCTGTTTCGCTGGAAACCCCGATTGGAGAAGAAGATGATTCCCACCTAGGCGACTTTATTGAGGATCAAGATGCTCTGGCGCCGTCCGATGCTGCCGCTTACGAATTGCTGAAAGAGCAATTAGAAGACGTGCTTGACACGCTGACCGAACGGGAAGAAAATGTGCTTCGTTTACGCTTCGGACTAGACGACGGCAGAACTCGCACACTCGAAGAAGTAGGCAAAGTTTTCGGCGTGACAAGAGAAAGGATTCGCCAAATTGAAGCGAAAGCGCTGCGCAAGCTTCGTCATCCAAGCCGTAGCAAACGTTTGAAAGACTTCTTAGAATAATCCTTTGCGCTATTGATTGCAGATAGCCTGCGCCGCATGAACTGCGTAGGCTTTTTCTTTTTTCTTCTCGCAGATACAGATTAGCATGAGAGGTGAAGTTCGATGAATGAGCAGAAAAAGAAAATAATTACGTCCGAAATTGAGTATTGGCGCACAAACAATCTTTTGCCTCGCCAGTATTGCGATTTTTTGCTTAATCTGTATACGGAAGGCGAGGCCGCCGCTAAACATACACGCAACGAGACTACTGTAACTTTCGAAGCGCTTCCGATATTCTCCGTTCCAAAACCGGAGGCAAAATGGGCAGGCATCGCTTTGTTCATTATTGTGTTATTCTATCTTGCTTTTCATTTTACCGATTTTACTTTGACAATGCAAATGGCGCTGATTGGATTTTTGACACTGTTTTTTTATATTTTGGGATTTGTTAAGCGGCAGAAGGTCTCGAGTCATGTATTTCTCGGATTGGCTTCCGTTTTGCTCGCGCTCGGTGGGGTATATGTACTGGGATTTTATGGATACGGAGCGATGGAGATTATTTCATATGTAGCAGCTTCTTGCCTGATTTGGTATATCGTCGGTATTACAGCAGGCAAGCGTTACTTTTCTTTTTGCGCGTTGCTCGGATTTCAGGGAATTTACGGATGGATAACGTATTGCGAAGTATACGATCAATTCACCTGGTGGCGAATGGAAGCATTTTGGATTCCGGTTGCGATGCTGCTTCTTACTTTTGGATTGCTCTGGAAACGCCGTCAACAGCGCACATCGGCCGTCCTTTTTTTTAATGGAATCCTTGCTCTTTTTGGCGCTGAGATCGCCACTTTGTTTATTGCGTCGACTGACAAAGATTTGTTGCTTTCTTTCTTTTACCTCAAAATATTTATTGCCTCTTTCCTTCTCCTCTCGCTTAAAAATTTCTGGTGGCCTTGGTTTGGCGATCGGTATTCTCTTCACTAACCACGTATTTGTCCGGTTTTCTAAAACCGGCTTTTTTTTAACGATTTTCTTAAATAATTGAAAACGTTAGCAGGAAACCTTAGTAAAATGTAGAATAAAAAAATATAATTATAATTATGAAAAATAAGATAAATTAGAAATGTAAACGTTTTTATTTTTAGGTTCACAATTATGAGCTAGCGCTCAATCATAGTTGATGAAAGGTTGGGGAGAGCATGGAATTTAACCTCACTGAGGAACAACGGATGATTAAAAATGTAATCCGCGACTTTGCGGAAGGAGAGGTGGAATCTGGCGCAGATGAAAGAGATAAAACGGGAGAATTTCCACTTGAAGTGTTCAAAAAAATGGCGAAGTTGGATTTGATGGGGCTTCCGTTTCCAGAAGAGTACGGCGGAGCGGGCGCCGATACCATTAGTTTCGCCATCGTCGTAGAAGAATTGAGTCGCGTATGCGCCTCCACAGGCATTACTTACTCAGCCCATATTTCGCTTGGCGGCGCGCCGATTAATATGTTTGGTACCCACGAACAAAAGCAAAAATATTTAACGCCGCTTGCACGAGGTGAATACTTGGGCGCGTTCGGCCTTACTGAGCCGCAAGCAGGCTCTGATGCGGGCGGAACACGGACCATAGCCGTCAGAGATGGCGATGAGTGGGTGCTTAACGGCTCTAAATGCTACATTACCAATGCTAGTTATGCCAAAGCACTTGCGCTCACTGCTGTTACCGATAAAAGCAAAGGCACAAGCGGCATTACTGCCTTTATTGTGCCTACGGACGCCAAAGGCTTTTCTGTTGTGGCGGATTACGAAAAGATGGGCTTACACGCGTCCAATACAACCCAACTGTTTTTAGAAGATGTACGCGTTCCGCACGAAAATATTCTCGGTGTGGAAGGAAACGGTTTCAAACAGTTTCTTGCTGTGCTGGATGGCGGGCGCATTGGCATTGGCGCGATGGCGGTCGGCATTGCGCAGGGAGCGTACGAAAAAGCGCTTGCCTACGCCAAAGAGCGGGTGCAATTCGGACAGACACTGTCCAAGTTTCAGGCGATTCAGTTTAAGTTAGCTGATATGGCGATGAATATTGAGCTAGCGCGCAACATGGTATACAAAGCAGCATGGCTTAAGGATCAAGGGCGTAAATTCACGAAAGAGGCCGCTATGGCGAAGCTGTTCGCCTCGGAGATGTGCATGCGGGTATGTGACCAGGCGATTCAAATCCACGGCGGAAACGGCTATATGAGAGAGTATAAGGTTGAACGCTTCTTCCGCGATGCTAAATTACTTGAAATCGGAGAAGGGACTTCTGAAGTGTTGCGCATGGTTATCTCTCGCGAAATTGGCTGCAGATAATTAAACCAGGGAAATGAAGGAGGAATGAAAGTGAGCGAGCCGGTAACAATCACCATTGGGGAATTGATGGATCAGACGACTGCCAGGTTCCCAGATAAAGAAGCGGTTGTCTATCCCGAATTGGGGCTGAGGTACACATTTTCCGAGTTTCAGGCGCTTTGTAATCAGGTAGCGAAAGGGTTAATCGCGCTGGGCATTAAGCCGGGTGAACATATCGCCATTTGGGCGACCAATGTGCCGGAGTGGGTGATTACTCAGTTCGCTTCCGCGAAAATGGGAGCCGTTTTCGTTACGGTTAACACAAGCTACCGGGTACAAGAGCTTGAATATTTGCTGCGCCAGTCTGACTCCACAACATTATTGCTCATTGACTCTTTCCGGGGGGTTAGCTATACCGATATGATGTACGAAATTTGCCCGGAGCTGAAAGAATGCGAACCTGGACAGCTAAAATCAAAGCGCCTTCCCTGCTTAAAAAATGTGATTTTTATCGGAGACGAACGCAAGCCTGGCATGTTTACATGGGCGGACTTGCTCGAGCGCGCAGCGGAAGTATCAGACGAAGAACTTGCGCGTATACAGGGCAGCTTGGACGCAGATGACGTGATTAACATGCAGTATACATCCGGGACGACTGGCTTCCCGAAAGGCGTGATGCTTTCGCACAAAAACATTGTCAACAATGCTATTAATGTCGCCGCCTGCCAGAACATTACGGAGAAAGATAGGATTTGCATTCCGGTTCCGTTCTTTCATTGCTTTGGTTGCGTGATGGGAACGTTAGCTTGCATGGCCACAGGCGCAACCATGGTGCCGCTCATTTCGTTTGATCCCCTGAAGGTGCTACAGGTGGTACAGGATGAGAAGTGCACGGCCCTTTACGGCGTACCGACGATGTTTATTGCTGAGCTAAACCACCCGGAATTTAGTAAGTTTGATTTGCGTTCGTTGCGCACGGGTATTATGGCCGGCTCCCCGTGTCCGATTGAAGTGATGAAAAAAGTGGTGGGAGTAATGGGCATCAGTGAAATTACCATTGCATACGGACAGACGGAATCCTCACCGGTTATTACACAGACACGTCCGGATGACACTATTGAACAGCGTGTCACCACCGTTGGGCGCGTATTGCCGCACGTGGAAGTGAAAATTATCGACCCGGCCACAGGCGAAGAAGTGCCGCCAGGCGTACAAGGAGAGCTGTGCACGCGCGGCGTGCATGTGATGAAAGGCTACTATAAGATGCCGGAGCAGACGGCAAAAGCGATTGACAGCGAAGGCTGGCTGCATACGGGGGATCTGGCTACTGTTGATAAAAATGGTTATTACAAAATTACCGGCCGACTGAAAGATATGATTATTCGTGGCGGTGAAAATGTATATCCGCGCGAAATCGAGGAATTTCTATACCAGCATCCGAAAATCTTTGATGTTCAGGTTGTCGGCGTGCCAGATGAACTGTACGGCGAGCAAATCCTTGCATGCATTAAAGTAAAAGAGGGCGAGACGATGACGGTAGAAGAAGTAAAAGAATTCTGCAACGGTAAAATTGCCCGCTACAAAATTCCCCATTATGTGCAATTTGTAGATGAATATCCGATGACCGCTTCTGGAAAAATACAGAAGTTTCGCCTGCGGGAAAACGCGATTCAAGCATTTGGATTGAAAACAAACTGAAATGGACAAGAGGCTGCCAGCATCAATTGACAGCCTCTTGTTTTTCTTCAGGCCTACGAATCCAGCGTTCATCCGCGTTGAACCAGTATAACCATTGGGAAGGTGCCTGCAGGATAAGAAATTCAAGCGTTCGGGTCAGAGCTTCCATTGCTTTTTCGCGCTCTTGCGGGGCGTACTGTTCATAAAGAAACAGCGGCGGCAGAAAGACCATACGGTGGGAGAATCCACCGGTACAACATCCGTAAAAAGGAATGATAGGCACCCGGCTTTCCAAGGCCAGCGTCACGCTGCCCGCAGGACAGCGCGTCGGTTTTCCGAACAGGTATGCGGGTGGAAAGTTGGGACGGAAGAAATCGCCTAGCAGCATAACGACCCCGTTCTTTTTCAGATGTTGACGAAGAGTGCGCCACAATTCGCGCGGCGGAGTCGTATCGTAATCCAACCCACGGCAACCCATCTGCCTAAATGTCTCATAAAGAGGGAACAGTTCCGGGCTGCTTGCGGTAGCTACCGTTAAACAGGGATATTTTTTTGAAAGATACATATAGTAAGCGAAAAAGTTGCCTGTATGCGGAGTGAGCAGCACTACGCCGCGTCCGAGCCGCAACGCCTGTTCAAGATGATAGAGTCCCTCCGTTTTTACCGTTACTTTTTGGCGAGAAGGAGTTTGTTGCACATCGATAATTATTTCAAACAAAAAGCGGAATAAATGAAAGAAATAACGATAGCTAAGAAAGGATAAAGAATATTTTTTCCGCTGTGGCAGAATTTCGCTGATATTTTGTTTTATACGGCCGCGCAGGTTCGTGGAGCATATATAAAGCAGAAAAGCGCAAAATGCGCAGAGCAGCCAGGCAAGCCATCCCGGAAGTTTGGTTCCTGCACAGCGTAAAAGGCGCAAGCGAGACGGCGATGTCGTGATTTTTGCAAGCCATTCGTACAAGATGTTACGCCCCTTTCCTATGGAGTTTTTATAAAGTGCCGCTTGTATTTTTGCGCGATGCGTGACGTTTCCAGCACAATGAAAAAATCGGTGGTCTGAAATATCGGGTCGAATGCGGGGGCCCCGGCGATTTCCGCCCCTAATCGTTGGTATCCTTTAATCAAGGGCGGGAGCGTACGCAGAATGTTTTTTTCCTGCCCGGTTATATCCACCGTACGCAATCCTGTAACCCGGTGTGACATTAGCGGTTGTACTTTGAATCGGTCCGTTATCATCTTTTTAGCGCAAAGAAACGTGTACATCCGGTTTAGTTCATGTATGTTCTGGACGGGAATGCTGGCACAGCCGATAAGATGTGAGAATAAACCATCCATGATGTAGCCAGCGATGCCTTCCCACAGGAGTTGAATCGTTTTTCCATCTCGATACTCGGGAGCAACGCAGCTTCGTCCCACTTCAAGTATTTGGGATTTAGGGACAGTGAATCCGGATAGATCGAATTCTGTTTCTGAATAAAACCCTTTATGCATGACAGCGCGTTCGCCTGGGAGCAAACGGTACGTCCCAACCACCTGATTCGTATTTGTATCTTTTACGATAAGATGGTCGCAATGCTCGTCGAAGATGTCGCTTTCCATTCGGCTTTCGTTATACAGCGCCGGATTCGCTTCCTTTTCTGCGAACACTTCATAGCGTAAACGCAACGCCTTTTTCAGTTCGTCCTCACAATCAGCCAGCTTTACTTGGAGAGCAGGCAGCGTATTCAAAATAATCACGCCTTTCCTTGATATCATGCTAAAGACGGGCGACAGATAAATGACACGGATTCGATTTAAGACAAAGATTCCTAATCATAGCGTATCAGCATAAGGTTAAGCGGCTATTGTTCTGTTGTTAAATTTTAACCGAGAATGTTAATCTAGTAGGGAAGGTATGAGTGAGGAGCGAAATAGATGATTGAAATTTCAAAACGACTGCAAACAATCGGAGATATGGTGAAAAAAGGAAGTATAGTGGCGGATATCGGCTCTGATCATGCCTATCTCCCTACATATTTAGTTCAAAAAAGAATTGCACTGCGCTGCATCGCTGGTGAAGTAAACTATGGGCCTTGGCAGGCGGCCGTGCGCCAGGTGCAAGCCGCCGGGCTTACGGACAAAATTGACGTTCGATTGGGCGATGGTCTGGCCGTTGTGGCGCTCGGAGAAGTAGATACCATATGCATCGCCGGCATGGGAGGAAGCCTTATTGCTTCCATTTTGGAAGCAGGAGCGGAGAAGCTCTCCGGTGTATCCCAGCTGTTGCTGCAACCAAATGTGGCGGCGCCTATCGTTAGGCGCTGGCTTCTTGAGCATGGCTTTCAGCTTAGCCGGGAGAAGATTCTTGAAGAAGACGGCATTATTTATGAAATTCTTGAGGCTGTGCCAGGTGATCCTATTTTGCCATACCGTAACAGAGATAAAAAACTTGAAGACTTACTTGAAATTGGACCGTATTTATGGGAGGAAAAATCTCCGGTACTTCGTAAGAAGCTTGTGCAGGAGCAGGAGAAGCTGAAGGCGGTGCAACACCAGCTGCAATATGCCAAAAGCCCGGAAGCGGAGCACAAAAAGCGAGAGGTACAAAAAAAACTGGCATGGATGGAGGAGATGATCGCATGTATGCAAATGGACAGAGAATAATTCAGTATTTCGAGGAATTCGCGCCCAAACATCTTGCAATGGAAGGCGACAAAATTGGCCTTCAAGTCGGGACATTGCAGAAAAATGTAAAAAAAGTGATGATTGCGCTTGACGTGCTTGAGGAGGTGGTGGATGAGGCCATTGCGGAAGGGGTGGATTTAATTATTGCGCACCATGCGGTGATTTTCCGTCCGCTAAAGAATTTGCGTACCGACCTTCCGGCAGGGCGTCTATATGAGAAACTAATTAAGCACGATATCGCGGTGTATGTCGCTCATACTAATCTGGATGTGGCGGAAGGTGGCATCAATGATTTAATGGCCGAAGCGCTCGGTTTGGAAGAAGTCGAGATTCTGGAAAAATGGCATGAACAAAAACTTAAAAAAATCGTGGTTTATGTGCCGCTGTCGCACATCGATATTGTGCGCGACGCGATGTCGCAGACAGGCGCGGGTTGGATCGGGCAGTACAGCCATTGTACGTTCGGTGTACGGGGAACTGGCACATTTATGCCACGTGCAGGTACCAATCCGTATATCGGGGAACAGGGGAAGCTGGAACAGGTCGAAGAAGTGCGCCTGGAGACGATTATGCCGGAAGAGGCGCAGTCGCGCGTATTGAAAGCGATGATAAAAGCCCATCCATATGAAGAAGTTGCTTATGACATTTATCCGGTGGAACAGACAGGAGCGACCTTTGGCATCGGTCGTATCGGCAAACTGAAAGAGCCTGTACCGTTGCGTACGTTTGCTTTGCAGGTCAAAGAAGCTTTCGAAGTTAAAGGATTGCGTGTGGTCGGCGATTTGGAGCGAAAAGTTCAGAAAGTAGCCGTGCTCGGCGGAGATGGCAACAGTTTCGTCCCTAAAGCGATATTTAAGGGAGCCGATGTGCTTGTTACTGGCGATATTTACTATCATACAGCGCATGATGCCATGGCGGGGGGCCTTGCGATTGTTGACCCTGGCCATAACGTTGAAAAAATCATGAAGCAAGGCGTTAAAAATGTGCTGGATAAACGGTTAAAGGAAGAGCATTTAGAAACAGAAATCATTGTATCTAAAGTCAATACTGATCCGTTTACTTTTCTATGATATAGAGGAAAGAACAGATTGTAGACAGACCTTATACCCAGATGTTGTGCGTGCGGATAGCTATCACTTCTTTGCAGAAAATCAACCAAGCCGAGGAAGAAGTATCGGGAAGAAGTGGTAGATTTGTCAACAATCTGAGAAGATGTTGAATCAGGAGAGAGAAAAGAATGGTGGAAGCGAGAAAATTGCTGGAATGGCATCAGGCGAAAGAAAAAATAAAAGCGGTGCAACAAGCGCTTGATCAGCTAAAAGAACGGGAAGCAGAATTAGAAGCCAAACGACGGGAGGTCGAGGCAAAAATCAAACAAATCGGTGAACCGGCCGATGATGATATTGATGGAAAAATCGCGCTTGCGCTTGCCCAACAGGAGTTGTGGCTGGTGAATAAAGATACGGAACGGTTTATGGAAGAGCGCTTTGAAAAGGAGTTTTCCCTGCATGAGAGCAAGCGGGAATGGGAAGACAAAGCGGCTGGACTTGAGGCTTCGCTTAGTCTAAAAGCACTTGAGCTTTACTATAAGGTAAAAGAAAATGTAGAAAATCCTGTAGTCGAAGTTAGACGCCGTTCCTGCATGGGCTGTTTCCTCCCGCTTTCCGTTGCAAAAATGGAAGCATGGCATAAAGGAAAGCCATTAGTTACATGTGATGAATGCGGACGTATCCTTGTATAAAACAAGACGAAACCATAAAAAATTCCCGAAAAGGCTGACATTTCTTTTTCGCGTGGTATAATACCGATAATGAAAGACTAACTGCAAAGCATGTAGGAAAAGAACAGCCGTGAGGAGAAAAGAGGTTTTGTTTTGTTATTAAACAGCCATTTAGACCATCGTTTGGAAAAAAGATTTCGGGAATTATACACAACGCATTTGGAACGATCTCGAAAAATCGATTGGAGTTACCATGAATTTTTGCCATGGGATAGGGGACAGGATTTCAAAAGTGTGCCGTATGAGCCGGGGCAAGGCAACTTGAGCGAAGCGCTTCGCATCGCCGTAGAAACAGCGCTTCTGACAGAAGTAAATTTGCCCTGGTTTACCAGTTATTTGTGCGAGACGTTTAAGGGTTCATTTTCAGTGATGCATGATTTTATCCATACGTGGACAGCGGAAGAGGATCAGCATTCCAGCCTACTGGAGACGTATCTGTTGCTGACCCGTAACGGCGACCCGCGGAAGCTTCATCAGTTACGCAAGCAAACGGTTGAACACGGCTGGGTAGGGAATTTCATGACACCATTGGAAACGCTGGCGTATACGACTTTGCAAGAATTGGCTACCATGGTGTTCTACAATAATGTGGCGCGCGTCGCAAAAGAGCAAGATCCGGTGCTTTCTACGCTCTTGCGCCGTTTGGCAAAAGATGAAGTTTTGCATTATGCTTTTTACCGCGATGCAGTTAAAGCGCATTTGGAAGTTGACGAGAATTATATTTACTATATAGCTGGCGTAATGATTAACTTTACGATGCCTGGCGCTGTTATGCCGGATTATGGAGAAAGAATGAGCGTTATTGCCCGCGAAGCATCCTATGGCCCCGTTGAATATTTTGATCAAGTATTTGACGTATTAGTAGATTACTGGGCCATTCCTTTGCTTCGCCCGAGTATGCCGGAAGCTGAGGACGCGAGGCAGCGTGTGTTAAGGCACCATGAACGATTAAAAAAAGTATGCGCCCGCTTGCGTGCTACAAAAATGCGTGGATAGTGGCAGAAATGAGTAAGCCCGGATATGATCCGGGCTTCAGCTTGCAGACAAACTCCCTTGTTGCCATAGTAGCAGAGGGAGTTTGTTTCGTTTGTATGCATTATCTCCAACCCCAAAGAGGGCGACTGGTTCTACGACAAGCCGGATGATACGCAAAGCTAAACTTTCTTGTTATAACGTACAATAGAGAAAGGTAAAGATGTATTATAATCGTAATATAAAGTTCGTCTAAAAAAGCAGGGAGGGATGGTGTAGAAAATGAGCATGGCGCAAGAAAGATTTGTAAGTATAGAAGAATTTTATGCGATGCGCGGGAAAACGGACAACTTGCTGGAATATGTTGATGGAGTTGTGTTCATGTCACCATCACCTTCTGTAAAACACCAACGAATATCTAGCAGGCTACACGCAAAACTTTTCGCTTTCCTTGAAGGTAAAAAGAGTGACTGTGAAGTATTTCATGCACCGTTTACTCTTCACGCTTTTCTTAGCGTGTAAACTTTATATCTTTTGTACTTTGTTTGCAATCTGACACAGCTTGTTTGAATGGTGAAGTGTGAAGCAAATCCGACCGAAGGGACATAAAGCTGCCATATGGCTTTTCGGAGGAAGAAGGCGAGCGGCAACGCCTGCGAGTTTTTCTCATTGAAAGCGGGGAGGAGAATGAATTCACAGTTTTATGCGTTTGCACAAAAATTAAGAGAATATAGGCTCGATCATAGCATCACCTTGGAAGAAGTGGCGAGAAAAACGGGAATTGCCCAGCAGCGACTGAAGCGGATCGAACAAGGGATTCAACCGATTACCGTTGAAGAGGCGGAGGTGTTGCTTGCGTTTTACGGAATGGATGCCGGTACGCTCATGTCATACCATAATTTAGGTAGTCCGGATGGCTGGAAGCGGAAAAGCGTAAAGGCAGTCATATGGGCAGGGCTTTTGGTCACGATTGGATATGGAGGATATAAAGGTTATTTCTTTCTGCAAGGGACGTATTCTGCGAAAGATGCTGGAAGTTTTGGCGAGCAGATAGCGCAACAGCGGCAAGCAGGAGGCGAGCAAAAAGTAAGCGACTGGCTGGCGGCGCAGGTAGCGAAGCCTTCTATTCCACAGGGAAATGACAAAGAGAAAAAAAAGGCAGTAAATACTTCCGGATTTCGCCTGGTTGTATACGGGGACAGGCCATATCATGGGAAAGACAAGCCTCTGCCTGTTTCTGCCGATTTTCAACTGTTTCCTGTTTACCAGTTTCGCGTTGGGCAGGGAATTCCGGAATGGCTGAAGGAAGCCGCACGGAAGGCGCCGACCGCTATTGATGTGGCGAATGTTGATATTCTTCAAGGCCAGAGTCGGGAACGTATTGCGCAAGAAGCCTCGCAGCTTTTAAAACATAACGTGAAAGTGATGGGATATGGGATGGCAGATGAAGTATTTCGGCCCCATATTATCGAGAAGGATGGAACAAGATACGGAGTCATGGTATATTCCCGTGTCGTTCCTGCAGTGGAGTGGAAAGCGGAAGGCAAGCAAATCGGAGTAGCCGACGCATACGGGTCCCATATTTTTGATGATATCCGGCGGGCGAAACGCCAGGTGGATGTGTTAATTCTCACGATGTATTGGGGGAGGGAAGGGCAGAGTACGCTGGAACGGTATCAGAAGGAATTAGCTAGAGATTTGCTTGATGCCGGAGCTGATATGATTATCGGACACCGCAATCCGGAACCGCAGCCATATGAAATCTATAAAGGAAAATATATTTTTTATAATATTGGAAGCGGGCGGCTCCATGTAGATTTCGATGGTAAAAACGTCAAAGAAGCCGTGCTCGTAAACGAAAAAGAACGCCGCGTCTTTTTTCGCTAATATAAAAAAATAAAGGTGATAGGCAAAATATTTAAGTGCCTTTTTTATGTCTCATTCGTATAATGATTAATTGTCATTAATGATTATACTAAAAGGGAAGCAGATCATTATGGTTCCGGACGGTACGTACGACGAGATTTACAAAAAATATTTTGCGCAAAAATAAGCCGGCGAAAAAGAGAGTCTTCTGATTCTCTTTTTTTTTGTTCCCAAATTCTTTACCTTCCTGTTACAATAGAGAATGTTATACTATGAATTGTATGTACATAAAGAAGAGCTGATTCGGCTCGGCGGGTGATTCGTGCTGCCAAGCAGCAAGAAAGATTCCGCGAACAAAGGAGTTCGACGTAATATGGGAAAAAAATTAAAATTTGGCGCGTTTGCGTTATTCGCGTCGTTGAGCGTACTGACCGGCTGTAATACAAAGGTAATTGAACACGAAAACCAGGCGTTGAAGGCGGAATTGGAGAACGTGAAAAAGCAGCTGAGCGAAAGTCGGCAGCAAACCAAGCAGTTGGCGGAAGCAAAAACAAATCTTGAACAAAAAATAGAATTTTTGAAGAGCGCTGAAGTGGACGAACAAACACTTCCACAGCTGGCATATCTAATGGAACAACAGGCGCGCGCGGCGTTTAAGGGCGCGTATGAAGCAAGTATTTCCTTTATTAATGCTCCAAACGGGGAGAAGGAAAAACAACTGGTTATTACCCAGTTCCAGCATGCGCTTGCTCCACACGCTACCCAGCAATACATCGACGTAGAAACGCGAAGATTGCAGGATGCATGGAACAGTAAAAATCCGATTATATTTCCGACAGATAAAGTAAAGAAGCTTACATTGAAACAAAAGCAGGACAAGCAGGCTGTAGTAGAAGCGTTAATTACGCGTTTTAGTGGCGTTTCGTTTGGTTCGTCTCATCCTCAGGTAAGTCAGGATTTTCTCATGGCCATTACTGTAGAAAAAACGGATTTTGGGTGGAAGTTGAAAAATACGAAAATAAGTCCTGCACCTGCGACACAGCCGACGGAATCTTCAGGTGCATCAGCGCCTGAGCAGGATGAAAACACCCCCTCTTGACCCGTATGGGACAAGAGGGGGATTGTTTTTTGCTCACTTTATCTTTTCGTTTGTGCGACATGGTTCTATAAAGGCTATTAAGACTGCTGTTCGCGCTTGCGTTTGACACCGGTATTATATGTGTGCGGAAGCTGAGAATATAGCATACGGATTTTCTTATGTGCGTCAGCTTGAAACGGCGATATTGGAAAAAAGAATGGAAGGAGCACCATACTGACTATGACCATTTGGCATTGCAAAATCGAAATCGTTTGCTTTTTTTTCGATGTGCGCGAACAGGTCAAAGAAATTATGAGCGATAGTAATCTCTTTGATGGGTGCGGCGATTTTCCCGTTTTCAATGCGAAAACCTTGTGCGGCGAGCGAAAAATCGCCAGAAACAGTATTGGTGCCAGAATGAAGTCCTTGCACATCGGTAATGTAGACCCCGTTGCCCATCTCTGCGAACAGGGTGGAGAGAGCTGTTTCTCCGTTCGGTATTTGCATCCGGTGCGGCGTGATTTGCACCGGGCCTTTATAGCTGCGGATGCCATGACCGGTCGGCGCCTGCCCCATTTCGTTAGCCGTTTGCAGACTATGCAAATAGCTCTCTACTACGCCATCGCGCACGAGATACATTTTCGCAGTATCTACGCCTTCATCGTCGAACATCACCTTTTCATGCCCGGAATGAGGGTCATCCAGTAAATCCAGCGAGCCAAACAGTTTCGCCCCAAGTTGACCTTCTAGGCGGGAAGTCCCTTGCATAACATTGCGCGCCGAGAATACCCCGCTGTAGACCCCCAGCAGGGAGCAGACGACTCGACGATCCAGCACGACTGGATAATGCCCGACCGGTATGGGCTTTCCGCCCAACTTGCGCCGTGCTTTGCTAACGGCTTCTTGAATTAGCTTTGCCCGATCCAATTTGTTTAAGTCGCCCAGATAATAAGCGCTGTCCGTTTCCACCTCATCATCTCTTTTTACGATGACGGAAAGATACGCCATAGTGTAGTTAGAACGGTATGTTTTGTTCAGACCGTATGTATTGGCGACTTGGCGTATCCCCTCCCCTGAACTGACGAGCGCGTAGCTGACGTCAGAAACCTCTTTGGCGGCTCTCGCCTCCGCTTCCAGCATCAGCGCTAGGTTTATTTTTTCTTCCTCTGATATGTCCGGCTGGCTGTCCTGCCAGCTTCCTTTCTGCTTTTCCGCGAGAAGCGGTTCTTTTTCTTTCATTAGGGAGGCGTTATCTTTCACCATATCAAGTACCGTATCGAATTCTCGCAGGTGAAGCCGCTCGGTGTAAGCATAGCCGGTACCGCCTTGATACGTACCACGGACGCCAAGGCCCGCTGTACTCGTTTTCTTATACGATTCGATTTTTCCTTCGTATGCTTGAATGCTGAAGCTGGTCGAGTGATTGATCAGCACTTCAAGCTCAGTGATTTTCTTTTTCTTTGCAAGTTCGAACAATTGTTCAATCATTGGCTGCTCCCCCCAACCGTCAATTGTGATACGCGTAAGGCCGGCTGCCCAACGTTAACCGGAATCGATCCGCTAATGGAACCGCACATGCCCTGACCCGGCAGGAAGTTGTCCCCGACCATGTCCACGTCGTACATTGTTTGCCGTCCATTGCCGATTAGCGTGGCGCCTTTAACTGGATAGGTGAGTTTGCCCTTTTCAATCATATAACCTTCCAATACGGCGAAATTAAAATCGCCTGTGGTGGTATTGACACTGCCGCCCCCCATCGTTTTGGCGTATAAGCCATATTCGGTATTGGTAATCATATCTTCGAGCTTGTCTTTGCCAGGTAGAATGTAGGTATTGGTCATGCGGGAAGTCGGAGCGAAACGGTAAGATTGGCGGCGGGCCGATCCGGTTGGCTCCATTTTCATGCGACGCGCATTCAATTTATCGATGAGATATCCTTTGAGTACACCGTTTTCAATTAGCACATTGCGCCTGGTGGGCGTCCCTTCGTCATCGATGTGAAGCGATCCCCATTCGTTGCCGATGGTTCCGTCGTCTACCGCCGAAATTTTTCGGCTGACCACTTGTTGTCCGATTTTGCCTGCGTATGGGCCTTTGCCCTTGGCGACAGCAGTCGCTTCCATACCGTGCCCGCACGCTTCATGGAAAATGACTCCTCCGAAACCGTTGTCGATTACAACCGGCATCTTTCCGCCTGGACACGGTTTCGCTTCCAGCATACGCACTGCAATATCGGCGGCCGACTCGGCGAGGGCACGCAAATCAAGCTCATTATAAAATTCAAATCCCTTTTGCGCTCCGGGCGCAGCATAGCCGCGCTGCTTTTGGTTGCCTTCAGTCGCAATCGCTTCCACGAATACGCGCGTCCGTACCCGCGTATCTTCCGCCCAGACCCCTTCAGAGTTGGCGACTAGTACTTTTTGAGTTTCGTCAAAGTATCTCGTTCGCACTTGGGTAATGGCTGTATGATAAGCCATAGCATGGTGGTTTAACTCTGCTAACACGTCCCTTTTTTGCCGGATGGAAATGACACGCGGGTCGATTTGTGCAATATGACGGGGAACAATCAGTTGCTTGGTGAATGTAATCGTTCTGTTTTTATGTTCGCTTTTTTTTGCTGTTTGGGAGAGAAGACGGGCGATTTCGATGAGATGGTCTTCGTCTTCATTGTTGGTATACGTATAAAGGTAATCATTTTCATGAAAAATACGGATACCGATTCCGAAATCTTGACCGGAGCGCGCTTTTTCTACTTCGCCTTTTACCATGGAAATATTTTGCTCGATCCTGTTTTCGACAAACACCTCGGCAAAGTCTCCACCATGGGATAAAGCGGCTTGCAGTACCCGCTCAACGGTTGCCTGATTGAGCATGGTGCATCTCCCCTTTCTTTTTTAACCATTTTATATGATTTATTGTATGATGGGACAGAGAAAACAGAAAGGGTTTGTCAGAATTATGTACTATGTTTATATATTGCGTTGTTCCGATCAATCTTTATATACCGGATACACAGCAGATGTAGAAGAAAGAGTAAAAAAACATAATGCAGGTAAAGGAGCTCGCTACACACGCGGGCGAACGCCGGTGGAACTAGTATATGTGGAAACGTTTTTGGATAAAAGCACGGCAATGAAAAGGGAATACATGATTAAACAATACGCTAGATACAAAAAGGAACGTTTAATTGAACTGTGGAAGAATAAGGATGCTTAATTTCTTGCAAAAGGCGCATCTTAAATAGCGGAGGTGAGAATCATGGCTAAACGTTCAAAAGCCGGCACTAACGTTGACCAAGTACGCAAGCAAAATCAAGCTTCTCAAATGGATGCTTCCGACACTGAATTTGCAAGCGAAACAGATGCACAAGCTATTCGCCAAGCGAATCAGCAATCTCAGGCCAAAGCCGCTCAAAATCAAAATCAGCGGTAACAATTCTAAAGGAAGCTTCGGCGAAAGCCGGGGCTTCCTTATATGTGAGGAAGCAATAAAAGTTTTGGCGTGCCATTCTTTGTTTTTTGATACATAAAGTAGTCATATTTTTACAACGAAATAAAGAATGAATGAACATTGTTTTCGCGGGCCTTTCATATATTTATTGTGGTATGAACCAACAAAAAAATTTTAGCTTGAGGGAATAAAGAGTTTAGAAAAAAAGGTATAAAATTCTTCTAAAAAGTGCTTGCACATGTTTTTACAAAGTGATATATTTTTATATGTCGACACTAAATTGAGCGACAAAAATAGAGTTGTACCTTGAAAACTGGATACAGAAGAAACACGCGCAAAACAAGGATTCCATAAAAGAAACCCTTCAATGTGGTTAAGCTACGAAGGGCGCACGGTGGATGCCTTGGCGCCAGGAGCCGATGAAGGACGTGGCAAACGACGAAACGCTTCGGGGAGCTGTAAGCAAGCGTTGATCCGGAGATGTCCGAATGGGGAAACCCACTTCCCGTAATGGGGAAGGACTCCTGCCTGAATCCATAGGGCAGCGAGAGGCACACCAGGGGAACTGAAACATCTAAGTACCCTGAGGAAGAGAAAGCAAATGCGATTCCCTTAGTAGTGGC
>NZ_FNDE01000024.1 GCF_900099925.1 Aneurinibacillus thermoaerophilus | reverse complement strand
CAAGTAACCGTTTAAGTTGTTCGTTTTCTTTCACAACTTCTTCGGCATCAAGGACCGGAACCATAGAGAAATCAATTTCTCCATGTTTTCCGCTCTCGAACTCTCGCTTCCAGCGCCCCACCATGTTAGCAGATAACTCATAACGGCGGGCAACGGCTGCTAAATTACCGGTCTCTTTCGCTTCTTTCACCACTTGTTTTTTGAAATCAATCGAATACTTTCTTCTTGTCATTGATGTCTTCCCCCTCTGTCACTATAAGTGTAATCAAAATACACCCTTAGTGTCCAACTTCTCTAGAGGGCTAAAGAGAGATGGACTGATTAAAAAATATGATAGTTTAGATTTTATTGGTTCATACAGAAATAAATCAGAAGATAATTATACAGTCTTTGCTCTTGCGTATAAGGGAAAACAAATTTTCCGTTTGGATGCAAAATATTTGAATCACCCAACAGATGGTAAATCAATCTGGTTCCATTATCATATTGCACCGAATATGAGCACGCATAACGATCTTGGTAAAGTTTCTATTCCTTCCTTTCCAGGATGGCCTTTTTAAATCAATAATATAGGAAAAATGGTAGAATCATAGTATAAGTGCTATGATTCTATTTTCGGTTTACATGGAGAGGAGGCATATCAAAAATTATGAATAATGAACACCAACCCATTTTTTACTATCCTAGTCACTTTACAAATTTTCAGGATCAACAAGTACTTACTATTGATTTTGGGTATAAGCAAGGTAACCTAGTATCGGATGAAAAAACTATAAATAAACTAGTAACTATTATGGAAAGGATTTTTAATGAAAACAGCTATATTTTTGTAATTTCTTGCCTAGATAAGGATATGGTTACAATACGTGAGGATTTATCTCATTTTGACTTGCTGAACCACGTAAATTCTATTGAACCTTATGGTCATATTCATACTCTTCAATATAGGATTCCTAAAGAAAGACTCTGGGAATTTCTTCAATATACTTGGAAAGGAGAATATGAGTACGATATTTGGTTATACTCACCAAAAGAAGAAGTATCCTTTGATTTAGCAAAGTTCTATCCCACGAATCAATCTTGTTTATCAGAAACAATTATATTATTAAAAAAGCTCGATTATATACTAGTTAGGGATATGGATGGTTTATACGTTCATATATTATTTTCTAAAGATAAGAAGGATTCCTTTATTTCTAGAATTTCCGATTTACATAGTATAACCAATGAGTATTAGTATTATATTTTGATTCGAATGTTCACCTTGATAAATAGGTACTACAACTTTTACTCATGTATTTATTGTAGTCAAAAAAACTTTCTCGCGACGAGTGTTAAAAACCGACACTTCCGACACTTTTTACTTGTCTAGATTACAGCATGATAAACTAAGGACAACCGAATAAATCAAATAGCCGCTTCCCTTTGGATGCGGCTTTTTTATTGGGAGGGAAAATGCGTTGATAAATGCAGTCGGGATGCAGACGCATAAACAAGAAAGGAATGATTGCCATGAAGTAGTAAGAGGTCAATATATTGTGTTTACACGGTGTTGGAGTACCTAAACAAAAATTCCTGTTCTGCTTTCAAATGTTTAGTATGTGACTTGATACATTTGCATAAAGCGCAACCGAGATACGTGTAAAAGGGGTAGAGGTAGCATTCGTCCATTTTGGGGCCATGCGTGAAAAAGAAATAGCACCAGCAAAACGCAGATTTACCACGTTAAGGCCGACAGAAGCTACTAACGAGGACTAGCGTGGTAAATTAGCGTTTTACTAAGGAGATGGCCCCAAAATCAATAGATGCTACTTCTACCCCTAAAAATAGGTCATAACCTTGCTTTTATTGGAAATAATCCTGCGGACTAGAGCAGCTTCCTTTTTACACTTTACTCGTTTGTGGAAACGAAACCTTTTGCCGGCTGAAGTGAGAATAAGTATTTTTGAATTTTTATGCATAGAACAAAGAAATAATCCAGCGTATATCGAAAGGAAATGATTAGTTAATCAACGCTTGTGACATATGCTTTCCTATACCAAAATAAAAACAGGTAGAACGATAAAGTCCTCACTCCTTCCATTTGTTACATCATTTTGCGGTAAAAGCGTTACCTCTTTGTAGAAGAAATGCAGACAAATGTTTCTACCTGTTTTTCTGGAATAACTTACATTCTTTCCGGTGCGGAGACACCGATTAAGCGCAGGGCATTGACGAGCGTAATTTTTACTGCTTTCATCAGCGCGAGACGCGCGTGCGTTAGTCCTTCATCGTCTGTAATCACGCGTTCCGCGTTGTAGAAACTGTGCAACAGAGACGCCAAATCATGCGCATAGCGCACAACACGATGCGGTGCAAGCATTTCTGCGGCTCCGGCCACTTCTTCCGGAAATTCGCCCAAATGCTTCAGCAAATCAATCTCTTTCTCGCCGGTCATGCGGTTAAAGTCAGCTTTTGTCGTATCGAGCGTAATTCCCTGCTCATCCGCCTGGCGGAAAATGCTGCAAATGCGAGCGTGAGCATACTGTACATAGAATACTGGGTTTTCGTTCGATTTTGATACGGCCAAATCCATATCAAAATCGAGGTGAGCATCCTGGCTACGCATCGTAAAGAAATACCGGGTCGCGTCCGTTCCTACTTCTTCCATCAAGTCGCGCATTGTGACTGCTTTACCAGTACGCTTAGACATCTTTACTTTTTCGCCGCCCTGATAGAGACTTACCATTTGGTTGATCAATACGACAAGCCGCTCCGGATCGTAACCCAAGCACTGCATGGCTGCTTTCATCCGTGGAATATAACCGTGGTGGTCAGCACCCCAAATATTAATCAGCTGATCAAAACCGCGCTGGAACTTATTTTCGTGGTATGCAATGTCCGGCGTCAAATATGTGTACGTGCCGTCCTGCTTAATAAGCACGCGATCTTTGTCATCACCAAACGCAGTTGAACGCAACCAGACCGCCCCGTCTTTTTCGTATACGTATCCCTTTTCACGAAGCATCTCCACGATCTTTTCGACTGCACCGCTCTCATACAGTGAAGTCTCACTGAACCATTCATCGAATTTCACACGAAAATCAGCAAGGTCTTTTTTAATCTTTTCCAATTCTTTGTCGCGGCCCCAGTTGCGGAAAAACGCAAAGCGCTCTTCCGGGGACATTCTGGCATATTTGTCGCCGTCCTTTTCCGCAAGCTCTTTCCCAAATTCAATAATATCCTGACCGTAATAGCCGTCTTCCGGCATTTCCGCATCCATGCCAAGCGCTTGGAAGTAACGCGCCTCAAGCGAACGCGCTAAATTAGCAATCTGGTTGCCAGCATCATTAATGTAATATTCGCGCGACACATTGTAACCCGCCATCTCAAGCACATTGCATAGCGCATCGCCAAACGCCGCGCCACGGGCGTGTCCCAGATGCAGGCTGCCGGTCGGATTCGCGCTCACAAACTCGACCTGCACTTTCTTGCCTTTACCGGCATTCGTGCGGCCATAATTGTCTCCTGCTTCAATAATCTGGCCAATCACGCCGGTCAAATAGCTATTATCCATAAAGAAATTAATAAAGCCTGGCCCCGCAATTTCAATTCTGGAAATGCTGGCCGCCTGTTTATCGAACTGCGCTACGATTTCTTCCGCAATCTGGCGCGGGTTTCTCCGCGCAATGCGCGTCAGTTGCATCGCCACATTGGTCGCGTAGTCGCCGTGCTGCTTGTCTTTCGGCAATTCCAAAACAAAATCTGGAATTTTCTCCGCTTCTGCAATGCCGGCTGCAACAACCGCTTGCTTAATCTGATCAATGATTTTATTTTTCGTTTGCTCAACTATACTCACAATAATCCTCCTTAGATATACGTGTAACTTATTGCTTAAACACAATTTTGCAAGTTGATAACATAATCACTCTTTTTAGGAACACGATTATGAGGCTTGGAATGAGCCTTCGAGGAGGGCAGGACGGCAGACCATCCGATGACGAGAAACTCAGCCAATTTATTGGCGAACAGTTCACAATTTATCATATACGCATAAGGCGACAGCTTATCCTATAACGCCCGACTTTTTGCTCATTTAAATACAAATCATATGTCCAGACAACAGCGGATAAATCCCCTTCTTCGTCATAACATACTTGCATTTCTTTCGTTGCTGTATCCATCCACATCATACCCCCAGGGCCGGCATACGAACCGCTCGTTCTTATTCCGGGGCGGTAAGAATGACGCATGGTAACCAGCCCGTTGCGAATGACCATGATTTCGTCTTCTTTCACTTTAAGCGTAGTATACGTCTGCCCATCTTCTTCCTGCTCAACATATTTTATGTACCAGGCCCCATTCACAAAATACAATTGACCTGAATAGACGAATTGAGACATATCGGGCGGCGACATGTTCATAGAAAAAGCGCTCGTAAGTTCAATTTTGATCTCCTGTACAGGGGCCACATGTATCACCTGATATCCATCGTTACTTATCACCTTATTCTACGACGTTTCATCGAACAAAACAAATGAGAAAAATTCCTGACCTATCTGTAAGAATAATGCCCAAGTCAATCGACAAATTATCGAAAATACTGATTCTTATCATATCTATTTTTTATATTTTATCATAAGAAAAATGCGCGAGCATTGTCTGTTCGTCCTTTTTCCGCCGCTAATCATGGAGAGAAAGTAAAGCGACATTAGCAACATTATGCTTTCCTATACCTAAAAAGATGCGGCCAGCAATTTGACCGCATCTTTTTTATTTATGTTTAAATTTCTTACTTCACCATTGTCAAAATCACTTCGCGAATCATTTTGGAAGCCAAAATCTGCGTTCTTTCGGACTGGTCAAGCACCGGCGCGACTTCTACAAGGTCAAAGCCGACCACATTCAGTTGCGACAACAAATAAATCGATTCAATCGCCTCCGCAGCCGTGATACCGCCTGGCTCGGCTGTACCCGTTCCTGGAGCGTAGGCCGGGTCAATCGCATCAATGTCGTATGTTACGTACACTGGACGGTCTTTCAACTCTTCGAGGCATTCTTTCAGCGGTTCAATCACTTTGAACTTATACAGATGCAGATGCTTTTTGGCAAACTCAAACTCTTCTTTCAAACCGGAACGAATTCCGAACTGGTATACGTTTTCCGGTTTTACATAGTCGAGCGCGCGGCGAATAACCGCCGAGTGAGATAGCGCCTCCCCTTCCATTTCTTCACGCAAGTCTGTGTGCGCATCAATGTGGATAAGGACAAGGTCAGGGTACTTCTCAGCCATCACTTTAATCGGTGCAAGGCTTACAAGATGTTCACCGCCAAGGCCGATCGGAAACTTGCCATCCGCTACAACCTTGCGTACATATTCTTCAATCACCTGAAGGCTGCGCTGTGCGCTGCCGAACGGAAGCGGAATATCGCCGGCGTCAAAATACGCTACTTCGCCAAGTTCACGATCCGCATATGGACTGTAATCCTCCAAATTAATCGACACTTCGCGGATGCGGGTCGGACCGAAACGGGAACCTGGACGGAAACTGGTCGTCCAGTCCATCGGCATACCATAGATAACCGCCCTAGCATCTTCATATGTACTCTGGGCTTCAAAAAACGCATGTCCACTGTAAGACGGGTTAAAGAAATGCACAAGAATCCCCCCCTTACTTCACTAGATCTTCCACAAACTTCGGCAGCACAAATGCCGCATGGTGGAGGCGAGGTGTATAGTATTTCGTTTCACGTTCCGGAATACTGTTTATATCCACCGCTTCCGGATCATATTTTTTGGAACCGATCTGGAAAATCCATATGCCGCTCGGGTACGTTGGAATATTCGCATGGTACGCTTTCGTAATCGGGAAAATTTCTTTAATATCTTTGTTTACTTTACGAATTAAATCCGCCTTGAACCACGGGTTGTCTGTCTGCGCGACAAACATGCCATCTTCTTTCAACGCCTCGTAAATACCTTGATAGAAACCGCGCTCGAACAACGGAACAGCGGGCCCTACTGGCTCCGTGGAATCAACCATAATGACATCATACATGTTTTTGCTTTTAACAATATGCATGAAGCCATCGTCCACTTTCACTTCAACGCGCGGATTATCAAGTTCGCCCGCGATTTCAGGCAGGTATTTTTTGGAATACTCAATCACTTTGCCATCAATTTCAACAAGTGTCGCTTTCTTTACTTTCTCATGCTTCATGATTTCGCGGATAACGCCCCCATCACCGCCGCCGACTACAAGCACGTTTTCCGGATTCGGGTGCGTGTTCAAAACCGGATGCGCCATCATTTCATGGTATACGAATTCGTCTTTTTGCGATGTCATTACCATGCCGTCAAGAAACAACATGTTGCCAAATTCGGGGGTTTCCACCATGTCAAGTTTTTGAAATTCAGTTTGCTCTGTATGTAAAGTTTTGTTAACTTTTATTGTAATACCAAAGTTTTCCGTTTGCTTTTCCGTAAACCATAAGCCACCCATCTTCGCCTAATCTCCTTTCACGTTTCATTGCGCTTTGTTACGCAAAGAACTTCATTTTCTCGACCTGTGTTCACGACAATACTTTACTTTAAAACAAGTAAATTATATAGGACTCATCTCAAAAATCAAGCATCCATTTTTTTAGTATTCCCTATCCCTTTTCATTATTTCAGGCGAATCAACATTAAAAACGACCATATTTTTTCTTTATTTTACCAGTATACCATTCATTTTGATAGAATAGTTAAAAAAAACAATATAAATTGATAACCTGCTTGATTTTATAGAAGCTCAATTATTTTTGCTTTTAAGCGCAACTTTAAATAAAATAAAAACGTTCATAAAATATGGAGATTAAGGAATAAAAAGGAGAGGATATTGTGTCTAATTTGATTGCATCTACATCAAATTATACAATGGTTGCTTTACTATTAGCCATTGTAAGTTTAATCGCAGCCGGAACTGCCATCTCTATAGCAAGCCGTGCATTTAAAAGGGGAGTATCTTTGCTTGAAAAGTATAATGAAGTTGTCAACAAGCAAAGTGAATTAGCTTCTCAACAAAGTGATATGCTTAGCAAGCAAGAAGATTTAGCCGAACGCCAAAGCGATTTAACTACAAAGCATAATGAACTAGTCTCTCGTCAAAACGAACTAGAGGCCAAACAAAGCGAATTCGCTACTCGCCAAAACGATATAATCGCCCGACAAAATGACTTGGCTTCCAAGCAAAATGAAGTAATCAGCTTACAAAATGATTTGGTTGTCCGACAAAATGAACTGGTAGGAAAGTATAATGACTTAATGTCTAAGCAAAATAGCTTTGCTTTAGAACAATATAATTTAATTGAAGGACAAACAGAGCTATTAATCAGACAACATATATCCTCAAGCAAAAAAGCAATCGAAGATTTTCTAAACGAGATATCCAAAACCGAGGCAAGCTTAGAGCAAAAAGAAAAGCAAAATGAGATTTTGGTATCACTTATCGAAAATAGCATTAGCGCATATGAAGAAGCCTGCGCCAAATACCTTGAGAACAAAGTGAATAAAGAAAGATTTAAGAAAATGTATAAATTCGAAATTCTTAGTCTGGTAGAAAAAGAAGAATTCAAACAGTATTTCGAGGAAGGAAAATATAAATCCCTATTGCAAGTCTATAATGAATGGCAAGGAAGAGCAGCGGCAATAGGATTTTTATCTTAAGAATTTTGCGTCCAACATTCCGTTTTCCTGTCTTTTTGCGTAACGTATAGATTTTACTAGATTTCCCTATACTGATACTGCAAGATAGTAGAAGGCATAGGGAGGTCTTCACAGTGGAAATTAAACAGGAAGATCAGCTTATCCGCTGGCTAAAAATTGTCGGAAAAACAACGAAATACTTTTTTATCGCTCTCATCGTTCTCGCGGCTTTATTCGCGTTGTTTATTCTTTATTTGCGTTCCCAGCCTTTGCCCGAAACAACCATCAATGAAACGACAACCATTTACGGAACGGATCACTCGGTCATCGCTACGCTCTATAAAGGCGAAAACCGCGTTTTCCTGCCCCTTTCACAAATTCCGAAATACGTGCAGCAGGCTTCCGTTGCGATTGAAGACCGGAAGTTCTACGAGCATCCCGGCTTCGATATTAAACGAATTGCGGGTGCCGCATTAACAGATTTGCGCCATATGAATAAACGCGAAGGTGCCAGCACGATCACCATGCAGCTCGCTCGTAACCTCTATCTTAGTCTTGACAAGACATGGACACGGAAATTTAAAGAGGCGATCTTGACCATTCAATTAGAGCTGAATTATACGAAACCGCAGCTTCTGGAAATGTACCTGAACCAAATTTATTACGGCCACGCTGCGTATGGTATTCAGGCGGCGGCAAAAACATACTTTGGCAAAAACGCAAGCGAATTGACGCTCGCGGAAGCAAGCATGCTGGCTGGATTACCGAAAGGCCCGCGTTTCTACTCACCGTTCCGCGACATGAAAGCGGCTAAGAGCAGGCAACGTATCGTTCTGCAAGCAATGGTAAGCGAAGGCTACATCACTCAACAACAAGCGGACGCCGCATTAGCCGAACCGCTGAAACTGGCCTCGCCGGAAAGCATAAAAGGACAAACGATCGCACCGTATTTTCGCGATTATGTTGTAAAACAGGCAAAAGAAAAATATGGGATTGACGAAGAGCTTATCGAACACGGCGGACTGAAAATCTATACAACGCTCGACCCGGTTATGCAACAGAAAGCGGAATCGGCAGTGCACAAGTATCTACCAAAAGATCGCCCGTTGCAGGCCGCACTTGTGGCCATTGAACCACAGACCGGCTATATTCGGGCTATGGTCGGAGGTCGCGATTATAAGGAAAGCCAGTTCAACAGGGCGCTTGCCCGCCGCCAACCTGGTTCATCCATGAAACCGGCGCTGTATATGGCTGCGCTGGAAAACGGTTTTACACCGCTAACAAAAATCAAAAGCGAGCCGACCGTATTTACGTTCGGCAACGACGAAACCTATATTCCGAGAAACTTCGGTGAGCAGTATGCCCATGATTACATTACGATGGGCGAGGCAATCGCCCGCTCGGACAACATTTACGCCGTTCAAACCCATCTGGCAATTGGACCGGATAAAATGGTAACAATGGCAAAACGATTGGGTATCGACTCGCCGCTTAAGCCACTTCCTTCGCTGGCGCTCGGCAGCTATCCGGTTACGCCCCTAGAGATGACCCGTATGTTCGCAACCATTGCCAACCAGGGGCAAAAAATTGAGCCACTCGCTATTGTCAAAATTCTGGATCGGGAAGGCAAGCTACTGGTCGAAGCCCACCCCCAGGTTCAGCAAGTCGTTAGCCGGGAAAATGCGTTTATCCTTACACATATGCTGGAAAAAATATTTGCGCCCGGCGGCACGGCCCATCGGGTCAGCCCGCTGTTACACCGGCCAGTAGCCGGGAAAACCGGAACAACCGACTACGACGCATGGCTGGGAGGATTTACGCCACAGCTGGCTGCCAGTGTCTGGGTTGGCTATGATGATAACCGTCGCATTGATAATTTCGCTGACGGGCGACAGGCCGCTCCAATATGGGCCGACTTCATGGAACAAGCACTTACCGGGAAACCGGCTGCTGTCTTCCCCGTCCCACCTGGAGTCGTGCCAGCATATATCGACACTGCCAGCGGCAAGCTGGCAGGCAAAGATTCAAGAAACCCGGAATTAATGTACTTTATTCCGGGCACAGAGCCAAAAGAATACTATGAAGCACCTAAACAGGAAAAATACGAGGAACCAAAGAAAGAAAAGTCGTTCTGGGATAAGCTGAAGTTCTGGAATTAGCAAAGAGCGGGCAGTGTGCCCGCTCTCAAACTGAAGGGTGTCCCTCACTTTTGGGACACCCTTTGTGCGTCTTAGTAAAAGATGTATATAATAAACCTAGCCTTACTAAACCAATCAATAAAAAAATTCACACCATGTTCATTCTTAAAACAAGCTTAAAAACGATCGTAAATTACGCGAGTTTTTCCTTTAGCTCATCCGGCGAATTCTTCCACATATTTTCATTATGCGTCATCAGCAATTCACGCAGATTTTTCTTTTCTTTTTCATTCATACCATCTAAGATGTAGCGACGTTTCATCGCGTAGTCCATCTTATTTACATGATCGGCAAGAATTTTCCAGCCGCGGCGCGCTTCTTTGTCGATCAACATTTCGCAGGCAGTTACGCCCGCATAGTATGGACCATTGTCACCAATGTCCACCGCAACCCACACAAGCCAGTATCGTTTGCCGTTCGGAACGTCTTCTTTGTTGATGGAAAATTTCACGCCCTTTTCCACTGCACTCTTGGCATGTAAAGCACCAAGGTCAATCACAGCAGATTCTTCATCCACAATAATAGAAGACACGTTACTCAAATCAATCATGCCCGCGCCATAGCCACCGTGTACCTGGTTTTTGTTGCTAATGATATTGAACCCGCCCTGTTTGCCTTTAAAAATATCCATAATACAACCCTCCTTATATTTACTGAACACGCAACCGCCGTTTGATCTCGCGAACAACATGCGGCTTACGCGTGCCATCCTCCAGAAAATCAAGCGGATAATAAAGCTTGTGATCATACCGTCGCTTGCCGGAAATCGACTCCACAATGACAGAGCATTTCGAAAGCTCTTCTAAGCCGCCGTCCGGCATCAGTAAATAGATCGGCATCTTGTCTCCATCTTCACCGCTTCGATAAACATCATACGGTAAATCGGAGGGAGAATCCACTCCGAGATAGTATGTCGGGTCAATGCCAATCTCTCGAAACAACTCATCAATCTCCTGTTTCCATTCCACGCTTCCGACCCGCTCGCCGTATTCTGCATACTTAAAGAGACGGCGGTTCATAAACCGCTGCGACAAATCACGCAAAATATCATCCTTTTCCTTACACCATTCGCTCATATAAAACATAACCGTCGGTTCATCCAAGTCCAAATACTGTTCTAATGTAATATCTTGCTCGAACAGTGGAATAAAGTGTACAGGCTCCCACCGGAACTTATACCCTCTCCAATACAGATCGCGGGCCCGTTCAAAGATCTTGCGGAGAACGACCTCCGCGCTGCGCGTCACCCGGTGAAAATATACCTGCCAGTACATCTGATAACGCGCTACAATATAGTCTTCAACCGCGTGCATTCCCGTATGTTTCACGACCACTTTGTTTTCATACGGCCGCAGCACACGCAGAATACGTTCCATATCGAAAAATCCGTAGTTCGTGCCTGTGTAGTATGTATCCCGCAGTAAATAATCCATCCGGTCAGCATCAATCTGGCTGGAAATCAGGCTTATAATTAATGGATTTTCATATGTTTTTCCAATAATGGCCGCTACTTTGTGCGGAAAGTCCGGGGAAACTTTCCGCAAAATGCGATTCACCTGCGTATCCCCAACCAAAATACGCCGCGTCCATTCTTCATGGTCTGTGTGAAATACTTTTTCAAACGAATGTGAGAACGGGCCGTGACCGATATCGTGCATCAGCGCTGCGCTTAGGCAAAGCAGGCGTTCCTCTTCAAGAAAAGCAAAGGAAATCCGCTGCTCAAACTGCTCCAAAATGCGTCGCATAATTTCATATACGCCGAGACTATGATTAAAACGGCTATGTTCCGCGCCGTGGAACGTTACATAAGAAGTGCCAAGCTGACGAATCCGACGCAGGCGCTGAAATTCAGTCGCGCCTATCAAATCCCAGATTAACTTATCCCGTACATGTACATAACGGTGAACAGGATCTTTAAATACTTTCTCTTCATGTAAACGTCCCACCATATAGACACCTCCTACATTTGGCGGAAGCGCTTCAACAAGCGCTCCACATCTTCCGGCAATGGCGCCGTATATCCTTGCCTTTCCCCCGTTACCGGATGACAAAACTCAATGCGATGCGCGTGCAACGCCTGTCTTGCTAAGCCCTTGATCCGCGGACCGCCGTATAATGTATCGCCAAGCAACGGAAAACCATGATGACTGAAATGAACGCGGATTTGATGGGTGCGCCCCGTCGCTAATTCCACTTCCACCAGGGAAACCGCATGTTCCGCAATGCCCGGAAAAGCGACAAACTTCTCCAGCACCCGATAATGAGTAACTGCTGGATCACCTCCGGCATCAGCTCTACGCCGGATCGGGTGATGCGGATCGCGCGCAATTGGTTCCGAAAATGTGCCTGTCTCTCCTTGTCCACCCGGATAGCCGGACACTAAGGCAAGATATGTTCTCCGGATCTTATGTTCGCGAAGTTGCTTATCCAAAAGGCTATGAACAAAGCTATTACCTGCGACAAGTAATGCCCCGCTTGTGTCCTTGTCCAGCCGATGCACGGGACGGATCGCCCGCGCTTTGCCTTTCGCCTGCCAATAATAAGCAATACCATGCGCAAGCGTATCGTTCTGCCCTTCCCGCACCGGATGAACAACTATACCGGCCGGTTTGTTCACGACAAGCACCGCATCATCCTCGTATAAAACGGAAATGTCCATCGGCACCGGATCGAGCGACGTCTCCGCCTCGTCTGCAATCAGTACCTTTACTCGATCACCCGCCTTTACTTTTCTCTGCAAAAACGGTCGCTTTTTATTCAGGAACAATCCGTTCTTTCTTGTCAACCGCTGGAGCATACGGCCCGACACCATAAGCCGCTTCCTTAACAAAGATTCCAGCGTCATGCCGGCACACGCCTCATCCACCTCATATTCCAACCATTTTCCGTCCATTCTCCATGCTGTCACACTTTTCCCTCACTTTTCGTTTCGCACGCTGTTATCGGCGAACTAGCGCTTGACGAATTCTCCTCTCCAATTCACCCGGAATGACGCCGCGCTGCCGGTCAATCGTAAACCGCACGTACTGCTCATCCAAATCCAGCATTTCTTCAAAAATGCCGCGTAAACTCGATGGGCGTCTGTCCACCTGCATCAGCACATCTATACCTTCAGGGTATACGTCAAAAATTAATTCAATCTCATCCAACTCATTACGGAACATAGATGTCGGCTTTAATTCGAATTCCTGTACGAACGGTACCATCCTATGAATATGCTTCTTATATTCGCATATACCGCTGTCATATGAATGGCGGAAACCCATGCCTTCCATCTCGGCCAGCAATTGAGCCGCCAGCGGGTCCGGCAATACTGTCACCACATCCGTATCTTTCGGATCAACTGCCATTTCGATATCAAGCCCGGTACTCAAATACACATTCTGACGGCCGAAAGAAATGGGAGCATGATACGGAACACGCAACTGGAAGGGAAGGATCTTCTCCTCCCCCGGCCTAATAAGCAAGGAGTCCGCTACACGATAAGAGGCAAGCACTTCTTTATGCTTCGTCTTAGTATCATTCGTTTCTTTATAGTATTCAGTATACAAATACATATAAATCTGTGAAATCGCTTGTTCGACATTGCCCCCCTTAACATGCACTTCTCCGCGTAATTCGCCACCGGGGTGAACCTTTGAATCAGCCAGGCGGGCATCAACTTTCGCTGCTCCAATTCCAAAACTCGCAAGAAACTTATTTAGCATAATGTCCATCCTTCCTATAAAGTGTCATTATCTGTATATACGAAACCCGGCAGCGATCGATTCATACATATGTATTTCTCTGGTCGCCCTTATTTTTCCTTTCTCCCTGACATTTTTGACGCTTTCGTCATTTCATGCCCCTTTTTTATGCGGAAAAAACATACTAACAATGCGTTACCATGAATAAAAGAGAACGGGTGAAACAAAAAATGAAACCGATTGATTAACACTACTCGGTTCAGCAATAATATGGCATAATGGTAAAAGTTATTCGTACACTTGTCTTTACAGCTATGCGCGTAGAACATTATTTTTAAGCATAATACAAGGTAAAAGAACCAACACATTCTTACCGCTTGTTTGTCTTTATCATATACAGCTTTCCTGTGTGCCGCGCGACGCGCAATACATATACAGCGTACACATCATATACAAGAAAGGAGCGGTATAATGGGCGAAAATGCGCATTCTCCGATTTCACTGCTCATCGTCATTTCCGTCGCGTTTCTAATGCCGATTTTGCTACAACGCCTACGCTGGACAATGATACCGTTTGTCGTGGCGGAAATTCTGGCCGGTATGATTATCGGCAAGAGCGGATTTAACATTGTACAGGAAGACAACTGGCTTTCGATTCTTTCTTTGCTTGGGCTCATCTTTCTGATGTTTCTAAGCGGGTTGGAAATCGACTTTGACACCTTCTCGCAAAAAAAGAAAGAAGGCGGAAATCCGTTCGCGATTGCGTCTTTTGCGTTTTTGCTCATATTCGGTGCTTCTTATCTCGTCTCACTCGTGCTAAATGGTCTTGGCATTATTGAGCAGACCTTTTTTATGACGCTGATCATTTCGACCATTTCGCTCGGTGTAGTCGTTCCGGTATTAAAAGAACGGCGATTAACCGAAACGCTTCTTGGGCAAGTCATCCTGCTTATTGCTGTTATTTCTGATTTCATGACGATGATTTTACTGGCGGTGTTTATATCTCTGCGCTCGCAAGACTCTACCAAACCGCTGCTTTTGCTTGCGCTGTTTGCGGTCACTTTCGTGCTATACCGGATTATCCGGCGAGTCCGCAAATTGTCCAGCTTTGAACAGCTATCTACCGGAACTGTACAAATCGGTACACGCGGCGTGTTTCTGCTGATTATTCTTTTCGTAGCCCTTGCGGAAAACATGGGAGCAGAAAACATTATCGGCGCTTTCCTCGCAGGCGTTATCGTTTCCATGCTGGGACCACGCAAACAGTTCGTTCGCCAGTTGGACGCGTTCGGCTACGGCTTTTTGATTCCTATCTTTTTTGTAATGGTAGGAGTCAAACTTGATCTATGGGCGCTAATTCGCGATCCAAAAGTATATATTTTCATTCCGCTTCTGTTGGCGGCGCTGTATGTATCCAAAGTCATTCCGCTGCTCATACTTAAGAAGTGGTTTAATTGGCGGGAAACTATCGGTGCTGGCATGCTGCTGACATCAACGCTCAGCCTTGTTATTGCGGCAGCCGCGCTGGCGCTGGAGGAAAATCTGATCGTGCAATCCCTGCATGATGGATTGATTTTGGTCGCGATTCTTTCCTGCTTTATTTCTCCTGTAGCCTTTAACCGATTGGTTCCTGCAAAAACGGCCGACCGCACCATCAGAGTCGGCATTGTAGGCCTCAATACCATTACGATGCCGGTAGCGCTTGAAGTACAACAGGCCGGTTTTGATGTGGAAGTATACACACAGAGACGGCAAATTAAAGAGAATAAGGATGTCATTGAAAACAGCCAGACTTTCTACAACAAATTTAAAGCGGTGCATATCGTTGACGATTTCTCCGAGGATACATTGACAGAAGAAGGCCTGTTTGAACGCGATGTGCTGGCATTTGTTTCAAACGACGATGACACGAATATGAGACTTGCCCGGCATGCGCAAGAACTGGGCAAAAAAACAATCATCGTGCGCATGGAAAACCCGACGCGGCATGATGAAGTGCAAAAGAACGGCTTCATCTTATTTTCTACCCTTTTCTCGGCAAGTACGCTGCTTAAAGCGCAAATCGAAGCACCAAACGCGATTGACCTCATCGCGCGAACGGAAGACGCTATACAAACGATTATCATGGGCAACCGTTATTACCATGAGACCCAACTTAAACAATTGCCGTTTCTCGGTGACGCACTTATCCTGCGTATCTACCGCAACAATGATTCCATCATTCCGCACGGGGATACCAGGCTTCAGCTTGGCGACCGTCTACTGGTAACCGGATCGCTTGAAAGCTTGGCCTCTCTGGAAAATGAGCTGTCATAATAAGCTCTTTAGCTTCTTGGCATCTTTTTCTTCCAGTCAGGGAAAAAGATGCCTTTTCAATACTTAAAACAGAGCTCCCATCATCACTATGCCAGAAAAAAATGGATGGCAAATAAACCTCTGAACCCATATCAAATGAAATCATCATCCAAAAAACTTATTTCTCATAAAATTGTCAAAAATAATTAAAATTTTCATCCGATTATTGTATGATATAATTAATTATTTTTCACAACCACATAAAACTACGTACAATAGCCGTCGCACTTTAGCAGTAATATATATGCAAGCGCTTTCTTACATTTAAAAACAAAGAAGGAGGAATTTTCGGATGGACTTATTAATGATTAACCTGCTCTTTGCCAGCGTAGCACCGTTATTGTTTTGGCGCTGGAACCAGAAAGTCCTGAGTGTACTGCAATTGCCGTTCATTGTTGCGATGTGGATGTATCTTCCAGAAATACTTCCATTAGGCGCACCAAAAACAGATTCTACATTCGCTTGGTGGGTGCTGTTTTACTTTAATCTTGTCTTCAGTAATTTGGCCCTCGGAATGGGAATGTTCCGCTGGGCAAACTTCGTCTGGGGAAAAGAAAGCAACACTTCACATTCCTCTGACGAACGATGTTCGACCTTAACTTTGTCTTCAGTCATTTGGCTCTCAGAATGGGAATGTTCCGCTAAGCGAGCCTCATCTAAGGGGAAAAGAAAAAAAAGGGCAACGTATTCCAGAAGATAAACAAAAACGAATAACAGAGCTCTGGCAAGTAAAAAGCCAATGCCCACGGCACCGGCTTTTTGGGTTTTGGTTTATTTTTTCAAATGCTTCCTTACTTTCTCAATCAGCTGGTCCTCCGTTACCCCTGTCAAATAGCGTCCGTTCACCACAGCAAAATGTTTTTTGAATCCAATCCCGCAATACGATTGGCATCCCATCTCTATTTCAGCGTCGGGATCAATTTCTTTTAGCCGCGGTACCAGTGTTTTTATGTTAATCATCTTACACTCATCACATACGCGAAATTCATTGCCCATACCCATGTTCCTTTCCTTGCTCGATACTGCCTTAAGCATGCTTTGTTCATTTCATCATCATACCACATTTGCATCCATTTCTGCACGCTCCGTCCACTTTGCAGCTGACAAAAAAATACGCGGACGCAATTGCTCATCCTTTTTCGCCAAGGAGGAGCACGGTTCTGTTCCTATGCAATAAAAAATCAGGGCAGGCAAAAGCCTGGTTTCCTTCTTCATTCAGAAGAAAACGATGGCTGTGCCTACCCTGATGCTTCAATCTTTGCGATAACTTACGTCCTTGGTCGGATGCATGAACCGCCCACTCTGTGGCACATAACCTTCTTCAATGTAACCTCCTTCAAGAAGCTCTTGGTTAGCCGGAGTATTCCAGCCGATATCATTGGTCGGGTGCACCCACTCGTCTCCAGCCATAATGGCCGGATCTGTATCTTTGCTCCAATTGTTCAAGGGGGAATTTGCTGAATCGTAGAAGCTATCGCCAATCATAACACCATATCTGTTTACAAACGGTTTCTCAAGCTTTTGTTCGGCTTCCGCCCGCTCCGGCGCGTCTATCTGATGCGGCATCGCCGTTTCAGCCGGCTCCTGCCCGATTGCTTTTTTATTCTCATTTGCCACTATCTCGCCTCCTGTCTAGAGTAAATTTGAATATACATAGTGTTTACCTTTTTCCGTCCGCTTACTCTTCGATTGTTTTTGCTTGGTCAGGCACCCATCGATCCGTTCCGGGCATAGTGTAATACTGGGCTATATAATGAGAAGTGGAGGGATTACTATGTGCGGAATCGCAGGATGGATCGATTGGCAGGTGGATATCAGCAAGCAACAAGCCGTACTTCAAGATATGGCCCAAACACTGATTCCACGCGGACCTGATAGCGAAGGAATCTGGACATCAACGCATGCCGGGTTCGCTCATCGCCGTCTCATTGTGATCGACCCGGAAGGAGGCGTCCAACCTATGACCCGGACACACGCGGGCGAAACGTATACGATCGTATATAACGGAGAACTTTATAATACAGACGATCTACGCAAGGAACTTATCGCACGCGGTCATCGCTTTCAAACGACGTCTGACACAGAAGTATTGCTTGTCTCATACATCGAATGGGGCCCGGAATGCCTTAAGTACCTCAATGGCATTTACGCCTTCGCCATCTGGGCGCATCACACAAAAAGCGTGTTTTTGGCGCGGGATCGCCTCGGCGTCAAACCTCTATTCTACACGCAACAAGGTACCAGTTTTATTTTCGCTTCGGAGATTAAAGCGCTACTCGCGCATCCAGCGATAAAGCCAGAAATTACCCAGGAAGGACTCGGAGAAATTTTCGGACTCGGTCCAGCGCGTACACCCGGTATTGGTGTTTTTCACAATATATTCGAACTGCTTCCGGCTTCCTGCCTCCTGTATACACGTTACAACATGAAAATCAAATCCTACTGGGCGCTAGAAAGCCACGAACATCCAGACGATTTGGAAACGACAATCGCTACGATCCGACACCTGCTTGGCGACAGCATTAAACGCCAGCTAGTGGCTGACGTTCCGGTTTGCACCCTGCTTTCGGGGGGAATTGACTCCAGCGCCATTTCCGCGTTTGCAGCGCAGGCATTCAAAGAAAAAGGCTACGGGCCGTTGCACACCTTCTCCATTGACTATGTGGACAATGACATTCATTTTCATCCGAATGAGTTCCAACCGAACGCAGACGCTCCCTGGGCAAAGCGCGTCTCCGAATATCTTGGCACAATACATCACAATGTATACTTCGACACGCCACACCTTATCGACTCCTTGCAAGCAGCATTACGCGCCCGCGACCTTCCTGGAATGACCGACGTCGACGGTTCGCTCTATCTGTTCTGCGGTGAAATTAAAAAAGAAGCAACGGTAGCTCTATCCGGTGAATGCGCGGACGAATTGTTCGGCGGTTACCCTTGGTTCCACCGCGAAGAGGCGCTAACGGCAACCATATTTCCGTGGGCGCGAAACCTCAAAGAAAAAATGCAATTCTTCTCGTCTGACCTGCTTTCGCAAATCGACCTAGAGGACTATACAAAAATGCGGTATCAAGAAGCGCTCGACGAAGTGCCGCACCTTAAGGGGGAAAACACGAAAGACGCACGAATCCGCGAAATGTTCTATCTCAATCTAACGCGCTGGATGCCAACGCTGCTGGATCGTAAAGACCGCATGAGTATGGCTGTCGGCTTAGAGGTACGTGTGCCATTTTGCGATCACCGATTGGTGGAATACATGTGGAATGTGCCATGGTCAATGAAAACGTACGGCGGGCGTGAGAAAGGTATTTTACGTCAGGCACTGCACGGCTTGCTGCCGGACGATGTACTAATGCGGCGCAAAAGCCCGTATCCAAAAACGCATAATCCGTCCTACTTGGCCGCAGTATGCAAAAAAACGCTGCAAATTCTGGACGATAATACATCTCCCATTTTACCGTTCATCAACGTACGGGCAGTAAAAGAATTTGCGGCGCTCGATCTGGCTTCAATCCATATGCCGTGGTTCGGCCAGCTCATGAACGTGCCGCAGTTCTTCGCTTACCTCATCCAGCTTGATCATTGGATGCGTGAGTATAAAGTAATTGTAAAATAACGGAAAGCGGTGAACTATGTGTTTCACCGCTTGCTGCCTATCATTTATGAACTGAATTTTCCTTGTTTATATTCATGAACCCAACGATAAATCATTTTGCTGTTTAATCTATATTTTCTCGCCACCAGGCTCAAGCTTTTTTGCAAGAGTGCGTCTTTGACCACTTCACGTTTAAACTCCAATGAATACTTTTTTCTCATTTCTTTTCCTCCCCCTTCAGCTAGCAGCCCATCAATGTTGATAAGGAAGACGAAGCATAACGGCTGAGGTGTCCTGAGCATTTTTTACTGATTCTTTTTCCACTTCTTTGCTATTAAAAATTCCGTTAATACTAATAAGTAAAAGGGCCGTCATTCCTAGTGAAAAAATTTTCCTCTTCACTGTCTTATACCCTCCTTTCAACTTGGAAAATTATGAGACATATGTTAGTACTATCATAATATATTACATATATTTACGAATTTAGGCTAATAGAGTATTTTTCGAGAAAAAAATAGTTTTTTTTAGCTTTTTCTCAAAAATACGCGATAATCTATAAAAATATTTATATAGGAGCTATGCATGAGTACTCAAAGAATCGGAGAAGTCGTCCGGGAAATCAGGAAGTATCTTAACATCTCACAGACAGAGCTAGCGAAAGGAATTTGTACTCAAGCACTTATCAGCAAAATCGAAAAGGGAGAAGTGATTCCTTCCGCCGAAATTCTTTACTATATCGCCAAGCGATTAGGAATTACGCTCGATTACTTTTTTGACCGAATGGAAAATCCAAGATTTACTTATGTTCAGGAGTTCCTCTATCAAATTCGCAAACTTATCCGAGAACGAAATTATGAGGAAGTGGCTATCCTTATTAAAGCGGAAAAAAACAATCCGATTTTCCAAAATCGGAAAAACCGGCAATTCCTCGTCTGGCATGAAGGAATTTGCGCCTATTACACGGAACAGAACACACAAAAAAGTTTGGATTTACTGCATCAGGCGCTTAACATGGCTGTAAGCCCGGATAACTATACGGAAAAAGAAGTGGAAATTTTGAATAGCATCGGCATCATTTACAGTGAAGAAAAACAATTCACAAAATCAGCAGAAATCTTCTCGACCGCCATCAAACACATGAGCAACGTGACGCTTGTTCAAGATTATACGATATACATCAGACTATTTTATAATTATGCCAAAGTACTTACCAAACTAGGCAATTTCTCTTCATCACTGGAATATTGCGAACGGGGAATTTCTCTCTGTCTACAGCATGAATATTTGTACCTATTTGGAGAGCTACATTATCAAAAAGGAGAGAACTTGTTTCATTTGTGCAACAAGGAACAGGCCATTGAATTCTTCCGCAAATCTATCATCATTTTTGAACTGCAACAAAACAATATTTTTGTGGATTATGTAAGAAAAAGACTTGCAGAAGTTGAGTCTATATCAAAGTAAATGTCCCCTTTATTCTAATGCATTGAAAGAACAGGAGAAAAGAAAAAGACGGAAGGCCTCTCTCTTCTCCTGTCCAGCCTCATCCCCCCAAACACTGCTCACGAATTACATCGCAGGTCGCCTCCCTGGTTCTTATTTCTCCCACGGCTCGACATGGACATGCACACTGATAATGCCATGTTCCTCCTGCATTCTTTTCTCAATCGCTTCCGTAATATGATGACTCTCTATAACGTTCAAATCAGGGTCAACATAAATAACCACATCTACTAGCACATTGTTACCGTGCACGCGCGCTTTTATATCGTTTAGCGCTTTCACTCCCGGTATTTCTTCAATGGTCTGGCGCAATTTCATAAGTTTTTGCTCATCGAAACCATCCGTCAGATTGTGTGTCGCATCCCGAAAAATTTCCCACGCTGTACGACAGATCATAAACCCGACAACGACCGCCGCTAGCGGGTCAAGCCAAGGCATACCAAACTGAGAACCAAAAATACCAACAGCCGCGCCAATGCTTACCCAAGCATCTGATAGATTGTCTTTCGCCGCAGCCATCATAGCCTGACTATTAATCCGCAAAGCGAGCCTGCAATTAAAACGGTACACACCATACATCACCAGGGCGCATCCTACAGCCGTCCACGCCGCCAATGCATCCGGCGTCTCTGCCCGAAAATCCACAATGGAACGCCCGGCGTTGTACAATACCTGCATCCCTACCACCATCATAATGAACGAAGCCATCAATGAAGCAATTGTCTCCGCGCGCCAATGGCCGTAAGGGTGATCCTCGTCCGGCGGTTTGCGGGAAAAACGAAGGCCGATTAGCACCGCAACCGACACTATAATATCAGTCGTATTGTTTAAACCGTCCGCCATCAACGCCTCTGAGTTGGATAGATATCCTATAATCAGCTTAAGAGCAGATAGCGTAAGATAAGCAATAATGCTAACCCAGGCACCTCGTTCCCCTATTTTCAAGTTATTGTATTGCTCTTCCATGCAACTAGACCTCCAGCCATTCCTGTATAAATATGCTACCAGAAAAATTTTGTGTGGGTCTAGAGAAACCTTTTTGCCGAGGTCTAGCATTGTAGGGTAAATAAAACTTATTGCGTTTAAGGCAAATAATTTGCCTAAAGGAAACAAATTGTTGTCTTGCTTTCCGTTATTCTGCTTACACCTTTTTACGTAACACTCTCCAGCTGTATACATAAGAAAAACTAACGCCAATAACAGGGGCAGCCAGCCAGTGCCACCCCGGCATAAACGGGATAAACACCGCAGTATACAAAACCAGCGCCTGTACAAGTAAAAGCATAAATACCACACGCACAACAGCATCCTGCCTTGTCCCAGCCGGAACAGGATAAATATGGTGCCAGAATACATACCGATAATACTGGCGTAGCATCGAAAGCTGCGCCCCTGTCAGGGACAAGATGATAAAATAGGCAGCCACTTTTCCCCAAGCTTCGCCAATGAATGCGATCACGATCCAGCCGATAACTGTCAGACGAAGAAACATCGGCAACAAATCGGAACGCGCGAACACTTTTCTGTACAGATAAGCATATGCATTTCCCCTGGTAAACGGCAGCTGGTCTGCCCAAGCCGCTGCCCAGGAACGGCGTTGCACCCGGTTTGCAATGTGCGGCACATCGACAAACTGGGTGATAAACGTATAAAATCTCGCCTGCATTCTTTTTTCGATCTGTACAAGGCGCTCCCAGTGAATCGCCTGATGCGCCAAGCCCCTATAACAGAAAAAAGCTGCCAAAAGAAACGCGCCTGTAACCAGCATAACAACCGGGATAAACCCGTGTGAGAACAGCATAAATAAAATAGCCGCATTCGCTATCCAGCGAACGAGCATGCATAAAGCTCTCCTGCTTTGTTCTCGCAGGCGCTCCTCCTGCCACTTGCAAAGCAAGTTTACACCCTTTAATACAAGCGAGAAAACAAGCAGTGCAAGAAACGACTCCGCTTTTTCCCCCATCCGATGCGTATATAAAGGCCACACCGCAAGCAGAAACAAAAATATATACAGCGTATGCCAAAACAATGTATATATGATAGAAGCCCGGAAATACGAGCCCATCCGGCTCTCTATCGGCAATAAAAAGACCAAATCCGCTTCTTTCAAGAACGTACGTACCGTCCCTGCTGTCATAAGAACAGAAAACAAGAACGCAATCAACCATTCAACCGGATACGAGCGCGGAATTTTCCCAAGTGCCTGTGAATAATAATACGCCGCTAAAATAAACGCGAAGACAAGAAAAGCAATCATTCCGCTATTTGCAACATAACGAGCATAGCCAAGCGCTTCCTTCTGGAACGCTTCTATCCGCCTGCGCCAAAGATGCCTAGCGTCCATCATTGGCCCCATCCTTTGTCAGTTCGTAAAACACATCGTCCAACGAAGCGGCTGCCATTCCCGCCTGTCGGCGAATCTCTTCCAGCGTACCTGCAGCGCGGATACGGCCATTATGAAGTACGATAAATTTGTCGCAATACCGCTCAACGGTTGAAAGGATGTGCGAACTCATCAGAATCGCCGCGCCCGTATTCTTCATTTTCACCATTAATTCCAGCAGCGAACGGATTCCGCGCGGATCAAGTCCGACAAACGGTTCATCGATAATATAAAGCACAGGACGGACAAGAAATGCATTCATGATCATCATTTTCTGCCGCATCCCTTTGGACATATGCTGCGGAAACATCCTTTTTTTGTCCTGCATATTAAATTCTGCAAGCAATGACTCGACCCGCTCTTCAAATACCTTGCGTTCCAATCCGTACGCCATCGCTGTCAGCTCAAGATGCTCCCACAGCGTCAAGTCATCATACACAAGCGGTGTCTCTGGAACGTATGTGTAAGACGCGCGGTATAACTCCGGCGCTTCTTTCAGCGTTTGGTTGTGAATACGAACCGACCCTTCCGCCGGTTGAAGCAACCCGAGAATATGCTTAATTGTTGTGCTTTTGCCCGCGCCGTTCAAGCCAATAAGTCCAATCATTTCGCGCGGATAAATATCAAACGTAATATTATGGATGACCGGGCGTTTTCGACTATACCCACCCGTAAGGTTTTGTACCTGTAAAATTGGATTCATAGCCATCTCCAGACAATTTTTCTTCCATTATAACAAATCGTCCGAAAAGCTATACAAACGAGGAAAAGGTGAAAAGGATAAAATTTGGAAAAAGCAGGAGGGGAAAGATTAAACGCTCGGCTTCGCCTGTGGAGGCATTCACAAACGGTCCGTAAAAGGACAAGAAAAAGAAAGGCCTGTCTTTCGTTCAACCTGTATCCCAGTACTCCATTCCTGCCTTCCCATAAGCTTCCACTGACACCATGAACCATGCCATCTCTTCACCAGCTCCCCGTCTGTCCGTCCGCATCACGCAAGACTCATATGTTGCCTTTCGTAAGTCTTCACTATAATTCAGGTGCAAATACAACGAATCATCTTCTTCACGGCTAACCCTTCCATTCAGACCAATCTCGGTCAGTACACCTTCTTTGTAGTAAGTAAAAACTTCCTCATTGAAATCGTGATTCATTTTTCATTCCTCCTCTAAAGTATACTTCATCATAACGTTTGACTTATCCCTATCAAAACTGTCGCATGACGGCTTATTATCGGTCATATTATCTATAAATAAAAGGTACGGGGGAATATACCTGTTTTTTCGTTGTTTTTATATAGTCTCAGTGATAGGTTAGACATTGCTTATTTGTTGTTGGTGACTTTAGTATAAAATAAAAGGAAGCGAAAAAAAACAAAAATCGTGCGACAATTCACGCAATTGTAGGCGCTGATCTTGTTAGATTGCGCGATCAAGAGAATTTTTTGTTGGAAGAAAACGAGAAACATGAGAGAATGTAAAGGAATGGAAAGTTATGTCGAAGGAGGAATATGTATGAAGCAGGTTCGCCAAGAATGTGATGTACCCGCTGTTCGCGTAATGTAACGGGGACAGCGATACCCCGTTACGCGAAAAAAGAAATAAGCGAACGGAGGTATTACCATAATGAACAAAAATAAGCAAGCATGGCTAGGATATCTCGCTTTAGGCACCGCCGCAAGCATCTGGGGCGGCATGTACGTTGTCAGCAAAATGGTTCTCGATTCTCTTCCCCCATTTACACTGCTGTGGCTGCGTTATGTAATAGGATTTGTTTTTCTCTGGTATTTTGTAGCGCAGCGCGGCGAGAAACAGCCGCTATCCAAGGACTGGCGTCTATTTTTGTCGATCGGATTTGTCGGATACTTTTTGTCCGTTGGGTTACAATTTATCGGAACCTGGCTGTCTTCGGCCCATATGGGTGCGATTTTGACATCCGCAAGTCCCGTATTTATCGTGCTGTTTGCGTTTCGGATGCTGAGAGAGTCCATCACCTTGCGCAAATTGGTATCGCTGCTGCTTGCGATGATCGGTGTCGTTATTGTAGTTGGCTGGGAAAACAATCTAACCGGAAATGTAAAAACGTTTATCGGGAACCTCTGCCTCATTGGAGCTGCGATTACGTGGGCGCTATTGTCAGTACTGGCAAAGAAGGCATCGCTTCATTATTCACCGCTTGTGGTAACGACATATTCCATTTTTTGGGCAATTACGTTCACGACGCCGGTGATGGTGGTAGAGTGGGGCTTCTTGCCAGTGCAAAATCTGGATGAATGGTCTACATGGTTTGCTGTGTTGTATGTTGGGATTGTGTCTACGGCGGGCGCATTCTATTTATGGAATAAAGGGCTTCAGCTCGTGGAAGCGGGCACCGGTTCCATGTTCTTCTTCTTTCAACCGGTGGTCGGCGCGCTGCTAGGCTGGTTATTGCTGAAAGAGGATCTGAGCCCCTCTTTCTTCATTGGTGGATCGTTAATTTTGTTCGCTGTGCTTTTCATGTCGCTCCCGGTGCGGGAAAGCTTGCACGAACGAAGCGACGCAAAGCCAAAAAAGAATGTATGAAAATCAAAAGTCGAAGTACTAATCGTAAAGTCTAAGAAGAAATCAGAATAGACTTACAATGAATAAAGCCCGGCACATTACTATATGCCGGGCTGCTTCTTTAGCGCTAGAAACTTCATTTCTTCATATCCTCAAAAAATCCTTCTTATTCCACAAAAACAACACTTCTTTTTTCGCATCATCCCCTTTCTTTCTCACACATTCTCCTGTCTTCTTTTTAAAGTAAAAATGTCGTCGATCCCCCGGAATTTTTGCACGACTCCCGATCAACGAAAATAAAATGTAACTGAACAACCAAGAAACCCCCACTTCAAGCGATAGCTAAGTGGGGGAGCGTTCACAACCTATAGTAATGTGATATTAAGCTATATTAGTATCTCCTTTTCGTAATATGAATTTTGCCAACTTCTATTCTACGTGAATTTCTGATGATGGCTCTTCTTTTTTGAAACTGATCATTTTTACACCATTATATGGACTCAACCCAGTAACAAAAAAGAGCTAAACATTAGAAAAGTATAAGAAAAAGTAGGAGCATACATTTGTAGATCTCCTCATAAATCTGCCAGTGAAAGCTTAAAGTAAATGTAAAAAGTGGAATGGGAAAAGCCCTATACTCTTGACCGTACTTCGTAAATGGCAAATTTCAAATAATCGCCTTCATCAGCGCCCGTCAATTTCGGATGATCAACGCCTGCACCGCTCCAACGCAAAAGACGGAGAATTTTTTTCGCATCCATCGCCGCCTCCTGAATCGTCTCCTCGAACAATTCTGGACTCATATGGTAAGAACAGCTGGCTGTTACTAAATAGCCGCCGTCCCGCACAAGCTTAAGGCCGTTCAAGTTAATATCTTTGCACCTTTTACCGCACTGCGCGATTTGGCGAACGCGGGCGGATCGAGAATTACAACGTCCCACTGCCTTCCCTCTCGTGCCGCTTCCCGCAGGTAGTCAAACGCATTTGCCACGACAAACTCGACCCGGTGCAGGAACCCATTTAACTGAACATTACGTTTAGCTGTCTCAATCGCGTGAGCCGAAATGTCAAGCGTGGTTACTTTTTTGGCACCATACTTGCAAGCATTCAATGTAAAAGAGCCAGTGTGTGTGAAACAATCCAGCACCTCGGCACCGTCCCAGAACGGATTTTTTACAATCTTTCCGCGGCGATCCACCGGCCACATTTCTTTTTTGCCATCAATCTCCACTTCCTGCATGCGGATACCGTGCGCCTCTCCCCAACCGGTCATGAGCGGAGCGATGGAGGCGCGGTTCTCACGCTGGTCGAAGAAATAGCCGGTTTTCTGACCGTGTTCAATATCAACGATAAGCTTCAACCCGTTCTCTTCGATTTGGATTTCCGTTTCCGATTCGCCGTACCAGAACCCTTTTTCCTGTTCCAACCCTTCAAGCTCGCGGACATACACATCATTGCGCAAATATATCGCTTTCGGGGAGAATACTTCCAAAAGTGCATGTAAAATCCACTCTTTACGCACTTCCATTCCAAGAGAAAGAATTTGGACAACAAGTACGTCTTCGAACTTGTCCACTACAAGACCTGGCATAAAATCAGCCTCTCCGTATAATACGCGGCAGGAACGAATGTCCGGAAGAAACCGACGGCGGAAGCTCCATGCCTGCCGGATGCGAGATATGAACAACTCCTGATTGATTTCTTCTTCCTGCTTTGTCGTAAGTAAACGTACAATCATTTGCGACTCGGGGTTGATATATCCTCTACCGAGGAAGTGACCCTGATGATTTACCACTTCAACAATATCACCTGGCGTGAATTCCCCTTCGATTCTTTCCACTTCACTCCGAAAAATCCAAGGATGTCCCTGTTCTAGGCGTTTGCGGCGGTTCCGCACAAGAAACACTTTTGTCACGATAATGTCCCTCCGTATTTATCTTCTACCCTGTAACCGAATAGCATAATAATGAACATAAACCTAATGGCATAAAATGAGCATAGTGGTAAAATAACTATAAATAACCCTACATGTCAATGGAGATCGGGTATGGATAAAAAACGAAAAAAACACCGGCTTATCCAGTTTGGCCAGGAATTGGTGGACCGTTTTATAAAGGACGATGTTTCCGGTATGTCCGCTCAGTTGGCCTATTATTTTTTGCTTTCTATTTTTCCTTTTTTTATTTTTGCCTTTACGCTGATCGGATATATGCCAATTTCAACGGAAAATGCGCTGACAATCATTCGGATTATCGCCCCGGAAAAAGTGACCGAACTGCTGGAAAGCAATCTGCACAGTTTTCTAAACACACGGCGCGGCTGGCTGCTGTTTCTCAGCCTGGCAGGCACACTATGGACATCGTCGAGCGCCATACATGCGATTATTGTGGCGCTGAATCGGGCATACGGAGTAGCCGACGAGCGCTCTTATTTTACGTCGCGCCTGCTGGCAATTCTATTTACCATCGGCATGGTGTTGGCTATCTTTATGACGCTGATTTTACCCGTATTCGGAAAAATGATTGAGACGTTTTTTACTTCGCGAATGCATATACCTTACTACATTTTGTTTACCTGGCGTTTGTTGCGCTGGGTCGTCAGTCTTCTATTCCTGTTCAGCCTATTCGCCTTCCTATACTATTTTGCACCAAAATGCAACGTGAATGGGAAAGTAGCCATTGTCGGTGCGCTGTTCGCCGGTTTTGGCTGGCTTGCCGTATCGTACGGTTTCTCTTACTACGTAAATAACTTCAGCAACTATTCGCTAACATACGGCAGTCTCGGGGGCGTGATTATCTTAATGATCTGGTTTTACCTTTCGGCAATGATCCTGATTTTAGGCGGACAGATTAATGCGATGCTCCAAAAATATATGGACGAAGACCGATGCTAGCTAACTGTGCCGTTTCAACAGCCATGTTCCTAATCTATTAAGAAAAACTCGCGTATGCTGCCTATCTACCTTTTCTCTGTTCCACACGTGTCGCGTTTTTTTCTATATCCAAAAGGAGGGAACACACATGCAAAAGCCAATCCCAAAGCTAGGCTTCTATTTCACGCCCGAAAACATTACGATGGCGCAAAAAAATAGCCAGAATCATCCCTGGGTAAAGCAGCGGCTTGAAACGTTACACAAGCATTGCGATCATTTTCTATCCGAATACAGGGATGAAGACATTTACCGGTGCGTGCTCTCTATGCAGGGACAGGCATTTGCTTATGGCATATCCGGCTGTCCCTACTGCAAGGGAGCGTTTCCTTCCTCTCCGGAAATAGGCGGTGGCTTTCTTTCCCGGTTTCCAGAAAAAAATCTGACCTGCCCGTCCTGTGCTTCCATTCTGCCGAATCAAGATTCTCCGGATGATGGAGCAGGATTCCTGCGGGAAGGTAAGGCTTACTATCCTATCGGGGTGTGGAATTTTCACACTGCGGGATGGTTGCTTGGAGGCGTGCGCGATCATGAAGGAATGGTCACCAAGCTGACATATGCGTACATGCTGACTGGAGAAAAAAAGTACGCTCAAAAAGCGCTCGTCATTCTGGATGCATTTGCGGCCATTTTCCCGGAAACGATCGGCCCGCGCGATTTTACTCCGTTCCAGAGCAAGGCGGAAATGGGGCGGCTGCACCTTTTGACTAGCGTGGTGCATCGGGTTAAAGTTTTTCTCGCCCATAATTATGACTGGCTCTATCACCTGGAAGAAATGGATACCCCCTCTCCGGCACTCGCGTTGCTCGGACGACCGGGAACATTCCGGGAAAACATCGAACGAATGCTGAATGATTATATGTTGACAGAACTCGGAGGCCCAGCATACGACCTGAAAGGAGGAAATCTAACTGAACTGCATAACCATGAAGCCGACGGTGTCCGGGCAATGCTAGCAGTAGGACTTGTCACGGAACAGCCAGATTATCAAAAGTGGGGCATCAAAGCGACGGAAGTCTTCCTTTCCAACGCGGTCGGTCGGGACGGTATGTACTTCGAAGGCTCCTATGGCTATTCCATGTTTACGATTACCGTCTTCCTCGACATGGCGCTTCTTGCGATACGGGCCGCCTCCCCGGAGCAATTGCGCGCATTTCATCCTTTTGCCAGTGAACGCTTTTTCCGCTTCGCCGTACAAAATCCCGCAGAAATGCTGTGTCAGGGCCACCTGCCCTGCTACGGCGACTGGGGACAGGACCGAAGACGCAACCGCAAGCTTGATCCTAAGACGGCCGCTGACATATACCGCGCCGCGCTTCACTTCTATCATTATTCTCCGGATCCGGCCATCCAAAAAGAAGCTTTTGACATGTTGCAGCGCACTTGTACATCTGCCCGCCCAGAGCTGGGGGACAAAGGGATGGATTTATTTTTGTTCCACCCGTGCTTAACACCTCGACGTTTTACTTGGCCTGCTGGAACAACGCTCGCAGGGCAAGCAGGCGTCGGCATTCTCAGGGACGCCAATGACACAACCATCCTGATGAGAACGGGCGCCAATCATACGCACGCGCATGACGATATACTCGCCTATAATTATTATGTGTACGGAAAAGAAATCTCTGCCGATATCGGCTACAGCACATACGGTTCCAACGGACATTACGGATGGGCAACCAAATCCATCGCCCACAATACCGTTGTTGTTAATGAAGATCAAGAGATGAAAAAAGGGCAACTTTACAAACCTTTTCCCGGCGGAGAGGTTTCGCTTCTCTACGAATCGCCGCACGTAGCGGCATACGAAGGAAAAGCGCCCGGTCTCTATGGACTGGATGCTTATCAGCGCATGGCAGCGCTTGCGCCGCTGCCTGACGGTTCTTCCTACCTGGTTGACTTATTTTATATTCAGGGAGCTGAAATATGCGACTATACATGGCGTAGTTTTCATGAAAAGGCGGAACTGCGGCTCGACGGCGTAAAAGAATGCAAAACGAATGACGCTTGGACGCTTGCCGGGATAAATGCCCGGGAAAAACCGTACTTCGACACACCCGGAAACAGCTTCGGAGAACGACTTACAATAGGAGAGACGTTCTCGCCGCTGCTCGAAGAGGAAAAAGCACAATACTGGACACCAGCGCCGAATAACGGATACGGATTTATCTATGGAATCCGGCAATACGAGCCACTTCTCCCCTGTGTAAAGGCCTGCTGGGAATCTGAAGAAGGGTTTACGTTGACTTGGCACGGCCTCACCGATCCGGACGATCATATCATTATCGGAACGTATCCGACGCTGTCAGGAAAAGAACACCATCCTGTTCTTATCGTGCGCAGTCGCCGCCCTGCCAAGCAATACGTCGCCCTTATCCATACCAGAAAAACAAAGAGTGCTTTACGTATTCAAACTATACACAGATTAGCCACGCGCGGAAGTGCAGTTATGGCGTTTGCCACTGAACTTACAAATGGCTGGCTTGACTTCTGGGCCTATAGCCCGCTGACGCAGACGATGTGCATCCACACGAGATTCGGAGAATGGCGGATTCGCGGACGTTGCGGCTTTATCCGAACCGACCGCACCGGCAAAATTCTCGCCAGCGCCTGCATCGAAGCCGACGTCATGACATTCCAGGGTCTGAAAATCGAAGGAAACGCCCGACCATGGGTACAAGTTCAAGAGCTAAACTACAAAAAAAGAACGATCCGGCTCCATCCGCATTCTCCGCCGAAGAATGCGAAATATATCCGAATCGCTCCATCGCCTGAAGCTCCTGCTGCTCTCTATTCGGTAAAAGAAATTTTGCAACGCGAAGACGGCATACTCGTCATCACAAGGGATTCTTTCAGCCTTTCGCAAGGCGCGGTCGCCACCTGTCAAAAAGATGTCATCCGTTCTTTGTACCCGTTGCCGCTCGCTGCCTCTTTCCGCGGCAAACTCCTGCTCGGGAAAAACGGTGGACGCGCCGTTATCGAAGACATACCCGATGTAAAAACGATACGGGCCCATATTCTTGCCCCATTCATGGTCGGAGAAGCATTCGATATTGTGGATGTGGCAGAACATTACTGGGCACAATGGCTATAGGCTATTTTTTTGCTGCGGCAACCGCCAGAAAAATCCAGCCGATCAGGAAGCAAACGCCGCCGATAGGCGTAATCGCTCCGAGCCAGCCAATATTAGTCAAGGCTAAAGCATACAAGCTAAATGAGAAGAATAAAATCCCGGCTTGCAAAAACCAGCCGGCAAGCCTCAACTGCTTCATCCCGGCGGTCAGGCGTTCTCCGAACACACCGACCGCCAACAGGCCAAGACCATGTACCATATGATAATGGACACCTGTTTTGTAAACTTCAAACAGTCGTTCTGCGATTCTTCCTTCCAATCCATGGGCGCCAAACGCGCCGAGCGCTACCGATAAAAATAGGTTTATACTGCCAAGAATAATAAAAATACGTGCCATGGCTCTCTCCTTTGCTTTAGAAAATCTTATTCTCATTATAGCAAACGTTATTACGAAGTTTTTGACAGAGCCGGTACATTTCGCGCAAATAAACTCCGGCTTATCAAAACACCGATGCAAGCTATAAGAAGCAGCCCTCCCATTACCAAAAGCGAAAAGGAAGCGCCTGTATAGGAAACCGTCCGCGCAAACAACCCGATTAAACTAATTCTAAGTAACATTCCTATCGCCGAGAAAAAGCTATTCACCCGTCCCATAAATTCATTAGGTACTTCATTCATCATAATCGTGTTCCGCGCGACACGAGAACCGGCATTTCCCCAACCTAGAATGACATCCAGCGCAAGAAAAAGAAGAACCGCGGGAAAAATAGCGATAAGAATCGTACCAGCCGTATAAGCGCAAACCGTAAACAAAACCGTGCGAAAAGGCCCTATTCTACCTAGCATCAGTGGAATGATACATCCGCCCAAAACCGCACCAACCGCATATATCGCATCCGCCAATCCCATTACCGTACCGTCCGCTCCGAGCGTCTTCGCAATATACACCGGGTACAGATAATTGCCGACCATAACACCGACAAAGGGCATAAGCGAGCTTACGTAAAAAACAATGAACAGCGGCTTATCTTTAAGATAAAAGAATCCTTCTTTCATCGTTAACCAAACAGAAGCCTTCGATACATTCATTTGCTGTCCGGAAAGCCTGTAGGGAACAAGGGAAAGCAGTGCAAATCCTCCGGCATAGGTCAACGCATTCGCGAATAAAATCCAGAAAAAATCAATCCTTTCAATGAATACGCTCGTCAGGCCGCCCGCCAGCATGGAAGCGACCTGATTCTGAATTTCCATCACGCTGTTCAATTCTTGGTACTGCTCTTTCGTGAAAATCTCTTGGTTAAACGCGAACTGGGCCGGATAATGCAACGCATAGTAAAAAGAACTGACGGCGTATATGCCGAGAAGGTGCCATGTTTCATAGGCTCCAGCTCCAAAACCCCATGCTGCAAAAAAAGCGGCGGCTATGAAGCCAAATCCCTCGCTAAACAGCAACACCTTCTTCCGCGACATTCTATCAATAAATACACCGATATACGGTGACGCAAAAAAAAGAAAAGCCGTCATGCAGAATGCCGCATATCCGTAAATCTGAGCACCGTCCTCCCGATTTACCAGAAGCCAGGGAACTCCGATCATAGTCACACCTGAGCCGATAGAGGAAAGAATATTAGCGAATATTAATTTTTGAAAACGTGAATCCCGCAACACACCCTTCATTCATGTCACCCCATGATTCCACAGGATATTTTTATAAATATTATTTGTAATCATTTTAATTTATCGTCTTTACAATGTCAACAAATTTATAATAATTTTAAATAAAAAGAAAAGTTTGCAGGAATTGCCGGTTCGACCGACGTGCTACACGCTCCACATGAAAAAAGGCCATGACACAATTTGTCATGACCTTTCGTATCTTAATCTATAATGAAAATCAGTGCGTCTGTCCGCCCACCTCTACTATATCTTGCTCATGAGTAAGAGTCGTTTCGACAGCAAGTTCCAGTCCTTTTACAATCATATTAAGCGGCATACTTGGCTGTCCTGGATGGGCGACAGCCTGTTGTGGAAGATATGGAATATGAATAAATCCTCCGCGCGCTTTTTTTTCCGATGTATTCAGAATATGCATTAATCCATAAAATACATGATTACAGACGAATGTACCTGCCGTTTGTGAAATCGAAGCCGGAATCCCCTGCTCACGTAGCCTTTTAACAATAGCCTTAATTGGAAGCGTCGCCCAATATCCAACCGGGCCTCCCATCACAACCGGCACATCCACAGGCTGTTTGCCTCTATTATCTGCTATTCTCGCATCATCCACGTTAATTGCTACACGTTCGACCGTAATATCCGGACGACCACCTGCCTGTCCCACACAAATAATAACTTCCGGCTTTAACTCTTCTATATATTTTTCTAATTCGGCTATTGATTCATGAAATACAGTAGGAAGCTGACGGGCCACCACTACATAATCATCAATCTTCTTACCGTCTAACTGTTTCACGGCTTCAAGCGACGGGTTTACCGTTTCCCCACCAAAAGGCTCAAAACCTGTAATCAACACGTGTTTCATTGCTGCATCCCCTTATCGCCTTTTATTTAAATGACTAGAAATGATAAACAAGATAATACATTAACAGCATGTTAATAATAAAAACAGGAATTGCCGTCATCAATTGCGTTTTTACAACCGCATTCTTATCTTTCAGTTCAAGCAACATCGCTGGAACAATATTAAAGTTAGCAGCCATCGGTGTCATCAGCGTACCACAATAACCGGCAAACATACCAAGTGCAGCCATAATCGCCGGATTTCCACCATGCATATTCACAATAAGCGGAACTCCGATTCCCCCGGTGATTACGGCAAAAGCCGCAAACGCATTTCCCATTACTATTGTAAACAGCATCATGCCTAAACAATAAGCAGCTACAGCAACAAACGCATATTGAGTAGGCAGAATATCGCCCACAATACCGGATACTACTTCACCGATGCCCGCCTTCGCAAAAATACCACCAAGCGCAGCCAGCATTTGCGGCAAAATAACTGCCCAACCTACTGCCTGCATCAAACGGCTTCCTTCTGTCACTGGAACAGTCGCTTTTGCGCCCGTAATGCGCAACGCAGTTATCGTCGCAATAATCATAGCCAATCCCAGCGCAATCAACGTCACTTTTTTCGGATCAACTAACAAAACAGAACCAAAATTAATTTTATCAAGTGTAAATGTTCCGACAACTGTAAGAAGAGGAATTAAAATAGCAGGAATAAAGACCTTATTCTTCAAACGCTCAGCATGCCCTGCACGCTCTTCTACATCCGCTTCTTTTTCATTAGATTTTGTTACTTTGCCAATAGAGGCAAGTACAACCATGACTAAAACAAGATACCCAACATAAAGCGGCGGAATCTGATTGCCGAATAAAAAGGTTACAGCAAAAATTCCCCAGAACATACCCGAACCTATACGATTCGGATGATTTCTATCTAATGCTACACGAATCGCAATAAACGCAATAATAAGACCTGTCAAATAGTAAAGCGTATCTAATGTGAGCAATTTCATATTTACGCCCCTTTCTCATCCTGCTGAACAGACTCAGCATGACTGTTTTGTGCATCGTTTGCAATTCGTTTATCCAAACGATGAAAACGAATCCAACTTACAAAGAAAGCGGCCAATGCGGTAGGGATTCCCCATAACGCCATGTCCCATATGTCTACATCCATACCCAGAGAATCGAAAAATCCCTTCATGAGTAAAATGGCCCCTGTTGCAATAAAAATATCTTCACCAAAGAACCACCCTGTGTTTTCAGCTGTAGCTGCATAAGCTCTGATTTCACTTCTCGTCTTCTCTGAGATGTTACCATACCGCGCAACAGCGGCTCCTTCCGCCATTGGTACAATCAGCGGTCGTACCGCTTGTGCATGTCCACCGATATTCAATCCAATAGCCGCTGATGCTTCACGAATAAGCAAGTATGTTAGGAGTACACGACCTGTTGTCGCATTTTTTGCTTTTCTAATTAATGCTTCAGCCCTCTCTTTTAACCCGTACCGCTCAAGTACTCCAATTACAGGTAGTGATAACACAATGGCTAGGGACATGTACCGGTTTTCAACGAAAAACTTACCGAATAAGGCCATAACTTCATTCAAAGACATCCCTGATACTAAACCGGTTACAATGCCGGCCACCATAACAACTAGCAAGGTATTAAAACGAAAGGCAAACCCAAGTGCAACAACCAATATCCCTATTAACTTGATCATACGGTTACTCCCTTCTATGTTGTTATTAAAAAATAAATGTATCTACACCTCTCCAATAGCCTTCGCAATGACACCCGCATCCCCAAGAAGAGTGTGGAGCTGTTTCGCAAATTCATACGCATGTGCACCATCCCCATGAATGCAAACCGTATCCGCCTGAATATCAATATCCTGCTGCTGAACAGTATGCACTTTCCCTTCTTTAACCATACGGATAACCTGATATACAGCTTTTTCTGTATCTGTAATCAGTGCATTCGGTTCGCGTCGTGAAGTCAAGGAGCCATCAAGTTGATAGGTACGATCGGCAAATACTTCATTGGCTGTACGAAGCCCGATTCTTTCCCCCGCTTTCACCAGTTCGCTTCCAGAAAGCCCGAACAGAATCAAGTCAGGATCTACTTTGTATACCGCTTCAGCAATCGCTTCCGAAAGTGTCGGGCTTTTCGCGGCCATATTGTACAATGCTCCATGCGGTTTCACATGCTGCATCTTACCTCCTGCCGCTTTCACAAAGCCATACAGCGCACCCACTTGGTATACCACCATGTCATACGCTTCCTGCGGCGTAATATCCATATTGCGGCGGCCAAACCCTTCCAAATCCGGCAAACCCGGATGCGCGCCGATCGCTACACCTTTCTCAAGAGCCATTTCTACCGTCCGGCGCATAACAGCAGGGCCGCCGGCATGAAATCCGCAGGCGATGTTTGCGGAGGTCACAAACGACAGGATTGTCTCATCTGCTCCCATCTCATAAACGCCAAAACTTTCGCCCATATCACAATTGATATCTACTCTATACATGGTATTCCTCCTTACATCGTGTATCGTGCTACTGGTAGCGCAGGGCAATTCCCTGTTTTACCTGCTGAATCTGTTCCTCGCGGGTAAGATACAGCATCTCCGCTTCTTCCAAAGAAACTTCTTGAAACCGAATTTTCTCCCCTGGCTTTACCTGCGCAATAACGGGTAGGTCTACCGAAATAATCTGGGCGATCTTTGGATATCCGCCAACTGTTTGTCTGTCTGCCAGCAAGGCAATCGGTTGGCCTTCAGACGGTACCTGTATCGTTCCCGGCGCCACCGCTTCTGAAATCATTTCAAGGGGATCAGCAAGCGAAAGTTGCGGCCCCTGCAACCGATATCCCATCCGATCCGATTGTGGCGTCACCCGAAACGCGGAAGCAAAAAATTGCTGCCGGCTTTCCGGGGTAAAACAGTCAAACTGCGCGCCGCGGATCACCCGTACCACTGGATTTTTTCCGTATGCGGGAAAAACCTCAGAGCTTATCGTCCAGTCCGCTGATCTTCCTCCTGCCGCGGCCAGCATCCGCATTTGCCAGGCCCCCCATTCGGATGGCTCCCCAAATTCCAACCTATCTCCTTCCTGCAATGCCCTACCCTTATATCCTCCAATGTGCGCACGTAAATATGTACTGCGGCTTCCTAATACCTTCTCTACATTAAAACCGCCTGCCACCGCCAGATACGCTCGGCACCCGGACGTGCAACCTCGGAATGCAAGCACGCTTCCACCTCTCACATATACTGGCCGCCATAACAAAATCGGCTTGCCATCTACTTCCGGTGACAAATCAGCGCCGCAGATCGAGATAAGTGTATCGGATTCAAATTCCAGGCGCGGCCCCATCAGCGTAATTTCCAGTGCGGCAGCGTTTTCCTCATTGCCAACAAGCAAATTCGCCATTCTAAGCGCAAACGGATCCATCGCTCCGCTTGCAATAATCCCCTGCTTCTGAAATCCGTAACGACCTAAGTCCTGAATGGTAGTCAACAATCCGGGCCTGAGCACTTTTATCCGCATGCGCCCCTCTCCTTCCATTCATCATACTCCTGCCGGGAAATAGCCCGGAAACGAATCCGATCCCCTGCCTTAAGCGGTGTCGGCGGATCACTGTCCGGCATGAACAACGGAAGCGGCGTACGGCCAATAAGCTGCCAACCTCCAGGTGTTGCAATCGGATACACGCCTGTTTGCTTACCAGCAATGCCAACAGAACCGACCGGAATTGACAGGCGCGGCGATGAACGGCGCGGTGTGGCGATTTGTTCCGGCATTCCCCCAAGATAAGGAAATCCTGGCGCAAAACCAATCATGTATACAAGGTACTCAGCACTGCTGTGAATACGGATAACATCCTCCGGAGTCAGCCCATTGTGTTCGGCTACAAACCCCAGATCCGGCCCGAACTCACCGCCGTAGCATACCGGAATTTCAATAACGCGCGTTTTTTCCACTGTCTTATCCTGTAATTCAGATAAAATATTTTCCAGCATGGCGCGCATCTTTTGATAAGGCGAAACAAATGTCTTCGTTTCCGCTCCGCTGTTAGCCAATACGCGGCATGGATCATAAAACACCGTCACCGTCGTAAATGCGGGTATATATTCTATCATGCCTGGAAGCGGATGCCGCGTCAGATATTCGGATAACGCCCGAACTTTACAATGGGTTTCTTCATTAATCACACTACCCAATTCAACGACAATAGCGGCGTCTCCGAGGGGAAATAATTTCATGCGTTTCACCTCGCTCGTTATTCATCCCTCCAGCCCAATTGCAGGGAAATCTCCCGGGCGGTTTGTTTAATCTTTTTAATAAGCGGAGGTAGTTTATCAGGCGCATAATGGGCCTCAAGCCCAGCCATGCTTAATCCGGCCACCACTTCTCCTTTATGATTGTAAATCGGGGCCGCCACAGCCGCTGAATGATCCTCTAATTCCGAATAGCTAACGGAGTACCCGTTTTTCTGCGACTCGACAATCACCTGGCGCAAACGCTCTTTATCTGTAATTGTTCCGGAAGCAATCGCTTTCAATTCTGTTTGTGCAATATATTGTTCAGCTTCTTCCGGTGGCATAAACGCCAGCAAGATTCGTGAACATGCCCCGGCGTACAGCGGAGAGCGGCGCCCTACACGCGTATAGAGACGAACCGGTTTTTTTGTATCCACTTTCTCGATATAAATCGCTTCATTTCCTTCACGCACAATTAAATTGACCGCCTCTCCCATTTCATCGCGCAACTTGTGCATAAAAGGAAGCGCAACTTGCCTAATATCAAGCCGATCAGCCACAAGCTGTCCAAGTTTTATAAAAATTAGACCCAGCCTGTACTTACCGTCTATGTCGCGCGTAAGCAACCCCATTTCTTCTAACGATTTCACCTGACGATAAACGGATGTTTTTGGGATATTTGAAATTTCTACCATCTCTTGCAGCGTAAGCCGGTCATGCTCATAAAATAACTTTAGAATTTCAAGCGATTTAACAACTGTTTTGTTTCCGCCCATCAAATCCCCCTGTTCCGAATTTCGGAACTACAATTCCGAATTTGTTTATTTATCTGTTATCATAAAATTATCTGAATAAAAACGCAAGAGGTAAATTTTCTTTGTATAATCCATAGTTGTTGGTATAAAGCAAAAAACTATAATAAATAACAAAACAGAGCGGGAAAGCTGCTATGTCAAAGTCAACGTGACTCTATGCTATCTTTTTATGAGAGGGAAAGATACAGTGACAATTACTACGCACTGGAGGATGATTTTGAGGACTTGCTGGATGTACAGAGGAAAGCGTTTCCTCCGCCTTTCCCGGAAGAATTATAGTAGAGCCGTGAACAAATCAAAGCACATGTCGAGATGTTCCCCGAAGGGGCTATGCTAGCAGAATGGAAAGGCAAAGTTGGCAGATCAGCCACATCCCTTATCGTTCAATATGACGGTGAACTTCATGCGTGGGCGAAAGTATCGAATCATGGATATATAAGAAATAGCCATAATCCAGACGGGGACAGCTTGTATGGTATCGACGTTTGCGGACACCGCTTTTGTCAAAGCGGTGCCGATAAAAATCGCTTCTTTGCAGGAAGTCAACAAAGCCCGGAAAGAAGAGACGTACTTGTTAGCAATCCGCGAAGGAAAAGGGATATTTTACCCGGCAAAAACCCGGTAACGGATGACGTAGAAGCTCCACACCAACAGAAACACTCCGATACCTGCCAACGTTCCAGCAGTTTGTGTAACCTGGCCTATACTATAATCATTAACGAGCAGCGCCTTCATCCCGTCCAACGCCCATCCCTGTGGCGTCAACAGTGATAACGTTTTAATCCATCCATTCAACGGAAGAAAAGGCCAAAAACAACCGCCTACAAAACCTGTCAGCAAAGCCAGAAGCGGTGCGGTGGTCTGCAATTGCTGCGGCGTCGGCAGCAACGTTGCAAAAAGCATACTAAGTCCAATAACAGCAAGAATATAAGCGCCAAGAATAATAGATTGCAGCGGATGGTATAGCAGGCTTGCATCAAACCAAAAACGCGCCACAGCTTCGCACAGCGCCGCTAGAAATACAGATAACGTGAACAGCATGGCAATGTTGCCCAGATAGAAGGTTCGAAACATGCCCGGAACGGACATCATCCGTTTCAGCGTACCGTTTTCTCGTTCTTCGATCAGCCACCTGCTGTGCAGCGCCACGAACATCATCATAAACACCAAAAGTGCGCCAATTCCAGTTAATGCCGCTACGGATACACGGGTCAGGCGCGTAACAGACTGCACACCCCCGGCCTGCATCTCTTTGTAATTAATTGTCATCAACGGTTTCGGAGTCCACTGGGAATCAGCATACTTCCATACCCGCTCCCATAACCTCTCCGGTTCATTACTCGTCAGCCCGTAGAGCCTGTACCATTCCTCTGCGCGATTTGCCGCGCCTGTATTGGCAGACAGACGCATAACTTCACTGCCTAGCATCTCGCCAAGAATCCCATAAGACAATGAACCGGGGTTTTTTACCATTTTGATCGTCTTATCCGTCTCTTCTTCCAATACCGCATCCTGAAAACCTTTCTGTATGACGAACGCCGCTTCTACCCGGTAGTTTTCTACCAGACGATAGGCCTCGTCACTGGTCACGCGAAGTACTCGAATTCCTTCTTTTCGGGCAAAGCGATCAACGATCAGCCTGGAATATTCACTATTGTCCTCGTCCGCCACCGCTACTGGAATCACCGGCTCTTTCCGAAAGCTCTGGGTCGCCCCCAAAATAAACACAAACAGAACCGGAAACAAAAGCAATAACACAAGAAACATCTTATCCTGTAAAATCAATCGCATACGCAACCATAAAACTTGTAGTACCCCGTACATCTATTTCCTCCCGGTCAGGGGCAACAGCACGACCGCCGCCACAAGCAATGCTCCGCCTATGGCTAACAGCATCATTGTTTCGGGCCATACCGATAAAGAATGATTCCCCGAAAAAACTTTTAACATCCCGTGCATCGCCCACTTGTTAAATGTAAAGTCACTCGCTGTCTGCAGGCTTTCCGACAGGGAAAAAAGCGGATAAATATTACCGCCGATCAGCGCCAGAAAAAACGTTCCCACATAACCGAGCAATTCCGCTCCTCTGGAAAAAAGGCCGATCACCGCAAGCAAGAACGACCATGTCGCAACCGAAAATGCCGTACCGAAAAACACAAGAATAAAAGACAACGGCGCCGCGCCAAGATAATTTTTAAACATGAGGCTGGCCATCCCTACAATGAGCGCCGTTTGCAACAAAAGCAAAAGAAACATGGCGATAAATTTTCCGACATACAAAGATAAAACCCCGCCCGGAAGCGTCCGGAAGCGATCCAGCACACCCAGTTCCTTTTCTTCCGCAAGCAAACGACTGCCGCGAACGCCAAGAAAACTGACAAATACTATGGTCAGCGCCGCCGTAAAATACTCGGGAAAACTCACATCGGGGATCGTGGCGAGCGTCACCTCATCATAAATTTCATTGCGACCTAGCGCCCTCGTCATAAAATCAAACACACTCTCTTTTAAAATGCGGTCGAGTTGCTGGGGGGTAGCACCTCCGTCACGCGCCGCATACCAGACCGCCTTCACGCCGCTCTGTCCGGCCGACAAATCATTCGTCGCACTGATTAGCTGATTCTTTGCCTGATCGGCTTGTACCTTTTGGCTTCTATTTCCAATAAAGGTCACCGGGAAATTATCCCCGCTGTATAGGCTTGCTGTAAACCCTTTAGGAATAATAATGCAGCCAGCGATTTGGTTCTGCGCCAGCATATCCATTGCGCGCTTCCTGTCCACACGGTGCACAGTAATAAATCCTTTCATGTAGTCCAATTCTTCTAGCTGCTGGCTAATCATCTGCGTGTTTAACGTTTGGTCTTCGTCGACAAACGCGATCGCAAACGTCTGACTGTAACGGCTGGAAAACAAGTATGGAGACAACGCCTGCGCAAAAAGCCAGATAAAAAAAAGCGGCATCAGGAAAAGCAGCAGGGCCGCCTTTTTATCTCTCCAGTACAACATCCATTCTTTCAAAATAATGGTGATAAGTCGCAAGATGAAAACCTACCTGTATACAAATTCGGGAAGGCACCTTATCGGTCCCTTCCCGTTGCTCTTTTTTCCTTACTGTACCATATTTCCGGCCCCTGGCGGCATAATGCCAAGTTGCTGGAATAATTGCATGTTCTTCATCACGTACTGGCCGACACTGCTCTGGATTTCCTGCTGAATTTGCATCATTTGCTGATCCGTCAGCGTTGCCAGATTAATGCTATTCTGTACACCCAGCGCCGGAAGCTTTACTTCTCCTACATCGAACTTCTCATCGTTCTTAATAGTAAACCCTATTTTTTTCGGCATCGTCGGATCATTTTTCGGCAGATTGATTTCTACTTTGTAGTCGGCTGCACGTGTTTTATCCTTGTCGTTCTCCGTTGTCGCTCCTTTCCATGCCAGCGCGATCGGATCCGTATTGTTGCCATTGACATACAGCTTAATATTTACGTCCTGATTTTCCTTGTTTCCATCTTTGGCAAGCGTAAAATCAGCATCCGCTTTAAAATCGGACATAGGAGTGTTGCCCATTTTTTCGGTTACATTCAATTTTACATTGCCTTTGCTGTTGTCACCGTCTTTTTTGTTTACATATGTGATGGTAAAGATGCTTTCCCTATCTCCTGACTTCGTAGAAGACACGTTAAAAACAACACGATCCTGCTTCTCGTTGTCTTGGAAACTAGCAAGTTTTAGGACATCTTTTTGGCCGGCGTTTTTGTTGTTAAATTCAATCGTACGGCTCAAAATATTATCATTTCTGTCCACGTATACGATCATTTTTACCCCGTCACCAAAATCAGCCTTATTAAGGGAGCGATCCGTTTCCTCTTTAAACTCAGCGAACTTCTTCTTGAATTCTTCTTTACTCAGCTTTGGCAGATCCTCTTCCGATCTCCCACTACCTGTTAATTCAACTAATTTTTGATAACGAGGATAAAGAAGATCCTGTAATTTTTCGTCCTTGGAAATTTTTTCAACAATGTTTTTCATAAGCTGTTTGTATTGTTCAGGAGTGAATGTTACTGTAATTTCTCTGGCAGCCAATTTCACGCCGTTCTCTTCGAACGTCGCGCCTTTTTTCACGCTTACTTGCTCGTCTTTAATGCTATCAGCGTAAAGCTTGGCATACTCACGTATAATCGGCTTTAATTCTTTGCTCGGAATCTGGATCAGTTCCACATATTCTTTTTGGGAAGGTATTTTATCCGGAATGTCCATGTCGTATTTTTGCTTGATAACTGCTTTGTCTTTCCAGTTGAAGTAACCGTATTTGTTATACAAAGCCGGAGCACCAAAGGCTAGTTTCTCAGCATCATAGAAAAATTCGGCACCAATAAGATTGCTGTTTTTAACGTTGAAATTAACTTTCACGTAATTTTTCTTGTTTGTGTCATCCATCTTCGATTCCATGATCAACCTGGAATCTTTGAGAAGGTCCATGACTTTCTGAACTTGCGGATCCGGAACTTCCATATCTATATTTAGATTGGAAATTTCCATCTTCTGTTCCACGGCCCCTTCTAGGTAAGGAGCGATGTACTCATTGTATTGCTTGTTGTACTCTTCCACTTTCTTGGATAGGTTGTTCATCTCTTTCGCTTCTGCTTCTAAATAAATCGTTTTGTTGCTTTTGAATACGTCAAAAAACGCATACGCGAAGTAAGCGCCGAAAGCGACCAGCAATACGACGACAACCGCAATAATCACTGATTTTTTACTCTTTTTCTTCGTCTCCATATTGTTCCCCCTCCAATTCATGTTGCACCTCTTGTGGTGTACCAACGGCGACCAATCGCCCCGATTTCAGAACGCCGATTCGATCACAAGCCTTCATTTCTTCAAGATGGTGGCTTGTATACAAAATCGTGCACCGCCGCTCGCTTATTTCCTTTAAAGCTTTTAAAATGTGTTTCCTGGAGCCGACATCTACTCCCGCCGTCGGTTCGTCAAGAATCAGCAGCTTAGGCCGATGCAGCAGCGCCACACCAAGATTAAGCCGTCGCTTCATACCGCCGGAGTACGCTTCGACGCGCTCACGAATTCTGTCGCGCAAATGGATGATTTCCGCCACCTCATCCATGCGCTGTGCAAGTTCTTTTCCACGCAGACCGTACATCCTGCCCCAAAAGGCCAAGTTATCAATGCCACGCAAGGAAGGATACAGCGCCAGTTCCTGCGGCACATACCCGATTTGTTGTTTGGCCTGAGAGCCAAGCATATGGACGGACTGTCCGCCAATAAGCACTTCTCCACTGTTTGGCTTCATGACAGCCGCGACAATAGAAAGCAATGTCGACTTGCCCGCACCATTGTGACCCGCGACTCCAAACATTTCTCCTTCTGCAATTTCCAGATTTACCTCTTGCAGCACTTGTTTTTTTCCATACCGCTTGCTTACATTGCGAATGTTTACAAACACACTGTCTTCCTCTTCCCTCTCAAAATCTGTGCATGGCTAGTAGTTGCACGGCCGCCTGCCCCGACCAAAATTGGCTTTACTGCATATGATTCTTTCCCGGTAAACCGGTTCTCGAAATAGGTCGAAAACATATAGCACCCAATCGTGTTTTGCTCTTCTTCTGTGAAGAATTCTCCACCCCTCGTACAGGCTCTATATCAGTCTCTATAGCACTTTCGTCTAGGCGATACATGCGGAGAGTGGATTGCTAATACTTTCATAAATACCATAACAGAAATCTTCTACTACACAAGATGTCTTTTCACAGACCATCCCATCTTTCACAAAATAATCGCAAGCTTATCTTTAGCGATTAAATCATACAGTAAAATACCGAGAACCTCTTCGTCTCATCCAGCATTCAGTATTCCAGTCGACTCCCTCTATTTCCTCCCTTCTCTTTATTTACAACATCATATACGGATACGCGCAAGAAAAAGTTCCTCATTTTCCCTCTTTTAGTAATTTAGACAGAAAAAGAAAACGCCTGATAAACACCTATTTTCCTAGTAGCTTTTAGCCTATAATAATCTTTTCTTTTGGATAATGGACGTCCGCTGTTGATTTGCCCGAAGTAAAACTTGACAAGAACGGCATCATGCCAATTCGGCCTATATACATCAAAAGCACCAATATTATTTTGCTGCTGTAAGACAAACCGCTTGTAATCCCAACGGAAAGGCCACATGTGCCAAACGCGGAGCATACTTCAAATATAACATGTACCAACTCAAACCTTTGATCCTCTAACATATGCACAACTAACGTGCCGCCTGTCACAAGCATCAAGGCTGTTACAAAAAACACAAAACTTTTAATAATGTCCTCCTGTCGAATGGAACGGCCAAACACACGCACCTCGCTCCGGCCACGCGCAAACGTAACAATCATCAAAATCACAACCGCAAGCGTTGTTGTGCGGATGCCTCCTCCCACACTGGAAGGACTGGCCCCGATAAACATCAAGATGGAGGTGACAAACTGGCTTCCCACGCTTAACTCCGATACATCAACCGTCGTTAATCCGGCACTACGTGCAGTAACTGAAAGAAATAAAGAATGGAAAAACTTCTCATACCAGGACATTTCAGCAAAATATCGTGAATCTTCTGTAATCCAGATTACAAGCATGCCCAACACAAGCAGCACCAGAAACGTCACAGTCGTAATCTTCGTATACAAGGAAAAGCGAAACCGATTATGGCCACCGAACAAATATTCACGAACTTCAACCAGTACCGGGAAACCGATGGCACCAAGAATGATGAGAAGCATGGTTACCGATTGAACAAAGTAGTCATGAGAATAGTCAATCAGCGAATTGCCAAAAAGATCAAACCCTGCGTTCGTATACGTCGAAATCGAATGAAAAACCGCATAATAAAAAGACGCATAAAACGTATCGTAATAACCAGCAAAATAGAAATACAGTCCGAAAATCAGTGTTCCTACCGCTTCAAACAACAGCGTCATCCCAAGCACCAGCTTCATCAGCTGCACCAAACCAGACAGATTGTACCGGTTCTGGTCGATCATAATCAACCTGCGCTGCGAAAGCCCTATGGGCGCACCGAACAAAATCCAGAAAAATGTGCCCAGCGTCATTACGCCGATTCCACCGATTTGAAAAGCTAGCATCAAAACAAAAGAACCGAATGTACTAAATGTGTCCGCTGTGCTGACTGTCGTAAGCCCAGTCACGCTCACCGCACTTGCAGCGGTAAACAAAGCATCTATCAATGACAGGTTGACCCCCGGTTTTACACTGATAGGCAACATCAATAGCCCGGTAATGATCACAATGGCTGTAAAATAAGCGCTGACAATAATTTGCGTTGGAGAAAGTTTATATACGTATTTACGCAGCATGTCTTTTGCCCCTTATTCCTGTTACATCAGATGAATATTACAGATTTTCCTCACGCTTGTCAAATCAATACGCTTGAGCGTCATGAGAGAGAAGCCTCCGACATACATATCTAAACATAAGCGTTCAGAGAAACGGAGGCGACCCTCATTAGAAACGCGATTACAGTCGGTATCGTCTTTTTTATGTTGTTCATTCTGTACGCGTCCGTGCAGGCAAAGGCACACTATGACACACTGCGCATGCTTGAGCAGATCCAGCTCGAAAACCAGAAATTACAACGGGTAAACGAAAATCTACGAAATGAACTGAAAAAAAAGCAGCAAGAATTAGAAAAAGCGAAACAAGCGCAAAACAATAACACTAAAGTAGCATACCTTACATTTGACGACGGTCCATCCACCAATACAGAAGAAATTCTCGCAATTCTGGATCGCTATAAGATAAAAGCGACATTTTTCGTTATCGGCAACAACAGCGAATTCGGTAAGCAAATGTATCGGCGCATCGTAAGCAAAGGGCACGCGCTCGGCCTGCACTCCTACTCGCACGAATATCGTAATATTTATACTTCTGCCACCGCTTTCCACAGTGACATGGAAAAACTCAGACAGCTGATATACAAAGCAACCGGCCAAAAGCCCAAAATTATGCGTTTCCCCGGCGGTTCCAATAATCACATTAGCCGCAAATACGGCGGACATTCCTTAATGCAAATCCTTATCCAACAAAGCGTACAGAAGGGCTATAAGTACTTCGATTGGAATGTTGATTCCCAGGATGCCAAACGAAAAGTCCAACCACGCGACGTTATTATTCAATCCGTGATGAAGGAAAGCCGAAACAAGAAAAAAATTATCGTCTTAATGCATGATTCGCAGATCAAAGTCACCACCGTTCAAGCGCTGCCAGCTATTATTACAGAGTTAAAAAAACAGGGCTTCTCGTTTGATATATTAAGCGATACATCTTTTACCTATCATTTTACTTTAGAACCCCCTACTTCTAAGCGAGGTGGAAGTGGTAGGTAGTTCACTAAGTCAACTCATTTGCTTGTTATCCTCCTTTACCCGGCATACGTAAGAGCCAGACAATAAATAAGCGCAAGGAATATGGTACAATAAAAAATACACGCATTGCCGCAAAACAAAGGAGGCATGAAGCATGAAGCTAATTATCGACCCTGCGGCCATGGAATGGTTCCGCAAAGAAATGGATGTGAAAAAAGGGGACGCCGTCCGCTTTTTTGTCCGTCTAGGCGGTTGCAGTACTGTGCAAAGCGGATTTTCGCTTGGCATTGCCAAAGAACAGCCGAAAGAAATCGGCGTTTCTACCGTGGAAGGCGGCATTACATTCTATATCGAAAAAGAAGACGCCTGGTATTTAAATAATTCCGACCTTGTCGTAACATACAACAAAGAACGGGATGAAATCGAATTCCGTTAAGAAACGGCCGGAATGCCGACTTCACGGGCGGTCACCGCGCCGTACAACAACAAACTGCCTGACCCTATAGTCTATCCTCGTTTACTACATGGAAAAAAAGCATATGCTGCTTTATCACTGTAAAGCAGCATATGCTTTCCTGCTATCTATCACAAAAAACAAAAAACCGAAGCTCTTTGTTTATTCTTGCGGTGTCAATTTGTGTCCAGAAATCTTGTTAACCATAAGCGCAATCGCGCCGTCGCCCGTTACGTTGCACGCAGTGCCAAAGCTATCCTGTGCAAGGTATAGCGCAATCATTAATGAAAGCAGCGTCGGATCAAAATGCAGCATCGATTGGAGCAAGCCGAGAGCCGCCATCACTGCACCGCCTGGCACGCCCGGGGCTGCTACCATAGTTATACCAAGCATCAAAATAAACGGGAATAACGCACCAAACGAAGTATTCATGCCGTTCAGCATCATAACCGCCATCGAGCAACTGACCAGCGTAACCGTACTTCCTGACAAATGAATGGTCGCGCAGAGCGGTATTACAAAATCAGCAGAGCCCTCATGCACACCGTTCTTTTTGGTCTGGCGTAACGTTACGGGAATGGTCGCTGCGGACGATTGGGTGCCGATTGCAGTAAAATACGCCGGCATCATATTTTTAAGCATTCTAAGCGGATTGGCTCCCGCTATCGCGCCACCGAACGTGTACTGCAACAACAGGATGACAATATGCAGAATAATAATCATTACAAACACTTTGGCAAATACGGACATAATCATTGCCACTTGTCCAGCGTATGTCATATTCGCGAAAATTCCCATAATATGCAGCGGAAGCAGCGGAATAATAATATTCCGGATCAATTTCTCCACAATTTGCTGAAAGTCATTCATTAGATTCTTTAGGGTATCGCCTTTAATTGCGGCGATACCGAGACCAAGCGTAAACGCGAGCAGTAGCGCCGTCATTACTCCCATAACAGGAGGCATGTCCACTTTGAATAACGGCGGTACCAGCGCTTCTTCCGGATTTTTCGCGTTCAAGTGCATGCTGCCGACTTCCAAAATGTTGGGAAGTACAACAGCGCTCGTAACATAGGCGATAAGTCCAGCCACAATCGTAGAAACGTAAGCGATCCCTGCGGTAATCGCCAGCAGCTTGCCTGCGCCTTTTCCTAATTCGCCTATGCCCGGTGCAACAAATCCAATAATGATGAGCGGAATGACAAATCCCAGAAAATTACCAAAAATACTGTTAAAAGTCGCGGTAATTTTGATCACCCACTGCGGACTAACCATTCCAATAAAAATACCCAATAGAATTGCCGCAATTAACCTTGGTAAAAGACCGAATCTTTTCATTTTTATGTTCCTTCCAAACTAATTTACATATAAAATATTATTTATATAATTTGTTCTCCCACAGTATACAATAGTTTATACAGGAAGGACAATAGATAATTTATTGATTTAATAATATTATTTATATATGAACCTTCCCCACTTACCATACCATAGGTTGAAGTGGGGGTTTCTGAACTATCCACCTCGGTAGAACAGGCGATCAGCGGGTTGTCGCTGATCTCACAGACACGTGCCGTCTGCGAGGGGAATCATTCAGCAACACACCCTTACGGGCGTGGGTCGGAACAAACCATCTACTACTTCTCGCTTAGGCGATCCGTAGATACGTGGGTTTCTGAATTTCAAACGGCAAGGACTGAATCCGGTTTTCATACAACACTTTGGACAGTAGATTCGCCGCACCGTGAATGTCCCGATGTTGGGTATAGCCGCACCACGCACGTTCTTTTTCGCCCCGCAAACCGGACAGGTTTGCGATGTATAACGTTC
>NZ_FNDE01000029.1 GCF_900099925.1 Aneurinibacillus thermoaerophilus | reverse complement strand
GGAAAATATATCTTGGTTTTTTGGTTAATAGTCTCTCGAATTCAACTGGAAATTCGTGATTTTGAGGGGCTTAAACATACTATACGAGGAGGATTCACTATGAAGAGCCGTCTGCTCTCCATTCTCATATGGAGCGCAATCTCCGTGCTTGGCGCTGTCGCCTGGGGCTGGCTGGCGCTTTCGCGCGGCGAAGAAATTAACGCGGCGTGGTTGCTGTTTGCCGCTCTAGCGAGCTATGCGGTTGCCTATCGGTTCTACAGCAGATTTATCGCACATAAAGTCTTCAATCTGGATGATAACCGCGCCACTCCCGCCGAGGTACACAATGATGGTAAAGACTTTGTTCCAACAAATAAATGGGTTGTATTCGGTCATCACTTCGCAGCGATTGCGGGTGCCGGCCCGCTTGTCGGTCCGACATTGGCCGCCCAAATGGGATATTTGCCAAGCACCATCTGGATTGTTGCAGGGGTTATCTTGGCAGGCGCGGTTCAGGACTTTGTCATCCTGATTGCTTCCATGCGCCGCAACGGAAAAAGCCTTGGCCAAATCGCAAAAGAAGAAATCGGCCCGGTTGGCGGCTTGATCGCCATGGTTGGTATTCTTGCTATTATGATTATCTTAATTGCTGTATTGGCGCTAGTTGTCGTCAACGCGTTGGCCGAAAGCCCGTGGGGCACTTTCACAATTGCAATGACCATTCCGATCGCGCTGTTTATGGGTGTATATATGCGCTACATCCGTCCGGGGCGTGTCGGCGAAACATCGTTGATCGGGTTTGTGCTAATGATGCTTGCACTTGTAGCTGGCCAATGGGTAGCCGAATCGCCGACTTTGGCTTCGCTGTTCACATTTAGTCCGGAAGCCCTGGCGATTATGATGATCGTATACGGATTTATCGCATCCATCCTTCCGGTATGGCTGCTGCTCGCGCCACGTGACTATCTAAGCTCGTTCTTGAAAATTGGAACCATCGGCTTGCTTGCGGTCGGTATTCTACTCACGCTGCCGAATCTGCAAATGCCGGCTGTTACGAAATTTATCGATGGAACCGGCCCAGTATTTACGGGCAATTTGTTCCCATTCCTGTTTATCACTATCGCCTGTGGTGCCGTTTCCGGCTTCCACGCACTCGTATCAAGCGGTACAACGCCAAAGCTTATCGCGAAAGAAAGCCATAGCCGTATGGTTGGCTACGGCGGCATGTTGATGGAATCTTTCGTAGCCATTATGGCATTGATTGCAGCTACTATTCTTACACCTGGCACATACTTCGCGATCAACAGTCCGGCCGCTGCGATTGGAAACGATGCCATTACAGCGGCGAGAACCATTACCGAATGGGGGTTTTCTGTATCCGCAGCTGATCTGACGCAACTTGCCGAAGACGTGGGCGAAAAAACAATCCTTTCCCGCACAGGCGGCGCGCCTTCGCTCGCGGTTGGTATGTCCGTTATCTTCTCCACCATCATCGGTGGAAAAGCGCTCATGGCGTTCTGGTATCATTTCGCGATCCTGTTTGAGGCCGTGTTTATTCTTACTACGATCGACGCAGGTACCCGTGTAGGCCGCTTCATGGTAAGCGAACTTATCGGAAACTTCGCATCGAAATTCAAAGATACGACCTGGCTGCCGGGTAACATTATTTCCAGCGCCATCATCAGTCTCGGTTGGGGTTACTTCTTATACGCTGGGGTTATCGACCCGCTTGGTGGAATCAAAACCCTCTGGCCATTGTTCGGTATCGCTAACCAGATGCTCGCTGCTATCGCGCTTGTGGTCGGCACAACGATCATCCTGAAAATGGGCAAAAAAGCGTATGCATGGGTTACTCTTGTGCCGCTGGTCTGGCTTACAACCGTCACAATGGTAGCCGCATGGCAGAAGCTATTCCACCCCGATCCGAAAATTGGTTTCCTGTCTCATGCTTCCGCTTTCACTAAAGCGCTCGAACAGGGGCACCTGCCGAAAGGGGTTAAAACGATAGAAGCGGCCAAGCAGATGATTTTCAACGACCGTGTAGATGCTGTCATGACAGCGATTTTCGTCGGAATCGTGCTGGCGCTTATCATCGACTGCCTGCGCACGTGGATTAGCATTCTGCGCGGTACGTACCGTGGTTCGCTGCAAGAGGCTCCTTACGTACAATCAAAAGGCGATGCTTCCCTTTATACATCGCATTCACACACAGCTTAACTGCGTCTCGAGAAAAAAAGGAGGAAAAAGACATGTGGCGTGATGAGTCTTGCCCGCCGCGCATCTACGTTCCGCCGGAAAAAATAAAAGAGCTGTCCGCAAACCACTCATTGATGCGGCGGATTCGCTCAACGTTCCGAATGATTTTCGGCATTCCGGACTATGAACTATATCTCGACTACTGGCACGCGGCGCCGTCGAAAGGCGAAACCGCGCCGCTATCGGAAAAAGAATTTTTCAGACAAGCAATTGAAGCCCGGTACGGCAAAGGAAACGGTACCCGCTGTTGCTGAGTTAACTAACAACCATCCCCTTCTTCCGTTGCTTGGGTTACTTTTTTCGCTTACGAAACAAATTCGAGACCGAAGCGGAGCGAGCAAGCAACGCTTCTTTGCAAGAAAGTAAGCCAGGCCCAGGAAGAAGGGGAGGATTTGTCAACACGCATACAGCTTATTCCACATGAATTTTCAAATGCTGTTTATACGGGGAAAAATCAATTTGCTTCATTTTCAAATGGGCGACCAGAAACTTATGATCGCGCGCTGGTGTCGCCAAAATATATCCTTTAATTACAAGGTCTTTCGTTATTTTTTCTGCTCCTTCCTCAAGCGCCAGCTTGCCAATTTTGGCCGCGATGCTGCGCCGAGCCACATCCCGGAATAGTTTTGGCACCGGTGTAACAAGTTCGTTTAACAGCTCCATCGTATCCTCAGTCCACATCTGTCGGGTTTTCTCAATATAATAGTCTTGCCAGTCCAACTCTGACATCCCATCCTGTTTTGGCATCGCCTTCAAAAACTTGCGGAACATGAAAAAGCCACCGATCGCGAATAGTGAAATAAGAATGATCATCCATACGATAATAAACGAGCCGAACCACGCTGACATTTCTATAATTTCCCCCTTCCCTTTTTGGTGCTTGATTATGACAACTTAATGGCCTTCGATGATTCGACTTACCTTTTATTATGCACCGTTTTATTCCTGCCTGTCTAATAAAATCCATCTGAACATTTTGTTAGCGAACGTGAAATTTTCAAAACTCATGGAAAAGGCAACGTTTGCACACGTCTTGTGAATTTTTCCTCGTTTATTCTTGGAGAGAAAGCATACGTTGCTTCATCACTATAAAGCAACATCTGCTTTCTTATACGATAAAAAAGCAGACCGGAAATATTCCAGCCTGCCTTTCTTGTCGTTATTTCGATAATGAATGAATACCGTGGCCAAGTGCTGCCTCCGCCGCTTCCATCGTTACTTCTGATAGCGTCGGATGCGCGTGGATGGTCAGCGCAATATCTTCAAGTGTCGCGCCCATTTCGATTGCCAGTCCAGCTTCTGCAATTAGGTCGGACGCTTCCGGCCCAACGATTTGTACGCCCAATACGCGGCCATCCTCTTCATTCGCCACCACTTTTACGAAGCCGTCCGCTTCATTTACACTCAACGCGCGGCCATTCGCAGCAAAGGAAAAACGGCCCGTCTTCACTTTATATCCTTCTTCTTTCGCCTGCTCCTCTGTCAAGCCAACGGACGCCATCTCCGGATCGGAGAAGACAACCGCCGGAATCGCCATGTAGTCAATTTCACTCGGCAGTCCGGCGATAACTTCCGCCGCTACTTTCCCTTCATATGAAGCTTTGTGCGCCAAAGCAGGGCCTGCCACCACATCGCCGATCGCGTAGATATTCGGCACATTTGTCCGGCATTGCTTATCCACTTCAATCAAGCCGCGATCCGTCAGCTTCATATTAATGGCTTCAAGGCCAAGCTCATCCGTATTCGGGCGACGACCTACCGTAACCAGGCAGTAATCCGCTTCAAACACTTCTTCTTTGTCTTTAATATTTGCTGTTACTTTTACGCCGTTCTCTGTCACTTCGCTCTTCGTTGCCATCGCTTCGGTATGGATTTCTACACCCAGCTTTTTGAGTTTTTTCCGAACCATTTGCACCATTTGCTTCTCAAAGCCAGGCAAAATGTTAGACATACCTTCAAGTACGGTTACCTTCGAACCAAGCTTCGCGAACACGGTTCCAAGCTCAATTCCAATATAACCGCCGCCGACTACAAGCAGCTTCTCCGGAATATGGTCAAGCTCCAGCGCTTCTGTAGAAGACAGAATGCGTTCGCCAAATGGCAGCGCAGGAATTTCGATCGGACGGGAGCCGGTCGCAATAATGCAGTGATTGAAACGGTAGCGGTTCACGTCATATCCATGAAATACGCGCACCTCATTTTCGCTAACGAACAGCGCCTCGCCAGGAATGATCTCTACGCCGTTTCCTTTCAGAAGCGTCTGGACACCTCCGGTCAGCTTTTTCACGACGCCTTGCTTCCATTCCTGCACTTTCTTCATATCAACAGAGACGCCTTCCACGTTGATTCCGATGTTGCTTGCTTCCTTCGCCTGTTCATACTGCTTTGCCGCAGAAATAAGCGACTTGGAGGGGATACAACCGCGATTCAAGCACACGCCGCCCACTTCCGCTTTGTCTACGATCGCTACTTTTTTGCCAAGCTGGGCGGCGCGAATCGCCGCCACATATCCGCCCGGACCAGCCCCGATAACAAGTACATCGAGTTCCGTTGTAAATTCGCCTACGACCATGCGTTACACCTCCATGACAAGCATTTCCGGATTTTGCAGCAGTTCTTTCACATAATTCACATACAGTTGTGCCATTTCACCGTCAATCAGACGATGATCGAAGCTTAAGGACAGCGCCATCACAGGTGCCACCACAATTTCATCATTCTCGTTCACAACCGGCTTCTTCGTAATGCGGCCTACCCCAAGAATCGCCACTTCTGGGTAATTGATAACCGGTGTGAAGAACATACCACCGGCAGAACCGATGTTTGTAATCGAAAATGTGCTGCCCTTCAACTCATCAGCCGAAGCTTTTCGTTCGCGGGCTTTCGTCGCCAATTCAGAAATTTCGCTTGCGATTTTCCAAATCGGCTTACGATCCGCATCTTTGATAACCGGTACGAGCAATCCTTCATCTGTCGCTGTCGCGATACCAATGTTATAGTACTTTTTGATGACGATTTCATTCGTTTCATCGTCAATACTTGCATTCAATTCAGGGAATTCGCGCAGGCCAGCAATAGCTGCTTTGACGATAAACGGCAAGTATGTCAGCTTAACTTCTTTCTTTGCCGCAATCGGCTTGAAGCGTTCGCGCATTTCCACAAGCTTAGATACGTTCACTTCATCCATAACAGTTACATGCGGCGCAGTGTACACCGACTTTACCATCGCGGTCGCGATTGCTTTGCGAATGCCTTTCAGCGGTCTGCGCTCCTCCAATCCGCCAGGTGCCGCAACTACGGCTGCTGGCGCTTGTTTTTCTTCGACTTTCTGTTGTGCTACTGGAGTTGCTTGCTCTGTTTGAGCCACGCCTGCTGCCGGGGCTTGGCCGCCACCCTTGGCAAATCGCTCTACGTCCTCGCGCGTTACGCGGCCATTTTTGCCTGTACCCTGCACCTGGCGGATATTAACGCCAAGCTCACGCGCCAATTTACGTACGGCCGGAGTCGCGTATACGCGCTTATTCTCATCAACCAGCCCGGTCTGATTTTGTGCAGGCACAGTTTCCACCTTTGCCTGCTCTGTCTGCGCTTTTAACTCTTCACCGGCATTATGTCCGGCTGCGCCCACCGTTTCATTCTTCGGTTCCGGCGCCGCCTCCTGAGCGGGAGCCGCTCCTTCCGCTTCGAACTCTACAAGCACGTCGCCAACCACCGCTACCGTGCCTTCGTCCACTTTGATAGACAGAACTTTACCGGTTACGGGAGATGGAATCTCCACAACCGCTTTATCGTTCTGCACTTCCATAATAATCTGGTCTTCTTCGACATGGTCGCCTTCTTTAATATGCCATTTTACGATTTCGCCTTCGTGAATACCTTCACCGATGTCCGGCATCTTGAACTGGAACGCCATGAATGAAACCTCCTCTTTCGCTTTCTCGCAGGTCGTAATTTAAAATCCGTCATACAATCAACTTAGAAGTCAAGTACTTTATTAAGACCTTCAATTACGCGGGCCGGGTCAGGTAACCAGATATCTTCCGCGGCCGCAAACGGATAAACGGTATCCGGAGACGTTATGCGAAGAACCGGCGCTTCCAGGGAAAGAATCGCTTTTTCGTTAATTTGCGTAATAACTTCCGCGGCAACTCCCGCCTGTTTTTGCGCTTCCTGCACAACAATGGCACGGTTCGTTTTTTCTACGGATTGAATAATGGTTTCTGTATCGATCGGATTTATCGTACGCAGGTCAATCACTTCTACAGAAACGTTACGTTCTTTTTCAATTTGTTCGGCTGCTTTCAAAGATGTTTGTACCATTGCACCATAGGTAATGATAGTTACATCTTTACCCTCTTTCACTACGCTTGCTTTTCCGAGCGGTACTGTATACGAGCCTTCCGGCACCTCCGCGCGGAAAGAACGGTATAACTTCATATGTTCCAAGAAGATGACCGGATCATTGTCGCGAATCGCTGAAATCAACAATCCTTTCGCATCGTACGGATTAGAAGGGATGACAACTTTTACACCCGGCGTTTGTACGAACAAACCTTCCAGGCTGTCGGCGTGAAGTTCTGGCGTTTTTACGCCGCCACCAAACGGAGCGCGGAATACGATCGGAGAATGATAACGCCCGCCGGAACGATAACGCATGCGCGCCGCCTGGGATGCAATGGCGTCAAATGTTTCAAACACAAAACCAAAAAATTGGATTTCAGCAACCGGGCGGAATCCTTGCAGCGCAAGACCAACCGCCATACCTCCAATCGCGGACTCAGCAAGCGGTGTATCGAATACGCGTTCTTCCCCGAATTCTTTTTGCAATCCGTCCGTGGCGCGGAATACCCCGCCATTTACCCCTACGTCCTCACCAAAGACAAGCACATTCGGGTCTTCTCTCATCTCTGTACGCAGCGCGTCGGTAATGGCTTGAATCATCGTCATTTGTGCCATGGCTTAGTTCATCTCCTTCTGCTTATACTCATCGTATTGCTCCTGCAGAGCTGGAGTCTTCTCTTCGAACATAATGTCGATTAAGTCTGTTACTTTTTGCTTCGGCTGTGCATCGGCTTTCTTAATCGCTTCGTTAATTTCCGCTTTCGCCTGCTCAATTACTTTATCTTCTTCTTCTTTGGACCATAGATTCTTGCTCTCAAGATACACACGAAAACGAACGAGCGGATCTTTTTGCTCCCATTCGGTCATTTCTTCCTGTTTGCGGTAACGTGTCGGGTCATCGCCGGCCATTGTATGCGGGCCATAGCGGAATGTCAATGCTTCAATCAAAGTTGGCCCTTCGCCTGCAAGCGCACGCTCTCTCGCTTCGCGCACAGCTTCGTATACGGCAAGCACATCCATACCGTCTATCTGTACGCCTTTAATGCCCGCAGCAGCCGCTTTTGCCGCGATAGATTCCGCCGCAGTTTGTTTGGAGAACGGCGTGGAAATCGCGTAACGGTTGTTTTGCACGAAGAATACGGCCGGTACTTTGTATACACCAGCAAAGTTCAGTCCTTCGTAGAAGTCACCCTGGGACGTACCGCCGTCGCCTATGTACGTAATGGCGATGCGTTTTTCGTTTTTCTTCTTGAACGCCAGCGCTACGCCCATCGCCTGGGTAATTTGTGCAGCGATGATAATTTGCGGCATTAAAACGTTTACACCTTCGGGGATTTGACCGCCGTGGAAATGTCCGCGAGAGTACAGGAACGCTTGATACAGCGGTAATCCATGCCAAACAATTTGTGGAATGTCACGGTAACTCGGCAAAATGAAGTCTTCTTTGGAAAGCGCGCTTTGGCTTCCGATCATGCACGCTTCCTGCCCCGCAACCGGCGCGTAGAAACCGAGACGGCCCTGGCGGTTCAAACTGATTGCGCGCTGGTCCCAAACGCGGGTATACACCATTTTGCGCATTAATTCTTTCAAAGTGGCGTCATCGACTTGAGGCATTTGCTTTGTGTCAGTTACCTTGCCTTCAGGAGAAAGAATTTGTAACATCATGACAACTCCTTTTTTGATAAAATATGAAAAAAAGAAACATTACCAACACTGTAATAGAACAAGTTTACAGTATAACACCTTTTGTTGCACAACAAGTACAGTTTTAGTATTCTTGACTCGCGATGAGTATAGCACTTCCTCTTTATCATGTCCAATTTTTTTTAGCAATACGTAAAAACATTCGGAGGATTGATACATATGGATCAGAAGTTACGCAAGCGGACGATCGTGCGTCGCGAACTTACAAGCTCTTACCTTGGTGAGACGCGTTCCTACAAAGTATATTTGCCACCCAACTACGACCGAAACAAAGCGTATCCGGTACTGTACGCGCAGGATGGCGAGCAGTTTCTCAACTTCGGACGCGGGGCGACCATCGCTCAAGAAATGATTCTGAATGGCAAGCTGTTCCCTTTTATTATTGCCGCTGTTACAGTTTCGCGCGAAAATCGGACAGAAGAATATGGAACCGGACGCAGCCGCAATGCCATCTACAAATCGTTTTTCACAGAGGAACTGCTGCCCGCAGTTGAGGAAGAATTTTCAGCAAGCGACCGTGTGCTTGTTGGCGACTCTCTCGGCGGCACAGTTAGCCTTGATCTCGCACTGGACAGACCCGATCTATTTAATAAAGTGCTGTCACTTTCCGGAGCTTTCTATCCTGATGTAATGAAAGGGGTCCTGCGTAAGCCAGATCTTTCCTACCTCCTCATCTATATGCTTATAGGACTTGAGGAGACAGCGGTTCCAGTCAGCGACGGCAAAACCGTCGACTTCTTAAGCTATAACCGAGAAATGAAGAATCTACTTGAACAACGGGGCGCTTCTGTAACCTATGTCGAAGAAAAAGGTGGGCACGATTGGGGCTTCTGGCAAAGCCAACTTTCTAGTGCATTTTCCTTCTTTTTTGAGGTAAAATAAAATCATGAATTGGACAGAGATTAAAGCGTATTTTTCTGAAGAAAATTTATTGGCGCTACTAGCCAAATACGAATCGCTCGGTCCATTGCCCGGAATCGTTCTTCCCTTTCTAGAAGCGTTGTTCCCGCCTTTCCCGCTGTTTGCGATCGTAGCCGGAAACGCGGCTGCCTATGGGCTTTGGCTTGGTTTTTTGTATTCTTGGCTCGGTGTTTGCCTAGGAGCAGTGTTTGTGTTCTCTATTTGTCGCAAGCTTGGGCGACACCGCTTCTTGAACTTTCTTACCCGCCATCCGAAGGTAAGAGAAGCGATGGAATGGATGGAGCGGCATGGCTTTAGCGCGATTTTTCTTTTGTCGTGTTTCCCGTTTTCACCTTCTTCCCTTATTAACGTGGTGGCCGGATTATCTAACATGCCAATGAGCCAATTCGTGGCCGCGATCATACTGGGCAAAACCATTATGATTTTCATTATGTCCTTTATCGGACACGATGCGATATCGTTTATTGATCATCCATGGAAATTGTTTATTGTGCTTTTCATCATTTTCGTTCTCTGGTACATCGGCAAAAAAGTAGAGATGCGTCTGACAACGATAAAACAGTGATGAAAGAAAAAGTGGTAAACCCTCTAACTCACGGGTTTACCACTTTTTCGTGTGCAACCTAAAGGCGAAACTGCTCCGATCTTACACTCTTCCAATCACGCGGAGCGCTCCGGATAAAAGCCTAACTTTACTAGGGGTTTTGCCGTTTTTTTCACCATCCATATCAATGAATTGCGCAGGGCTGCACGCAATCGTAAGTTCAGATGCTTTAAACCTGAAAATAGCTTCATGTTGAATCGGTTCGCGGCGCAAGTATGATGATGCCACACTCATGATTTCCGATAGTCCAATATTTTCCACAATAATGACTTCAAACTGGCCGCTATTCAATTCCTTGTCGCCAAACAATTCAAGGCCAGCCAACGATTGTCCATTCGCTACATATACCATGACCGCCTCTTTTTGAATCGTTTTGTCTTCCGTCGTAATCGCAACGCGAAATAGGCTATCCGACTGCAAATATTGCAGCGATTTTAAGTAATATGTAAAATGCCGCAAATATGTTTTCGTTTCGTTTTTTATTTCACTGGATACGGTCGAGATTAATCCAACCCCAAAAAAGTTTACAAAATAACGGTCGTTACACCTCCCTATATCGATAGCACACGGCTGTTCCTGCTTCATAAACTCGCACGCTTCCAGCAAGTCGAGCGGCACCTGCATTGTGCGGGCGATATCGTTTGCCGTGCCGCCAGGCACAATTCCGAGGATCGGACGTTTATCAAACCGCATGAGTCCGTTTACCACTTCATGGATCGTGCCGTCACCTCCAGCGGCTACGACTACGTCATATCCTTCGCTTTCTTGAGCCGCGATTCGTTCCGCATGTCCGCCACACAATGTCGGACGGATGGTCAAGTCCCATTTCTCCTGCAATGAACGCGCAATGTCCCCGATCATCTGGCTTACGGTTTCTTGCCCGGCAACCGGATTATATATCAGCAATAACTTCGCTTTGTCGCCTTCCTTACCCATCTTGCTTTTCCCAGCCTTTCCTGCTAATAAACACAACACTTACTACAAATTATTCCCTAAAAAGAAAGCAGCATAATCGTTAACTTTACACTATCTCCCTCCTATTTCCCCTTTTCTCCTCTGTACAAAAAGCAAAACAGCGAACACAGGCGCCTCCTTTCTAAAGAAAGCCGGATGCTTTGTGTTCGCTGCCTTCCATGCAGTATTTAAAGCGCTTATTCATTATGCGCGTTTGCTTTTTTCTCTACATTGCTCCTATATCTGTAAACGGATAAAACCGAAAACGTACCGTTCCTTCAATCGCATCAGCGTCTACAAATGGAGTGGGCCACAGATGCGAATCATAGCTCTCGTTACGATTGTCCCCGAGAAAGAAAAACTTACCCGGTGGAACGGTAACAGGACCAAACTCATAGTTCATCGGTTCTTTGATATACGGCTCATCCACCTTTTGACCGTTACGATACAAAGCGCCGTTCTTGATCTCTATCGTATCACCTCCGATTCCAATCAGCCGCTTAATAAACCTCTCACCCTCCTTCTCCGGAACCGGAGGATAAAAGACGACGATATCGCCTCGCTGTAAATCTTCCGGTCGAATCAATTTATCAACAGCCAATCGATCGTTAATATGAATGGTCGGTAACATAGAACCGCTCGGCACGACGACCGCTTCCCCTATATAGGTGCGAATGGTCAAGCTTAGGACAATGGCTAGCACAATCACAGGTACCCATTCTTTTATCAACTTTCTCATAACAAGAAGCTCCTCCTGTTTCCTTCCCAAAATAAAAAACGATATACTCTGCTTTTCCTCTCAATTTTAAAACAAAAGAAAGATAAAGTAACGATTTTTTTTACTAATCGTTGATAAGACATTCTATTGGGACGGGCCGTTTCATAGGATAGTAGAGAAATTGAAGCGAAAAGAGGTGGTGAATCGCGAAAACAAATAAAAACAAAGGGAAAGCGATGATACAAGTCGGTTTTACGTATATCGGAACAATTGTCGGCGCCGGATTCGCAAGCGGGCAGGAAATTTTCCAATTCATTACACGATTCGGCAGCAAAAGCACCATTATCATCGCTATTAGCATTTTTCTGTTTACTTTAGCGGGGGCGAAAGTCATGCTGCTCGCACAAAAAATCGAAGCATCTTCCTATCATCAATTCAACCACTACATGTTCGGTGAACGAATTGGCAACTGGGTTAACGGATTTATGCTGGTAACCCTAATCTGTATTACCGGAGTGATGCTGGCCGGAACCGGTGCCCTGTTCGAGCAGCAGTTCGGAAGATTCTACCAGATCGGTATTTTAGTTACGGCGATGTTCGTATACATTGTAACCTCCCGCGGTATAGGAGCGGTTATGACCGTTAATTCGTTTGTCGTACCGCTTATGATTAGTTTTACGGGTCTCATTGGCGCCCATACTTTTCTTGCCGAAAACTATTTTTCGGATTCTCCCACGGTTTCGACCACTCCCCTTTGGATTCTGTCACCTTTTTTATACGTCGCCTTCAACATTTCGCTCGCGCTTGTCGTACTCGTACCGATTGGGGGTGAAATACGAGACCGGAATGTGCTAATCGGAGGAAGCATCATTGGGGGGGCCGGGCTTGGCCTGCTGCTCTTGCTGAGCAACTACACGCTTCTTGTCCATAGCGAAGAAGTTTCTGGCGCGGAAGTGCCGATGGCGATGGTTGTTTCATCGTTTGGACCGCTTATGCAGTGGATGTTCAGCGCCATCATTCTAGCTGAGATCTTCACAACTTTGGTCGGAAACGTCTTCGGTGTCACGCGTCAATTGCAAGTTCATTCCGCTTTCGGAAAGGATAGACGCTTCATCATCATCGGTTTGCTCGCGATTTGTTACGTCATTAGTCAGTTCGGCTTTTCCTCTCTCGTACACCGCTTGTATCCGTTGTTCGGATATATAGGCGCCGGTACACTGCTGATGATTTTTATCATGGGAAAAAACAACAAGAAGACGCGGGACGCTTAACATTGCGTCCCGTGTCTTCTTTTGAGCAGAGAAAAGATGAATGGCTCCGTTCCCTGAATAATAACCGGACTTTTATCCGGGTCAAGCCATTTGAGAACCGCGAGCAAATTCGCTCTGGCAAGGGCCACGCAACCCGCCGTATAGCTGGATGGCCCGCGCCAAATATGCATAAAAATCGCGCTCCCTTTTCCCGGCATGATAGGGTCATCGTTGTATCGAATAACAAGCGCGTATTTATAAAGCGGTATTGCTAGTCGTTCAAACGACTTCCATCTTTTTGCCGGGTTTCCTTCGTAATGTACCCACGTATTGTATTCGGGAGAGGTCTTGTCATCCACCCAGTAATCCCGTCTGGTAACAGGGCGGTACGGCATTTTTAGACCGCGCGGCCTTGCCGCTGTACCAAATGCGGTGCCAATTTTGTAAATTCCGGCCGGAGTTTTGCAATCTCCCTCTTTTTTTTGTTCGGGAAGCGCAAACCCATACTTGCCTACTACCGCCGCCATAGGTGCGAGCGCTGGCATCCACTTGCCTGCTGCTATTTTTTCGAACGTCCGCAAGCGGGCGCAACGGCTGTTCCAATCGGGAACAGTAACGACAATGATCTGCCTTACCGTGTCCCCCAGTGTACAGGCCGCATCATCCGTCAACACCATCCGCGCGAAATCTTGCTTCATAAAAGCCACTCTCCCATAAGCAAAACTTGCAGGCAAGCTCCGCGAGCTATTTCCTTGTATTAGAAAGTTTGCACCCTTTACTAAAAACACCGATCATGCGGCCGATGCTTTACTCTTTAAACGATTTGCTTTAGGAATTTTTGCGTTCGCTCATGCTTCGGTGATGTGAAAATTTGCGCGGGATGCCCCTCTTCAATAATATGACCGTCTGCCAGCATAATGACTCTGTCTGCTACCTCCCTGGCAAAGCCCATTTCATGGGTTACAACAACCATGGTCATGCCATCTTTCGCTAATTCTTTCATAACTTGAAGAACCTCACCGACCAGTTCAGGATCAAGCGCAGAAGTCGGCTCGTCGAAAAGCATCACCTTAGGTTCCATGGCCAGCGCCCTTGCGATAGCAACGCGTTGCTTCTGACCACCGGAAAGCTGTTCCGGATAGGCATCCGCTTTATCGCCAAGCCCTACCTTACCGAGTAGTTCCATTGCTTTTTGCTTTGCTTCCGTTTTGCGTTTCTTTTTTACATGAACCGGGGCTTCGATGATATTCTCAATAACAGACATGTGCGGAAATAGATTAAAATGCTGAAATACCATTCCCACTTCCTCTCTTACTTTGTTGAGATTTGTCTTCTTAGGATCAATATATTCCCCATCAATCCAGATCTCGCCCGAATCGGCAACTTCCAAAAAATTCAAACAACGCAAAAGCGTACTTTTTCCCGAACCGCTCGCACCTATTAATACTACAACTTCACTTTTTTGAATATCTAAATTTATATTTTTCAAGACCTGTTGTCCATCGAATGATTTTGTTAAATTTTTTACTTGAATCATGCTGCTCTCACCTCACGCTGCGCCCTTTTACTTTTTCCTTTTCCAACATCTAACTTTTCTTCTACTTTATTTAAAATAATAGTAAAAATAAGTACAAGAACAAGATAATAAATCCCAACCACAAAATACGTTTCAAATGGCATGTAATTTTCTCCTTGGGCTGAAAGCGCAGTATTAAACAATTCGGTAACAGCAATATAAGCGACAAGCGATGAATCTTTTAACCCGATAATAAATTGGTTTCCAAGCGGAGGGATCGCCCGTTTCAGTGCTTGTGGAAAAATAATGCGTCGCATTGCCAGCGCATACGGCATTCCTAATGAACGCGCCGCCTCCATTTGTCCTCTATCGATGGATTGAATGGCCCCGCGAAAAATTTCAGCAATATAGGCTCCAGAGTGAATGCCAAGCGCAAGAGCTCCTGCAGTAAAGTCGCTTAGCGTTACAATGCTTGAAATTCCGTAATATAAGAACATCAACTGAACAATAAGCGGCGTTCCTCGAATAAGCGTAATATATACATCCGCGATTCGCTGTAAAAGCTTGCTGCTAGAAATCTTAAAAAATGCGAAGACAAGTCCAATAATAGTAGCGAATACCAGGGAAACCGCCGTAATCTCTATCGTCACCCAGGAGGCCTTTAAAAAAGCGAGGCCATGCACCTGAAAAATTTGAGCAATATTATTGATAAAGTCCCCCATTTACCTTCTCCTTTCCTGTTAGAAAAAAGATGCGCAGGCAAACGGCGCAACGTTCCCTGCTTATTTTAAAATATTGCGGTTAAACCACTTCATGCTGATTTTTTCGTATGTTCCGTCCGCGATCATATCAGCCAACGCTTTGTTCATCTGTTTGAGCAACTCTGTATTTCCCTTGTTAACAGCCATGCCGATTTTATCTTCGTACAAAAGTTCACCGACAGGCTTAATTTTTAGATGCTGCTCATTCATCGCGTTGATTCCTACCATTTTATCGGTAATCACAGCATCAAGACGGCCTGGTGGCAAATCTTGCAATGCATACACATCGCTCGGAAAACTTTTGATTTTTTTCGTATACTTTTCGGCCAAAACCTTAAAAGTGCTTGACTGCACAACCCCGATTACCTTATCTTTCAAATCTTCTTTTGATTTAATAGTATTATTTGATTCGGCTACGAAAATTTGAGCGCCCGATATGTAATATGGGTCTGTAAAATCAACCTGTGCGGCGCGCTCCGGAGTAATGGACATACTGCCGATAATTGCGTCATACTTATTTCCTTTTAATCCCTGAATGATCGTTTCCCAAGGATTTGTAACCGCTTTCGGCTTAAGGCCCATACGCTTTGCAAGCTCATTGCCAATGTCTACGTCAAATCCCGTTAACTGACCGTCTTTCTTAAAGTTAAACGGTTTGTATAAACCGCTGGAAGCAAAAACTAATGTTCCTTCTTCTACCAATTTCATTTTTGTCCCCTGCGCCTTATTCTCTCCCGTAGATTGATTGGAAGCCGTTTCTTTTGCTCCTTGCGAAGAGTTGCAACCCGTTAATACTAGAAAACATAATAAAGCGCAAGTCATTAAAATACTCGTTAGCCTCTTCATATTTCCCCCTCTTTATTACCTTTAATTTAATTTTTCATTCAGTTTTTTTTATATTATAAATTTTTTGTTCATTTTAATATAATCAAAATACACAAAAAATATAGTTATATTTTATACACTATGTACAAAAAAATGATTTTTTTAAATTATTATTCTTTTTACTCTTCAATAAAGCGCAAAAAAGTATCAATATAATGAAAGATTAAATGATTTCGATAAGAAGGAGTGAATATGTTTTATGCTATCCTGCTACGAAGACATACTTTCTTTAACAAAAGAACTGGTACGTACTGAAAGCATTGTAAATACGGAAGGAGAGCAAGTGCTTGCGGAGCAACTATATAACATGATTAAAGCTTGGCCTTACTTCAGACATCATCCAGAACAAGTCATCTGTGCGCCTACGGTTCATGACACAAGCAAACGTTCCAATGTGCTAGCTTGCGTGCGGGGCACAAAAACAGAAAGCCCACGCACCGTAATTTTGATGGGACATTTCGATACGGTCGGCATCGATGACTTCGGTTCGCTCAAAAACAAAGCCTTTCAGCCGGATAAACTCATGCAAGCGCTCCGAAATGAAACTCTTCCTCCCATAGTCAAAGAACAACTAGAATCGGGTGAATGGTTGTTCGGTCGCGGTGTACTCGATATGAAAAGCGGAGTCGCAAGCAACCTATACCTGCTTCGTTATTATGCAGAACATCCAGAGGAACTGGCGGGAAATCTGGTGCTGATCGCAGAATGTGATGAGGAAGACAGTTCACACGGTATACTGTCTGCACTAAGAAACCTAAAGGAATGGAGGGAAAAATACGGATTCGAATACATAGCAGCTATCAACTCCGATTTTGTGTCCTCACGTTCCGAAGGAGATGAAACCAGGTATGTATACAAAGGCACTGTAGGAAAGCTGCTTCCTTCTTTCTTCATTACGGGAGCAGAAACACACGTTGGAGCCTGCTTTGAGGGATTGGATCCAAACTTCATCGCTTCGGAGTTGACAAGGCAAATCGCCTATAATCCGGAATTGTGCGATGAAGCGCACGGCGAAATCCCTGCGCCGCCCGTTTCCTTAAAACAAATGGATTTAAAACCTTCTTACACGGTTCAAACTGCGCTAGCCGCTTATGTATATTACAACTTTCTCATATATTCTTGGTCGCCAAAAGATGTCCTGAAAAAACTAAAAGAACAGGCCAAAATCGCGTTTGATAACGCGCTACGCCTGTTTGCGGAACGTTATAAAGCATACTGCAAGCGTAGCGGGGAGCCATACAAAGAAATTCCGTGGACAAGCCGTGTGTATACATATGAAGAAATGAACGATATGTTGAAAAACGAATGGGGAGACAAATATATTCACCATATGACCGCCTATAAGGAACAGTTGCTTTCCGATACAAGCCTGGACAGTCGAATGTACGCGGCACGCGTCGTTGAAGAAGCTTGGAAATGGATGAAAGATAAAAGTCCGGCCATTATTGTATTTTATTCGTCCCTCTACTCGCCACGCGTAGAATTAACCGACAAGACAGAAAACGAACGCAATTTGAGCGCGGCGCTTGCGCGCGCAATCGAATATGTGCAGCCGTACTATCCGTATCCGATTCGTATCCGCCATTTCTTCCCGTTCATTTCTGATATGAGCTTTGTGGCGCTAAGCGATGACGAAGAAAGCATTCGGTACGAAGCGGCTAACAATCCCGCCTTTGGACAAAAATACACGGTCGACTACAAAGCGATCCGAGAACTGAACGTTCCTGTTATCAATGTCGGGCCATACGGATACGATGCCCATAAAAAATACGAACGAGCAGAAATGAAATTTTCATTTGAAATCGTTCCAAACATTACAAACTATATTATCCGTTATCTGCTCAACTAAAAAACTCGCGGGCTGTTCCTGCCTTTCCCCAACCAAGACAGGGCAGCCTCGCGAGTTTTTTAAATTATTATTCGTACTTAAAGCCTTGCCGATCGAGCATAGGGCGTACTTTAGGATAGTAAATTTGCTTGTAGAACGCGGAGACGGTCTGCGACCAATTGCGCGTCTCCTGTCCCCCTGTCCGCTCGCTCATATATTTGGACATTTGCTCATCGTATTGCTCGATTAAACCGCGCAAATCTCGATTATATTTTTCTTGATGGTATACCGCTTCGCGTGGCAAACGCGGTTTCAGCGCGGAAGGATCGGCCGGATGCCCGACCACGAGACCGGCTACCGGAAATACGTATTCCGGAATATCAAGCAATTCTATCAACTCCTGCGGATTTCGGCGCGCACCGCCGATCGGCACGATGCCAAGCCCCATGGACTCAGCGGCAGCAATGGCGTTACCCATGGCAATCCCTACGTCGGAGGCGCCTACAATAACCGATTCAATGCTGTCTGTAATAACAAGCTCTTCGCCATTCAATTCAGCTGCGATTTTGGCGCGGTAGAAATCAGCGCAGAACAAGAGAAATACAGGCGCTTGATCAACCCAGAGCTGATTGCCAACCAGCTCAGCAATTTTTTTCTTCTTCGCCGGATCTTTTACGCAAATCACAGTAACCTGCTGGCCATTAATGGATGAAGGGGCTGCCTGTACTGCCTGTATAATAGCGTCAAGTTGCTCATCTGTAACCGGCTCGTTCGTATAACTGCGAATCGAACGGTGGTTGGTCAACGTTTTTATCACTTCATTCACTGTTTCTTCCTGCCTTTCCTATTGTTATCTAAATACTACTCTAAAATATAGTACTTACTTTAGTCAAGAAACATGTTTTTTATTATAAAATAAAAACGCCTGCGGACAAAAGCCGCAGGCGCGTCCCCGTATTTACTATTCCCATTCCAATCGGGACAAAATCCGGTATTTGAACAAACTTAACAAAAAGATAACGTAGTAATCCGCACGGACAATAACGTGATACTCATTGTTCCGATGCGTATAAAATAACACATCCGTATGCACGGTGTCATTAGAAAAATACGCCCGTACTTTGCGCAAGGCCTGCAAGTATTGGGCAGGATTTTTTATCTTAATGACAAATTCTTTGTCATTCCCGTTCTTGTGCTCCTGAATATCAAGACCTTCCTTATCATACTCATAGCGAACCATTCGTTAACCCCCATCTTACATTAAATAACGGACGTATACATACACCGTGGAAATAATGATGGAAAGAATCATGAGCGGAAAGCCGACCAGCAAAAATTTCACGAACGAAATATGATGTCCTTCTTTGCTCGCCATACCGGCGACAATCACATTGGCGCTAGCGCCAATGAGCGTCCCGTTCCCGCCTAGGCACGCACCAAGCGCCAATGACCACCACAACGGCTCCAAATCTGTAAGGCCCATTTTCCCCATCTCCTGAATCATTGGAATCATGGTAGCAACAAATGGGATATTATCCACAAATGCAGAAGCAATGGCGCTCATCCAAAGAATGAGCATCGCCGTAGCCGTGATGTCTCCGCCAGTAAGCGCGATGGCTTCCTGCGCCAATTTGGCGATAACGCCCGTTTCCACAAGTCCAGACACAAGCACAAACAATCCAACAAAAAAGAAAATCGTCGTCCACTCCACACGGGTAAGCGCATCTTCCAAATAGTGCTCCCCTGTAATCAAAAGCAGAAGAAACGCGCCGGTAAGCGCGACAGTTGCCGACTCAAGGTGAAACGACTGATGGACAAAGAAGCCCCCGATCGTTAAAGCGAGAACAGCCAGACACTTTTTAAGCAACACCGGATCGGCTAGTTCGTCTTTCGCATTCATCTCCATCAGTTCCTGCTTTAATTCTGGCGTTGTCTTTAATTGCCTTCGGTACCAAAGCGCAAGAATTCCTACTGTAGCAAACAAAATAACGAGTACAACCGGAGTTAGATTCATAATAAACGCCATAAATGTAAGCTCTTTCACAGCACTGCCGATCATAATGTTCGGCGGATCTCCAATCAGGGTCGCCGTTCCCCCAATGTTGGATGCTAACACTTGCGTCAACAGGTATGGAATCGGGGGGACACGCAGCTGTCGGGTAATACTAAACGTAACAGGCACCATCAACAGAACGGTTGTCACGTTATCAAGAAAAGCAGAAGCAATGGCGGTAATCAGCCCCAGAGCTACAAGAATGCGTACGGGATCCCCTTTCGCTTTTTTTGCAGCCCAGATAGCAATGTACTTAAACAGCCCGGTCTGCGCCGTAATCGTGACAATAATCATCATCCCGGTCAGTAAGCCAAGCGTATTGAAATCAACATGATGTAGTGCTGTTTCCTGATCGACAATTCCAAATATGATCATCATAATAGCGCCAAGCATGGCGACAATGGTGCGATGAATTTTCTCAGAAATAATCAACGCATATGTCACTAGAAAAATTACGATTGCGTAAATTGCTTGCTGTTCCATATACTCCCCCTACATCTTCGGTGACATCTTCGTTTACCGTTTACTCAGCATAACTAAAATTTTATTATACTCTATATGACATCAAAAATAAATATTTTCTTTTGCAAAAGATAAATAATTACAAAAAGAAAGAACAATCTTTCTTATCTAACAACCGCTTTTATCATACCTTTTGCTTTTTTTTCATAAATTGTTTGGAATTTATAGTATAGTAGTGTATAGATTTTTGTTTTTATTTTTGTTTATAGTCTGGAGGATGTTTTATGGAACAGGTTAGTGTGGAAATGCTGCTGTTTATTATGGCAGCCGGTTTTCTGGCGTCGTTTATCGACTCCGTGGTCGGCGGCGGCGGATTGATTTCGATCCCGGCACTGCTATTGACCGGGCTTCCATCCACCGTCGTACTCGGCACCAATAAGCTCGCGAGTACCATGTCTTCATGCACAAGCACCCTTTCTTTCATCCGATCGGGAAAAGTAAACATAAAGCTTGTCGCCTGGCTGTTTCCGCTTTCGCTCGTCGGCTCAGCGCTCGGCGCCTATACGGTCACAAAAATTCCGCCTGAATTTCTAAAACCGCTTGTGATCATTCTCTTGATTCTTGTCTCCATTTATACACTCTTTAAGAAAAATTGGGGCACAGAATCTACATACAAAGGTCTTACCAAAGGCCTCGCCCTATTCGCGATTATAACTGCGTTTGTCATCGGGTTCTATGACGGTTTCTTCGGTCCTGGAACCGGATCGTTTTTGCTATTTTCATTTTTGCTGATGGGGTTCGATTTTGTCGGCGCGGCAGGCAACGCTAAAGTGCTAAACTTCGCCAGCAATATCGCCGGCTTGGTTACCTTTATGGTACTCGGTTCCGTGAATTACCAATATGGCATTCCGATGGGGCTTGCAATGATTGCTGGTGCACTTGTCGGGACACAGGTCGCCATCCGCAAAGGAGCTGCTTACGTCAAACCTCTGTTTATCAGCATAACAGCCCTGCTTATTGGAAAACAGATCTGGGATATGCTCCATTAACCGTAGCATTCAAACAACAAAGGTGCTTCCAGCAGAATCGCTTGGTTCTGGTTATAAATCAAGTCGAATTGTTCAAGCGGTACGGGATTTACACCGACGCCGACTTCGACTGTGTAACCCGGACGACGGTACTGCTGGATGAACCAGTCTTTGTACCCAGCAAAACTATCCGCTGTATGCACTGGTGTATACGTGCTCACCACCTGCATCCGCCGTACAATTTCTTCGCTGCCCGGCGGCTCCAAATGCTGAAACCCCCAGAAAATGACCTGCCCTTGCGAATGGTAGGCCAGTACCCCCAGAAAATCGCGGCTTTTTGTAAATTCGTACACCGCGCGCGCTTCCGGCTCCGACAGCGGATAAGGCCCTCCGTAATGACGGGGTGCAGGCGCCTTGGGACTTGTTTTCGCTTCCTCTTCCCATAATGCCGGCCACTGATGGTTTAAATCCACCCCGCGAACGTTGGCCGTCCAGCCCACAAAGTTGTGAGAGCCGTTGTTGATCGCCAGCACTTCCTGATAATGCGGATGTGAAGGATCAATCCCAAGCAACGACAATTCTACCCCGTCCGGGTTCACCATCGGAACGATCCAAATGGTAAACCTGTGCAGCAAATCCATCACATCGTAGCCGCGTAAATATTCTTTTCGCGCATATGCCCGCGCTGTGTCCTCTACGAACTTCATGAGAACAGTCGCCGTAATCCACTCATTGGCGTGCCATGCACCGCTGTAAAATACCTCCTTTTCCCCACTTCCAAGCTGGAGCGCGCAAATCGGCTTGCCCATCACCGAACGCCCGATAATATGGGTTTTCAAACATGGGTATTTGTCCCGCAAAGCTTCCGCATCTCGTACCACATCCTCAGGCGTATACTCTTCATTTGTCCGTACAATTTCCTCGCTCCGGGGATTCGGGATTACGAGCACATCCCCCGGCTTAAGCACCTCTTCTCGCTCCAGGGATGGGTTTGCAGCCTGCAAGTCCCCTAGTGATAAGCCAAATATTTGTGTAATAAAATAAAGAGTATCACCGGGTTGCACTTCGTACTTTGTCGCAGTTTCCGGAACGGTAAGCACCTGCCCGGGGATCAGGTATCCCCTCCGTTCCAATGCCGGATTGGTACCAAGCAAGACGGTAACGCCGATTCCTAGGCGGTTTGCAATTTTCCGTAGCGTATCTCCTCTACGCACCACATATCTCATAAACATCCCCCTCCCTATTTGCGCGCTCCGATAAAAATGCAAGCTAACCCTAGGAAAATCCAAAAAATCTTTGCCAGACTTACCCGATCCGCCATTCCGGCAAGCCCGATCGTAGTTGTCAATAGCAACACAAACGGACCGACCAGCGCCAAGCCGGAATTCACAAGCAAAGCTTTCTCCACTTCGTTCACTTTAATAATTAACAATGCCGCCAAAATTTCCAGCGAACCGGACAAAAGACGCAGCGATGCCATGCCGATAATTGCTTTTTCCAGCAATAGACCTCCCTCCTCTCTTTTCAACGTATGCATGTATGGCGGTGAATAGTCGTCATACGCAGGGGAACTCCTATATTTTGTCCGGCATAGTATGAAGGCAGAAAATCCATGGGAAAAGAGGAAGAGAAAAGCAATGAAAATTGATGTCGTACAAACAATGGAAGAAATTCGGCAGGAACATATAACGGGGCGAACGGTTATTGTTATCGACGTATTAAAAGCGGCTAGCACGATTGTGGCCGCGCTTAGCAGCGGTTTTGCCTCCGTCCTTCCAGTGGAAACCATTGGGCAGGCGCAGGCCTTGCGTTCACAAAATGTAGTATGCGCCGGAGAAAGGCATGGGAAAAAAGTGGCGGAATTTGAATATAGCAATTCCCCCGTCGCGTTTAGCATTACCCGTCAGAACGGTAAACAGCTTGTGCTTACAACCACTGACGGAACGATTGCAATCAGCAAAGCCGCCCGTGCCGCGCACGTACTTATCGGCTGTTTTTTGAACGCGGAAGCATGCATCCGTGAAGCGCTCAAACGACAGCTTGACATTACGCTGTACTGCGCAGGCACGCGCCATGAATTCGCTTTGGAAGATGGGCTAGCGGCCGGGCTTATGATCCACCGCGCACAGCAACTGCAGCCTGCAATAAAAGTGCGCGACCTTGGCAAAGCACTAGAAGCAAGCTACTTGCATCTTAAAAACGAATTGCCCAACCTTTTACTTGAGACATCGAACGGAAAAAGGTTGGCCCAGCAACATGGAACCGACGATGTGCTATACTGCGGACAACTGAATGTGTTTGATATTGTTCCGGTATTAAAAAACAAATACCTGATTATCGCTCCAAACGCCAAATCCGGCGACGAACCGACAGCACCGCAAGCGTAACGGCAATACATCCGCGCGATTTAAAGATTTCAAAAGTTCCAGCACTTCAAGCTGATGTGTCATATCTAGATATGTCGTCGGCTCGTCAAGCAAAAGCAAATCCGGGCCCTGGGCCAGAGCCATCGCGCTCCAGGCCCGCTGCCTCTGTCTGCGCTTTGCGAGGATTAAATCCAGCTGACTCATGATTTATTTTCTTTCCTTTGCCCTGACCGGCTTGCTGTTCCTGGCCGAAGGGTATAGCACCAATCTTTTATATTGCAAGGACTTTTCTATATAACTCGCATTTTGGGATGGGAATATGTCCAAACATCAAAAGCAATTATAAAATTGAACTGGAAAAGAAGAATATGTTAAGATCATGGTGCATTCATATTACGAGTAATGAAGAAGAGCATAAAATGTTAGAATTTATGCTCCATTTTTATGCCTAGAAATTATGAAACAAAGTAATGGGAAAAGAGGTTATTTATTTTGCGACATTTAAACAGGAACAAGAACAAACGCGCTGGCTACACATTGGAAGAGTATTTGTCACAATAATTACTTATTTTTTCTATAGTAATATGTGCTATCGTACAATTGGAAAGTTTTTTGTTGTTTCTATGTTTACGGAAAAGAAAGGTGTGGGAAAATGAACACAAAACCTTTTAATCATAATTTTTTAAAAGCCTGTCGCGGGGAAGAACACAGCCATACACCTGTATGGTATATGAGACAAGCTGGGCGCTACCAGCCTGAATACCGGAAAATCCGTGAAAAATATTCATTGTTTGAAATTACGCACCGTCCGGAAGTATGCGCGGAAGTTACCATGCTGCCCGTTAAGCAGCTGGATGTAGACGCGGCCATTTTATTTGCAGACATTATGACACCGATACCTTCGATGGGGATCAACGTTGAAATCAAATCAAGCATCGGTCCGGTTATCGACAATCCAATTGCCTGTAAAGAAGATGTCGAAAAACTAAAACCGCTCAATCCGGCAGAAGATATCCCGTATATTCTCGATACGATTAAACTGCTGCGCGAACAACTCTCCGTTCCCCTTATCGGTTTTGCAGGAGCGCCGTTTACGCTTGCCAGCTATTTAATTGAAGGTGGGCCATCACGCAACTACTATAAAACCAAGGCATTCATGCATTCCAACCCGGAAGCTTGGCACCTGCTAATGGATAAGCTCGGAGAAATGACGATTACATATCTCCAAGCGCAAATTCAAGCAGGCGCGCAAGCGGTGCAAATTTTCGACTCCTGGGTCGGCACGTTGAACGCGCAAGATTACGCCACATTCGTCGCTCCGATTATGCAGCGCATTCTCGCGAAGCTTGCCGAGGAAAATGTGCCCAAAATCATGTTTGGCGTTGGCGCGGGACATCTGCTACAGGAATGGAATAAACTCCCACTTGATGTAATCGGCCTAGATTGGAGAACAAGCATCAAGGCTGCGCGCCAGCAAGGCATCACCAAAACGGTGCAGGGTAATCTCGACCCTGGACTTCTGCTTGCAGATTGGCCAGTGTTAGAAAAGAAAACAAAAGCAATTTTGGAGCAAGGCATGGAAAACCCCGGCTTTATCTTTAACCTCGGACACGGCGTCTACCCGCAGGTAAAAGTGGAAACTCTGCAACGCTTAACAGCATTCGTCCACGAGTATTCGTCCAGGATAAAGCGCTCCCTTTGAAACTAACCAAAAACGAGGTTATAGATGATGATTACACAAACCATGGGACTTCTTGTTATGGCGTACGGAACGCCAAGAAACGCTGAAGAAATCGAGCCTTATTATACCCATATCCGGCGCGGACACAAACCGCCGCCAGAACTGCTACAGGATTTAATGAAACGCTATGAAAAAATCGGTGGCATTTCTCCTCTTGCCCACATTACGGAAGAACAGACGGCCAAACTGCAAGAGGCATTAAACCGGGTACAAAATAAAATTGTATTTAAAGCTTACCTGGGCTTTAAGCATGTATCGCCTTTTATCGAAAACGCCGTACAGCAAATGCATAAGGACGGCATCACAAAAGCGGTCAGCATCGTGCTTGCGCCCCACTACTCTACATTCAACGCGAAATCCTATAATATGCGCGCACATGAAGAAAGCAAAAAATATGACGGACTGGAGATCTATTCCATAGACAGCTGGTACAAAGAACCCGCCTTTATCGAATATTGGGCCGATCAGCTACATGAAACGTTCAACCGGATTCCAGAAACGGAACGTAACAGAACGATTGTAATTTTCTCCGCCCACAGTTTGCCAGAAAAAATCAAACAAATGAACGATCCGTATCCGGAACAAATTGAGGAAAATGCGCGAATGATTGCAGAAAAGGCCGGGGTATCCTGCTACACGACCGCATGGCAAAGCGCAGGTCGCACATCGGAGCCTTGGTTAGGTCCCGATGTGCTGGACAAAATCCGTGAATTGTCCAAACAAGGGTATACCTCCATGGTGTTCTGTCCGATCGGATTTGTAGCCGATCATCTTGAAGTGCTCTATGATAACGATTATGAATGTAGGCGTCTAGCGGAAGCGCTCGGTATTCATTACTACCGCCCACCGATGCCCAACACCCACGATAAATTTATCGAAGCATTGACTTCCGCCGTATTAAAGAAGTTACTAATGAAAGAAAGTGATGAATGATGAGCACAGACACGCTGAAAGTCGCGATTGTCGGCGGCGGCATCACCGGGCTGACAACCGCCTACTACCTGCAAAAAAAGATTCGCGAACAAGGATTACCGATTGAATACGTACTACTTGAAGCGTCCGATCGTTTGGGCGGAAAAATACAAACGGATTATACGAACGGTTTTGTTATCGAACGCGGACCGGATTCGTTTCTTGCTCGCAAAACGAGCGCATCCCGGCTTGTGAAAGAAGTCGGGCTTGAGGACAAGCTCGTACGTAACTACACCGGGCAAGCCTATGTACTAAATAATGACAAATTATATCCGATTCCGGGCGGAGCCATTATGGGCATTCCGACAAAACTAACTCCGTTTATCACCACTTCGCTGTTTTCGCCGGCCGGTAAATTGCGGGCTGCGCTTGATCTGGTATTGCCGCGCAGCCCCCAGCACGATAACGATCGCTCCCTAGGAGAGTTCTTCCGCCACCGGCTTGGCGATGAAGTAGTGGAAAATTTAATTGAACCGCTTTTGTCTGGCATTTATGCGGGGGATATCGATCAGCTAAGTCTGATGTCCACATTTCCACAATTCCATCAGGTGGAGCAAAAATACCGCAGTCTAATTCTCGGTATGCGCTCCACAACGCCAAAACAACCGAAATCAGCAGGCAATAAAAAAGCGCCAAGCGCATTTTTAACACTGACAACGGGCTTACAATCACTCGTTGCAGCCATCGAAAAAAATCTGGACCCAGCTTGTGTACGCAAACATGCACCTGTGCAAAAGGTAACAAAAACAGGCCAAGGCTATAAACTGTATATCGGCGATGGCTCCGCCGTGTATGCTGACAGCGTTGTCGTGACAACACCCCCACAAGCGACTTTACGTATGTTCACAGAATATGAATGCATGCGTCTACTTGCCGATATTCCGACTACGTCTGTCGCCACCATAGCGCTTGCGTTTCCGAAAGCAGCCATTAAACAGAATATCGACGGTACTGGTTTTGTTGTATCAAGGAATGCCCACTATACGATTACCGCCTGTACATGGACGCACAAAAAATGGCCGCACACGACACCTGAAGGCAAAGCGCTGTTGCGCTGCTACGTCGGCCGCGCGGGGGACGACAGTATCGTATACAAATCGGATGAAGAAATTATCAGGGCGGTGTTGCACGATTTACGGAGAATTTTGGAAATCAATGAAACACCTGAGTTCTACCACATTACACGCTGGAAACAGGCGATGCCACAGTATATTGTCGGTCACAAATACCGCATTGAAAAGTTGAGCGATGAACTCAAACGACATCTTCCCGGTATATTCCTCGCTGGAGCGCCGTATTACGGCATCGGACTTCCGGACTGCATCGACCAAGGAGAAGCGGCAGTGAAACAAGTGCTCAGGCACCTGCGCACACCAATCCTTGTATAACTTAATATATGTAACATGACCTATCTTATCATATTCATATATAAACCCGGCTCTTCCACGGAAGCCGGGTTTTATTCGATTGACTACTTACCGCTTAGCTGTTGCTGCGCCATCTGCACCAAACGTTTTGTAATTTCGCCACCTACGGAACCGTTAGAACGGGCATACGTATCCGCTCCGAGCTTTACACCAAACTCTGAAGCAATTTCGTATTTGTACTGATCAAGCAATTGCGCCGCCTGAGGAACAAGCAATTTGTTGCTTCTGCCCTGTGCCATGGTATTTCACCTCCTGCTTGAAGTATTGTTATTGTTTGTTCTGGATTTCTTTTTATGAAGCAAACATATTGGTAAAGCGGGAGACAATTGACGTATTTTTGTCCTAACTGGGAAAACCCCGGTAATCGTCTTTTTCGATTTGTGCTAACAACCACTAAGGTAAGTAATAAAAATAAAAAAGAAGGGCGTAAAGGCCCCTCTTCATAAACACCGCTACTCTTTAAACAAAAGCGATGCGCCCGCAATACCCGGGTTGGTCATTTCATACGGATCAAGAATCAAGTCCAGTTCCTCTTCCGTTAGTACATTGTAATACAGGCATAATTCGCGAACCGATTTGCCTGTCAAAATCGCCTCACGTGCAATGCGAGCTGCCGTCTCATAACCAAGGTGTGGGTTGACCGCGGTGATCACGCCTACGCTCTTCTCCACGTATTCTTTCAGCCTGTCTTCATTGGCCATGATACCTTCCACGCAATATTGACGGAACACGCGGAAACCGTTGTTCATAATACTGATGGACTGTAATAAATTAAAGACAAGCACCGGTTCCATTACATTCAATTCAAGCTGGCCAGCTTCGGAAGCAAGACAAATCGTATGATCATTACCAATAACTTGGAACGCAATTTGATTAATTACTTCAGCCATTACAGGGTTCACCTTACCTGGCATGATGGAAGAGCCAGGCTGACGAGCCGGAAGCGAAATCTCTCCTAAGCCAACACGCGGGCCAGAAGCCATCAAGCGCAGATCGTTCGCAACTTTAGACATATTCATCATGCACACTTTTAGCGCAGCCGATACTTCTGTGTACGCGTCCGTATTCTGGGTCGCGTCGACAAGATGTTCTGCACCTACAAGCGGGAAACCGCTAATTTCCGAAAGGCGTTTCACCACACTCTTAATATAGCGTGGATCAGCGTTTAAGCCTGTCCCCACCGCCGTGGCACCCATGTTTACCTCATACAGATGCTGGCGGGACTGCTTAATCCGTTTCATGTCTCTTTCTAGCACCCGGCGGTACGCTTCAAATTCCTGGCCGAGGCGAATCGGCACTGCATCCTGAAGATGCGTGCGTCCCATTTTTACTATATGGTCAAACTCTTTCGCTTTTTTCCCGAATGCATCGTGCAGCTCTTGCATCGTAACCAGCAATTTTTCCAGCATAGAAAGCGTTGCAATGTGAATGGCAGTTGGGAACGCGTCGTTGGTGGACTGCGCCATATTAACATGCGTATTTGGACTTAATTGGAAATAATCGCCTTTCTTCTGTCCGAGAAGCTCCAACGCGCGGTTTGCAATCACTTCATTCGTATTCATGTTAATGGATGTCCCGGCACCGCCCTGAATCGGATCGACGATAAATTGATCGTGCATCTTTCCGTCAATAATTTCTTGCGCCGCCTGTACGATAGCATTACCAAGGCGTGGATTTAACTGTCCAGTCTCCATATTGGCAAGCGCGGCTGCCTTTTTGACCATCGCCATTGCTATGATTAGCGATTCGTGAATACGGTATCCGGTAATCGGGAAATTCTCTACTGCACGCATTGTCTGAACGCCATAATATGCGTCAATCGGCACTTCTTTTTCGCCAAGAAAATCTTTTTCTACGCGGAATTTTTTGTTTTGTTCCATGACTCGATAACATCTCCAATAGCTGTAATATTTTGCTTTCTCCATACTCTTATTATAGGTATATTTATTCAACAAACAACAGACTATCATACAAACGTGGCTTATCGTATTCCCGTTCTTTCATGATTCGAAGCCGAAAAAAAAATTCTTCGCTTATGGCTTCATTTCTTATACAATTAAATTATGTATGCATGATCGCTGGCAAGCATTTCATCATATCGTTGCCTCAGAAGTGGAAAAGATTGTTGAAGATTACTGGTTTTTATGTTATTTCAAGCTTCTGCAACATCCTTTTGTTTTAGAAGCATCAAAGACTTCTTTGACGCTTTTTTATCATTCTTCTATTGATTTTATTGAAAAAGAGTTTTATATTTTTTGATAGATTTTGGAAAGGTGCTGAGTGAACGAAGACAGATGAAAACGATGATTGCACGTTGGTTCGGTTTGTTATTGTCATTGTGTTTATTTATCGCACTTGCAACGCAAGTAAGTGCCAAAGAAGCGTCCATGGCTTTCTTTCCCATTGACCTTGACAAGGACGGAATTCCAGAGTTCCGTATTGAAGCCAGTGGGTGGGTTGCCGACGTGACGCCTTCGGTTACAACAGATACATACGAGCATGCGGTATATACGCATTATCAGTATAAAAAAGGCGGGCTCTCTTTTCGCTTAACGCTGGCCCGGATGGAGAATGGAAGCGTGCTTTATTTTGTGCAACATACCGCTTCTGACAGAGCAGTCTCCATTCCGTTGCGCATTCTTGCTTTCGATCCTACGGTTGTCAAAACGGCGCAATTGTCAGCAGTTCCAACCAAAACATGGAAACAAAGCAGCTACATTCCGCCTGTCTTTTCTTCGGCTCTTTATGTAGACGGAGAACGCCTGTTTTATCGGATTGGTCAGGCGGAAGCCTATGCGCCCCTCGGTTATACGGTATACAAACAGATAAGGGAAAAGGAGCAGCCAATAAAACACGCGCAAGCCGCGAACGGTCATACGTTTTCCCTTGTTTTGAACGCGGATGCAAAAACGGAGGCTGTTACATGGGGAATGCTGGGAAATCAGCCGCTTATTCGCTGGGACAACGAGCAGGCGGCAGCCAAAGCGGCGTTATTAGAATTGGATAAAGATAAAAAATTAAGAGAAGATGGAGCCTATTATCCGAATGAGTCCACTTACCGTCCGTACGCACCGGGCTCATTCTACCGAAATCCGGCCAATGGAGACGGCTTACACGCCCTTTCCTTCCTTTCCACGGAAGAAAACGGCGCATTTTTCGTCAATCTCGCCACCCATCTCGCTTACGCGGCAGTAAAAAACCAAAACAAAGAAGGATATTGGGAAACACAGCCGAGATCGGAATGGCTTAATAAGGAATATAAAATCGGCTATAAGTATATGGACAACCGGCGGAACGCAGACAACGCCACCTTCCTGCTCCGCTTCACGCAAGCCATGCCAGATGCCGCCGTTCAGCATGCGTTGCGCAAGTGGAACGCATATCTTACACGTTACATCGCTATGCATGGTATGAAGATCGGCAAATACGGTGTGTTTGTACCCGATTATGTAGGAAGCGCGGAAACGAAGCGAACCCATACTTCCCTTAATCATTTGGTCGCGATTATGAATTATCTATACGAAGCTTACTTGCGTGACCAGGATGAAGAAAAAAGGGAACTCGGTAATAAGCTGTTGGCTGGCATTAAAGCTACACAAGAACTCTGGGTTATGCCTAACCATAATCTGTATTATGCGCTCTATCCGAATTTCACGCCGCACCCGTATCCGGACTATCTTGATTTGACCCGCAACGATTTGTTGCTCTCGCAATACTTTCTCACCCGGATTCAAGGTGAACCAGACCCGGTGCTCCAATATTTAATTGACAATAAAAATAAATGGCTAGATAGTCAACAATAAGAAAAATCCCCCCGTTCTGTTATCTCGAATAGAACGGGGGTTTACTTAGTTTTTTCACCCGCTTTATACTTGCGCTTTACTGTACTTCTTTTAGCTGTTTTTCCAGCACGAATTTTTGGATTTTGCCGCTCGGTGTTTTAGGCAGACGCTCCACAAAGTAATACTCGCGCGGTCGCTTATATTTCGCCAGTTGGCCGCCGCTAAGAAGAAAAGCATCCAGTTCTTTGCTATCCACCGCACTTCCCTGTTTGGTTACAACATAAGCAACAACAATCTGTCCCCATGTTGGATCTGGCTTGCCTACCACCGCCACCTCCAGCACCTCTGGATGTTCTATCAGCCTGTCTTCCACCTCACGCGGAAAAATATTTTCCGCTCCGGAAACAATCATATGGTCAATACGATCACGAATCCAAATATATCCATCTTCATCATACGAAGCCATATCCCCAGTATGGTACCAGCCGTATGCCAGCGCTTTCTCCGTCGCTTCTGGCCGCTTGTAATATTCAAGCATCATACACGGACCTCTTACGATAATTTCTCCAATTTCTCCCACGCCGCATATGTCGTCGGGGTGTGAAGGACTGCCGTCTTCCCGCGTGCGTACAATTCTCACTTCGTGCGTCATCACCGCTTTGCCCGCCGATCCGGCCCTGGCCAACTGTTCATCCGGGTACAGTACGGTTACCACCGGCCCCATCTCCGTCAAACCATACATCTGCACCAAATCTGCACCCACCTTCTCCTGAAATTGTCTAATAAGTACAGGTGCCATCGAAGCGCCGCCATAGCCAAGCAAACGCAAAGAGGATAAATCATATCTTTCAAACGAAGGATCGTTCAACAGCATATTCACCATCGTCGGCGCTGCGAACAAATGGGTAACTTTTTCTTTTTCGATCGTCGCCAGCACTTCTTCAGCCTGAAAGGAATGAAGCAGAACATTTGTGGCTCCCACCTGCATGCGCGGAAAAAACGATGTATGCAATTCAGCCGTATGGTTGAGTGGAGCCACGCACAGGCCAATGTCATTTTTGTTAAGTCCCATGCATTGCATCATCAGCAAATTATGGTGTACCATATCGCGATGCCGGTGAAGCACGCCTTTCGGCCGCCCGGTTGTCCCGCTTGTATACATCATGATATATAAATCATTTTCATGAACTTCAACGAACGGCGCACGATCCTCACTTTCCTCCAACAATTCATAAAACGAACAGGCATAGTCCGGAACTTGCTCATCAACAAAAATATAATATTCAACCTTAACGCCAAGCTCTTTTGTTTTGTGAACCGTCTCTTTCAGCTGCTCCTCATATAGCAAAACTTTACTGTTGGCATCGTTTAAAATATACTGCAACTCGTAGGCGGTTAGGCGATAATTAATCGGATTAAAAACCGCACCGATTTTTGCAGCTGCGAATAACGCAACCACAAACTCGCTCGTGTTGTACAAAAATACGGAAACAATATCTCCTTTTCTTACACCGAGCCCAATAAGGGCATTTGCAAAGCGATTTACCTGCTCATCCAACTGCTTATACGTCCATACTTGATTTTTACGCCGGTATATCAAACCGATCTTCTCCGGATAATTCCGGGCTGTCCATTCTACTAACTCGCCAATGGTCGTACTCATCCTATCCCCCCACAAGCATTAAAATCATTCCTCTCCTTCTTCTATTGCAAAAATAAAACCAATTTTCTGACTTATTAATGCTAAAGTGTTGTATCATTAGCAGTGTGTATTGTTTTCAATAGAAACAATACATTTCTAAAAGAAATAATTCATATCAAAAAGAAACAATATTCCTCTATGCACTTGACTTCATTCAGATATCGGTGTTCTCATAGTGAAAGAAGGGGAAAGGGAGAAGAAAAAACAAAACGTGCTTCTTACTTCCAACTTTCCTGCCTTCTAACCATAGCTGAAACGCTGAAATAACAAATAAAATGTTTATGGCTGCTTTACGTAACGTTTGTCTTTCATAAACATTCGCCAGAAATATAAAAATCCCGGGGTTAGAATCGCAAAGCAGACAATGTAGGAAACAAACAGCGCCCGGAACGTATCTGGATGAGTAAAAGCGGACTCAATGGTAACGTGCGGATACACGATATAGGGCAAATGAGCTTTTCCATAAGCATAGCTGGCAAGCAAGTATTGTACCACGATGCCAAGTACCGCCACACGGGGCTGACCGGGCAATGAAGCGCGCTTTCCTCCCGGCCACCACAACGCCGTATAGCCGATAAAGAACGCTACAGCCGATGCAATAAGCAGCCAGAAATGATGTAGCAAATTTTCATACAGCCATAAAGCCTCACTTTTCATGGATGTAACGAGTGCCAGCGCAGTAAAAAAAGAAAGCGGGCCATTCAAAATGGCGTCGCGGCGATATAAGCGGTATGCTTCCATTTCACCCGCGACCCTAGAGTAATCGGATAGCAACAACGAAGACAAAAAGAATGTACTGCTGATGGCAAAAGCCATGTACGAAATCCCGCTTGCGCTTGTCAACAATTTCCCAAGCAACAATTCCTCATGCCCATTTATTACTTGAATAAATCCTCCCTGCGTAACGGGCAGAACAAGAATGAGCAATGCGGGAATAAACAGACCGCTAATGCCAGATATAATCGCAAGCTGCCTTTCATACCCTTCCATCGAATGTGAATATACAAGAAATGCGCTGCGGATAGCCAAAAGCAGCAGAATTAAGCTGCCAGGAATCAGCAGTACCGTGCCCAGCGTAAATGTGGCACCGGGAAAAAAACTCATCAGCCCGACCACAATAAGTACAACAAACACATTCGTCACTTCCCACGAAGGGGACAAGTACCGGTTAGCGATATTGGTTGCCCTGTTCTGCCTCCGGTTCATGTATATCATAGACCAAAAACCGGTGCCAAAATCAATAGATGCAGCAACTGAATACACGAACACAAACATCCATAACATAGCAATTGCGATCAATTCATTACTCATATTCCTCCATCCCTTCCTTATTCCTGTACCTCATGAACCGAGAGACACTTTCTCCAAATCTTTAACAAGCGGATGGCGTTTGAAATAGTGGCGCAGCACAAACACGGTCGCCAAACCGAGCAGTATATAAATCCCAACAAACAGAACAAATAAAAACCCGATATTGCCTGCCTGAGTAACGGAATCAGCAGTCAAAAGCGTCCGGTACAACACCCATGGCTGACGCCCGGTGCAGGCAAAAATCCAGCCACACTCAATTCCGATCATTGCCAACGGTCCCGTTACAATAAACAACCACATCAACCAGCGCGGAAACGTTTCCCGCCTCAGTAAATGACGCCAAACAAATCCAATGATAGATAGCGCAAGAAGCAGGCCACCGATGCCGACCATCGCGTTGAACAATATATGCACATAAAGTGGCGGCCAGTATTCGCGTGGAAAATCGTTTAATCCGGCTACTACCTCGTCAAACCGGTTGCCCGCAAGAAAACTGAGCAGCCCCGGAATCTCGATCGCATACTTGACACTTCTAGTGGCTTCATCCGTATAACCACCGATCGCCAACGGAGCATACGGCTGCGTTTCAAAAAGTCCTTCAGCGGCCGCAAGTTTCTCCGGCTGGTATTTGTGTAGCATTTGCGCCGAATCATGACCGTTCAGCGCCGTGCCAAGAGAAAACAAACCGCCAACGGTAAGAGCCATCATTAACGCTTTGCGGTGAAATAAAAATTCCTTACTTCCCCTGTTACTCTTCAACAATTTAAACGCTGCAATGGAAGCAATCGTAAATGCGCCGGTCATGTAAGCAGACAAAGTAACATGTCCCGCCGATACAAAAAAACTCGGGTTAAAAAATCCAACCCACGGATCCACATCAATCACTTCGCCGTTTTCCATCCTAAAACCGGCGGGCGTTCCCTGAAATGCATGCACATTTGTAATCAGGATCGCGGATGCTGCCGCACCAATCACTACGAATATCATGCTTAGAATGCGCATAGACGCGGACAACCGATCGGCCGCATACACATAAATGGACATGAACAACGCTTCCAACAAAAAAGCGAAAATCTCAATCTGAAACGGAAGAGCAACAACCTTCCCAACGACTTCCATAAAACCAGGCCACAGCAAGGAAAGCTGAACACCCGCAATGGTGCCGGAAGGAATAGCCACCCCGAGAAGCACCGCAAATCCTTTCGTCCAGCGTTGTGCCATAATGCCATAGTCTTTGTCTTTTTTCCACTGGCGCAAAACTTCTGCTGTTAAAATCATCAGCGGAAGCCCCACGCCAAGCGTAGCAAAAATAATATGAAATCCCATTGTCGTCCCAAACAACGCCCGGGCTAGTTGCAAATCATCCACCGTTTTCTGCTCCTCTCATCTGGAATGCTTTCCACTTTAGTATTGTTTTCCTACACGATAAATATTCTGCATGCATTCCCACCCTTTGTAAGCATACCTATCCAAAAACGCGCAAACATTATACATACCATTACATAAAACGGTGAGAGACATGAAAATTGTGAAGCTTTTCGTTAGCTTAATCGCCACATTGTTATGCTGCTGGGCCACTGTGTTTCCAGCAGCGCCAGCAATCTCGAAATCGACTGCTTCCCCTATTTACCATGTTGACACGAAGCGGAAACTCATTGCCCTTACGTTCGACGATGGCCCCCATCCTGTCTATACGGCTAAGTTGCTAAACATTCTTGACAAATATCATGCCAAAGCGACGTTTTTTGTCGTGGGCCAGCGCGCGAAATGGTATCCCCGTGTGATCAGGGACATTAATCGCAGAGGTCATGAAATCGGCAACCATACGTTTACCCACCCGCGTATGAAGAACATAACTACGGCCCGTTTACGTGATGAAATCCGCAAAACCGATCAAGTCATTTACTCGCTAATCGGGAAACACCCGCGCTTCTTTCGTCCACCCGGAGGAGAAGTAACATATACTGTGCTTCTCAGTTCGACAAAACAAAAACATCCGGTCGTCATCTGGTCATACCACCAAGATACGCGCGATTGGGCACATCCGGGGATCGACTACATAGTTAACAAAGTAACAAGTGGAGCCAAACCGGGAGATATTATTCTGTTTCACGACTCCGGTATCGACCAGACGCAAACATTGCTTGCAGTGGAGAAAATCCTTCCTATTCTTTCTAAAAAAGGGTATAAATTCGTAACGCTTTCCCATCTTTTACAAGAAAAAGAAAGATAAAACTTTAAGTACTTATAATTACCAGCGATCCTCTTTTGATTTTTGTGTTATGATGTCGGGGTACAAAAAAGCCGAAACTTCTTTAAATAAAGAAGTGCAGGGGATACTCTTTTGGGGTGAATTGCTTATCAAGATACATGGATAAGCATAGGGTAAACTCCTGAACCCGAACCCGGCAACTAACCTTGTAGGCTATCAGGAGAGGAGAGTTTTTTGTATGAAAAAAAGTTTATTTACCGGTTTACTTACATTAACTGCATGCGTAAGCGCCACCAATATAGCCGCCGGTGCAGAGTACAAAGTAAAAAGAAATGATACGCTGTGGAACATTGAAAAGGCTCATCATCTACCTTTCACTTCGCTTCAGGCTGTCAACCCATCCGTTGATCCATTAAACTTGCAAATCGGTTCTACGATCCAATTACCGGACACCTATACAGCCATGGAAGGAGAAACTTTCTGGACCATCGCGAAGAAGCTAAACGTTCCTGTCCAAAAGCTGCAAGCCGCGAATCCAAACGTAGACCCGCAAAATATTCAAGGCGGCACCGTACTTGTGTTGCCAGAAAAGAAACAAGACGATAAAAAGGCACCAAAAAAGAAAGCGAACAAACCAGCGACCGCAATTGCAGCCAACAAAACTTCCGACAGTCCGTCGGTGAAAACGGCCTCTGGTAAAAAGTTTACCTATAAGCGCGTCATTTTTTCAAAAGCAACGGCTTATTCCGCTGCACCTGAAGAAAACGGCGGGTGGGAAGGTGTGGACTACTTCGGCAATAAGCTGAAGGTCGGTACCATCGCGGTCGATCCAGATGTGATTCCGCTTGGAAGCAAAGTGTACATTACAGGCTATTCCTTCCAGGGGCTTCCGAAAGGCGGTATGATCGCACACGCCACCGATATTGGCGGAGCTATTCAAAACAACCGCGTGGATATTTTCGTGCCAGGCTCACCAGAACATGTAAGTAAGTTTGGCGTTCAAAATATAAAAGTTTATGTTTTAAAATAAGAAACAAACCGCCGAAAAATGGGAAAAAATTTTTCGGCGGTTTGTTTTTATATGTTCGATTAATTTTTCACTGCATTCTCGTTTTTGCGGTAAAATTCATGAAACAACTTCAATAAAGCCCTCTTCTCAATCCGCGATACATATGAACGTGAAATGCCAAGCTCACGCGCGATCTCCCGCTGTGTCCGTTCCTCTTCGTTATCCAGCCCGAAACGGCCAATAATAACTTCTTTTTCCCTATCATCGAGGATATGAATGTGCTGATAAATTTTGTTTTTTTCAATCTTTAGCTGTACCTTATCTTCGACTTCGTTCGCTTCTGTGCCAAGAATATCGATAAGGGATATTTCATTTAACCAAATATGTTGTATGTGTTGTGCGATCAGATCCATATTCGTGTGTGCATTCCCCGACGAAAAATACTGGTGAACCCAACCTTTATCCGGTTCAGATGGATTCAATCTTTTTTATCCAGAATTATCCAAAAAAATAAAATACGGAACCCCCTTTAAATACAACTTTATACGTTACAGACTTATCATTATCAATAAAAGTCGAACTGAAACAAAAAAACTGGCGTGACTATATTCAGCAGGACAATCCTATCGCGGCTGCACTGCTAAGCAAAATAAGGTACACTTCCAAAGAATGAGTAGAAGCCAAAAAAAGAATTTCTTCGCATGCTGGTGCAGACCCGGCTTGTATGACACTGTGATATGCTCCCCTTTAAGATGCAGAACTCCCAGTCAAAACGTTTAGTCCGGTATCCACCTCTAAACTACCTTTACTTCTTGAAAGTCGCACCCAATAATCCCATTCTTCTCTATTTCTTCCCTAAACTTTTCTGACACAAATACTGGTATCTCATCCCCTTTTAGTTTAATTATATGATTCCCAGCTACATTCTCTTTAGTCAACGCATATTTTTGTACCGAATATATTTTTTCTCCATCTAGTTCAAAAACACTATCCTTTGAATGTTCAAGACAAAGCGCGTCTACCACATTTATAATATTTGCCACAAAATAACCTTCCAGCGGCTCGTTCGTACACTTGTCTATGATTCTAACAGGGAAATACTGAATATTACCCTTTTCTAAACTGTCTAAAACCCTCTTCAATTTAGACGAAACGACAAACCACCCTAAATTATTCGCTAGGTAGTCTGTTTGCCGTTCCCCCTCGTTCGGGTCATAATAAAAAGTGATTCTTTCGTTCCAACTTTTGAAGAGTTTTCCCTCTTTAAGCTGGTATTGCTCTATCCCATAAGTTTCTTCACAATAACACATAATATCGTCATCCGGATGCCTATCTTGATGCGGAAGCAATTCTTTATTCCAAGCCTCATCCAAATCTAAGCCATACTTTTTCGTAATCGCTTCTATTTGCGGTGTATACTTCTTACTTTTATTAGTTGCATAATGATGTACTTGTTCAGGTTTAGCTTTTGGCGTCCCCTTAGGAAAGTCTAATAAACATGACTTTATAAAAAGAGTGGCAGTTCAGTAACTACCACTCATTATATCAACTTACTTTGCTGTTAGGTATGTCAGGCATGATATAAGCGGTTTTATTCTCCATCATGCCATAGATAATATTGACAAGTCTTCTCATAATGCAAATAAGCGCTTGTTGTTTGGTTTTACCTTCTGCTAGCTTTTTCTGATAATACTCGTAAAACACAGGATTTCGAGGAGTTTTACTACCTTTACAAATATGTATTTGTTGAACAGCCAAGTTATAAAAGATAGTGTATAATTCCCTGTTTCCTTTTTTGCTTTTCTGAATAGTTTCCTTGCCGCCCGAACCCATTCGGACAGGGGCTATTCCTGCGTATCTTGCAAGTTTATCGGAATTAGTGAAACGATGAATATCCCCGATTTCTGCAATGAAAGCGGATGCTGTCACCGTATCAATGCCTGGCATCGTTTCAAGCTGAAAGAAATCCTGAAAGAACGTGGCATTTCTCAACGTGAATTGGCCCGGCTCACAGGGCTGCGCCCAAGCACAGCACCATCAGCCATCTTTGTTCGGACAACGTAGACAGAGTTTATCTCTCCACATTGGAAAAAGTATGCAAAGTGCTAGACATCGACATCCAGGAGTTAATCGAGTTGGAGTAATCCTCTCGCTATAGTAATCGGTGGTAGTGAAGAAAAAGTTGCGAAAAAAATTTTTAAAACGTTGAGAAAACAAAGGTAAGGTTTTTGGAGATAAAAACGGTGGTAGCTGATGATTTTTCCATTGTTTATCGTTGATGAAAATCATAAAATAGGACATCTTTTCCAAATTCATTCTGTGCGTACAAGATAACTCAAAAAATTATCATTCAAGGAGTTCGGGAGTTATAGGTATAGATTGTCGGTCTAACGGTTTATTCGACACTATATGCCTATAAAAAGAGCCTCAAGGAATTTCTTGAGGCTCAAAGAATTTAATAAAGTATTTTTTCTAGCACCTTTTCCAAGTTAAGAGTATTATTGCTAAATTCGATTAACATTGTATCTTCATCATAAGCAGGTTCGTAACCTATTATCACTTTAGAAATATTATATTTGATTTTTAAATTCATTAAATAATTAACTAACTTTTTAAATCTCGATTTAACCTCACTCTTATCATCTACAAATATTTCGCTTTCAGGAAAATTGAAAACGATATCTCCGTATTCCTCATCAAAAGAAAAAACTATTACTACATTTTTCAGGGTTATTCCTAATTGCAATTGTTCTAGAACAATATTGCCCGTTCCTGTTGGTGATAATACCTCTTTCATGTTTTTTACTTGAGAAAATTCTATATCTTTTCCTAAGTTTAAATCATAAAAATGTGATGATTTAATGTTTAAGGTCGATAACTTAAGTTCTTCATGAATTAGAGTTTCAAGTTCTTCTTTCTTAAAATCCAATAATACAATCTCTAAGTTTTCCATTTCGGCTAACCCCTTTACTGATCAATAAATCCTTTAAATGTTCCGTCAAGATTTAAACGTACCCCACGTCCATCAGGAAGCTTTTTCTCAAGAAACTCTATCCCTCTAGAGTTTTTTACTCTTTTAAATCCTCCTGGTCCATTCAATATTTCTTGAAGATGTTTTAGTGCCATTTGATTTATCTGGTCAGGACCTCCTTTTACTTTCCCCCAAATATCAGGATTTCTGCCTGCATGTTTCTGTAAAGCATGACCTACTACAGTTTCTCCACCTTTTCTATGCGCAGTAGCTGTCTGTATTATTTTATTCTTATCAACCTTAATAAAATTACTAGTACCCTGAGTTGTAAACCAATATGTGTCATGATGTACGTACAGGGAAATCGCAGGAATATTATATAGGCATGATTTGGGTTATGCTTGTTGGTAGTGGAGAAAGCGACTCATTCGACACTGGGGGGTTGGCGATTCATTAACCGCCGCCAAAAGCAAAAGAAGACCACAATACAGACAGTTAACTCGTATTGTGGCATTCGGCATGCATTATATGTGGTATTAGTTGAATGATGAATTCATTCGACATTGGTATCGTCTAATCGTCAAACCTATTTTATTTTTTATGGAGAACTGTAATACTACACTGATTCAAAGTATGCGATTGTAGAATACTTAATGCATTTTGAGTAACAACTAAACTATTATTTTCAGAGAGACAAAAGTCTTCACCTGACCAAAAATGATATGTGTTATCTTCAGTAGTAACCTTTCCCAATGGAATTAACTGCTTAAACTCTGGTAATTCTGTGTCGGGCGAAGAATCCTCGAATTCTTCACTAGTCGTTATTAAACAATTGGTTAACTTGTAGCCAGTTAGATTTGCGGCAACTAATTCTTTTGCTAAAGAACTAGTAATTATAAAACAAGGTGTTGATTCTAATAGTTCATCACCTAACCATCCATAGAACTCATAGTGCAAAAACTTTACTTTATCAAAATCTCCATCTTCGTAAATCGTTTGTTCTCCATGCCCGCCAGCAACTTCAGGCTCTAGTAAATATAAATTCATAGCCTTACCTCCAAATCATTTTTTTACAGGTGGATTAAATAAATGCCCATACTCCTTATCAAGTTTCAACATGAAGTTAATTATGTCTTCTCTGGTTGGGTTTTTGTTATTCTTATAAAAGCTATTCCACTCTTTTCTAATTGTCGATAAATGAAGACTACTATTAATCTCCTTAGGGATTCCACGTAAATTCTCTAGAGCGTGTATTTCTTGCTCACTGAAAAGCCCTTTATATCTTTTTAATATTTGTTGCTCAATAGCGTGATGTACAATAACCTTCCCTTTTAATTCAGGATACTCGTTGAAAAAAGTCTTTCGATAATTTTTAAAATCTTTATTTAGATTGCTCGAAGCATTATCCGTCCCCTATGTTGTAAAGCTAGACTATTGAAAAGTAACGGTGGCTGCTAGATGTACCAGCAATACCACCAGTCAGCTTGCTTGTTTTTCTGCTTTTTCAGGAAGACGGAACGCTGTTTTGTTCTTCATCATGCCATAGATGATATTGACTAACCGCCGCATCACACATACCAATGCTTGCGTTGGCGTTTTTCCTTCTTCTTTTTTGCGGTTGAAGTATTCGTAAAATAATGGATTTCGTGGCTTTTTGCTCCCTTTTGAAACTTGTACTTGCTGGACAGCTAGGTTGTAAAACAAGCCATGCAATACCCTATTGCCCTGTCTGCTTTTTTGGTTCGTACCCTTACCGCCAGAACTGAAATTAACAGGTGCGATTCCTGCAAAACGTGCCAGTTTGTCTGCGCTGGCAAAGCGGTTAATGTCACCTATTTCTGCAACTAGAGAAGATGCCGTTACCAAATCAATTCCTGGCATGGTTTCCAGTTGGAAATCTAGTACCTTCATCATTCTACCTAGTTCTTCCTCCACATACGCAATTTCCTTCTTTTTGAACTGTATATCTCTTACGTGGCTCTGGATAAGAAAGTTGCGCTGTTCTTGGTACTTTCTTGTTGTATCGCCATCTGCCTGAACCAATGCCAATATTTCCTCCGCCTTCCTTGTGGAGCAGGCGTTATTGCTCGACTTCCGCAAAAATGCCGACAATGTTTCTGCCGATACACCTTCCAGCAAATGCGGGGCGGGGTACTTCTCCCAAAACGCCAGCGCACATTTTCCGTCTATATCGCTAAAAAACTTCTTGTAACTGGGGTAATGGTAACTGAGTTGGGTGTGCAATTGGTTTTTAAGGGAGATCAATGCCTTCACCAAGCCATTCCTTCTCGTCACCAGTTGACCAATCGTCCAGTATACGTCTTGCGGGTTTGCGTCGGGTAACATGTCCAGCTTGTTTAGCAGGATTTTTGCTACACACTCCGCATCCCAGCTATCGCTTTTCTGTGTGGTCGGGTAACTTTTGCGCTCGGCGTAGGAAAGAGCGGAGTTTACTTCCTTCACCTTCTGTTTGTTTTCCAGCAGGTACACCGCTAATGCCCTGCCGTACCCGCCTACATCTTCCAACCCATACACAGGGGTCATGCCTCGCTTCTTGAACTGCTTGACATACGTGGTCAGTTCATCAAAAGCGGCGGGCTTGTTCTCAAACGTAATTTCCCCCAGCTTCTCGTTCCAGCAATTGATTACCACAGCCGTATGTGTTTTCTTGTGCAGGTCAACTCCAATGTAAATATGCTTCTGTTTGTAGTGCATGCAAGGCATCACCTCTGTCTATGAAATACGTTGAATGTGGAAAAAATGTCGGCAACCTCAGCTCAAGCGTTAGTCAACAAGTGACCCGCAACGGGACGCCAGCCAGTCCATTTTCTCATCGTTCAACGTCTGTATCAGACATATATCAAAATGTTGTTGTTTTTTAAGTGCCGAGCAAAATTTTTTACTCTCCCGTACACCAACAGGAAACAATGATGCGTAGTATACGATATTTTCCAAAATCTGCACAACCCTGTATGTTTTCTGTCGTTTTCCTCTGGGGGAAGGTCGTATACTGTATATGCGAAATCGTTACACCAGTCGCTGTTGAATCTGCGGTTTATGCTGCCCCCAGCAATACCGCACAAGGTACTTCAACGAGCGATTCCCATTGTTCCCTTGCTAACTGGTTGAAATCTACGTGATACCGGGCGGCAAGGGTTTCTTTTACCGCTTTTCGAATACGACGATCATACATATCTACTCCATCCCTCAAGTTGCGAATCTGTTCTGCCCGTCTTTTAGGGAGTTCGCTCCAATCTGGTACCACTGCCGCAAAATATTGCTTGTTCTGCTCTGGTGGATGTCCGCTCACATCCGTCAACAGTATTTTCTTATCGGGCTTGTAGACAATCTCAATACGGCTCAACTCGTGGTCAAGCATGATCTTTTGCTTTTCCCATAGCTCCAGCTTTTTATCGTAAATGCGGCAGTATCCGTTTGTCTTGCGCTGACAAGGTAATCCGAAATACCTCGTTGTTCCTTCATGAGTCATTTTTCTCTTACCATGCATCGGGATCACCACCACATGTTCCAATGAGGTACGCACATCATACGCCACATCACAGCCAACAAAGTATATCCTGCTTGCCACCTTGCGTATCGGTTCCAGCAACTCATAAAAATGCAAGTAATGTTCGGGGCGCGTCTCTAGTCGCAAAGTATGCAAATGTCCCTTCGTCTCCCTAAAGTTCTTGTAAAATACATGTAGGTAGGCTTTCTTCTCTTTCCGTATATGCAACTCGTAGCAGTATTCGCCCCAATACACCGTTTCTTTCATTTGAAACCCGTTCATCGCCGCATCTCTTATCAATCCGTAATAAGCCCCAAGCGGCACATCCTTGTACTCCATGACAAATTTGTCGATAGATATAGTTGCCTTCATCACACGCTACACTCCCGTTCTCATACGCTTTTTTGGCTACTTGTGATTGTAAAATGTACACTTACTCGACTAATTAAGTAATTATCGGGCGCTGTCCGTTTCTGACTGTTGAACGCAAAAAAGCACTTGTCGCCCATTACAGACAATCAAGTGCTCTAAGAGTTGAAGTTTACCAAGTTAGCAGTATCCCCCTGAATCACAATTGAATACTGTATGGAGATTATGACACATGCTTTGCTTGGGGTCAACAATAACGTTTAACCCTGTGAGATGGTTCGCTCTTGTTTGTATCTCCCATCATCGGTGTCATTTGTGGTAATCCTACATAAGAACGTCATCTCGCCCTGTTCTCGTTGGTCTGCTGTGGAGTATGCTCGTATCCTAGTCAAGTACACCTAATTCGCGGCGCATCTCAATCTCTAGTTCACGTAACCGCTTTTGCTTGGTAACCAGTTCCTCAAACCATTCTTTATCCTTCATGGCTAGAGCCATGTCAATCATTTCGTCGTAATCCTTAGAACACATCATCATTGGCTCTTTGAATTCGCTCATTTGTTCATCCTCCTATTTAGCTAACCTGCCTTGCCTTATTCCACAACTGGCGGCTAATGATACGAGGGAAAACGTCTTTCTGCCGAATGCCGTTCCTCTCCTTTAGCCCGTTGTACATATTAAAACCTGTATACGTCTCGTTGTTCAAAATGTTTTGTACCTGTACCACTGTCCATTGCTTACCCGTCTTCGTTGTGATGCCTGCTCGGTTCAACTTGCAAGCGATTTTGTATGGGTTATTCCCCTCTACATAGAGTTGAAAGATACTTTTCACCGTCTGCGCTTGTTGCTCGTCCAACAAGATCGTCCCATTCACTACCTGATAGCCGTATGGCACACCCCCACCTGCGTATTTATTCTCTCTAGCGGTGGCAATCCGTCCACTTTTCGTCCGTTCGTTGATAATCTTGCGTTCAAACTCTGCAAAAGAGCCGATCATTTGCAGGAACAGCATCCCTTGCGGGGTGGAAGTATCAAAGTTTTCCGACACGCTAATGAAAGCAATCCCTTTCGGTTCCAGTTCGTCCTCAATCAGTTCCAGCAGATTTTTCAGCCGTCTATGGATGCGGTCTGCCTTGAGGACAACGATACCGCTGATCTCGTTTTCCGTTTGCTCTATGTATTGCATCATATCTCGGTAGCCGCCACGTTCTTTCGTGCTTCCACTTTCCCCTTCGTCAATGAACATCTTTGCCAGTTCCCAGCCTTGGCTGATACAGTATGCTTCTATCTTCCTTACCTGCTCCGCTATGGATGTATTTCCAATCTGGCTATCTGAAGATATGCGGGCATACCCGACCACCTTCTTGATTGTCTCTTGAACCATTTCCAGTTCCTCCTATTTTTTGTTACAGTTTACGACCTGGGTAATACGAATCACAATTCCTTTTATCCTTCCTGCCATGCGCTAACCGTGATCGTGGTAAGCCAACTGTCATTTTATTATCGCGTATCCCCTGCGCGAACCACAAAAAAGGAAGCGAACAAAGCTGTCTGCCTTGTTTGCTTCCCGAATCATTTTTGATGCTTTTTTCTCGCCTGTTCTAGTATGACTGCCAGTTGGTCTAATGCTCCATCGCTTTCTGTTCCGTTCCTTTCCACCAGCCTGCTGTTTTCCCGAATAAGTGTTGCCTTGTTCATCTGTACTTTCGTGATCGCTTCCTCAATGGCTCGGATAGCAGCTTGATTCGGCTTGTCCTTTTCTTCTTCCTGCTTGATACGTTGCAACATGCGCCGGATGCGTATGTCGGACAGTTTGAACTCGTTTTCCACTTGGGTTGTCGGGTCGGTTGATACTCTTGCATACAGTTGCCGTTCTTCGTCTGTCAGCGTATCCAGCCAGATCGTTTCATACAGCCCATGTTTCAGCGCGTTTTTGTTGCCTTTTAGCTTGGAACGGTCTTTCGGCCCCGTTGATTTTCCACCATGCAATCTGCACCGTCCATTATGCAACGCCGCTTTCTGGCAAGGCTCGCCGCTTCTCGTCTTTGCTCCGCAGAGCTTTTTCTCCATCCTTTCACCCCTTACCTTATTTCATGAGGTTTGTTTCCCCGACCGGGGGAGGACTATACGCCCCCAGCTTTTATCTCATCATCCATTTCGGCTTGGTGTAACTCTCTTTGCCAGGTAGGCATGAAACTCGTCTTGCAATCCTACTCCAACGACAAAGTCGATATAGCATTCTAACAGGTTTAGGATTCTCGTATGGCTTTCGTTTGCCATGCTCAGTTCTTCCCATAAGAATTTCTCATGCTCCGTCATTTTTGTTATTCCTCCTGCGACCTTCGTATTTGGTTTGTATCGTGGTTTCGTTCCTTGTCGGGTAATATGTCCTTGCTTTGTTTGTTGATGCGGTTTGCACTATAAGAGCGTGGGGCTGTATGGGTTATTCCTTGGACTGCTTTGCCTTTCGCTCCCAGTACCTGCGCTCGTACTCTCTTTGCTTTTCTTTGTTTTCGGGTTTTTGCCGCCACTTCCGTCTGTATTCTCTTTCGTACTGGCGGCGTGCTTCTACTGCTTCGGGGCTTAGTTGCGCCATTCGTCTATCCCTCCAATTCTTCCAGCTTTGCCATTTGGGAAGCTATTAGCTTTTCCGTTTCCTGTATTCGTTCCTCTGCCCGCCGAATCATCGCCGCCGCTTCTTCCTTTGCTACGTCCAATTCCTTTTTCTGACGGGCTAACACACTTTCGTTATGCTGTACAGTCTCCCTTAATCCAGATGCTTCACGTTGTAGTTCTTCCAAACGGCGAATTGCTTCCAGTCTTGGGTGTCCGTCCTTTTCGTCTGCCAACTGGTAAAAGTATTCAGCCTGTTCGAGTAGTTTCCTTACTTCTGACGCTACCTTTGGGGCGATATTACCTGAACGTCTAAGTTCGTCCGCCTGTTGTCGTAACTCTCGTGCTTTCTGGCAGTATCCCCTTACTTCGTCTACGATTGCCTCATACTCTGCTTCTGCCTGTGCAATTAGACCTACCTTTTCCTGTACCTGCTTTGCCATTTTCCTTTTCCTCCTTTGATTTAGGGCATGCAAAAAAGGCTCATTCCTCCTTATCGTTAAAGTTGGAATAAGCCTTTGAAAGTTGGTCTAAGCGTGTTTGTCAAGTTTTTTAGTGTTTGGTTTATTGGTTGTATTGTACGATCTTGTTTTTAAGATGTAAACCCGTCTATATTTTCCCATCAGCGCGAACGTTCGTTTTTTCAGCACGGGTAACCGTTACCAATTAGCCCACATACTTCTCTATCTCATGTGGCTCAAGTACGATTATGGATTTAGTTCTACCTTCATCATCTACAAATTCGATTTCATATGCTTCATTCGGAACTGTATGCACTGAAACTACCACCCCGATATCACCCTTTTTTATCCCTTCATTTGGGTAATCATTTAATATCACGACAGTATCGAGTTCATCAAAACTCATTTAATCACCTACTTTACATATATTGTTGTCATCTCTGGTACATCTGAACCTGGTTTAATAATCCAACCTGTTCTGACTGTTGTTGTATTACCATTTGGACCTGTTATCTGCATATCCACAGTATACCTTTGTCCATATTGGTCTGCTTTCCCCAAGATAGCTTCACTCTGAGGTAACTTCTCTTGAACCTGCTTCATTAATTCATCGGCATTTGATTTATTGTATCCTAGAGCACTTTCAAACACTTTCGCTTTATTGCCCCCCACTGGATGTTCCGGATTTAGAGCGTAGTCTGTGAGTTTTCGAGGGTCTATCTTTGCATTCTCTAGGTTAGGTAAAGCATTTTGAACTTTACCCATCCCCTTAGTTGCATTCCCAGTGGATTGTTTCGGCTTCGGCGGTTGTAATGGCTGTTTCGCTTTATCCAATCTTTTTGTAATTTTAACCGTTTTATTGATGTTTTTGACAATCTTAAGTCTTCCTAAAAACAAATTTTCTAATGCTCCGCCTGCGGCTTTCACATCATCCATCGTCCATTTATTGTCTGTTAATGCGTCAAAATTCTCTTTTCCAACTAATTCCCT
>NZ_FNDE01000103.1 GCF_900099925.1 Aneurinibacillus thermoaerophilus | reverse complement strand
AATCGGATTTTCCTCACGCGTATGCGCATGATGAGGATTATGATTATTTAGTTTAGTTTTGTTTAATAATGGGTCACTACTGTGGACACCATTGCGGATACCATTGTGGACACTACTGTGGACACCAGTGTGGTCATATTGTGACCACAGAGAAGTCATTTTGTATAAAGCTGACTGATTTCCGCCTCTTGATTTGAACTGAATATATCCTTTTTGCGAGAGTTCGTTTCTCGCTTTTTTAAACATGCTATCTTTCAATCCAGACTTCATGCATAGCACCGATGCAGCTACAGCAAACTCCTCTATCCATCCAGCCTTATTGTTTACAGACATCAAAGCGTGCCATAAAGCAATTGCCGATGAAGATAATGGATTTGTTTCGAGCCGATCATAGAATGCATTCAGTTCTTGGATGTAGTTCATGCAATCGCCCCCTATTTGATAGAAAGGGGGAGGAAAAAAGTCATGCCCCCTTTCTCATTCGTTTACGCTTCGGCATTCTATCTTCATAACCCAACGGGTCTTCCCATGCCCCCGGCTCTTCATCCGAACCAGGGGCTTCATCAAAAGGGAGATCATCGTCCGAGATATCAATTGGCTTTTGGTCATCAGCAAACGGATTAGAATTGTTATCTTTGTTGCTTGGCTGCCCTTGGCCATTACTGCTTTGTTGTCCTCCACCAAGGAACTGTACCTGATCTGCAACAACCTCTGTGACGCGTACTTTCTGCCCTTCCTTGTTCTCGTATGACCGGACCTGAATCCGACCATCCACGGCGGCCTGCCGACCTTTGGCAAGGTACTTGGCTGAGTTTTCAGCGTTCTTCCCCCACACAACGACTGGAATGAAGTCCGTCTCACGCTCTCCGTTCTGGCCGCTGAAGCGTCGGTCAATCGCCAGCGTGAACGTTCCAACTGCTGTGCCGCCTGGTGTGTATCTGAGAATTGGGTCAGCCGTTAGCCGCCCCAATAACACCGCTCGATTTAGCATCCGTTACGCTCCCTTCTCTTCCAGCTTCTTCGCTAGCATTTTTTCGATAG
>NZ_FNDE01000030.1 GCF_900099925.1 Aneurinibacillus thermoaerophilus | reverse complement strand
TCTTCTTTAATTTGTAAATCTGTTCAATGGGCAATAGGTTGGTTGCGAGTTTTCTAGCGGAAGTGCATACCTTACCTAAGGTCTGAAAGGACTGAGTGAACCCTTTCCACAATTGTTTTGTAGCTTTTTCATAAGCTTTTATTTCTTTTAATTGCCTTCTTCCAGCCTTTGTTCTTTTTAATTTTTCCTCCTGCTTTTTCCTTCTCTTTTGATATTCTTTTTCCGCTCTGTTGAGTGATTTTTGAAAACTTTTTGAGTTCACAACACTTTTTCCGAGCCTATACATATCATATATATTTTTTAACGATCCAAACACTTCGTCTTCACTCTTTCTTTTTTTGAGTCGGACGTAAAGGAAATGAGTTACATATAATGCATGCATCGCCCAATATATACATATATTAACAGTTTAAAATGTTTTCCACCTAATTCATAGACCTATTTTTACAAATTATAGGATTATGCATAATTGATTATATTTACCCTTTACCATTCAACGATTATAAGTTTTGCAACACCATCTAAGTTTTTAAAGAATGAATTTTTAGGGACGAGTTAAGAGTCTATATAACCATGGAAAGTGGTATAAGTATGGGATTTAAAATAGCATCAAAAGTATTGAGTTTTGTTTTATGTTTTAGTTTATTGTTAGGAACAGTTTCGCCTGCTATGGCTATGAAATCAGGATGAGTCTATAACTGTTACTAACAAGGAGATTAAGTCATTTGAAGAAGAATTTACATTTCTGGTTGAGGACCCAGTTTTTCAGCAATTAGAGAGAGAATTAGAAGATAAACAAAAAGATAACAATGAGGTTCGAGCCGCAGTTGCTCCAGTAGTAGCAAACGCTTTATATTATTAGAAAAAGTAGGTAAATAAGCGGCTGAACAAGCATAGAACGTTGCTAAGCCCTATGTTCAAAAAGCTTTAGATGCTGCTAATGAATATACTATAGATGGTCCAGGAGGTGGTGGGAGGATTATACAGGTAAGAGTTAAAAAAACCGGTCAACCAATATTTAGACTAGATTATTATCCAATAAAGGCCGGGGGACCTTATGTTTTACATTATCATGTAGCACCAGATATGAAGGAACATCATGTGATATTTTAGGAGAGGCGAGTGGTAATATTGTCTGATCAATATGACCATAATATCCATTTACATATTGGATATCAAGATGAAAATTATGACATAGAAGTTATAGCTTTTAAAAAGAAAGATGCAGATATTTGGGATGTTTATATAAATTTTGAAGAAAATAGTATATTGGTGAATAAAAGTTTAACTAATTCTCCTAAAATTGATCCTTTTGGTTACTATGCTTTTTCTATCATTCAAAAGGATATAAGCTACGAAGAGGGGAGTATAAAATTAAAAGAGTGGCTGTTAAAAAACCAAATTATTTGAATTTTGTAGATATGTATCCTTGTAAATAGGGGTCCCGGCAGAAAAATACAGGAAATATATGACAATGCAATTTGTGGAATTAAAAAATTGATTTTTCCTACATTAAGGAATCATCGGTTTTTTATTGGAGAATAATTTTACACTTTTGGTTCCATCTGATACGTTTCTAAAAGAAGAAGGAACAATTAGAATTCCCCTTTACATGTTACTATAGCAGTAAGCTGATCAGCCTACTGCTTTTTATTTTTAAAAATAAATTTGTTTCATTTTTACTTTTAACATAACACGCGATTCATCCCCCACCTACGCCGGAGGCGTGAAGGAAGGGGACTTCTTGCGTGTTATGTTAAATAGCTTTAAAATCAAGGATTTTCGCAGGCTCATAAACTACGTTTCACCCGCATTTCATCTGTTCTCTAAATTTGAAATTTACGGGTATTGCTTGGAATGCAGATAGTAGCAAACGTCAAACTCCTTGATTTTTCAAGGGCTTTCTTTTTTTTATAGTTGACCAAACGTTTAGAAAATAGTGTTTTGCCCCCCCTTTTTTTAAAATTTTATTTTATTAATAAAACAATATGAATAATTAGATATAATTTATGTTATTACAGTATTGAAGTAATGGAACTTTATGACTATAATGTAAGAGATATAAGTGCTAATTAACTGCAAAACTTAATTTAACGATAAAGGCAAACTTATCGAAAGATAAGGACGCAAAGCCACGGGTCTAAGGTTCAATGTGAATGATGACAGCCGGGTTACCGAAATCTTTTTAAAAAGTTTGATGAATTTAAAAAAAGGCTATTCCGCATTCGGTAATCTTAGGGAGCGGTATGGCCTTTTCTGTTTTTTACATAAGTAGCGATAAGCCTAGCCTTCGTATCGTATTTATGTAGTTTGTTTATCAATATAGAGTCATAATGAAAGGGAGTGAGATTTAGCATTCAGTACATAGTAATTAGTGAAGGAATAGACAGATATACGTTCAGTTTGGTAGCTAGGAAACATCAATTAAATAGTAAGACAATATATCGCTCGATACGCAAATATAAGGAAGGTAAAACAGTCTTTATAAAAGGAGGATATTACTATGATAAAAAGGAAAATTATTTTTAGTATAAGATGGAAATTAATAATAGCAGTAACCATTTCAATCATGATTTCAAGCTCTCTGGTAGGTGTTGTTACTTATTACTCTGCAAAAAGCGAACTTGAGAAAGCAGGTATTGAGCATTTACATCAAATTGTTGATGGTGCAATCACGATAATTCAGGTAATGGATGAAGAAGTTAAAAATGGCCATCTTACATTGGAAGAAGCCCAAAACAGAGCAAAGGATTATATCAACGGTCCGTTGTTAGAAGATAAGAAAAAGCGGGATTTAAGTAAATCGCATTTTATCTATAAAAAAGAAGGCTATATGTGGGCTTATGATGACAATTACATTGCAGTTATGCACCCGCTAGGATATGAAGGACAAAATCAAAAGGATTTCAAGCTTGAAGATGGTTCTTATTTGATACAAGATCTTGTGAAAGCTGGTAAAAATAGCGATCCTAACGAACGGTTATTAACCTATACGTGGAAAAATCAAGACGAGGCTAAAGAACGACCACAAATGAGTTATGTAGAGTATTACAAACCTTGGGGATGGACACTTGGTATTGCTGTATATCCAGAAGAATTTTATGGCTCTCTTCCTCTTATAAAAGGGGTTATAGCCGGAGGTATTGCTTTATTTTCACTAATTTGTATGGGTGTATTTATATGGTTATTTAATAAAAAAATCAAACTTATTTTGTATGTTAGTAGTATAGCGAAAAAGATAAGTGAAGGAGACTTAACGGTAAAGACGATTGATACAAAGTCTCAAGACGAGATAGGAGAACTTGCTAATGCGATTAATGAAATGGTAACAGGCCTAAAAGGCATTATCAAAAAAGTAAATGACGCCAGTATGCATGTTATTGCTTTATCGGAACAACTAATAAAAAATATGGAACAAACAGATGAAGCCAGCAAGCAAATTGCTATCACTGTTGAGGGGCTGAACCAAGGAGCAGAAGCCTCTTCTCAAACAGCGGAAGAGGTGGCAAGTACGATGGAGGAAACAGCCATAGGAATTGAACGTATTGCTGATTCATCCTCTAGAGTGGCGGAAACATCTGAAAGCTCGGTGAAAGAAGTGGAAAATGGAAATGAAGCGCTATCCAAGGCAATTCAACAGATGCAATCTATTAGCAAATCAGTTGATGATACGACTTCGTTGGTTAAAAAACTAGAGGACCATTCTAAGGAAATTGAGAGAATTACAGATGTAATTACGGAGATTACAGAACAAACAAATTTATTATCCTTAAATGCGGCTATTGAGGCAGCGCGTGCTGGAGAACATGGAAAAGGTTTTGCGGTTGTAGCAGATGAAGTAAGGAAACTTGCTGAACAATCGAAAAAATCGGCAGAGGGGATTACTGGGTTTATTAAGCAAATGCAGGAGCATACTCGTAAAGTTATATCTGGTATGCAGAAAGAAGCGGAGGAAGTTGAGTCTGGAATGGCGGTTATCAATGAGGCGGGCAAATCTTTAGAGAGTATTAGAATAGCCTTCCAACATGTGAACAATCAAATCCAGGAAGTGTCAGCAGCTTCCCAGCAATTATCTGCAGGAGCAGAACAGGTAACGGCTTCTATACAGGAAATGGCTGGGGTAGCCAAAGAAGTAGCCGTTGGTTCAGAAAATATCGCATCAGCTATTGAAAAACAATCCTCTCTAATAGATGAATTGTCAAGTTTCACTATTACTCTTAGAAATCTTGCGCAGGAATTGCAATTGTCTGTAGATAAATTCAAATTATAATTGAATTTTACAGTTTCTTTTAGAATTCAAGCAAGCTGCCAAACGAAATGTCAGAATGAAGAGAAAACAGGTAAGTAAATGGCTCAGATGATCCCATACCAGCATCCCCGCCAAATTATTAAATGTTTGGCGGGGATTTTTGGATCGTTCAATAATTATTCACAAAAGCATTATTAATACTATGTTAATATGAAAATGATTATCTAGTATAAGGAGAATGTGAACATGGGATATATAGTTTTACTTGCTGTTTGTCTTGTTTCTGGAGTGGCGGTTTTATTTGGAGCGTCTAAGTCACTAAAAAATGAATAGCAAACACAAACCATGAAACCCGGCGTGCTCGGACTTTTTGTTTGCTATCACTAACCGTGAACCTCAACATATTTCAATAATTATTCATAAAAGTCTCATAAAGATATCGAAATTTTGAATTAAAATAAATAGGAGATTGATTTGATTAAGGAGGAACGATCCATGAATACGGAAACTTTCGATGGCATATTCTTGATAGTTTTTACTGTTTTGATGGTGGCTACATTTGTTATAACATGGTTAGGATATAAAATGATAAAAAGTAAAGAGTAGAAATGGAGCATACTCTTTTTTTTTTTGGCTGTAGTTGATATTTCGATGTCGATTTTATGGTGAGAGGATAGATAAATGATATTATGTTTCTTCTTACCATCCTATACCGGGATTTTGAGCCAAGCGATTTTTATCCCCTCAATGAATGAAGGGGCGTTTAGTCACATGAATTCGTAAATATGAAAGGGGTTGGCCCATTATTTTTAGGACAGCCCCTTTTTTAATGGTTAGTAACTTTTCAACCTTCGAATAACAAAATTAGAAATGATAAGAGGAGTGGATTAGCGCTTGAATCCTTCGCCCAATACTTCTATAGAATTGGATATAATAACGAACGCAGAAGGATCGGCGTTTTTAACTAGCTGCTTTAATTTTGACAGTTCGCTTTGTTCAAGTACGCATAGTAAAACCGGACGTTTTTCATTCGTGTAGCCGCCTATGCCGGTTATTTTCGTAACCCCTCTATCGATTTCATTTAAAATTACGTGACGAATTTCTTCATCTTTATCCGAGATAATGATGGCCATTTTTGTATAGCTTAAGCCTAATTGTACAATATCAATGATCTTTCCGGTTAAATAGATGCTGATTAAAGCGTAAAGCGCCTGCTCAAAGCTAAACACGAAAGCAGATGTAACAACAATCAGACCATCAATAATCACCATGCAAATTCCCAGTGATAGATTGGTGAATTTGTGAATAATATGGCCGACAAGCGCCGTTCCGCCAGTGGAGCCTTTTCCGCGGAATACGATGCCAAGCCCTAAGCCCACACCCAATCCGCCAAACAGCGCTCCTAAAAGCGGATCGGTGGTCGCTGGTTTTATTCCTTCCGTCAAATAAACGACAAAAGGTAAAAACGTTGTTCCCACAAGGGTTTTTAAACTGAATTCTTTTCCGAGCAAAAGGGTTCCTAAGAAGAATAAGGGAAGATTGAATGCCCATTGAACATAAGATGGCTTCCAGCCAAATAATCCGTAAAAAATGGTGCTAAGGCCGCTAATTCCGCCGGCGGCAATTTCATTTGGCAATAAAAACAGAGTAAAAGCTAAAGCAACAATCGTTGAACCAATGAGTATTTCTACGTATTCCAATCCCAAAATTACTTTAGGATTCAAGGACATGATTCTACGATAGAGTGTTGTAGCCATGGTTGTTTCCACGCTCCTAACCCCTATTGATGCAGGAAAATACGTTTGAAAGTATAACACTATTCTCAAGAAAATGTAAACAGCAGCCAGGTGCTGCTTCACCTTATTAAAATTATGCTGGACTCGCAGGAAATGATGTATGCAGATTTTTGATCGATAAAGTTTCCTGCTCCAAATAAATACAAATATGTTTTAATGTGGAGCCAATGAATCATCAAATGCATAAAAAATAATGGAGGGGGAAAATATATTTTTGTATAAAAATAAGCGATAGGAGGCAACGAGCATGGCCCTAATTCCTTACGAGCCATTTCGTCACCTTGAAAATTTAAGAAGAGAGCTCGATCAGTTCTTTGCAACCGGTTTTCCGGCTGATAAGGATTTTGGCGTCCCTCGGATCGACATACATGAGACTGAGAACGAAATTGTAGCATCTTGTGATATTCCCGGATTAGAGAGAAAAGAAGACATTAATATTGATGTCGAAAATAATGTACTTTCGATCAGCGGAAGTGTTAACAGAGTTCATGAAACGAAAGAAGAGCAAATGCACAGGCAAGAACGGTTTATTGGACGTTTTCATCGTTTGGTGACGTTGCCTGCTCGTGTTTCGGCTGAAGGGGTAAAAGCGACGTACAGAAACGGGGTGCTTGAGATACGGATGCCGAAAGTAAAGCAGCACAATAACAAGAGAATTGACGTAGAATTCCATTAAAGATAAGCGAAACACGAAAGCGCTCTAAGCGTTTCATATGCAGACGCAATGCTTCTCATACAGATAATAATGAATCCCCGCTTGTTAGCAGGGATTTTTTTGTCCTAAGCTCCGATTTAGCGACAATATACGTCTATATGTATCGGGATCAAGGTTCATCTTGCACATGTTCCTCCTTTCTCTTTCCTATATCTTCCAACTTTTGATTGCGTTCTGGTGTACTGGGTGCCTGCTTCTGCTTTTTGTGCTTTTCCTCCAGCTCTCTGAGCGTTGTCGGAGTTCCTATCTTTTCCTGATCCATACTAATCTCCTCCTGTAATTCTTGCACCTATAGAAATAGTATGTGAGAAGAAATTCTGTTTTACTCCGTCGCACTGCTGGCTTTCAAAATTAGGTTTTTATATTTTGGCTTGATTAAGCCGGAACGAAAAACAGGCTATAATAGAAGTGTTATGATTTTATTATGTCAATCAGAAAAAATGAAAGGAAGAAGGAGGCGCACACATCTATGGATATGAACCGTTTCACCCAGAAATCGCTGGAAGCGATTCAACAGGCGGAAACGAAGGCGCTTCGGTACGGGAATCCTGAAGTGGAAACGGAACACTTGCTGCTTGCTTTGTTGACGCAGCATGAAGGACTGTTGCCGCGCTTGCTGAACAGAATGAATATCCCTTGCGAAACGATAACGCGAGAAGTGGAAAAAAGAATCTCACAAAAGCCTCGCGTATCTGGTCCAGGGCGAGAAGCGGGCAAAATTTATATAAGTCCTGCGGTCAACAGTATTTTATTGAAAGCGGAAGATGAAGCGAAAGCGATGCATGATGAATATGTGTCGGTTGAGCATTTGTTTCTTGGCATTTTGGAGGAAGCGAAGAAAACAACGTTGCACAATATTTTTGCTGCTCATGCTGTTACTCGTGAAGCATTTCTTGCCGTTTTGCATGAAGTAAGAGGGGGACAGCGCGTCACAAGTGCGACACCGGAAACCACATATGAAGCGCTTGAGAAGTATGGATATGATTTGGTAGAAGCGGCCCGCCGCAATAAGTTGGATCCGGTCATTGGCCGCGATGCGGAAATTCGTCATGTTATCCGGATACTGTCCCGTAAGACGAAAAACAATCCCGTTCTTATCGGGGAGCCGGGAGTAGGGAAAACGGCTATCGTTGAGGGGCTGGCCCACAGAATTGTGCGCGGGGACGTGCCGGAAGGATTGCGCGATAAACGAATTTTTGCGCTTGATATGGGCGCGCTCATCGCCGGTGCCAAATACAGGGGTGAATTTGAAGAACGGCTGAAAGCCGTGTTGCAAGAAATTAAGCGGAGCGAAGGCAAAATCCTGCTCTTCATCGACGAGATTCATACGATTGTTGGTGCGGGTCGGACGGAAGGTGCGATGGATGCGGGCAATCTGCTGAAGCCGATGCTAGCCCGCGGCGAACTGCACTGTATTGGTGCCACAACGCTTGATGAATACCGTAAATATATTGAGAAAGATGCGGCGCTCGAACGTCGTTTTCAGACAGTGATAGCGGATGAACCGACGGTAGAGGATACGATTTCGATTTTGCGCGGTCTTAAAGAGCGATTTGAAGTGTTTCATGGTGTCAAAATTCACGACAATGCGTTGGTTACGGCGGCCGTGTTATCGCATCGCTATATTATGGATCGGTTCTTGCCGGATAAAGCGATCGATCTTGTGGACGAAGCGTGCGCCATGATTCGCACCGAAATTGATTCCATGCCGGCCGAGCTTGATGAAGTGGCGCGACGCGTGATGCAGTTGGAAATTGAAGAAGCTGCGTTGAAAAAAGAAACAGATCCGGCGAGTCAGGAGCGGCTGGAACAATTGCGGAAAGAACTGACCGAGCGCCGTGAACGGCTGGCGGCGATGAAAGCACAGTGGGAAAGCGAAAAGCAGGCGCTGGGGAACATTCGGAAGCTGCGTGAAGAAATCGAACAAATTCATCAGGCGATCGCGCGGGCGGAACGTGAATACGATTTGAATAAAGCCGCTGAACTTAAGTACGGCAAGCTTCCGGAAGCAGAAAAGAGGTTGAAAGTGGAAGAAGAAAAGCAGGCGTCCCGCAAGATGGAAGGCTCTTTGCTGCGGGAAGAGGTGACGGAAGACGAGATCACCCGCATTATTTCTCGCTGGACAGGCATTCCACTTTCCAAGCTGGTGGAAGGCGAGCGGGAGAAGCTGCTTAAGCTTGATAAAATTTTGCACCGGCGTGTTATCGGTCAGGATGAAGCGGTAGATCGCGTAGCGGATGCCATTATTCGTGCCCGAGCAGGCATTAAAGATCCGCGCCGTCCGATTGGCTCCTTTATCTTCCTTGGACCGACCGGCGTCGGGAAAACAGAGTTAGCCAAAACGCTCGCTGAGACGCTGTTCGATACGGAAGACAATATAGTGCGCATTGATATGAGCGAATATATGGAGAAGCATAGCGTATCCCGCCTGATTGGCGCACCGCCCGGCTATGTCGGATTTGAAGAGGGCGGACAGCTGACGGAGGCGGTGCGCCGCAAACCGTATTCCGTTGTTTTGTTTGATGAAATCGAAAAAGCGCACCATGATGTATTTAATGTATTGTTGCAAGTGCTGGATGATGGAAGAATTACTGATTCGCAGGGACGTACGGTCGATTTTAAAAATACCGTCATTATCATGACATCTAACATTGGCTCCGCTTATTTGCTGGAGGGAATTACGGAAGACGGAGATATTAAGGATGAAGCGCGCGAACAAGTAATGGCAGAGTTGCGGATGCATTTTAGACCTGAATTTTTGAACCGGGTCGATGAAATTGTGTTGTTTAAGCCGTTGACTACAGAAGAAATCAACCGGATTGTTGATTTGCTTGTAGATGATTTAAGAAAACGGCTCGCAGAGCGTGGAATCGAGCTGAAATTGGCGGAAACGGCCAAAGCTTATATTGCCAAAGAAGGTTATGATCCGGTATATGGGGCGCGTCCGTTGCGCCGGTTCTTACAGCGTCACCTTGAAACGTTGATCGCCCGCGCGCTTATTGGCGGAAAAATTATGGAAGGCGCATTGCTGACAGTGGATTATGAAAATGAAAAGCTTACGCTTAATTGGAAAAATCGCCCTGAAGACTAATAGAGATAATAGAGAAAAAGACATCCCGCTTTCCAAATGGAGGGTGGGATGTTGTTATTTGAGATAAGGGGTTAATTGTTCAACTGCGTTTTGCAATTTTGCGGCCGCTTTGTTGTACAGTTTCTTTGATTCGCTTGACTTTGTCTCAAGTGCGAACAATTCAAATTCAGCCTGGCATTTTTTTAATGTGGCTAATAGTAATTGATTTTCAGACGGCTCCGGTATTTGAAGCTGGTCATTATACAAGTCTAGGTACAATTGTCCCTGAGCATCAACCTGTCCGATGAATACATTATCAAGTGTAACACCTGCTTTTTCTAATTCCGTATTCAGCCATTGTATGTTGTGGCCGCTTGCTTTTAGCGCGTCCAGTATAATATTTCCGTCCATAATGACAGTTTCAGGTTCGTGTTCTGCATCAACAACAGAGTTTAAATCTTTAAGGGTTACGGATTGCGCTTCTTTCTTTGGCATGACGCTCAATTCTCCGCTTGTTTCTAGCATGGCGAATTCCACATCGGCAATTTTAAAATTACCTTTCAGGCGCAATTGTTCAAGCAATTCATCTGTGCTGATGCGTTCTTTTTTCATGTTTTCTTCCAGCACTTTTCCGTTTTTGATGAGAACAGTGCCTTTTCCCTCGAATAAGTCGCGCACGAACTTGCTCTTCAGTGAAAGATAATCCACCAGGAAAGGAATCAGGGCAAAAACCAGCAAACTGGTATAGCCATGAACGAGATTGTTTTCAAGATCCGTGGCGACGTAGGCGGCCATGTCCCCGATGCTAATGCCTAACACATACTCGAAAAATGTTAGTTGGGCTAACTGTTTTTTTCCATTTAAACGCGTAACAATAAATAAAGTAATAAGAGCAAAAAAGGCACGCAGTGCAATGTGGATAACGTCATTCATGCCATTCACCTCATAATGGCAGGGAAGACGGAGTCGGTGACCCGTCTTCCTATGTTTTTTCCCGGGTTTAGAACCCTTTGTACTGTGGTTCTTCTTGTTCTAGTTGTTTTACGCGCGTTTCTAATGAATTGATAATCGCTTGGGCTTGCTGCGCGTTTTGCGTGAACAGTTGCTTAGCCTGTTGGTTTTGTGTATTCAGTGCAAATGTTTCCAGACTTGCCTGAGCACTCTTCAGGCTTGCAAGCGCTTGTTTTACTTGTGCAGATACTGTCATGAATTTCACCTCCACAGCAGATAGTATGTGCTTATCCTTTTGGATTAAACACAAGTGCGCACAAAAAACCGAAAATAATAGCCGCAGAAATACCGGCGCTCGTTACTTCAAAAATTCCCGTAATAATGCCGATGACACCATCTGTTTGCATTTCCTGTATCGCTCCATGAACAAGCGCATTTCCAAAGCTTGTAATCGGAACAGTTGCTCCTGCTCCGGCAAATTTGATCAGCGGCTCATACAGGCCGAGCCCATCCAGAATGGCGCCGGCCACGACAAGTGTGGACATCGTGTGTGCGGGTGTCAATTTTGCCACATCCATTAGCAATTGACCGATTACGCAAATGATTCCACCTACGATAAAAGCCCAGAAAAAAATCATGCATTGTGTGCCTCCTTGCTGTTTATTGTTCGATAGCTACGGCATGCGCGATACACGGAATCGTTTCGTTTTGCTGAAAGCTGAGCGGAGAAAGCAGAGCACCGGTCGCTACGACCAAAATGCGTTTCCATTCGCCCTGACGCAGCCGTCTGAGCAAGTGTCCGTATGTCACGGTGGCGCAGCAGGCGCAGCCGCTTCCCCCGGCGATTACTTGTTGATCTTCGTTGTAAATAAGCAAGCCGCAATCGGTTAGACGTTCATCCGAGATCGGAATTTCATGTTTGGCAAATAAATCCTTGGCGATCGAATGACCAATTTGGCCAAGGTCACCCGTAGCAATTAGATCATAGTGATCGAACGGGAGTTGCAAATCCCGGAAATGGGCTGTGATCGTATCAACGGCCGCCGGAGCCATGGCGGCTCCCATATTAAAAGGGTCTGTGATCCCCATGTCTACTACCCGTCCAACGGTGGCGGCGGTGACTCGTGGCCCGGCTCCGGACGCGGCGACGATGGCGACGCCAGCTCCGGTTACTGTCCACTGGGCCGTTGGCGGTTTTTGTGAACCGTATTCCGTAGGATAACGAAATTGTTTTTCCGCTGTCGCGTTATGGCTGCAAGTTCCGGCCATAGCGTACTTGGCGGCACCGCTGTCGACAAGCTGAGCGGCAAGAGCCAGACCTTCCATCGATGTAGAGCAGGCGCCGAAAATTCCGAGGTAAGGGACGCCAACAGTACGGGCCGAAAAGCTGCTGGAAATAATTTGATTCATCAAATCGCCCGCGATAAAAAAGTTAATGTCTCCCTTTTGGATTCCGGCTTTTTTAATAGCGGTATCGCAGGCATCTTCCATCATTTTTTTCTCCGCTTTTTCGAAGCTATCTTGTTGTAGCCAGATGTCCCCATACAAAAGATCGAAATCTTCAGCGATTTTTCCCTGTGCTTCGAACGGCCCACCGACTGTCGCCGAAGCAAGGATGACCGGACGATTCGTGAACACCCAGGATTGATGTCCTTGTAGCATTACGACATCCCTCCCAACGCCGTCCACGCCCATTTCAGCAACCCGATGACAAAAGCGGCAAAAACTCCGAAAACAATGACACAGCCTGCCATTTTAAACATATTTCCGCCTACTCCGAGCACGAATCCTTCACTTTTGTGTTCAAGTGCAGCAGAAGCGATAGAATTGGCAAATCCTGTTACAGGAACAGCTGTTCCTGCTCCAGCGTACTGGGAAAATTTGTCGTACACGCCCAATCCGGTAAGTAAAGCAGAAATGAAGATAAGTACAGCTACCGTTGGATTTCCCGCAGTTTTTTCTGTGAAGTTAAAATAGGTTATAAAAAATTTTTGAATGAATTGACCAAGCAGGCAAATAGCTCCTCCAACAAAAAAAGCACGTAGGCAGTTTTTGATGACGGAACGGGGGGGTTCGTGCGCCTTAGCAAAAGTTTGGTATTCGATTTGGGTCGGGGTTAATTTTTTGTTTTTTGCTTTGTTTCCCATATGCATTCTCCTCACATAATAAAGTGACTATGTATTATTTTGGAGAAAAAAGAAGTTTTCATTCACTGTGAAAGGGAGAGAAAGGTGAAATGAAAAATAAAAGCACGAGGAGACAAATGCTTCCTCGTGCTTTGGAACAGCGATTTATTTACATTTTTGTCGAGCGTATGAACGCTTGCGGCTTATGATGCTTGTTTGGAGTGCTCGATTTTTCTTGTTAATATTGATTACGATTTCGCTTTGAACAGATTGATGCGCGGGGCTGCAAGCAACTGTTCATACGTAAACTTCGTTCCCAAAAGGGAAATGTCGTTTAGATAAAGTGCGTCTTCAATTTTTTGCGAGATGTCTTCCGGTACGAACTTGTCGTAGCAATTTGGGCAATCGACGGAAGGAATGTTCAGGATTTGCACCGTTTTTTTACCATCAGGTGTTACCCAGTAACAATCCTGTACGCCTTCTTTTGCTTCTTCGGTTCCACACCATATACAATTCATTGATGTTCCCCCACGTTGTTTATTTGTTTTCTTTTGCTTTTGCCATTTTTGCCTTCATTTCGTCGCGTTTTGCCCGGCGGTCTTTTAGGGAAGCATGGTCTTCGGACTGCTCGTATTGCTCACGTTTTTCCATGCGTTGCAGACCTTCTGGAACGAGGTTGAACTTTTCATCACGCATGATGGCGGTGATGCCTACCGATTGTTTTTCTTCCGTAATGCCATAGTACTCGTTGAAGTATGCGTCTGCACGTCCCGGTACGTAGTTCTTCGGCTCTGGATAGGAAGTGATAACACCTTCGAAGTTGCGGAGTACAACTTTGTCCGGGCTTTGTGAAATGAGATAGTTCGGTTGTAGCGCAATCTTTCCGCCGCCACCCGGTGCATCTACTACGAATGTCGGAACCGCGTAACCGGACGTATGGCCGCGTAGGCCTTCGATAATTTCCAATCCTTTGGATACCGGGGTGCGGAAATGGCCGATACCTTCGGACAGGTCACATTGATAGATATAGTACGGACGAACGCGGATTTTTACGAGTTCGTGCATAAGTTTCTTCATGATCGGTACGCTATCGTTAATACCAGCAAGGATAACGGCCTGGTTGCCGACCGGAACACCCGCGTTGGCTAGCATTTCGCACGCACGCTTGGATTCTGGAGTAATTTCCAGCGGCGTGTTAAAGTGCGTGTTGAGCCAAACCGGATGGTATTTTTTCAGAATATTGCACAAGTTTTCTGTAATCCGCTGCGGGAATACGACCGGGGCGCGGGTACCGATACGAATAATCTCCACATGCGGGATCGCGCGCAGATTTTTGAGAATGTATTCGAGCACCGTATCGTTAATCAATAAGCCGTCGCCGCCGGAAATCAGAACATCTCGTACTTCCGGTGTATTCCGGATATATTCAATAGCTGCATCCAATTGCTTTTTCGGTACTCCCATGCCGATTTGACCGGAGAAACGGCGCCGCGTACAGTAGCGACAGTACATGGAGCACTGATTAGTTACGAGAAACAGTACGCGGTCAGGATAACGGTGTGTCAGACCAGGAACCGGAGAGTCCTCGTCTTCATGCAGCGGGTCTTCCAGGTCGTATTTCGTTTTCATGATTTCAGCCGAAATAGGAACCGATTGCATGCGCACCGGACACCGCGGATCATCCGGATTCATTAACGATGCATAATACGGCGTGATGTTTAACGGAATGGTTTGCGTAGAAATGCGTACACCTTCTTCTTCTTCCGGTGTTAGATTGATTACTTTTTTCAAGTCATCGACCGTTTTGATTGTATGAGTAAGCTGCCAGAGCCAATCATTCCACTGTTCTTCTGTTACATCTTTCCAAAGCTCGATTTCGCGGTAATCGCGACATTTAGCGGGAGTCGGGTGCCACCCTTCGCCTGGTGCCGGAGTGTGTTGTTGTCCTTTATTTAAATCTTTTTCAAGCAAGCTCATCTGCTGTACCCTCCTCAGAAATTTTCTAGTCGCTATTTAAATACAGCAAGATGTGTGCCAAAAGTAATAAATTTTCTAAAAATATTGATTTGGCGGTGTTTACGTGAAAAAAGGAGGGATATGCTCCCTCCGGAATTTTTAAATGGAGTGCCAAAAAACTGGCACTTCCAGAATTTTTTGCTGCAAAAATTTTGTCTATAAATTGAATTTTTTAAGTTTGTATTGCAATGCTTGGCGTTTAATACCGAGCGCTTCGGCTGTTTTGCTTACGTTACCTTTATAGCGGCGCAGTGCATCATCGATGATATTGCGTTCGATCGTTTCCATATAGCTAGGCAAATGCATCGGGTGGGAAGGCAGGAAAGCGTCCGCTCGTTCGATGGTTGCAGCCGGCTCAAGGTCAAGCGGTTTCTCCGTAAATTGTGGCGGAAGATGATGCAGCCTGATTGTTTCTTCGTTTTCCTCTAGCATATTAAATGCCGATTCAATAGCGTGACGCAGTTCACGAATATTACCCGGCCAGGAGTAGTGCAGGAACGTTTCCATTACTTCGTTGCTTACGCCTGTAACTTTCATGGCAAACGTTTGATTAAATTTTTCTATAAAATGATGGATAAGCAACTCGATATCTTCTTTACGCTTGGTCAGCGGCGGCAGTTCAATGTTGACAACATTGAGTCGGAAGAACAAATCTGAGCGAAGAATGTTATTTGCCAGCGCTTCCTGTGGCCCGATGTTCATAGCCGCGACAATGCGTACGTTTACCTCCTGCTCGGTAGAGCCTCCGACTCGCCGGACACGTCCGTCCTGAAGTACGCGCAGTAATTTGGCCTGTAGCATAATATCCAAGCTGTTGATTTCATCAAGAAAGAGCGTGCCACCGTCCGCCTGTTCAAAAATTCCGGGCCGGTCGATAGCTCCAGTAAAGGCGCCTTTGGTCGTGCCGAACAGCAGTCCTTCCATCAGTTCACGCGGTACCGCAGCACAGTTCTGTGCGATGAACGGTTTGTCGCGTCGGATGCTGGCGTTATGGATACTCTGGGCAATCAGCTCTTTTCCCGTCCCCGTCGGGCCACAGATAAGCACAGGGGATTGGGTTCTGGCCGCCCGCTTGGCGCGCGTAAGCGCTTGCTGGAAAAGAGGGCTTTGGCCAATAAGATCGCTGAAATGATATTGCGTATCGTTCCGCGAATTTTTTTTATGTGTTGTTTTCTTATATAGTTGCTGGCGCAAATCGAGCACTTGATCGTTGAGTTGAACGATGCGTGTAATATCTTCCGCGAGTTCGACGGCACCGATGATTTCTCCGTCTCTAAACAATGGATACGTACTGTTAATCGAAGTGATTTGTTTGCCCTTCATGTTCATATAGGTTTGTACTTTATCGACCGTTTCTTTTCCGGTACGCAGGGCACGGATAAGGGTGCTGCTTTCGTTCGTAAGGGACGGGAAAAGATCGAACACGCTCTTTCCGATAACATCCTCCCGATCCAGACCGTCAATTTCCGCCATTGTTTCATTGAAAAATACAGTTGTTCCTTTTTTATCAACCATATGGACGCCTACATTGATAATGCTAAGGAGCCATTCGAATTCATTTGACCAGATTGCTGCAAGTTCAGACACATAGATCACCCTTTTCTTGAAAAATTTAGGGAAACGTGTTGGCGGTATATACTTTTTAACAAAAGGTATCGTTTGAAAAATCCGCAAGTTTTTCCTGTTCTTATGGCATATTTTTTGCAATATTATTTGCAATATTAAAACTATAAAAATACCAAGAGAACGGAGGATTTATTTATGACGACAAAAAACGATATTTATTATCATGCATGCACGGAAAAAGATGAGCGCTTCATTATGGATGTTTGCCTTGATCCGTTTAATGCCCGCTTGCGTGTTGACGATTATCGTGGTGACGTTCGCGCCATGCATTCGCGGATTCTTGAATTGGTAGAGCAACATTCATTCACAAAAGTATTCATCAAATCCCGTCAAGAAGACTGGCAGACGTTTTTAAGTCTTGGCTATATGCTTGAAGGTGTGTATAAAAAGTATTTCAATGGCAATGACGCGTACAGCATGGCCATGTATTTTACGGATGAACGTCGCACGAGCGATTACTGGATGGAAGAGGATACAATCCTTCGACAGGTGCTCGCGCTTCCACGTAAACTATCCGATGAATCGTTGGCTTTAGGATATTCGCTGCGCCTTGCGGTGACGGAAGACGCGGAACAATTAGCTAATTTGTACGGTGCGGTGTTCCAGACATACCCGACCCCAATGAATGACGTTTCCTATATCAAAAAAGTCATGCTAGAAGGCACTATTTTCTATATAGTAGAAAAAGAAGGTAAAATTGTTAGTGCCGCTTCCGCCGAAATCAACGCAACTTACAATAACGCGGAAATGACAGACTGCGCTACTTATCCCGAACACCGTAAACACGGATTGATGCGTCATTTGATTTCCGCGCTTGAGAAGGAACTGCGCCGCCGTCACATGTACTGCGCATATTCGCTGGCTCGCTCGCTGTCCTTTGGCATGAACGCTGTATTTCATCAGCTTGGTTATGAGTATACGGGCCGCATGACCAAAAATTGCAACATCTTCGATAAATTTGAAGATATGAATCTTTGGGTAAAAAATCTTTCAGCAAAATAGTGCATTTACAGTACGGAAAGCGCCGCATGGTCAAGACGGTAGGCCATGAGCGCAAGATGCAGCTGGGTGAGAACGTGCGCGTTTTGCAGCTCCTTGCCCGTTTTTTCTGCGATTTGCTCTAGACGGTATTTCAGCGTGTGGCGATGGATGAACAATGCCGCCGCTGTGTTTTTGATATTCGAATTGTTTTGCAGATAACATTCAAGCGTATCGATTAGACTTGAACCATGTTTTTGATCGTATTCAATCAGCGGATCAAGCAGCGGTCGATATAATTGTTCCAGCGAAATTCCCGCTTCCTGCATTTGCAGAAGCGGGGCATAGGCCCCGATTTTGTCGTAGGAAAGCAGCGGTTCGCCGGCAGCGATAGCGACCTGCAACGCTAAGCGCGCTAAGCGCGCTTGGTCTGCGATTTGGCTTAAACCATGGAACGGTTCGCTTAGGCCGATATAGAGAGCGCCGGGCGGGAGAAACGATAGCGCTTCCTGCTGTAGGGATTGCGCGGCCCTTATTATTTCTTTTTCTTGTTGAATGGTCATAAGCAGGGTAATGGTCTTCTGCTTTTCTCTCATCAATACGGGTTTGTTTTGCTTTTGTACCCATCGCTGAATGAAAGGCCGTATACTCTCGGTAGACGGGGAGGCAAGCTGCATAACCGCCATTGTTCCTTCCAGCCTGTAACCGAGGCGCTGGGCCAGTTTTTGCAGTTTCGTTTCATCCTGCTCCCTGCTTTCCAGCAGTTCGTCCAACACGTTTTCTTGCAGGCGGAGCAGAGCTTCGTCGACCGCTTTTTGTTTTAAAAATTCAATGGCGCATACCATGGAGGCTTGTTCCACGATGAGACGGTCCATTTCCGTAAGCGGAGCTCGTTTTTTTATATAGAGAAATCCGTAATGCTCACGATCGGTAGCAATCGGATGAAGCCATTCATTTTCTGCAAGCAGAATGGAGCTGCTTGTTTTTTTGGGTCCGAGAGCTTCGACAAGCTCAGCGGGAGAGATTGCTTCTGTCGTTTGCCCGCTTCCTTCCAGCCACTTGCCATTCGCATCGTATACTTCTACATCGGCTTGCAGATGAGCGGCAAGCGTATGGGCAAGGGGCGCCAGGCCTTTATTATTGAGCGCGAGCAGTGTTAGTTCCCGATGGATTTGCTGTGTATCCTGCATGAGCTGAAGCTGACGGTTTACAATATGGCCGAGCAGTGCCTTGGTTACTTCGGAAAAGTTCATATGGCGTGGAATCTCGAACAACGGTAAATCATACGCGTTCGCTGCAGCAATAAACTCAGGCGGAATCTGTTTCATATAGAACCCGGTATGAATAGCGACTGCTGATAAGTTTTGCCGCGCGAGCCGAGCGATAAAGTCTTTTCGGTTCGCCTCTGTGTCCAGACCATATCCGGTCGTAATCAGAAATTCCCCTTCCTGCAGTCGTGTCACATCCTCAATGATTTCCACAATTGTTACCCATTTGATAATTCTGTGCAGGCCGCCGTGCCCTCCTACGAGCTTGATTTGTTGGATATCAGGTAATTGTAACGCTTCTTTTAGTGTAATGGACATACTTCGTTCCTCTCTTTATACATGGTGTATAAAAAATATACTACAAATTTATGTAATAGTGAGAATATTTTTTTTCCAACTAGCTTGATATGATAAAGGCAGCGAAGCAATGAAAAGAGGGAGATGCGCGTGAAAATAAAAAGTCATGTCATTAAGCCGTTGCTAGACAAAGAATATCCCACTGTTTCCCATGGACGCGGAGTTTATTTATATGATACCGAAGGGAAAGCATACATTGATGGATGTTCAGGCGCGATTACCGCTAACATTGGACACGGTGTACAATCGGTCATTGATGCAATGAAAGAGCAGGCCCAAAAAGTGTCATTCACGTATCGCTCACAGTTTACAAGCGACGCGGCGGAAGAACTTGCAACCAAGCTTGCCAGTTGGGCACCGGGTGATTTAGATTATGTGTTTTTTGTTAATAGCGGATCAGAGGCGACGGAGACAGCGATGAAAATCGCTATTCAATATTGGCAGGAACAGGGCCGTACGGGGAAAAATAAAATTTTGTCCCGCTGGATGAGCTATCACGGTATTACGCTTGGTGCTTTATCTATGTCCGGGCATATCCTGAGAAGAAAGCGCTTTATTCCTTTGCTGGAGGAGTTTCCATCAGTAGAGCCGCCTTATTGCTATCGTTGTCCGTTTGGCAGCACGTATCCGAGCTGCGATTTGCTTTGCGCAAATCAGTTGGAGCAGGCCATTCATCGCATTGGGGCGGACAATATTGCGGCATTTATCGCAGAGCCGATCATCGGTGCCTCTGCTGGTGCAGTGACTCCGCCGCCATACTATTATCAACGAATTAAAGAAATTTGTGAGCGCTACGAGATTTTATTTATTGCTGATGAAGTGATGACCGGAAATGGTAGAACCGGTAAACCGTTCGGCATTGACCATTGGGGAGTGGTTCCCGATTTGATGGCGCTTGGAAAAGGAATGAGCGCGGGCTATACACCGATGGCAGCCACCATCGCGAGCAAGCGGATTATTGATGTTATCGCCGCTGGTTCAAAATCGATTATGTCCGGTCATACGTTTAGTGCCAATCCACAATCGGCCGCTGTTTCGCTTGCGGTCATGAAATACATTGAAGATCATCGGTTAATTGGAAAAGTAGAAGAGCGCGGTCAGCAATTAATCGCAGGCTTGCAAGCGCTTATGCAAAAATACGAGATTATCGGCGATGTCCGCGGCAAGGGATTGCTTTGCGGTATGGAGTTTGTAAAAGATCGCACGACGAAAGAGCCGTTCCCGTTCCATCTTCGCGTGACAGAGCGGTTAATTGAAAAAGCGATGAATAACGGTTTGCTCATATACAGCGCGTCCGGCGGCATTGACGGGCAAGCGGGAGATGCAATTCTGGTTGCGCCACCATTCGTTATCACGGAAGAAGAGATCAATGAGTTGCTTTTTATTCTTGATCGGTCGCTTGGTGAGCTTGCGCTGGAGCTTGAACAAGAAGGGCAGCTCGCTTCCAAAGAAAGCGTATAGAAAGGGGAGAGGGGAAGTGCAGCAGACATTATCGAAAGTTGTTTCCCTAGAAGAAGCGCTGACACATATAACAGATGGCATTACGCTTATGTATGGGGGATTTGGTGGTATAGGCAGTCCGCCAACCCTCATTGATGGCATCTTAAAAAAAGGTGTGAGCAACCTAGATTTGATCGGCAATGATACGGGATTTCCTGATGTCGGGATCGGCCGTCTGGTTACGGCTGGTCGCGTCCGCAGCTTGATTACTTCGCATATCGGTTCCAACCCGAACGCCGGGCGCCTGATGACAGAAGGAAAGATGAAAGTGACTTTCTATCCGCAGGGGACGCTGGCGGAAAAAATTCGTGCAGGCGGCATGGGGCTCGGCGGTATTCTGGTTGATGTCGGTCTTGGTACGATCGTAGAAGACGGCAAACAAAAAATTAAAGTGGAAGGCAAAACGTATATGGTCGAGCCGGCGCTTACGGCAAAGGTGGGAATCGTATATGCGCTGAAAGCCGACGAGTACGGCAATCTTGTATACGACAAGAGCGCACGCAACTTTAACCCGCTGGTGGCAATGGCGGCAGACATTACTATCGCAGAGGTTGAAGAAATTGTGCCGCTCGGCGAGCTTGACCCAGAATGCATTGTTACGCCTGGGGTGTATGTTGACTACATTGTAAAAAGCGAAGGGGTGAACTGGAAATGGGCGTGGGAGTAGAACAGCGACATCTTATCGCGCGCCGCGCGGCGAAGGAAATCCGACCGGGGATGCTGGTGAATTTGGGCATAGGCATTCCAACGCTGGTTGCGGACTATATCCCACCGGAGTGGCAAGTCATGTTTCACGCGGAAAACGGGATTCTGGGTACGGGCCCTTCGCCAGCCAGAGGAGAAGAAGATGAAAATTTGTGCAATGCCGGTGGATTTCCGATTACAATCGTGCCAGGCGCTTCATATTTTGACAGTACGGTCGCCTTTGGCATGATTCGTCGCGGCTATCTGGATATTACAATTCTCGGCGCACTTGAAGTAAGCGAAAAAGGCGATTTGGCCAACTGGATTGTTCCTGGTAAGCGGGTACCCGGCATGGGTGGTGCCATTGAATTGGCACAAAAATCGAAAAAAGTGATTGTGCTGATGAATCACACTAACAAAGCGGGTGAACCGAAAATTCTCCGGCAGTGTACGTTGCCTTTGACCGCTCCGGAATGCGTGGATATGATCATTACGGAGCGCGCGGTAATTGAAGTGGTAAATGGGGAACTGCATTTGAAGGAAGTGCTGTATCCGTACACGGTGGAGCAAGTAATCGAAAGTACAGGCGCGCCGCTTCACTTCAAGGAAAGCAGCCAGATTCCAGTCTTTAAATAATATGGGAGGGGGCCAAGTCATGATTCAGGAGAAAATTAAGCGTTGGATGCAGGAACACCGGCAGGAAGCGATTGATTTTTTGGCGCAGGTTGTGCAGGCACCGAGTGTACAGGGCAGAGAAGCCGAGGCGCAGAAGCTTATCGCCGATAAGCTGGCATCGTTAGGACTTGAAGTGGACGTCTGGGAACCGGCCGGCGAGGAATTGGTGAAGCATCCATATTTTTGTTCGCCGCGGACTTCATTTGAAGGAAGCCCGAATGTAGTGGGGATCTGGCGGGGCGAAGGCGGTGGCAAATCCCTTATTCTGAACGGCCATATTGATGTTGTGCCGGCCGGTGACTTGGATCAGTGGGAGGATGATCCCTTCAGCGGTAAAGTTAAAGATGGTAAAATGTACGGGCGCGGCGTTACGGATATGAAAGGTGGCAATATTGCCATGCTGTTTGCCATTGAATGTTTAAAAGAGCTAGGTATTAAACTAAAAGGCGATATTATTTTCCAAAGTGTGATTGAAGAAGAAAGCGGGGGCTCCGGCACACTATCTACCGTATTGCGTGGCTATACGGCAGACGCCGCGCTCATTCCAGAGCCGACCCAAATGAAGATTTTCCCGAAACAGCAAGGCTCCATGTGGTTCAAAATTAAAGTGAAAGGCCGTTCTGCACATGGCGGTACACGTTACGAAGGAGTAAGTGCAATCGAAAAAGCGATGATTGTCGTAGATGCCGTCCGCAAGCTAGAGAAAGAACGCAACGAAAAAATTACTGACCCGTTGTATAAAAACATTCCCATTCCGATTCCAATTAATATCGGAACGATCCAAGGTGGCGAGTGGCCTTCCTCCGTTCCTGATCTGGTGGAGTTACAAGGGCGTATGGGTGTTGCCCCGGATGAGGAAATGGAAGATGCGAAGCGTGCAATGGTAGAAGCGTTGGCGGCGATTGACGACGAGTGGCTTAAGCAGCATCCGCCACAGCTGGAATGGTTTGGCGCACAGTGGGTACCGGGCAAGATTGACATAGACCATGAACTGATGAATCACTTAATCCATTCGTACCGTACTGTGCTAGGAGAAGAACCGATTATTGAAGCATCCCCGTGGGGAACGGACGGCGGGTTGCTGACGAAAGTAGGCGAGACGCCGGCTATCGTCTTCGGGCCTGGAGTAACCAGCATGGCCCACTACCCAAATGAGTACATCGAATTGGATCGGGTTATCGAATGTGCGGAAATTATGGCGCATACTATTATGCACTGGTGCGGGGTAGCGAGCACGTGAAAAAACAAACCCTTTACCCCTCCCTTCTACAAGTGGAGGGAGATTTTTATTTGGTAAAAAATGCAATGCTCTCTCCGCTTTAGTGGAGAGAGTTCCTAAATCAATGAAGCAAGTATACAGGTGCTGTATTAGAATGAATTTCGCTTATGTTGTTTTCCGATTTGTTTTTTCAATAAGGTCACTAATAAGACATCTAGCTCCTGGCTTATTTTTAGAACATCTGGATGCAATAAATTTAAGTTGTTATAAGCTGCTACCGAAATCATCTTATTCCTTTTTATCTCTATTTTATGAGAAATCTCTGCTTGTTTCTTGTCGTTGGTACCCATGATTAAAGTTCCTTTCTGGACAACTTCATTCTATTTTGGGGCTGTTTTAGACTTTGGATGTTGAAAGTCCGACGCCATCGTCCAGTACGCTTTCGTTTTTGCCGCCAAAGAGATGTATCAATTATATCCAGATAACTACTCAATTGGAAATTTTTCGTCTCTCTACAGTGTAAGCTACTACTTTCCTACTTGTCTATCCCCTTCTGGTCTACGCAAAATATCGTGAACAATGGTTCATTATGAATGAATTACTATTGATATTTTTTGGAAAATATGTTTATATTATCGCTTTTGAATTATAAATACGTATTCATAATGTGTGAATTCCTATTCATAATGAAAAGATAGAGACATTAGTCTTATTCTTCTGTTTTGTTATATTAATTGTCTTTGAGGTTTCGACTGTGGATGGTAGAAAGAGAATGGGAAAAGGAATAAAGCGTTTGCAAATTGTCACTTTCTATTTATTTCATACGTTTGCTATACTAGTATAGAAAGGAGGGAGCCGGAGTTACTGCACCTAACTTCATGACAGCGTATGATCGTGCAATTAGTTATAGGTATCCTTTTTTCTATCATTGAAGAAGCTACAACTCTTATTTTCTTTTTGTGCCTTTTTCGTTATGAGGTTAAAGAAAAAATAAAAGAAGTTATATTGGTCAGTGTATTGGTAGCGATTTTTTCGCGCATCATTCGAATGTATCTTGACATTTCGTATGCTGTTCTGCTCACTATGGTAGTTTTTTATGCTCTTTTTATTTTAATTTTTCGTTTCCGGTTATTAAACGGGATCATTATTATCTCTATGATGTATATCACGAACATGTTGATGACGACTGCTGCTTTTTTTGTCATATCTTTGCTGACAAATCTTTTATTTAGTAAAGCTATAAATTCAATTATTTATCAGATTCCCATTATATTGGCCAATGCATTATTGATGCTTGGGGCGGCTTGGCTCGTTTATAAAAAACAGTGGGGAGTTAGCCTGGTTCAGGATAGTTTTTCTAAAGTTGGCCGCCAGATTAACATATTAATTGCCTGCTATTCGTTAGTTGGTATGATTATTGTCGTACAGACGATTACGACAATCACGGTATCTGATTACAATTTTCACTATAATATTTGGATTGTGCTTGGTACGTTTAGTTTATTTTTATTGATGTTTTTGCTGGTGCGCAACATTCAAGTCATGCAAAAACAGATGAAAATGGAAGAAGAAAGGTTATATTTAGAAAATTTACATAGTTATACAGAGGAAATCAAACAAATCAACCGTGACTTCTATTCACAAACTCAAACGTTACGCCATATGGCTAGCTGTCAGAATGTTCACATGCTGGTCCAGTATCTCGATCACCTGCTGCAAGAACGAAATTTCATGCAGGCATCGATCGAGATTCATGAACCGATGCTGGCCGCTTTTTTAGGGAAGGAGCGGCACGTTTGTCAATCGTATGGCGTAAGTTTAACAGTAGAGTGCATCGGCCATTATTTCACTCCTGAATCGATTTCTGGCTATCAGTTGAACCGGATTTTGAACATGATTTTCGATGAGATCATTGCTGTGCTGAAAGACAAGCCCAGCGCTGATAAATTCATTCACTTTCAAATACATAGCGTCATCGGTGGAACGACAACATTTACGTTGAAAACGAAGCATGTACAGGCGATGCCAGTCGCCATCGTCAAACAATTGAAGATGAATGCGGGTACATTGGCGCTTCAGTATGATCCGGATACCTCCAAGTCTACCATCATCGTTACGTTTCAGGGGGATGCATTATGAGAAAACTTGCCCATAGACTCGCTGTATATCTTAAAGACAAGAGCGGCCATCCGGCTTCTGTGGCTGTGCTGCAATTTGGCATCGAAGGGTTCCTCCATACATTGGTGACTATGCTGGTGCTGGCTGGCGTCGCGATAGTGACAGGACAAAGCAGAGACGTTTTGTTTCTCGTTTTGGGGTTTAGCGGTCTTAGACTTTTGACCGGAGGTGCGCATGTAGAAAGCGGCCTCGGTTGTACGCTTGTCTCGGTTACGATTTTAGTTGGCAGCAGCTATATTCCGGTGTCATTATGGACAGGCTTGCTGCTTTGTGTGCTGTCTTTATGGCTCATTGAAGTGTATTCTTATTACCTTGAGCCATACCAGTCGACCCGTCCCCTGAAGCATAAAGACAAATTTAAGGTGCTGGCCAGAATCTGGCTTGGACTTGGGTTCATTTTTTCCTTTTTTGAAAGCAGCCGTCCGTTCGCCATCGGTTTAATGTTACAAGCATTATCCGTAACTCCGTACGGTGTGCGTTTGGTGCATAGTTTGAATCGGTTGTTTGGGAAAGGGGGTGAGTCGCGATGATGCGAAAAGCTCTGTATTCGGTAGCTGCCTTTTTTACGGGACTTGCAACCTTAATGGTAACCTCGATGTGTATGTTAGCGGTTTATGTTCCGGAAGCACCGGAGGAACTGCGCTAAAGGAATGGACTCATACAAGGATAAGGTGGTGATATCATGAATATTTTAGTATGTGAAGACAACAAATTTCAGGCGCAAACGCTTGTCGATCATTTAAAAACACTGGAATATATTGACCACGTGGACGTAGTAAACACAGGGGAAGCGATGATTTCTGCTGTGCTGGAAAAAAATGATATCACCGCCATTTTTCTTGATATTGACTTACCGGATATGAACGGACTGGAAGCATATGGGATTTTGAAAATGCGTGGCAAACACATTCCCGCCGTGTTGATCACAGGCATGAAACCGCTGGCCAGCGATACATATCATTTGGATATTATCGACGTAATCGAGAAACCATATTTGCCGCCGCGTGTTGAGGAAGCGTTGCGCAAAATCCGATTGCATATCGAGTATCAACGCTTCATCAGAGTGGGGGGCATGTATGTGCCGATTATCAATGATAAGATTATCCAGGTTGTTCCGGATGACATTTTGTTTTTCGAGTCTTGTTCCAGAGGTGTCAAGGTTCATATTGTCCATGATACGATTGAAGCAAAATATATTCCTTTGAAGGTGTATGAAGAATATTTGCGCAATCACGGTTTTGTTTTTAGTCACCGCGCCTTTTTGGTAAACACCAATAAAATTGCGGCGGTGAATGACGAAGGGATCTTTTTTAAAGGAGAAAAAGAAAGAAAAGCGTTGGTGGCGGAGGAGCGCTCGGGGCTTATTAGGAAACTTTTGCGAAGGCTTGATATTTTGCCTACATAGGGACGAGTTGCCTTTGCGATGACGAGTGTGCGACAATGCTTAGTGAGGTGATCGTATGGAGCAATCCATATCGGTATCATTTGCGTGGTTTGCGGGCTTGATTTCATTTTTTTCGCCATGCGTATTTCCATTGATTCCGGCTTATGTGACACACTTGACCGGAGGGATGGTGCAGGACGATCGGTTGGTGATTCGGCGCAGTACATTGTTTATTCGCTCTTTTGCATTTGTTATCGGATTTTCGATCATTTTTGTTTTATTTGGGGCAACAGCCAGCTACCTCGGTCAGTTTCTTCGTTCAAATCGTGAATTGCTTGAGCAGTTGAGTGGCATTTTGATTGTTATTTTTGGGTTTCAGACGATCGGATGGTTGAAATTACGGTTTTTGGCGCGTGAAAAGCGATTTGATATGTTGCGCATTCAGGCTGGCAAATGGTTTTCTTCCCTGCTTCTCGGCATGGCGTTTGCTGCTGGCTGGACACCGTGTGTTGGTCTGGCGCTTTCTTCAATTTTGCTTCTGGCTAGCAATACGGAAACTGTAAACACAGGCATTTTTTTGCTTAGCATCTACTCCTTGGGACTTGCCATTCCATTCTTTATTATTTCTTTTATTATGTTGTACTCTGTTAGAGCGATTCGTCGGCTTAATCGATGGATGCCGGTGATTAAGAACGTGAGCGGTTGGGCGCTCATTGCTATGGGCGTACTTATCTATACTGGGCAGATGCAGCGTTTAAGCGCGTGGCTGTCCTCGTTTCTTATATTTCCGGGAATATAATATACTCCCGTAATAAAAAAACAAAAGGTATAATATGTAAGAGAAGGTTGAAAGAGAAAGTTGAAATACCTTCTTTTTTTTATATGTTGCCTTCTCCGGCTTGGAACGGACAAGGCATTATTTTATGGGCATTTTATTGCTTGCTGGAATAGAAGGTGGTGCTGAATATTGAAAGGTTTTTGTCCAATTGCAGGAAAATTTCATCGACACCATATACAGGTTTTATGTTTTTGGGTATAATTATAATCTATGTGGGAGAGGCGAAATCTCCTGGATTGCCAAGAAAAAGGACGTGTTCGGAAATGGAACTATCGCTTGTCATTCCGGCATACAATGAAGAAAAAAGAATCAAACATACGCTTGAGGCGGTCATGCCTTTTATGGACAATCACTTTGCAAGCTATGAGGTGCTTGTTGTAGACGACGGCAGCACTGACGGAACAGTAGCCGTTGTAGAAGCATTGGGTCACCCTTGTCTTCAGGTTGTATCGCTGAAGAAAAATATGGGCAAGGGAATGGCTTTGAAGCACGGTATGCTGCTTGCAAAGGGGAAGTATATATTCTTTATGGACGCTGACTTGCCGTATCCGTTGGAAAGCATTACAAAAGCGCTTCATGTATTTTATGCTAAAAAAGCGGATCTTGTTATCGGTGGACGTGACTTGTACCAGGAACAGTCAGACGTTCCATATCCGTTGTCGCGAAAAATTGCTTCCGCCGTATTTTCACGGTTTATTAACGCGGTATTACATTTGGACATCCCGGATACCCAGTGCGGATTCAAAGGATTTACCAAGGCGGCGACACGCGTAATTTTTCCGCAGTTGACTATTCAGGGCTTCGGCTTTGATTTTGAGATGTTATTTTTAGCTCGCAAGTATGGGTATCATATCGAGAGGATTCCTGTAAATCTGCGTCATTCCGTTGATTCGAAAGTACACATTATCAGAGATTCATGGAAGATGTTTCGGGATGCCTTGCAGGTGCGAACAAATGATTGGAATGGCGTTTACAATAAGCTAAAGGAAGTGCGACATGAGGGGTAAGTACATACAGCTTGCTGTTGGTATTGCCATTACGTGTCTGTTTCTGTTTTTAGCCTATCGCAATCTTGGAAATGTAAATATTGCTCGCTTGCTGCGTTACCCGGTTGATTATTTCTATGTGTTGCTTGCGGTATTCGCTTTTGCAGCGAGCCAGTGGTTTCGCGCATTATCCTGGACAAGAGGGTTTGCGCCGGACATCCCTGTCAGGAAAATGTTTGCGTCAGTATGCATGGGCAACGGTTCGAACATGCTGCTCCCATTTCGGATGGGGGAAGCGATCCGCGTTATGACAATCGGACAGATGAGAAGAGATTACGCATCAGTGGGCGTAAACCTTGTGCTAGAACGTTTGTTGGACGTATTTATTTTGATTGTGCTTGCGGTCAGCGTCGCATTTTTTGTCCCGTTTGAGCCTGTGGTAGAAGCGAAACTACAGCTTATTCGCAACCTGATGCTTGCAGCGATGGTAGCAGGGGGGCTGCTGCTATTGCTTGCGTTGCGTTTGCGTCCGCGTGTGCTGGCATCAGAAAAAACGCCAGCGGTAGCACGCAGATTGTTTCATTTTCTCGATAGCCTTGCGGTTTTTAAATCACCGCTTGTGATTGTGCGTGCGTTGTGTTATCTTGTCTGTTCTTGGGGATGCGTATACTTATCGACCGTATTCGGATTAATGGCGGTTGGGATTTACGGCAGCAAAGCCTGGGTAGCGAGCCTGGTCGTCATTGTGCTGACGAACTTGATTATGCTGATCCCGTCCGCGCCGGGAGGTATCGGGGTATTTCAGTATGCTTGCATCTATTCGTTATCTTTGTTTGATGTGCACGCGTTTCAAAGGGCAATTTTGTCCGTGCTGCTTCACTTGGTTCAGTATGCGGCTTTGCTCCCGCTTAGCATTTATTACTTTATGCGGGGCGAGTTTACGGTTAGGGAGATTTACCGCAATGTGGCAAAACGGCAACGTGCCCGGCTATCAGAACGATAGAGAAAAGGAAGACAGGCGGAGACCTGTCTTCTTTTTTTCGAGATAGGAACAGGACTAACGAAGGAAGGAGTAAAATCATTGGGCGAGAAGAAAAAACTACAGCTTTTGCCATGGTTTTGGTTTTTGTTTGGTGCAGCTATGGCATTAAAATACGGATATGAAAAGTTTCGCTATTATCCCGTGCTAGATGACTGGATTCAATATGGGGCGTTTCAGCTTTATGACGACCCGTTTCGGCAAATTTTTCTAAATTACAGCTATCATACACGACCGCTCGCTTCATTGTTTGATTTGTTCGTATGGGGTAAGTTCTGGCCGAATCTTGCCGGGGCGCTTGTGATTATTACGGCTTTACATACGGCCAGTTGCTACTTACTTTATCGCATTTTCGACAGGCTAGGTTTGCCGTTGGGAACGGCGGTAGCCATTATCTTCGGCCTTCTTCCTTTGGGCAGCGAAGCGACATACTGGCTGTCCGCTTCATCACGGTTGGTCGTGGGGCTTTTCTTGATGCTTCTTTCGCTTTATTTGCTTGTGCTGAGCTTTGAACAGAAGAAAAAAATAGGATATGTTGCAGGTTTTGTAATTGTTCAGCTTTTGTCTTTTGGTTTTTATGAGCAAATTATTGCGCTTGGCGCGGCTTGTTCTTTTCTGATTATGCTCTGGAAACAAAGATGGCGTTTGCTTTGGCTACCTATTTTAAATGTCGGATTTATTGGAATTTATTATGTGGTATTTAAAGAAGGGGGCAATACCGCCGAACGGGGACAGCTTGTTCCATGGGAAAGGTTGCTTGTTCATACGGGTGGTGTGTTTCATGAATTTTATGATATTGTCGTATTGTTGCACACTAAATTTTACAGTATCGGTTTTGGACGTGGCCTGTCTCTTTTGTTGAAGAATCATTCCTATCTTTACTTATTCTTGATTACAATCGTGGCGCTGACTATCGGCTGGCTGGCCTTCCGGATGGCAGACAAGGAAAGCAGGTTGCGCCGACCGGGCGTGGAGATTCTGCTCGGAATTATCATAGCAGTTGTACCGCTTTCCCCGTTCTTTATTCTTGATAAAAGCGGACTGGCGTTGCGCAATGTATTTCCGTCTTTCATAGGGCTTGCGCTTCTTGTGGACGGTTTGCTGTTGCTGATAGTTAGAAAGAGAGTGGGACGGGCTGTATACGGTATGCTGATCGCCAGCCTGACATTTATTTTCACCGTTGTGAATGTAGCGGAGATTGTTGATTATAAAAATGTAAGTCAGGCGGATCGCTATATTGCGGAGCAAATTATCGCGCTGGGAAAGAAAGAACATAAAATAAATGGAAAGTATCCCGTTTATTTGTTTGGGGCTGAGCCGCAAATGGTTCAAGTAGGCGTTTCATTTTTAAACCATGTGCGCAATGCGACCAGCAGTGATTGGGCAATGGCAGGAGTTATGCGGGCGGTTGGTCAAAATCGTTATTATCCGTCAGTTACACCGGTTTCTGTCAAGAAGGATATTATTATCGCAAGCCGAGATATGGAGCGGGGACTGATTCTTGGGCTGGAGCCCGATTTGACGGTTGTGCCGCTGCGGCCGCAGAAAAAGCGCAACGGGGATTATCATCTGGTAAGGCCGGACGGTACAAGATTCGGCATCTATTTCACAAGCAAGCAGTATTTCCGTAAATGGTAGTTGTTATGATAAAAAGAATAAGCGAATACTATCTGGTGTAATGGCATGAAATTAAACATAGTGATAAAACATCCTGATGCGCTATAATAAAGAATAGTGTTTTGCTCACTGTAAAGAAAGGATGTTTTGTTAATTCCATGAGAACGTTAAAAACCATTCTAAGAATGACGTTTGTTTTTTTGTTATTATTCGGAATCGGGTTAGGTGCGTATTACGCCTATTCTTTTTATTCTTTCACGACGAAAATTCAGAAACCGGGCACCGCGACATCGCTTCCGGAATGGACGGGAAAAGAACGTGTCAATATTTTATTGTTGGGTGTGGACAAGCGTGATTATGAGGAGTCTACGCGTTCAGATTCAATTATGGTAGTAAGCATCGACCCGGTAACTCAAAAAGCGCATCTATTTTCTATTTTGCGCGATTCATGGGTAGAAATTCCGGGTCATAGAAAAAACCGGATTAATGCTGCATATGAACTTGGCGGCCCGGAATTGATGGCTGAGACGGTGGAGAATTTAACCGGGCTTCCGATTCAATATTATGTAGTGACCGATTTTAAAGGGTTTGAAAAAGTAGTGGATGCGCTTGGCGGCGTTGATTTGTATGTTGAAAAAGACATGGAATACTATTTGTATGAAAATAATGGGTACTATGATATTCTGCTGAAAAAAGGCTATCAGCACCTGGATGGTCGTAAAGCGCTGCAATATGTGCGTTTCCGCCACGACAAAATGGGCGACTTCAGCCGGACAGAGCGGCAGCGTAAATTCTTGAAAGCTTTGGCTGAAAAGGCGAAAAGTGGAACGAGTATCTGGAAAGTGCCGCGTGTGCTGGAGGCTATTTCTCCTTATGTAACGACTAATATGGGTTCCACCGATATGTTGCGTCTGGCAAACCTGGCCTATAAAATCGATCTGGAGAATCTACAGACGGAACAAATTCCGCCTTCTACGATTTTGCGGGAAAAAACGATTGGTGGGGCACAGGTAATCGATCCACGTGCAGAGCGGACAAAAGAATACATTCGTGAACTTCTGGAAAATCCGGTGGATGGCCAAGCTGAGGTAAACAAAGAGGTCAAGGGTTCTATAAACTGATTTTGTGTATAGGATAGTTGATAAAGGGGGACGGACTTATGGGAAAAATGCTTGAAACGATTGGATCCTGGATTACCGCCATTATCGACTATCTGGGGTATATGGGTGTGTTTCTCGGCATGCTTCTAGAAAGCGCCTGTATTCCGATTCCGAGCGAGCTAATTATGCCGTTCGCCGGTTTTTTGGCTTCTCAAGGCAAGATGGACCTGGTTTTTGCGATTGCGGCGGGAAGCTTTGGAGGCACGATCGGTTGCGTTGTCGCATATATCATCGGGCATCGTTATGGACATTTGTTGGAGGGGCCGCTTAGGTTCATCTTCCCGCTGCATGAAGTACGACGTGCGCAGCGCTGGTTGGCCCGGCATGGAGATAGTGTTGGGTTCTTTACTCGCTTGCTTCCGGCTATCCGTACGTTTATCTCCTTGCCTATGGGAATGGCACGTGCGCCATTTTTGCGTTTTATTGTCTATAGTTTTCTTGGCACGACGATGTGGTGTACGGCCCTTGCCTATGTAGGCTGGATTCTAGGTGAGAATTGGGCGGAGATTAAAACGTATTTACATTACGGGGACGCGTTTGTTTTGGCCGCGTGCGCGGTGCTTGTCATTTATTACTTGTGGAAAAGAAAAAAGCGAAGTCGTTTTGTATGAAGGAAGGCTCCTGGTTTTTGCCGGGAGCCGCTTTAAGTTAAGGAATGTTCTGCTTTCTTCTGAAATGCCCAAAAGGTTCCTTTATTAACCACAATATATTATGTTATAATCTCCTTATAAAACTAAATATAGGTAAGCTTTATGGTGTGTTTGCATGATTTTTTATCTTACTAAGAGATCAGGTAAACACTTAAAAGGGAAGACCGGTGAAAGTCCGGCGCGGTCCCGCCACTGTGAACGGGGAGCAACTCTTGGATTCACCACTGTTTCATAAGACTGAAATGGGAAGGTATAGAGAAGCGATGATCCGTAAGCCAGGAGACCTGCCATAAAGAAAGCACCGTTGGAACCACGAGGATGGGGAGGTGTAATCAGTCATGAGGGCGTTTGCCCTTTCTTAGGCGCGTTAAGCTTAGGCACAGGTATGCCTTTTTTCATTGCCTATTACAAGCATCCTTATACCCAACGGGAGAGGATGCTTTTTTTATTACCGCAAAGGAGATGGAAGAATTGCAAACATTTGTTTTTGATATGGATAAACAGGTTCCTTCACTCATCAGCGATATCTTGAGTGATTTTCCCCAATTAGATGCGGATGCGCTTATTCGGGGTACGTTCGCGAAAGGGAAACACAAAGAACTAACGGAACAAGAACTGGCGAAAATCGTTTCCATGTCAGCCGCGGAGCTGATCTCTAAAGAGGAGCCGGAATGGACCTATGTTGCAGCTAGAGCATATATCATTGCGCTGTATCACGAAGTGGCCCGAAGCCGTGCATACCCATTCAGACTTTCTCGTCCCTATGGTTCTTTTCTCGACCTGTTGGAGCAGTTAGTGGAAAAGGGCATTTATCAAAAGGAGATGCTAACGGCCTACCGCTTAGAAGACATTATGGAACTGGAACAAGAGATCGATCCCGAAAAGGATAAGCTATTTACTTATTTGGGGATTGTTACTCTTGCCGAGCGGTATTTGGCCAGGGATTACACCGGCAACCTGTTTGAACTGCCCCAGGAGCGATTTATGATCATTGCTATGCACCTCATGATGCAAGAACCCAGAGAAAAAAGATTGGCGCTGGTGAAAGAAGCCTACTGGGCACTGAGTCATCAGTATATGACGGTGGCAACGCCGACTATGGCGAATGCGGGAAAAGCAAGGGGGGGCCAGCTTTCCAGCTGCTTTGTGGACACGGTTGATGACTCGTTGCAAGGCATCTACGATTCCAACACCGATATTGCCCGGCTGTCCAAAATGGGAGGCGGCATCGGCGTATATATGGGAAAAGTGCGGGCTCGTGGCTCTTCCATTCGCGGCTATGAAAACAAATCGAGCGGGGTTATTCCTTGGATTCGCCAACTGAACAACACGGCGGTAAGCGTCGACCAGCTTGGAACAAGAAACGGCAGCGTTGCTGTTTATCTCGATGTATGGCACAAAGATATTCTGGCTTTTTTAGATTTGAAAATGAACAACGGTGATGAGCGCTTGCGGGCGCATGACATCTTCACGGGTGTGTGTATCCCTGATCTTTTCATGGAAGCGGTAGAAAACAGAGAGGAATTTTATTTATTTGATCCGCATGAAGTTCGCAATGTAATGGGCTTTTCTCTGGAGGATTTCTATGATGAGGAGCCGGGGCAAGGCAGCTTTCGCGAACGTTACGAAGCGTGCGTCCGTAATGCCAGCTTGAGCCGTGTGACGGTACCGGCTATAGAAATCATGAAGCGGATCATGATCTCGCAGTTGGAAACGGGAACTCCGTTTATGTTCTACCGGGATACTGTTAACCGCGCGAACCCGAATAAACATGCGGGAATGATTTACTCCAGCAATTTGTGTACGGAAATTCTAGAGAACATGTCTCCTACAACGGTGTGCGAAGAAGTGTTACAGGACGGAGAGATTGTGATTCGGAAAATACCGGGCGATTTTGTTGTCTGCAATCTTTCCAGCATTAATCTGGGGCGTGCGGTACCCGCAAACGTATTGGAACGATTAATTCCCATTCAGGTGCGCATGCTGGACAACGTGATTGACGTAAATCAGATTGATGTTCTACAGGCCCACTATACTAACAAAAAGTATCGAGGCATTGGGCTTGGAGCTTTTGGATTACATCATCTGCTCGCCGTCAATAAAATCAGATGGGAAAGTGAAGAGGCGGTTAGATTCAACGATCGGTTGTTTGAACGAATCAATTATTTAGTCATTCGCGCTTCACTGGAATTAGCGAAAGAAAAAGGAGCCTATCCGCTCTTTTCAGGCAGCGAGTGGGAAAATGGAGAATATTTTGTCCGCAGACGTTATGATTCTCCCGAGTGGAAAGAACTCGCGAAAGAAGTAGCCGTATGCGGCATTCGAAACGGATATCTGATGGCCATTGCACCAACCGGCTCAACGTCGCTGATTGCTGGCTCCACCGCTTCTGTTGATCCAGTGTTCGAGCCGGTCGCTTATGAAGAGAAGACCACATACAAAATTGCCAATCCAGCTCCCGATTTGTCTTCTCGCACACTGTGGTACTACAAGGGAGCGTATCATCTGGATCAGCACTGGTCGATCAAACAGGCTGCCGCCCGCCAGCGTCATCTCGATCAGGGACAAAGTATCAATTTATATGTCCGTCCTGACATCCATGCCAGGGATTTACTACGGTTGCATATGGAGGCCTGGAAACAGGGATTGAAGACAACCTACTACATCCGCAGCCGTGCGATTGAGATTCATCAGTGCGAAGCCTGCACATAATAGCAGAAAGGGGAACGGAAATGCTGCAGCAACAGAAAGTTTTTGAGACAAACGCTCCAAACAAGTCAAACAAAATCATTAATGGCAAGTGTTCTGGGGTATTAAACTGGGATGATATCCGACACCCGGCCATGTATAAGCTGTACAAGGTGTTAATTTCCAACCACTGGATTCCGTCCGAGATTCCGATGAACAAGGACAAGCAGCAGTTTTCGGAATTGACACCGATCGAGCAGGACGCTTTTAAGAAAATTATCGGGCTTCTGGCTGTTTTGGATAGCATGCAGACCAATTTTGTGACCGATGTTGGGCAATACTTTACAGATTCCTCTCTGGTGGCAATTGCCGCTATTATTAACCAGCAGGAAGTGATTCACAATCAATCGTATTCTTATGTGCTCTCCAGCCTGGTTGATTACCAGACTCAAAAAGACGTATTTGAATACTGGAAACATGACGAGGTGTTGCTGGAGCGAAATCTTTTCATTGCAGACATGTACCAGCGTTTTCGGGATCAAAAAAGTCCTCAGACTTTCTTCGAGGGGCTTGTCGCTGACATGATTCTGGAAGGAGTTTTCTTCTACAGCGGGTTTGCTTTTTTCTACAATCTGGCTCGTCACCAGAAGATGCTGGGAACCAGTCAGATGATTAGCTACATTCAGCGGGACGAGGCTCAGCATACGTTCTTTTTCGGAGAAGTGTTTCAGCTTCTATTGAACGATTATCCTGAGTTAAATACAGAGAAAAACCGCGCCTTTGTGTATCACAAAATGCACCAAGCGGTTGAATTGGAAATGAAATGGGCTCGTCATGTTCTGACAGGAGTCGAAGGTATTGATTTTGAAGAATTTGACCGTTATATCCGGTTTATTGTAAATAAGCGATTGTCCATGATGGGGCTTGAGAAAGCGTATGAGGGAGTGGATAATTGCATGCCGTGGATCCGGCCGTTCTCAGATGAAGCCCTGAACCAAACAAAAACGGATTTTTTCGAGGGAAAATCCCGCACTTATGCCAAGGTAACGAAAGAGAACGGTTTTGATGAGTTGTAAAGATGGTTAAATCCCTGAGTTTTAGAACCAATCTCCTTTATTTTTGAAGTTTTATTGCTCCTTTGCTTTTCTTTGATTAGCTAGGAAGGGAAAGTCTGGTGTCACGGAAAGTACTTGACCCTAGACTTTTCCCTATCAAGTCGCAGAAAAACTTGTTCTGCAAACAATTTTGACCAAATAATAGAGCGGCATTAGTAAACAGAAAATTGAAAATGTTAAGGATGAAAAGGGGACAGGGAGGGAAAGATTATGCATTTACAATTTAGTGAAGGAATGCGAGTAGAACGGTTTGACGGGATGCAAGGACAGGTGCTTGCGGTTTACGAACTTTTTCTCATTGTGTTGTGGGAGGATCAGCAAATCGGTGAATATCATCTTGTGGATGATTTGCCGCCGTATTACTTGTATCCCATTGATAATTATAAAGATGAAAGTTGGGAATAAGTATGCGTAACGATTATGAGGGGATTACATTTATTTCAGTATTTTCAGCACAGCAACTGATTTATCCGTTTCATTCAGGTTTGGCTTGTTTCCGTGAGCCGGGTGAGCAATGTTCATATTTGCGGGGAGTGCTGGAAGAGACAGCTATGCAAATTTCCGCAGCTGTCCATCATAACCAGATTGTTGGATATGCCACACTTTTGCCCCCTGATTCGGAGGAGCGCTGGAAAGCGCTCCCTTATATTAGAATGATGGGGGCTTTAGAGGTGGCTCCCTCGTACCGCCGTCAAAAAATTGCTCGTCGTATTTTACAGCGTTTATTTGCTGATGCCAGAGATATTGAAAATCAGATTGTACTTGCTCTTGAATATTATTGGCATTGGGATTTAAAAAATAGCGGTGTTGATGTGTATGAATATAAAAGAATGCTAAAACGCTTGCTTGCGTCAGCGGGCATGGAAGAAGTCTATACGGACGATCCTGATATTCAGGCGCATGCTGCTAATTTTGCTATGGCGCGTATTGGACGTAATATTTTAGCTGAACAAATGCAGGAATTTTTTTATCTCGCGAATCCTCGCGTATGGTAGAAGTATCGCTGTCAAAACCCCGGATATCGATAGGTAAAAAATCTCTTTTTTACTTTAGTCCTATCTTGCTCAAATAGTCTTGATTTTGTCTCATTTGTGCCGATACATATATAAGAACATTGTAATGAAAAGAGAACTATCGAGAGAAATAGGGGATGTCAAATGGATTTAGCCTCAATTATCGGAATTCTTGTAGCTTTAGCCGCTGCGGCGTTCGGTTTTTTCTATGATGGAGGAAATCTGAATCTCCTCTGGAGCGCGTCTTCATTTGTACTGGTTCTTGGTGGAACCATGGGAGCGGTCATTCTTTCGCTGCCTACGAGCGAATTGAAAAAAGTGCCCAAGCTCTTTAAGAAACTGTTTACTGAACAGAAATTGGATTATATGGGCCTGATTAACCAAATGGAGCAATTGGCAGGGAAGGCACGTCGTGAAGGATTGCTTTCGCTTGAGCAGGAGATAGAAAAGATCGATAATCCTTTTATTGTAAGAGGATTACGTAGTGCGGTTGACGGGGTCGATCAATCGATCATAGGAGAAATGCTGGAGTATGATATTTCTGCTATGGAAACTCGCCATCAGCACGGCGCCAAAATTTTTGAGAACGCGGGCGGTTATTGCCCCACCATCGGGATTTTGGGAACCGTTATGCATATGGTAGTGATTATGACACATTTGAATGAACCAGAGTCATTGGGGCCATCCATTAGCGCTGCTTTTCTTGCCACGCTTTATGGGGTGGCGTTTGCAAACTTATTCTTCTTTCCCTTTGCCGAGAAGTTGAAGGCAAAGTCAAAAGATGAAGTGCTTTATTTGACAATCGCCCTTGAAGGTATCATTGGTGTGCAGCAAGGAATGAACCCGGTTGCGTTACGTGAGAAGCTGCTTGTCTTCCTTTCTGAAGCGCATCGGAATACAAAGGCGGGCGGTGAAGAAGCACATGTTCAGAAAGAGGCAGAAGCATGATAGTCATGTTAATTTAGAGCGTTGGCTGATATCCTATGCTGACTTTATCACTTTATTGTTTATTGTTTTTCTTATTCTTTTTTCTATGAGCGCGGTTGACGCGAAGAAATTCCAGGCTTTGCGGGAATCATTTAGCCAGATAACAGGATCGGGTGCTTCACTTGTAATGCCGGCGCCCGGCTCAGCTGCGCTTTCTTCGGCAAACATAAATACAGGGAAGGAAAAGAAAAAGAACGAAGTTCCATCCGAACAAGAACGGTTTGAACAAATTAAAGAAAAAATGGAGCAATATACGCAGGCCAAAGGCTTGGATAAAAACGTGAAAATTAACATAGACCAGAACGGGATTAACGTAACGATTACTGGAACCGTTTTGTTCGCGATTGGCGATGCTACGCTGCAACCGGAAGCGAAGAAGGTTATTAAGGATATGTTTAATTTTATTAATTCTATCGACAATCCGTTGCGGATTGAGGGGCATACGGATAATGTTCCGATTCATAACGCACGATATCCTTCTAACTGGGAGCTTTCTGCCGCTCGCGCTATGAATCTAGTTCGTTATCTTGCGGAGGAATATAAGATTAAACCAGAGCGTCTTTCAGGCGCAGGTTACGGTGAATATCACCCGGTAGCTCCGAATGATACGCCGGAAAACCGAGCTAAAAACCGCCGAGTGGAAATTATGATTTTAAGTTCAAAAGCGGCGGCCGCGGACGCGCAAAAACCACAAAGCAAGCCATAAAGCAGGTGTTTTCTTGGGACGCCTGCTTTTTTTCTGCCCTGACTGATGCCATTTGGTGGCATAATATATCAAGAACTGCCGTTTTTACCACGCTTAAAGTGATGTTCCTGCTATAATTGTGATTGGAGAATAGATGGTATAAAAAAAGGTGGTAAGGTTTTCCATTGCTCGAGAAAAGTATGATACGGCTAAAGTTCAAAAAGCGAGGCACTAGAATAGGGAGGGAGAAACGGTATGTCGTATGAAGCCATTGGGATTTCAGTACTGTGGACGTTTTTATACGGATATTTAATTGTTGCCTCCATTGATTTTGGTGCCGGCTTCTTCTTTTTTTACGGAAAGTGGAAAAAGAAAGATCATATTATAAATGGTATTATTGCCCGTTATCTTTCCCCTGTCTGGGGGATAGCGAATGTTTTTCTTGTTTTCTTTTTTGCCGGACTCATCGGTTTCTTCCCAGATGCTGCAACCTATTATGGCGCAGTATTTTTGGTACCAGGGAGCGTTGCGCTTATGTTATTGGTTGTACGCGGATTTTTCTATGCGCTTGCCCATTTTGGTGCGCGGGAAAATCTAAGTTATTTATTCATTTACGGAATTACAGGCCTGTTAATTCCCGCATCTTTATCTACCGTTTTTACGATTTCAGAAGGGGGATTCATTACGGAGCAACCAGAAGGATATATGGCATTTACGCCGGGCTTGCTGTTTACCAGTCCTTATTCATGGGCGGTAGTTCTTCTGGCAATTGTTAGTGTGTTGTTTATTAGCACTAGTTTTCTTACGTATTACGCTAATAAGGTCGGGAACACTGAAGCAATGGAATTGTTGCGTCGTTTCGCACTCTTTTGGAGCGGTCCGACCCTTCTGGCAAGCGTAATTGTATTTATAACACTACGTGCTCACAATGCTTGGCATTTTGGTCAAATGATTGACGTCAGCTGGATGTTTATTGCTTCTTTGCTTTTTTTTGTAATTGCTGTCTATTTTATCGCCCAGCGTCAGGCGCTGGGGACAGCGTTTATTATGGTTATGTTGCAGTTTGGATTCGCATTTTTTGGTTATGGAGTATCCCATATGCCTTATCTGCTGTACCCATATTTGATGATTCGTGCCAGCGTTACCAGCTCACAGTTGGGACTTTTGCTTGTGGTTGCGTTCATCATAAGTCTTTGTCTTTTAATTCCAGTCTTATACTTTTTAATGCGCTTTTTTCTCTTTAATGGAAATCATCCAAAAAGGAAATTGAAGTAAGTTTTATCTTAGAAACATGCGGCCTTTTTGTATGGGAAAATTGTTCAATCTTAGAGAAAGAAGTAGTACAATGAGAGAAAATGCTTCCAATAAATATGTTTATTTGTCGAAACGAGAGTAGAAGTGTAAAACTATGGAGAAAGAGAGGATATGGATGAAAAAAGCGTGGCGGAGGATAGGGATATTTCTTTTTCTTTTGCTAGGCGTATGGTCTGCTACCGTTCAGGCTGCTTCTAATGCCTCGATTCAATTGTGGATGAATGGCAAACGGATAAAACCGGATGTTCCTCCCCAATTGATAAACGGCCGTATGCTTGTACCGATTTATATTGTGCAGGAAGGCATGGGAATGAAAGTTGAATGGGACGCGAAAACACGCCGGGTGACCGTATCAAATGGCAGCAAAAAAGTGGAGTTAACGATTCATTCCAAAACGGCACGTGTGAATAGTTCAAATAAAAAACTTGATGTAGCTCCGGTTATTATTAGCAATCGGACGTTTCTTCCTTTCCGGGCTGTAGGAGAATTGTTGGGGATGGAAGTCGGCTGGGAAGAAAAGACGAAAAGCGTTATTTTGAACAATCCTGTACAGCTTCGCATAAATGGACAAGCTGTCGCTGCCGATATATACAATCATAACGGTACATATTTTGTCGATGCGCAAAAAATTGCTGCATCTACCGGATATACTATAAAGTCGCAAAAAGATAAGGTTGTGTTTATAAAAGACGGGGAAGCAAAAACAGTGTCTGCGGGTTTATACAAAAAAATTGATAACAAAATTACAGTGCCGTTATCCTTTCTTGCAGAACTTGTTCATGGCACGGGCAGCTGGAACGCGAGTAAGACTATCTATACTCTAACGTCTCAGGCGGAGCGCCCGGCATCGGAGGAGCAGCCCAAGAAGCCGGAAGCAAAGCCGGAAGCACCAGCTAAAATAAAGGTAACGGGGATTAGCCAATCTGGAAATGTATTAGAAATTAAAACAATTGGAAAGCCCCGAGCAAAAGATCAAGTCATGAAAGCACCGTTTCGTATTGTAATCGATGTGCAGAACGCGCAGTTAGCGATTGCGTCACCGCTTCCGCTTAACGGAGAGGCGAATTCCGCAATAAAAGAAGTACGGTATAGTCAGTTTTCTCCAGATACAGTTCGCGTAGTGATGGAATTGGTCGGTTCGGCGAAGTATGACTTGGTTTCGAATCAGGATGGCATTCAAGTAAGGTTGAAAGATGTACAGTATCCGCAGCCTCCGGTACCTGTCCCCCCAGCAACGCAATCACCGGATGTTCCGGCTGTTATTGAACCATCTAATGGTGGCGAAGGTTCTGTGACAAGTCCGTCCGAAGACAATGTTAATACACCGACTTCTGTACCACCAGTGGCTCGGTTGTCCTCTAAAGAAAAGGTGAAGATTGTTGTTGATGCGGGCCATGGCGGTACCGACTCGGGAGCGGGAGGTAACGGCCTAAAGGAGAAAGATTTGACGCTAGGAATAGCGCAACGTTTGGCTAACAAATTGCGGGCAGATTCCAAGTTTCAGGTTATTATGACGCGCGAGGGAGATACGTATCCCACCTTGGCAGAACGTGTAGAATTGGCAAACAAGGAAAATGCTGATCTGTTCATTTCTGTTCATATCAATTCGGCCACTTCGGCGAGCGCCAAAGGAACCGAAACGTATTATTACACCGAGAAGAGCAAAGAATACGCCCAAACAATACACAAGTACTTTGTAGAAGCTACCGGGTTTTATGATCGAAAAGTAAAAACAGCAAAGTTCTATGTTATCAAAAATACAAAAATGCCAGCTGTTTTAGTTGAAGTCGGATTTATTACCAACCCGACGGAAGCGAAGGAAATGGCAAAAGACGAATTTCAACAACGCGTGGCGGATGCATTGTACACCGCTCTCCGCGAATATGTAGAACAACATTAGTTTTTACAAGCAGCCAGTCCAGTGAAGGACTGGCTGCAATTTTTTTAATGTGCAAGAAACAGAGATATTGATGATCAATAATACGCCTTTGCTTCCTTTACGTCTTTTGCCTTTCTGCCCGTCACCGAAGCGTAAAAAAGCGAAGCAGTGGTTGTGGCTTCAGTTATGAGCATGGCGTAGATGATGTGTTCTTGCTGGCAATCACTTATAATGATAAAAAACGAGGGGAAGGAAGAACGCATGATTATCGGTATGGGCATTGATATTGTAGAACTTGACCGCATTAGAAAAATTCTTGCAAGGCAAGAAAAAAGCTTTCTGAATCGGATTTTCACGGAACGGGAGATTGGGTATATACCGGAAGCGAAAGCAAGAAGAGCTGAATTTGTGGCAGGGCGCTATGCGGCAAAAGAAGCGATTGCCAAAGCACTGGGCACGGGCATTGGTAAACGTTTTTCGTTTCGAGATGCAGAAATTATCCCCGAAAATGGGGGAAGACCGATTGTTGTAATAAGAAGTAGTTTCCTTCATGACATTACTGGATACAGCGAATGCTGTTGCCATTTATCGATTTCGCATAGTGAGCAATACGCAGTTGCCCAGTGCATTTTAGAGAAGCGGTAGACTTGTCTGCATATCGGCGGATGGCCGGACATACATATATAACGCGGGTTAGGAGGGAATGATATGTACGTGGTGAGCGCACAGCAGATGCGTGAGATTGACCGGTTCACCATTGAGCAAATCGGTATTCCAAGCCTCGTTCTCATGGAAAACGCAGGGGTTGCAGTCGTCAGGGAAGTGGAAAAACGGTGGCCTTACGGCAACATCGTTATTCTTGCAGGGCCCGGAAATAACGGTGGGGATGGATTGGTTGTTGCACGTCATTTGATGAACCGAGGGCGCGATGTTTCGGTTTGGTTATTCGGAGAAGAGAACAAGCGAAGCGAAGATTGCAGACGTCAAGTGGACATGTTGCTGAACTGTGGTTATACCATACGCGAATGGCGGGAAGGACAAAATGAAGCACTAAAGGCAGATATGCGTGAAGCGCGCGTCATTATTGATGCCTTGTTAGGAACAGGCACACGAGGAGAGTTACGTCCTCCTTATCCTCTTGTAATTGAACAACTTCAGCAATGTGAGAGTAAAGTAGTGGCGGTTGATATTCCAACAGGGGTAGACAGCGATACAGGGAAAACGTTGCAACATGCGGTTCAAGCCGATCTCACGGTAACATTCGCTTTTCCGAAGTGGGGACATTTTTTGTATCCGGGCGCAGCTTATGTTGGTGAATTGGTAGTAGCTGATATCTCTATACCTTCACGGGCGACGAGTGAATTTGTGTTGAAAGATCAACTGCTTACGGCTGAAGGAATGCAGAAGAAATTGCCCCAGCGTCCGCGCTTTTCACACAAAGGAACGTATGGTCATGCGTTGATAATTGCAGGTTCAAAAGAGATGACAGGAGCACCTGTACTTTCTGCGGCTGCCGGGCTTAGGACGGGCTGCGGTTTATTAACGTTGGCGATCCCGGAACCGGCGTTGCCAATCGTGGCCGGTAAAATTAACGAGCCTGTCTTCTGGGAATGGCCGGCTGAATCAGGACACTTTGCGTGCGGGAGTTATGCTTTTTTAAAGCAGCGTGTTTCTTCATTTGACGTTGTGGCTATCGGTCCAGGTCTAGGTAAATGGACAGGAGGGAATCAGTGGCTTAGCGAAATTATTCGCATGGTTGATGTGCCGCTTATTTTGGATGCTGACGCTTTGAATTTACTTTCCGAAGACCTTTCCATCCTTCGCGCTAAGAAAAGTCCGGTTATTTTGACGCCTCATCCGGGAGAAATGGGCAGATTATGCGGATGCAAAACGGCAGATGTTGAAAAAGACAGGGTCGGTTATGCGCGTGAATTTGCCCAAAAGTACCAGGTTTACGTGGTACTAAAAGGAACATACACTTTAATCGCCACTCCTGATGGTAGGATTTTTGTAAACCCGACGGGAAGCGCTGCACTTGCCAAAGGCGGTAGCGGAGATGTTTTGACAGGAATGCTGGCGGGAATGCTGGCACAAACCGAAGATATAGAATCGGGCATTCAGTTGGCTGTGTTTATCCATGGACTGGCTGGCGAAATTTGTGGTGCAAAGTCGATGTACGCCACATTGGCGGGCGATATTATCGACGCGATCGGGCCGGCGCTTCAAAAACTGTCGTTTGCAGGCGACTCATTTCGTACAGATTTCCCAGGAAATTGACATGGGATCCCTCCTTTGTCGAAAAAAAGGCGAAGGAGTTGAAAACTTGAAACGCGTTTTTTCATTGTTTGTTTTATTATCGCTGTTATGTCTGGCTCTGGTCGGTTGCGGTTCGAAGTCATCCGAAGATGTAGCAGGGGATTTAGCGAAACAAGTGGAAAAGATGTCAGGGTATAAATCTAGAGCATCTCTTTTACTGCAAACCGGCAAGACTCCTCAGGAATATGAAGTGGAAGTATGGTATAAAAAGCCAAACTTTTATCGGATTGCTTTAACGTCGAAGCAGCGGAACATTACGCAGATTATTTTGCGGAATGAGGAAGGAGTCTTTGTTTTAACTCCACATTTGAACAAAAGTTTTCGTTTTCAAAGCGAGTGGCCTGAAAAGCATGGACAGGTTTATTTGTATGAGTCGTTGGCGAAAAGCATTGTAAATGACACAGCAAGAAAGTTTCAAGGTGAAGGAGAAAACTACACTTTTGAAGTAAAAGCCGATTACCAAAATCGTTCGCTTACAACCCAAAAAATTGTTTTAAATAAATCTTTGGAGCCTGTACGCGTTGACGTAATGGACAGCAATATGAACTCAATGATAACAGTACAATATAGTTCTTTTGAGTTAAATCCGAAATTTGATAAAGATGCTTTTGACAAAGAACGTAACATGCAGGCGGCAATTTTGGATTCAGTGCCGGTTGTAGCAGATGCTACTGCCAGAAAGCATGAGAGTAGCTTTGGGCTTATTGAGCCGATGTATCTTCCTAAGGGCGTATCGTTAAAAGGAATAACAAGAGTAAAAGATGAAGATGGCTACCAAATTGTTTTAAGGTATCAAGGAACGTATTCTTTCAATATTATGGAAAATAAATCTCAGGCAACGACTGCAAGCTTTGTGACAGGAGATCCTATAGACCTGGGCTACACCATCGGGATAATGACTGGTGATGCTAAGAAAACGTTACGCTGGGATCATGATGGAGTAGAATATACATTGTCTGGAGAAATGCCGCAAGAAGAAATGATTGAGGTTGCAAAATCCATGTTTAATCAGGTTGGGAAATAAGGGTGGTAAGCCGCCCTTTTTCTTTTAAAAAAGTAAAAAATAATAAAAGGTGTTGACATACAGAAAGACCCTGTGATAGATTATTTCTTGTCGCTGTAACGAGGCAAAAAACTTGCTTTCAAAGTTTGCTTTGTTATAATGAACCTTTTCATAACAACACAACAAGAAATCAACATAAAAGCAGCAAAAAAAGTTGTTGACAAAAATCTTAGGTTATAATAAGATAAAAAAGTCGCCGCTAAAAAGAGGCGAAATAAAAGAAGTTCCTTGAAAACTGAACAGTGACACTCGTTTGTGTGCGAGGTAAATATCCCGTGAAAGTGAAGGTCAGCTTCAAAGTTGATTTCAGGCACTTTTATGGGGCCCGAAAAACATTCTTTCTTTATGAGCTAGCTTACGAGCTTGCGTATCAATCTTCAACTTTTTTGGAGAGTTTGATCCTGGCTCAGGACGAACGCTGGCGGCGTGCCTAATACATGCAAGTCGAGCGAACCGATGGAGTGCTTGCATTCCTGAGGTTAGCGGCGGACGGGTGAGTAACACGTAGGCAACCTGCCTGTACGACCGGGATAACTCCGGGAAACCGGAGCTAATACCGGATAGGATGCCGAACCGCATGGTTCGGCATGGAAAGGCCTTTGAGCCGCGTACAGATGGGC
>NZ_FNDE01000070.1 GCF_900099925.1 Aneurinibacillus thermoaerophilus | reverse complement strand
ATTTTTCCTCCTGCTTTTTCCTTCTCTTTTGATATTCTTTTTCCGCCCTGTTGAGTGATTTTTGAAAACTTTTTGAGTTCACAACACTTTTTCCGAGCCTATACATATCATATATATTTTTTAACGATCCAAACACTTCGTCTTCACTCTTTCTTTTTTTGAGTCGGACGTAAAGGAAATGAGTTACATATAATGCATGCATCGCCCAATATATACATATATTAACAATTTAAAATGTTTTCCACCTAATTCATAGACCTATTTTTACAAATTATAGGATTATGCATAATTGATTATATTTACCCTTTACCATATTTGTGCTTGAGCAAGTCAAAATTACGATTTTTCTTATCAATCAACAAAGCACGAATAGGCGTTTTCTTCGCTTTTCCATCGATCATCAAAGGCAGATAGATGTGAGTGAAATCAAACGAGTAGTTCTGATTGTTCCAGATGCACACAGGTTTCTTGAGAACAGGAATGGTAGTGTACTTATTTTTCTTCACTTTCTGAAACACGCTTTTTGCATCTTTTATCGCTTGATTTTTGACCGCACTCGGCAAGTGAGCAAAAACATCCTTACTCGACTTCCTTGTGCTTTTCTTTTCCGCGACCATTTCAGATACAAGCGTATTGATAGTCGAAATATACTCTTGACTCATCTGCCGCAAAATAGAAGTCTGTTCTTTTGTTGGAAGTAGTTTGACTTTAACCGTCATTGTTTGTGACATTGTTTCACTCGATACATTTCCTGCGGTAGATACAAAATAGGAACGTGTCCATAAACTTGGCAAATGTTGAAAATGCGGAAATTCCTCCCTTAACTTTTTAGAAGTTACTCTTTTGATTTTTGCCATAATATCAGCAGGACTAAATGTTGGCAACACATTTAGAAACATATGTGTATGGTCTTTGTCGCATTCTAAAGCAACAATGATAATTTCCAATTCCTCACATATTTCCTGCACCAACTGTCTGAAACGTTCCTCTACATCAGCACGAAGGAATATTTTCCTTCTATATCGAGAACAAAAAACGAAATGATAATTGATTAAAGAGACTGTTGTGCGTGTTCTTCTGTATTCGTTCATATCCATTCGGAGAATCTGTAATCAACACTCTCGACAACCAAATTCGGCTTTTTTCTCGTTATCTATGCCACAACCACAGTTAAAAACCTCCCGGACTTTCCCGGAAGGTTTCTGACTGTTCCCCATCCCTATATGGTATGCAAGAATATAGGAATAGGGCTGGTTTTATGAAGAAATTTATTGCAGACGCCCTGTTCTGCCGCTTAATTGTTGCTCTGCCATTTGTACAAGACGCTTCGTAATCTCCCCACCTACAGAACCGTTTTGACGTGATGTTGTATCCGGCCCCAATACCACACCAAATTCAGCAGCGATTTCATATTTCATTTGATCTAAAGCTGCGCGTGCTTGTGGAGCCAGTAATTGATTGGTGTTACGTGATTCTTGTTGTTGGTTTTGTTGCATACGTGGCATAACCTTCATTCCTCCTATGTAGATGATTTTGGTACTTGATATTCTTACAATTCCGCATAGGAAGTAATTTATACATAGGATAGGTTGGTAATTTTATCCGTAGAAAATAATTTTAGAAATGTAAAAACGCCTGATTACAGGCTGTTACTTTCGCGAATTAATGGCGTTTTTTTATTAAGGATGCCGTCTATCCTTCAATGATCCGCTTTTTTCCGTCGTCCCCCACTTTATAAATACCATCACGCAGGTATAAACGATACAAACGACTCTCCTCATCATAGGAGGCAGCGTGTTCCCACGCCTCTTCGAGTGAACTTCCTTTCAGCATCCGGTAGAAAAAGTGCATGAGAAATAGCGCTGTCGTTTCTCCGGTGACATCCTCGTCAGCCGCGATGTACGCCTGAATCTCTCCTTTCATAAACGCCTCCCCTGCTTCTTTAACACCGGCCGAGCAGGCGGTATTAATCACCACCGTACCAGGAAGGCGAATCGCTTCGGCGATGACGGGGGGACGCATGACTCCGTCCTGCAAACTGGATACGTCAATTTCTTCTATGTATTCTCCAAAAATAAGGCCGCCCTTGTCGCCGTGGGCACTGATGATCAGATACGGGGGAGCGCTTTCGTTCTGGCTGATAACTTGTAAAAAATCATCCGGCGTGCCGATGGCGTGCAAAAGCGTCACGACGTCAAGTTGTTCAAGCAAAGTACGAATATAATTGGCTTCCGCTCCGTCGCCGATCGCAGCAATGGCCACTGGAAGCTTTTTAGCATAAAAACGGGTATCTACAGGATTCCACATATCTTTTCCTCCTCTTGACAATAAATTCCTGGATTCACAAACCTACTACGCCAAAACGGTCTAAACGTTTCATAAATCTCCTGACAACCCATCTCTCTTTTCTAAATGGCAGCTTTGTAAAACCCAGTTTTTCATACAAGCATATGGGATGTCCGACAGGCAATTCTCCATTTGATAGCGTTGAAGAGGCTTCTCGGCAAATTCACTAAAGGCGGTTAGAGTAACTCTCTCGAAGTATTTCAGCAATTTCGTCAACAGTGGTTCCTGGCATTTTGGCATGGTCAGCCAACATTTTAGCAGCGGACGGTAATCTCTTTTTATCTGGCCATGTTTCAGGTTCCCAAAGCTTAGAACGTAAAATAGCTTTGGCACAATGAACAAAACATTCTTCCACTTCAACACCTATACCAACAAGAGGACTACGCCCATTGACTTCCATCTGTTTAAGTAATTTTTCATCCTTTACTAAACAGGCCTTCCCGTTAATCCTAAGTGTCTCTCCTAATCCTGGTATCAAAAAGAGAAGACCTACTTGAGGATTAGATAAAATATTACGCATGGAATCCACTCTGCGATTGCCTGGACGTTCGGGAATAACTAAATGTTTCTCATCAAGTACGAATACAAATCCTGGTACATCTCCTCTAGGAGAGACATCACATAGCCCTGAATGATCGGCTGTTGCTAAGAGTAAAAAAGGAGATTGAGCTATAAAATTTCGGCAATGAACATCCAGATGGAAAATGACCTTTCGATTCACAAGGTCGCCTGGATACCCAATAAGCGAACGAAGTTCTTCTTCAGTTGAAATCCTTTCTCCGAACACACTTATTTTATTCATCAGTCCTTAAACACCACCGAGTTTTTATTCATTTCATGTATATGTTTTTATAATTTATAATAAATTGAGCTATTCGTTTGTGTTTTATTAGACTACTACCCGCTCCATCAGCCTACCATGTCTCTGCCGCATGCGGAATTGAGTTTTTACTGATAAAACCGTCTGCCATACAAACACCTCATTATTAAGAAAGGAAAAATAGGGCCGCAAGCACAACCCTCTCATATCTTTAATTTAAAACAACAAACTCAATCATTTCCCAGTCTTCCGAGTCTTCGCTTTCATAATCTTCATATGTCACTTCAATCTTTTTATTCAATAACGCCTGTTGTAAGGCTTTCGTTAGTGCCTTATTCTCCTTGTCCATATAAAACATACAAAGATACCAAAACGCACCCTCTTCATCTTCATCCGTTTCGATGCAATATGACTTTACTTCTGGGTCATAGTATACCTGCTTAATCACGGTTTTCTCAGTCTGTACCTGCGCGGACGCAACACCAGGCAGTAAAAGAAATACAAGCAAAAAGGCTAACCATAATCTTTTCATTTTATATCCTCCCCCGTCATTTGTTATGATTTTACTATAAATTTCATAAAATGTCAGGACTTTTACACATCTTCCTCTGCTCCAAAAGTCATCTCATAATGATGAACCCTTTCGTGAACTTCCTATACATCGGTAACTTTTATCTACCAATTATATACTGCCTAATGTATAATTCCAGTAGAGATTTGCTAATCGCTCAGCGGAGATTTTAATAAAAAGGAGACACTGATATGGAAAACGAGTTCTTTGTAGGTTGGGGCACACTCGCCTTAATCAATGCCGGATTAGCCCAAGGCAAAAATAGAACAGGATTAAATTGGTTCATACTCTCCCTACTTTTAGGCCCTGTAGCTACTCTCATTCTCTTATTCGTTGAAAAGAGATAGTTCCCTACCGCTTTTTCAGTGAGCCCCAGCTATTTTATCCCACTCTCTTCCCCATACTCCTTAGCAGCCTATCCCGCCATACCTTCTACATTCCGTCTCTCCAGAACTTTTGGCATGAGAGCCCGCGACATTTTTCGCTTTTCGATCTCCGCTATACCTATCACCGCACAGCTCATTGAGATATCAAAGATCAATTTTGTGATATACTATATGTATGAAAAAATCTACCATAAAACATGCTCGAACCTGTGTCTACAATGTTAATTATCACATCGTTTGGTCTGTAAAATACCGAAGAAAAGTACTCACTTCCGAGATAGAAGGCTACTTGAAAGACCTTTTTCAAGAAATCGCACAGGAAAAAGAGTTTGAAGTCGTCATGATGGAAGTCGGCGAACAAGACCACATTCACGTTTTTGCTTCTGCTCATCCAAAGATCCCCCCCTCGTATATTGTGAAAATGCTGAAAGGAATTTCTGCCCGTAAACTGTTTTTGAAATTTCCACAACTGAAAAAAAG
>NZ_FNDE01000034.1 GCF_900099925.1 Aneurinibacillus thermoaerophilus | reverse complement strand
CGGAAAACATGGAGAAATTGATTTCTCTATGGTTCCGGTCCTTGATGCCGAAGAAGTTGTGAAAGAAAACGAACAACTTAAACGGTTACTTGGCGAACAAGCATTAGAACTTGCGATTTTACGTGATTTGATAAAAAAGAAAAACCCTCACTTGCTGAAAAACTTGAAGTAGCGGAACGCTATATTCAGCAGGGCTATCCAAAACGGCTAGTCTTGCGTTTTGCCCGGATTCCACGCTCCACGTATTACTACCATCGAAAACGAAAAGGGCAGAACGTGGAACCAGTGAAAAGTGAGGGACGAGCCATACCGGGCTATTCCCTAGAGCAGGACGGCTCGGTCATTGCGTATCATAATTGGTCTGTCCTGTGAGGCAAAGGATGCGAGTCGTACGGTACAACAGGCATTGTTTAAACGGCAATTATTTGGAGAAACACGTCCCGTTCTTCGTTCCGATAATGGCCCACAGTTTACGTCTCATCATTTTATACAAGCATGTGAAACGTTTGGAATTGTTCATGAGCGTATTCCGCCACGAACACCGAATATGAATGGGCACATCGAAGCGTTTCATCGCATCCTGGAAGATGAATGTCTGGCACGTTATGAGTTTATGTCCTATGCAGAGGCGTATCAAGTTGTAACAGATATCCGCTTTTATAACGAGAGACGAATCCATTCGAGCATTTGCGATTTAGCTCCACAAGAGTTTTATGCGCTTCAAATAGAACGTAAGTTCGTAATTAGAGAAGTGCGAGTATAAGCGAGGAATTTTACGAAAAAGGATGAATAAGGTTGTTTGTGTCCAAGTAATGGGGGTTAATCCGGCCTCTTTGCTTGGAATGCAAGGAGGGAAGTTTGTTAATGAAAATTTTTCCTGGGACATTATTGTAAAGAAATATAACAATTTCTTTTCTGAATTATATAGAGATATGTCTGAATAAACATAAATGGAGTTTATTATAGAAGTAGAGAGGGGAAATAGACTAATGGGAAATAGATTTTTTCAAATAATTAATTTGAAATCATTTTTTGCCTATATAATAATCACGTTATTAAGTTTTTTGATGTTAGTATATATAATGGAGCTATGGGATGTTGATTTAAATGTTCCGCTTGTATATTTAGGTGATGGTTTATCAGCAGGAATGTTAGTGAAAAGCGTAATTGATAATGGTTGGTTTTTGGAAAATCAATATTTAGGAGCACCTATAGGTGCGAATTTATATGATTATCCATTATCTGACGGATTTCATTTTCTTTTAATGAAATTAATAGCCTTGTTTCACCCTGATTATGCATTTGTAATGAATTTTTATTTGATACTTACATTTCCGTTTACAGCTATAGTATCATTTTTTGTTTTTCGACAATTTAACATTTCTTATATTCCAGCCTTTGTTGGTAGTATGCTGTATACTTTTTTGCCATACCATTTTTTTCGGTGGGCAGGTGGGCATATCTTTTTGGCTGCATATTATACAGTACCATTGGTAGTTATGGTTTTTTTATGGATGTTTTGTGAGAAAAATTTTCTCTTTTTCTATAATGAGGACAAAGGCAAGTATAAGTTTGAGTTATTTAGTTTTAAATCCATGGTTAGTATAATTGCTTGTCTTTTAATCTCATCTAGTGGTATATATTATGCATTTTTTACGTGTTTTTTTCTTGCTGTTCAAGGTTTAGCTATATCTATTTTTAGGAAAAGATTTATACCTATAGTAGTTGCTGGTTTCTTAATATCTACGGTATGTATAGGAGTTTTGGCTAACGTAGTTCCTAATATAATTTATACACATTATAACGGGGAAAATAGCGAGGTTGGAAAACGAAGTCCATTAGAAGCCGATCTATATGGTTTGAAGATTTCACAATTGCTTCTTCCGATTTCTGGACATAGAATTAGTTTTCTTAAGGAGTTGAAGGAGAAATATAACAGTTCTTTTCCTTTGGTCAATGAGAACGATAATGCATCTTTGGGGATTTTAGGAAGTACTGGTTTTTTAATCTCTCTATATATTTTCTTATTTAGACGTGAGCAAAAAAATGATATTAAGCAAAATTTAAGTTTCCTTAATGTTTGTTCGATACTCTTTGCTTCAATAGGTGGTTTAAGTACGTTATTTTCAATTTTGATATCTCCTCAAATTAGGGGGTATAATCGTATAAGTGTATTTATAGCTTTTTTTTCTATTTTTATTTTGGTACTAGTATTTAACGACTTTAAAAAAAAGTTTATTAGTAATAGAGCTTTGAAAATAGTTTTTAATACTTTCTTGATAATAATTTGTCTAGTGGGAATTTTGGATCAAACAAATAAAAATTTTTTCTTACCCTATGAAATATTGGAAAAAGAATATAAAAATGATAAGGAGTTTATTCGAAAAATTGAAGTTTCCCTACCAAAAGGAGCAATGATTTTTCAAATGCCTTATGTTTCTTTTCCTGAACAGCCTCCTGTAAATCAAATGGGTGGATATGATTTGGCAAAAGGGTATTTACATTCTACCAACTTAAAATGGAACTTTGGAGCAACAACTGGAAGAGAAAGTGATGCATGGCAAAAGAATACCATAAATAAAACTTTGGATGAGATGATTGAAACATTATCTTTAGCAGGTTTTAAGGGAATATATATTGATCGGAACGGTTATGCGGATAAAGGGATTGAGATAGAAGGGAAACTCTCATCAATACTTAAAACTAAGCCGTTAATTAGTGAAAATCAAAGATTATCTTTTTTTAATATGGAGACGTATAATAAGGAAGTTGAAAATAAATACACAAAAAATGAATTGAATTTAAAAAGGGATAATGCTCTACATCTTGTTTTATTAACATGGAAAAATGGATTCTATGGTTTAGAGCAGAATGAAAGTGGTAGCTGGCGATGGAGTCAGGATAAGAGTTCGATGATAATTAATAATTATTCTTCAAAAGAGAGAATTGTTACTATCGAAATGTCTTTTCAAACAGGATATGAACAATTGTCTAGTTTGTTTATAGAAACCCCGACGTTTAAAGAAGAGTTAAAAGTAAATAATAAAGAAAAAAAATATATAAAAACAATACGGATTCCTTCGGGAAGTTACATTATTAAATTTACTAGCAATGCTGAGAAGGTTAATGTGCCTGATGAATCACGTAATTTATTTTTTAGAGTAAACAACTTTAAAATAGACTATAAATAATAGCATACACTAAAATTTTTGTAGAGGATAACATATGGAAAATAAAGTTATTAACTTCAAGAAAATTATTGATTCTCGAGGTTCCCTAGTAGCTATTGAGGAAAATAAGAATATCCCATTTTCAATTAAGCGTGTGTATTACATTTTTGATACGAAGGGAGAAGAGCCAAGGGGATTTCATGCGCATAAAAAATTAGAGCAGGTACTTGTTTGCTTGAACGGGAGTTGCCGTGTTATTCTCGATGATGGAAATATAATACAGGAGATAACTCTTGATAGTCCTGCAGTTGGTCTTTATGTAGGACCTGCTGTTTGGCATGAAATGCATGATTTCTCAAGTGATTGTGTGATGATGGTATTAGCTAGTGATTATTACGATGAAACGGACTATATTCGGCAATATGATAACTTTAAAAAGTATATCGCTAAAATTAATCTAGAAAAAGAAGGATAAACTGTAATTTCGTTTAGAATATTATCGATAATATATGTGTTATTATTAAGGAGAGAAAGTTAATGTCTAGTTCTAGTGAAACTTGTTTTGTTCACCCTAACGCAATTGTAGAGACCAAAAAGATAGGAAATAATACGAGAATATGGGCCTTTGTTCATATTCTTCCTCAGGCAATGATAGGGGATAATTGTAACATTTGCGATCATTGTTTTATTGAAAATGATGTGTTTATTGGGAATAATGTGACTGTGAAATCAGGTATCTATATTTGGGACGGAGTGTATATTGAAGATAATGTATTCTTAGGGCCTAATGTTGTATTTACTAATGATGTTTTCCCACGAAGTAAGGTGTATCCAGAATCGTTTGGGAGAACTATAGTTAAGAAGGGTGCCAGTATTGGTGCTAATAGTGTTATTGTTGCAGGGAATATTATAGGGGAGTACGCTATGGTTGGGGCAGGATCTGTTGTAACCCGTGATATTCCTGATTATGCATTGGCTTATGGTAATCCTGCAAGAATAAAGGGATATGTATGCCAATGTACTTCTAAATTAAAATTTATAGATAATCAAGCTGTATGCCAATGCGGAAAAAGATATAAATATGCTGATGGTATTGTTTCTCAATTAATTATTTAATGTAATAGGTGGGGTATGATGATTCCTTTTTTGGATTTAAGACAAATAAATATGAGATATCAAAAAGAGATTCAACAAGCAATGAATAGAGTGCTTGAATCGGGATGGTATATTTTAGGGGGAGAAGTGGATGATTTTGAAAGAAAGTTTGCCAGTTATTGTGGTGCAAAATATTGTATTGGGGTAGCAAATGGACTAGATGCTTTAACATTGATTATTAGAGCATATGATATAGGATTAGGAGATGAGGTAATAGTTCCTTCCAATACCTATATTGCTTCTATTCTTGCTATTTCAGCAAATGGTGCTACTCCTGTTTTGGTTGAACCAGATATAAATACATACAATATTGATCCCCTAAAAATTGAAGAGAAAATAACTTCGCGTACAAAAGCGATTATGGTTGTTCATTTATATGGACAATCATGCGATATGGAATCAATCAATTTGATAGCTAAAAAATATAATTTAAAAGTAATAGAAGATTGTGCACAAGCGCACGGAGCCATTTATAATGGAAAACGGGTAGGAAGTCTTGGAGATGCGGCTGGCTTTAGTTTTTATCCAGGGAAAAATTTAGGAGCATTAGGTGACGGTGGCGCGATCACAACAAACGATGCTGAACTAGCTGAACGCTTAAATGTTTTACGTAATTATGGTTCACATAAAAAGTATGAAAATCTTTTTAAAGGTGTTAATAGTCGCTTAGATGAATTACAAGCGGCGATCCTTAGTATAAAACTTTCTTACTTGGATGATGATAATCAAAGAAGACGGGAAATTGCAGCATATTATTTAGAACATATAAAGAATCCGTTTATTCATTTGCCAACTGTTACGGATGATAAGGCTCATGTTTGGCATTTATTTGTAGTTCGAGTAAAGGAAAGAGAAGCATTTCAGTACTATTTGGCAGAACAAAACATTCAAACCCTTATTCATTATCCGATTCCGCCACATAAACAAAAGGCTTATAGTGAGTGGCAGCAAGAAAGCTTTCCGATTTCTGAACAAATACATAGTGAGGTTGTTAGTTTGCCCATAAGCCCAGTTATGAGTAGAGAGGAAGTCGAAAGGGTTGTGGAGGCTGTTAACAGGTATGGATACTAGAAAAAAGTTTTCTATTCTTGTTCCTATTTATTTTAATGAGCTCAATATCCCGTATACAGTACCAAGGTTGCAAAATTTGCAAAATATATTACCTGAGTATGACTTAGAATTTGTTTTTGTAGATGACGGTTCTCAGGATAATTCCTTATCTTTGCTTTTAGAGGCAAAAAAGAGTGACGAACGAATCAAAGTAATTAAACTTAGTAGAAATTTTGGTTCAATGTCTGCTATTTCTGCGGGACTTCATTACGTTACAGGAGATTGTGTAGGAATTATCGCTGCCGATTTGCAAGATCCACCAGAATTATTTGCAGAGATGATAAAAAGTTGGGAGTCGGGAAAGAAAATAGTTATGGCGACCCGTTCTGATCGGGAAGAGTCTTTTTCGCAAAAGTTGTTTTCAAACTCCTATTATTTCCTTATGGATAAGTTTGCAATAAAAAATTATCCGAAAGGAGGTTTTGATTTCGTTCTTCTGGATAAGCAAGTTGTGCAAGAATTGAATAACATAAACGAGAAGAATACGAATATCATGAGCCTTATATTCTGGCTAGGACATGAACAGGACTTTATTCCATATGTAAGGCAGAAGAGAGAATTAGGCAAATCCCGATGGACAATGTCGAAAAAAATAAAGCTATTTATTGATTCATTTGTTAGTTTTTCTTATGTTCCAATTCGCTTTATGTCATTAGTTGGTTTTTTTACGGCACTTCTTAGTTTTTTATATGGTATATTCGCTGTTTTTAATACATTGACGGGTAATATTACTGTCCCTGGTTGGACGTCGGTTATTGGCCTAATTACTTTTTTGCTAGGTTTAATCATGGTTATGTTAGGAATTATTGGGGAGTATTTGTGGCGGGTATTAGATGAAGCGCGAAATAGACCGCATTATATAATTGACGAAGTATATGAATAAGGAATTTTTTCGTTTTCTTATTGTTGGTGGACTAAATACGGGAATTACATATGGAATATATCTTGTTTTATTATTAGGATTCCCGTATGTATTAGCGTACTCTGGTTCTTATATTATTGGAGTTTTTATATCCTATTATTTAAATTCGAAAATTGTCTTTCAAACAAATTTTAGTATAAAAAAAATGCTTCAGTTCCCATTGGTTTATGTTGTGCAATATGTCATAAATACAATGTTTCTTTATTTTTTGGTGCAAATGAACATTAGTGAGAAATTAGCACCTATTTTGGTGGTTATTTTATCTATTCCTATTACTTTTATTTTGAGTAAGTATATATTAAAAAAGTCTTAAAGTATAGTTTTTCTAAGGAGATGAGGATTGTTGAAAGGGATTATTCTCGCTGGTGGGAGCGGAACAAGGCTTTATCCATTAACACGTGCTATTTCTAAGCAACTGTTACCTGTGTATGATAAACCGATGATTTACTACCCTTTATCTGTACTTATGCTAGCGGGAATTCGTGATATTCTTGTTATATCTACCCCTGAAGACACACCGCGTTTTGAACAACTGTTAGGAGATGGAAGTGAGCTCGGTATTTCGCTTTCTTATGCAATTCAGCCTTCGCCTGATGGGCTAGCTGAAGCTTTTATTATAGGTGAAGATTTTATTGGACAAGATAATGTTGCACTTATTTTAGGAGATAATATATTTTATGGTCAAGGCTTCACTCCATTATTACAAAGAGCTGTAAATAGAAAAAAGGGTGCAACAATATTTGCTAATGTTGTGAAAGACCCGGAACGATTTGGTGTTGTCGAATTTGATGAAAATAATAAAGTTTTATCCATAGAAGAAAAACCTGTATATCCTAAATCTAATTTTGCTGTAACGGGACTTTATTTCTATGATAATGATGTTGTTAAAATTGCGAAACAAATCGAACCTTCTGCAAGAGGAGAATTAGAAATCACTGATGTAAACAAAATATATCTTGAAAGAGGAGATTTAAATGTTGAACTTTTAGGGCGTGGTTTTGCCTGGTTAGATACAGGAACACATGAATCTCTTCTTGAAGCTTCCCAATTTATACAAACAATAGAGAAAAGACAGGGGCTTAAAGTGGCTTGTTTAGAGGAAATTGCTTACTATAAGGGATATATAAATAAAGAGCAATTAATTAGATTGGCTGAACCATTAAAGAAAAACGAGTACGGAGCATATCTATTAGAACTCGCAGAAAAAGGCTCCCTACAAACCGGATCAATAAATACAAAGGAAGCGGTGCTTTATGGATAAAGAAGAAAAGATAAATTCGATTCTTGTTACAGGTGGAGCCGGATTTATAGGCTCAAATTTTATCCCTTATTTTCTAGAAAAATATAATAATTACAGAATAATAAACTTAGATGCTTTGACATATGCAGGAAGTTTAAACAACCTTCAAGAAGTTGAACATCATCCAAGATATAAATTTGTAAAAGGTGATATTAATAACCGTCAATTATTAGAATATCTTTTTGAACAATTTAATATAAAAGGTGTTATTCACTTTGCCGCAGAGTCACATGTTGATAATTCAATTAAAGGGCCAGACATTTTTATTGAAACGAATGTGAAAGGCACATTTACATTATTGGAGACTGCGCGTAAATTTTGGATGATTGCTCCTTTTAAGTATCGAGAAGGATATGAACAATGCCGCTTTCACCATATTTCAACAGATGAGGTATATGGGACATTAGGAGAAGAAGGTTATTTTACGGAAGAAACACCTTATGCCCCTAATAGTCCATATAGTTCTAGCAAGGCTAGCTCGGATATGATAGTACGTAGTTATTTTCATACATATGGGTTGAATGTAGTAACTACAAATTGTTCTAATAATTATGGTCCAAAGCAGCATGATGAAAAATTAATCCCAACTGTTATTAGGAAAGCACTTGCGAATGAGCATATTCCGATCTATGGAGATGGGAAGAATGTACGTGATTGGCTATATGTACTAGATCATTGTCAAGCTATTGATGCAGTTTATCATCGAGGAGTATGTGGTGAGGTTTATAATATCGGTTCTAGAAACGAGCAAAATAATTTACAGATTGCTCATATGATTTGTGAATTGCTAGATAGGATGAAACCTATAGCAAAAGGAAGGAGTTATAAGGAATTAATAACTCTTGTACAAGATCGCCCTGGGCATGATCGTAGGTATGCGATTGACCCTAAAAAAATTGAAACTCAATTAGGCTGGAAAGCAGAAGAAAATTTTGAAGATGGGATTAGAAAAACGGTTCAGTGGTACTTAAACAAATATGAATAAGAAACATTTTTTACCACTTTTTATTTAAAAGGAAGTTGTTTAACCTATATAAGTTGAATTTAATTTTTACATCTTAATACAAAGTCTATCAATGACTATCTCAGGCATCTGGTTAATAGAGGAAATAAACGCTTGTACATGTTTGCGGATGTCTTGGACAGATTTGTGGAACACATTGTAAATGACGGCACTTTTCAGCTATTTCCACAATCCTTCAATCAAGTTCATTTCCGGGCTGTATGGCGGCAAGAATACAAGCTCTAGCCGGTTCTGATTTTCTTCTAAAAAAGGCTGAATGAGACGGGCATGATGAATGCGGGCATTGTCTAACACCATGACAATCTTGCCTGTCGGGTACTGTTTCGGCACATGCTGAAGAAAACGCAGAAAAGCTTCTGCATCGTATTGTTCCTCTTCTACGCAGTGTACGCGGCCTGTTTCATAGTTCAGTACGCCAATGAGCTTAACTCCGTGATGCTTGCCATAAGTCGGAATGATGCGCTGCTTTCCGCGCAGAAACCAGGTGTACTGCACTGCCTGATAATCACGAATCATGCACTCGTCCTGAAACAGAAGATGAGCGATTTCTTCATCCATCAGTTTTTTTTAAAGCAGGAAATGTTTCTTCCCGGAACCCCCTTTGCTTCTCAGGGTCTGCTTGGGCAAGAGTATACGTTGGCTTGGTGTAGCTCAGGCCAAGGCTTCCGAGCAGACGCGACATGCCACGTAAGGTGTAGGTTTTCTGCCATTTCTGTTCGACAAGTGCCACAATAAGAGCCAATGTCCAGTTGTAGCGGGCTTCAAATCCTACATCTACCGGAAGATGATTGACGATGATGTCTACCAGTTCCTGTTCTTGTTCTGGTGTCAGTTTGTGAGGCGCACCGGGCGATGCATGGCGCACGAGCCCCTCTAAGCCTTGTTCCCGGTAGGCTTTGACATATGTGCCCACCGTTTTTTTATTCCGGCCAATGATGGCACTGATTTGCTCATATTTGTATCCCTGCAGAAATAAAGAGATGGCTTGGTAGCGTTCATACATTCGCTTGTCTTTTGTCTGTTTCATCGCTTGTTGTACAGTTTGCAGTTCTGTTGGATGAATATTCATGTCTATTTCTCCTATCCCGTTCCTAGTTTGTTTGCTTCTATTGTAACACAGGATAGAAGAAGAATTTATTTAATTCAACTTATATAGAAGTATATTTAATGTAAGGAGACACTATAAAATGAAACTCATTTTACTTTCCGGTGGCTCGGGTAAACGATTATGGCCATTATCTAACGATTCGCGATCTAAACAATTCTTAAAAGTACTCAAAAATGATAACAATGAATTTGAATCCATGGTACAACGAGTATGGAACCAGCTTCATACAGTTGGTTTAGCAGAAGACTCTTACGTTGCCACTAGCAAATCACAAGTAGACATGCTGCATGCCCAATTAGGAACTGAAGTTCCTCTTATTATCGAACCCGAACGTAGAGATACATTCCCAGCAATCGCTTTAGCAGCCACATATCTATACTCCATGGAAGGAGTACGAGAGGATGATGTGATTTCTGTTCTTCCTGTTGATCCATATGTGGAATCGCGTTTTTTTGATCGGGTTAAAGATTTGGAAACAGCACTTGTACAATCATCTGCAGAGTTAGCGTTAATAGGGGTAAAACCAACCTTCCCTTCTGAAAAATATGGCTACATTGTCCCCAAAAAAGGTGAACATGATGTTGTAGCGAATGTATTAGCTGTTGATTATTTCGTTGAAAAGCCAAGTACAAGCCGTGCGCAAGAACTTATGAAGCAGCAAGCATTCTGGAACTGCGGAATTTTCGCATTTAAGTTGGGATACCTTATTTCTCTTTTAAAAGAAAAAAAATTACCAACTGATTATGAAGAAATGCTTCATACATATAACCAGTTGCCTAAGATCAGCTTTGATTACGAAGTGGTAGAAAAGGCTCAAAATATTATTATGCTTCCATACGAAGGCGAATGGAAAGACCTTGGAACATGGAATACACTAACCGAAGAGATGAATACGAATCTTCTGGGAAAAGGTATCATTAGCGAGGGGTGTGAAAACACGCATCTGATTAACGAACTCGATATTCCAGTTACCATTCTAGGAATATCTAATGCGGTGATTGCAGCCAGCCCGGACGGTATTCTTGTTACGGATAAAGAAGCCAGTCCCCGAATCAAAGATATTATGAAAAACTTTAATCAGCGCCCAATGTATGAAGAGCGGCGCTGGGGATGGTACCGTGTACTGGATCATACGAAAGTAGAGAATGGAAATGAAGTTTTAACGAAACGCATCGGGGTTCATGCCGGGAAAAACTTAAGTTACCAAATTCATCATAAGCGGAGTGAAGTATGGACGATTATTTCCGGTGAAGGACAATTTGTTTTAAACGATCAATTATATCATGTAAAACCGGGAGACGTCTTGCAGATTCCTGTGGGTGCTAAACATGCCATTCGTGCTATTACCGATTTACAGTTTGTCGAAGTACAAACAGGCAGTGAATTGATCGAGGAAGATATTATTCGCCTGTGTATGACATGGGAAGAAACGCTAGACTGTTGCAAGGATTGCATAGTAAAAGTTATTCGCTGATATTCTCTGAGGCCCTTTGGGAGATAATCTTCAAGGGCCTGTTTTTTTAGGAGGGATTATCATAAAGGTTTTATTTGAGTCACAGCCTTTATTAGGACGACGCACCGGCATTGGGCGTTATGTAGAGAGACTAACGGCCAGCCTGCAGGAGAATCAGGATATTGATTTGTTTTATTGGTTTAATCAACAGTTCAATGTAAAATTATTGCAAATGTTAGATGTTCCGTCGACTAAGATCAGAAATTCCCGGTATTTCTATAAGGTGATTCGGCGTTTAATGAAGCCTAACTTTTTGCATGACTTGCCTGTCGACTTAGGGGAATCGTTCGATATTTTTCATGGAGGTAATTTTATTACTTATCAAACCAGAAAGGCAAAAAATGTACTTACCATTCATGACTTAGCTTTTCTTCAGTTTCCAGAGGTGGCCAGTGAGCAGACGTATCGCCATCACTCCTTATGGCTCCCTTATTCAATAAAAAAGGCAGACCATATTATTGCTGTATCACAGCATACTAAAGAGGATATTATTCGCTATTATGATGTACCTGACGAAAAAATCAGCGTCATTTATTTGGCGGCAGACGACCAGATTAAAAAAGAGGACAGGCCTTTAAAGGAAGAAGTACAAGCGAAATATAATTTACCGGAAAAATACGCGTTGTATGTAGGGACAATTGAGCCAAGAAAGAACATCCCATTTATGCTGGAAGGATATGCTCTTGCTAAACAAAAATATAAATTTCCTCATAAGCTTGTGATTGCTGGGGCGAAAGGGTGGAAGTACGAAAAAGTATATGAGACGTTTGAAAAATATCGGTTGCATAACGATGTAATTTTTACTGGTTATGTGGAAGATATGGACTTACCTGTTCTGTATGAGAATGCGGATGTGTTCCTGTTTCCATCACGATACGAAGGATTTGGTATTCCCGTATTGGAAGCCATGCAATGTGGGGTAGCCGTTATTGCTTCTAATGTATCTTCTCTTCCTGAAATTGTAGGAGAAGCGGGGAGATTGGTATCACTGGAGAAACCGGAAGAATTTATCGATAGTATTGGTGAGCTATTGACAAATGAGGCGAAAAGAAGAGAATACGAAGAAGCGGGCAGACGACAAGCCCGGATGTTTAGCTGGAAAAAAGCCGCTTCCGAAACGGTTACTGTCTATCGGAGCTTATTGTAAGAAGAAAGTAAAAAAACAGGAGTTATATATGAAAATATTACAAGTAAATAAATTTTATCCCCCGGTCATTGGAGGGGTTGAAAAAGTTGTATATGATTTGGTAGAAGGAATGTGTTCACTTGCGGAAATGGAGGTGCTTGTTGCTAATACTGAATGGAAATATGTACAGGAAATCGAACATAAGGCAAAGATACATAGGGTTCCGAGTATTGGCACTTACTTTTCCATGCCGGTAGCTCCTACGTTTCCGCTTTGGCTTAAAAAAATTAAGACCGATATTATACATTTTCACTTTCCTTTTCCGTTAGGAGAGTTGTCTTATTTGCTTGTAGACAAGATAGCAAATATACCGGCGAAAACAGTCGTAACATGGCATAGTGATATCGTTAGGCAAAAGCGTTTTTTGAAGCTTTATCACCCTTTTCTAAAGAGATTTCTTGAAAAAGTGGACACAATCATTGCGACTTCACCGAATATGGTTGAGGCCTCTCCATACTTAAAAGAGCATAAAGATAAATGTCGGGTAATTCCGCTTGGAATTGATGTTAAAGAATGGGAAAAAACAGACAAGCTTTTTGAGAATGTGAAAAAGGTAAGAGAAGAGGTGGCTATAAAGCCTATTATTTTGTTTGTAGGACGTCTTGTTTATTACAAGGGTGTCGAATATTTAATTGAGGCGATGACAGAGATAAATGCCTCCCTTTTTCTTGTTGGCGAAGGGCCTTTAAAACCGTTATTACAAAAAAGAGCTGAGGAACTAGGAATTACGGAAAAAATAAACTTCTTGGGAGGGGCAAGCAAAGAGCAATTAGTGACATATCTGCATGCTTGTGACATTTTCGTTTTACCTTCTGTAGAGCGAAGTGAGGCTTTTGGGATTGTCCAACTTGAAGCCATGGCGTGCGGAAAGCCTATAGTAAGCACAAATTTAGCTACAGGTGTGCCATTTGTAAATCAGGATGGAAAAACGGGAATTGTAGTACCACCAAAAGATATAAAATCCTTGACACAAGCTCTTACTTTCTTAATTGAAAATGAATCTGTTCGAAAGCAATATGGTGAACGAGGGAAAGAAAGGGTTTATGAGCATTTCACACGAGAGAAAATGGTACAAAGTGTATATACGTTGTACCAGGAACTCCTGGAAGGTGGAACAACATAATGGGAGATATTTATGTAAATGCTCGTTTCATGAATCAAGTTGTTACCGGAGTACAACGGTATGCTTGGGAGATTACTAATCATTTACGGGATAGAGTTCATATCATACAGCCGGGCAAGAGCTTTTCCGGAGAAGCAGGTCATTTTTGGGAGCAGATTGTACTTCCGGGCAGAATGCCGCGGAATGCTCTGCTTTGGTCGCCAGCGGGGGCGGGGCCTTTATTAGTATCTAAGCAAGTTGTAACGCTCCATGATATTGCCCATCTTGAACACCCGGAATGGTATAGTTCGAAATTTGCGGCTTGGTACCGCTGGTTGTTGCCTAAGCTTACTCGAAGAGTAGAACATATCTTGACGGTCTCGGAATATTCCAGAAGTAGAATAATAGAAATATTAAATGTGTCACCGGAAAAAGTAAGTGTTGTTAATTGTGGCATAGAAAATCACTTTTTCCAAGTGTCTCCTAAACAAATTCGACGTGTTCGACAGAAATATGGATTGCATGGGGATTATATTTTAAGTGTATCGTCCATTTCGCCTCGCAAAAATTTTGAGCGTATTTTTAAAGCCTGGAAAATAATAAATACGAAATATAAGCATGTATCACTGGTTATTGTGGGAAGTCGAAATTTGGCGTTTGCCGCAAATAAAGAGCTTGGAAAACTGCCGGAAAGAACGATTATTACGGGGTATGTGGAGGGCCAGGATTTACCGGCCATTTACGCGGGAGCCTTATCTTTTATTTATCCTTCTTTATATGAAGGTTTTGGGATTCCGATTTTGGAAGCGATGGCTACGGGAACATCGGTGGTTACATCGAATACGACGTCGATGCCGGAAGTTGCAGGGGATGCGGCTATATATGTAAATCCTTATGAAGTAAAGTCAATAGCAGAAGGGATCGAAAGGGTGATAGAGGAAAAGAAACTGCGTGAAGAGCTTGAGAAAAAAGGAAAAATAAGATGCAAACAATTTTCATGGAAACGTTCTAGTGAACAAATATGGAAGATATTATCTACGTATGCGGAATAAATCGTGAAAAAATTTCCTCCACATGTAGCATTTTGTCAGGTATATTGTTAATGAATGGAGGTTTTTATTGAGAAATCTTATTTTTTGGGGATGGCAACGGTATGAGCAGAAATTCAGTAGTCAAATTTTATAAAGTTTTGTTTTCTATTTTTGATTTATTTCTAGTAAATGTAGGAATTATTTTGGCCTTCCGTTTAAAGTTTGGTGAAGTTATACCTATGTATAACTGGTCTTCTTATATAACTATCTGGCCTTTCTTGTCTTTTGTAGCGCTTATTATTTTTTACATGTTTGACTTGTATTCCAATTGGAGAAGGAAAAGTCTATATCATCTCATTTACACCATTGTTCTTTCCATTGGGATGTTGAGTTTGTTTACGATGGCGCTTACCTTTTGGTACCGGGGATTTTCTTTTCCACGAAGCATTATCGTACTTTCGTTTATCATTCAGGTTATCCTTTTTACTTTAGTGCGTTCATTTATTTGGTGGATAGCTAAGCAGCGGTATGGACGCAGGAAAGTATTGATTATTGACGAAAATTTGGAGCAGGGCCTTCAGTTTGCTCGAAAATTTATGCAGCACACGTCCGGGTGGTTCATTATTCATAACTTTGTACCGGTAAGTGAATGGAAGCGGATGATGAACCTTATACAAGAAGTGGATGTCGTATTGCTTAGCCCATCGCTTAGCCGGGAACAGCAGGCTGATATTTTGAGTTATTGTTCCCGTTATGGTAAGGAAGTGTTGCTTGTACCGGAACTGTTTGAACTCTTTATTCTTGATGCCGAACCCCAGCAAATTGACGACATGTTGGTATTGTCCGTACAGCCTCCGGGATTAACCGCTGCACAATTGTTTTTGAAGCGTGCATTTGATATCGTGATGTCCGCGGTTTTAATCGTATTGTTAAGCCCTATTATGCTTGTCTTGTTTATTCTCGTTCCGCTTACATCGAAAGGGCCGGCGATTTTCAAGCAGGAACGAATCGGCCGGAACGGCAAAGAATATATGATTTACAAGTTCAGAAGTATGGTACATAATGCGGAGCAGAAGACAGGCCCGACCCTGGCGACGGATGACGATCCGCGCATTACGCCGTTAGGGAAGTTTATCCGGGCCACAAGGCTGGATGAGATTCCACAGCTTTTTAATGTATTGAGAGGGGATATGAGTCTGGTCGGGCCCCGGCCAGAACGTGCTTTTTTTATCAATCAATTTAAGGAGAATTTACCCGATTACACATATAGAATGTCTGTGAAGCCTGGCATCACCGGCCTGGCGCAGGTGATGGCAAAGTATAGTACGACGGTAGAGGATAAGTTACGGTTTGATTTAATGTATGTACGTAACTATTCGCTGGCGCTTGATATTAAAATTTTGTTGCAGACATTGCGGGTCGTTTTTCAGTGGGAACAATCGAGCGGGGTAAACCATAATCAACAGCTTTATGAACAAGATCTAATCAAGAAATTGAATCTTGAAATAGCCGCAGGACGAGGAAAAATCGTGGGCAAAAGAAGAAGCTAGGCATTTTTACAGGGAAGCTCCCTGTTTTTTTGTCGTTTTCTTTTCAACTGACGTACTACAAAGCGGCTGTTCGTCTTCTATGTGGAAAAAGATAAGCCAACGAGTTTTTTGTTGGATAGGCAGGATGATTAGCAAGATTTGTCGAAACGAGTAAAGGGCAAAAGGAGAAATGGAGGAAGTGCAATGGAAGAAAAGGTCTCAGGACGAACGCGAAATAATATTGTATATAGCTTACTTGGGTTGACACTTATCGGTATCATCACTGCCATAGTCATGGGAGGAAACCAGGATAAAGTGTATCAAGCGGATGCGCAAGCATATATGCAGGCGCAAAAACATTTGCAGCAAAACCAATTTGCCGAAGCGGAGAAAGTACTAAAACCGTTGCTTGCCACACATTCAGACAGCTACATATTGCAATGGCGATACGCTTCCAGTTTTGCCGGTCAGGGTAAATATGATGAGGCGGAAAAATATTTTATTCAGGCGCGGAAGCAAAGGCCATTTTTAGTGAGGAATCAGAAATATCTTGTTCAGTATGGAGAGGTACTATATAAGAAGCAAAACTATCAAAAGGCAAAAAGATATTTAGAAGAAGCGAAGAAAGTAAATACGAATCCACAGTTATCCGCACAGGCAGACGCCATGCTGAGAGAGATGGCGACGAAATATAAATAACGAAGGAGGGGAAATAAAGTGAGCACAAAACAGGGAATGAATATTGATCAAATGCTGAATATGGAAGGACAGAAAAGCGCGGATCGAGTCTTAATCTGGGGGTTACTGTTTGCGATTGCTGTTATTCCATTGCTAACAAGAGCCGCCATTTTTCCCTTCTTCTCTCCTGTGATTACAGGTACGTCACTTGATACGGGGATGAAGGCGGATATTTTTACATATTACAAATTTATCTGGCTTATGCTTGTAGTTGCATTTGCTATTTGTGTTTTTGTATACAAGATGTTGGCCAAAGGGTATCAGATTCAACCAAGCTATATAAATTTTCCGCTTCTTATCATGTTTGTGTTTGTCCTGTTATCCGGTGTATTTGCGGAGTATAAAACGCTTGCGATGTTTGGACAGTACAACCGACATGAGGGAACGCTGACGTACCTTGGCTATTTTATTCTTTTCTTTATTGCCGCTAATATTTTGTATACAGAAAAGAAAATGAATCTTCTTATTTATGCGCTGTACCCGCTTTTATTCATCAATGCCGGGCTTGGTCTCGCGTATTTTTATGGTTACGATATACTGAATAATGCCTTTTTCCAGGGGATTCTGCTTCCGGCCGGATTATCGAAAGAATCATTAAACGGATTCGTGAGCAGTACCATTAACAATCCTAACTATGTTAGCGGGATTGCCGGTATGCTTGTTGTACTGTTTTTGACAAAAGCCTTGCTTTCTGGCCAAGGAAAGAAGAAGGCATTGGATATTATTTGTGCCGTTGTTGCGTTTGCTCTTTTGCTTAGTTCGTTGTCAACCAGTGGCTTTGTTACGTTCGTTGTGCTATTGCCGCTTATTTTTGTAATGGTTTTACTAAGACGAAACAAAAAAGCCGCGCTTTTACCAGCATTAGTTATACTCATTGCGTTCCCGTTAGTTTTCTTTGCTATGAATAGCCATAATTCGCTAGTATGGAAGGAGAGTTTAGGCTTTTTCTTTGGAACTTCCAGCGGGGCAATGGAAGGGAAGAACAGCGCAGGCGAAGCAATTGGATGGAAAGATTTTGTACAAAAGCATTCCCCGTTTTCTGTGCATGTTGCTAGTGCGGCAACCGAGTCTGGAAATGCAGACGACGAATTCAACTTACCGCCGCAGGGCTGGGCAGCGGGAACGGGGCGTGTCTATATATGGTCCAAAACACTGGAACTTATTCAGGCAAACCCGTTCCTTGGCTATGGAATGGATACGTTAGCGTATTACTTTCCGCAGGACGATCCGTATAAAAATTCGGGAATCAATGATCCGAACACGATTGTGGATAAGCCGCATAACATGTACATTGGGCTGGCATTTGGTTCAGGGGTAATCATGTTGCTGGCATTTCTCGTTCTTATTGTGCGTCATGCCTGGCAGCATGTGCTCCTTTTTAAAAGACGAATTCAGACAGAACGGCAGGCGATTCTCGCCAGCTTGTTTGCCGGATGGTGTGCGTACCTTGTACAGGCTATGTTCAATGACTCGGTTATCGGGACAGGGTTTATTTTCTGGATTTTGTTTGGGGTTAGTGTTTCTTTGCTGAGAGAAGAGAGAACCGAATCTTAAGACAGAATCAGTTCATGAAAAAACGATAGGTTTTTGTACCTGCCGAAAAAAATTTTTTTCGGCAGGTGCAACTTTTTAAAGGTTTCATCGTCTAATAAGATGTAAGTCAAATGACAAAGGATGAATATTTCAAAGAGAAAGTAGCAAACAAAAAAATACATTAGATTTTGCGCAACTTTTCTCTATGAATATTCGTCTATATTAATGCAGTATATTGCAGATATGTCTAACAAGTAAAGAGATGCATTTTTTACTAGCTTCTCTATTTACTTTTAGACTGGGGCATTGTATACTGTGCTTTGTGAGACATGAAATAGTAGATTATACCAGAGTCATTCTATGATTTAGTCTCACGTGAAACTTTCATTATACTACATTGTACATAAGAAGAGCTCTACTCCTCGAAAGGGGGTGAAGGTACATAGTGGGAGTAAGAGGCTCGAGATATATAGATAAACAATACTCTCAACCGAACCGAAAGCGGAAATGTTCCTTCACAATGAAGACACGTGTTTACTGACGGCTAAGAATCGGAATGGTAAACACGGTGGCAAATTCCGCAAAAATATTACCCTAACTTAGGAGGAAAAAAACGTGAAGACGAATAAAGCTCTTAAAGTTTTAACGACTTCTGCGCTTCTTGCTTCTGTAGCTGCTCCGTTCGGCGCAGGTGTAGTAAGCGCGAACAGCACAAACCTTGTTGATAAGAGAGTGCAGGTAGGTAGCAATAGTGAGATAAATGGCACATCTCATCTTATTGTTAAAGAAGATGACACAAAATTTGGAGTATCTACAGGCGATACGTTCCGTGTGGAGCTGCCGGCTGGTACTGAATGGAAATTCTCTGACTCTGAATTTTATGTTGATGGTTCAGGTAATGTTTACAGCAGTGAATCTTCTGCTAGTCCTGACACGAAAGCAAAAGTTAATGTCATTTCAAGCAGAACGATTGAAGTTCGTCCGCTAGGAAATGGTTTTAAAAGTGGAGACCCAGACAGCAAAAATGCGATTAACATTCCGCTGCATGTGAAAGTGAATGGTGCCAGCGGTGAACTGAAATTGAAAATTGATAGCATGAACAGCACTGTTACTTCCGGCGAATACGTATTTGCTACAGTAAACACTGGCAATACACGTGCTGTTGTCGATACTGTTCGTTACATTGGTAAGAACGGTATAGGCGGACAAATTCGTATTGACGAAAACTTTGCTGGAGCTATTTCAGCAGGCACGCATTCTCTGAAATTGAAGTTACCGTCCAACTTTGAATGGGACGATATGTCAAGTGGTGAAATTAAATTTGGCGGTAGCTTTTTTGGAAATGCAAAAGTAGATGGAGCAATTATCGGTAATGGTGACAACACGTTAACGATTCCTGTAAAAATTTCTCAAAGCACTAGTGGTGCTACTCCTGGTTACATTTACATCACGCCAAAAATTAAAGCGAAAAGTGATGCTGCAAAAGGCACAGATGTAACTGTTAACATTAGTGGCGGCGATTTCTCTGATGCTGACCTGACAGTAGCAAAATATGGCGATTACGATGCTAATATTAAAGTTGAAAAAGTAGAAGAGCTAGTAGCTGGTAAATTCGATGAATATACGAAGACAGCTAAAATCACGATTGAGGAATCTGTACCGGGTTCTTTCTACAAAGATCGCGATATTGATGTGAAGTTCCCGTCTTGGGTGAAAGTTGTTGAAGTGTCTGACTGGAGCACATCTGGAGTCAAAGCTAATAAACCGAAAAATATTGACGGTACAGACGATGAGTTTAGCATTAAAATTGAAGAACCAACTACTAAAGAAAACACAACGCCTGGAAAAATTGAATTTAAAGTTCGTCTGAGCATCGATGCTAACAAAACGGGCGACATTGAAGCTACTGTTTCCGGTGGCGGTATCAAAGAACAAAAAGCAGTCGTTGCGAAAGCCATCGCTCCGGCAGCCGTTTCTGTGGAAGGAGACACTTCAAAACTGAAAATTGGTGCGCAGGATCAGGAAGGTCCTACCTTCTACATTACAGAAGCGAAAAAAGGTGTATTTGAAAAGAATGTTGAAGGTCCGAGCGGAAATGGAGAAATCATCGTTCGTCTCGCTAGCGGCGTGAAATTCTCTAAAGTACCGAAAGTTGAAGTTGTAGAAGGCGACGGCACGATCGATACAAGCAACGTTCGCCGCATTGAAAACGATAATGCGCTGGCTATCCCGATTAAAGGGGAAAGCACTTCTAAGCCGATGAAGTTGAAAGTTTCTGATGTTCGTCTGACGCTGGATCGTACCGTTCCGGAAGGCGATATCGAAGCGAAAATCGGTGGCTCTGCAGTTGTTGAGAACTATGTGAAAGACTCTAAAGGTTGGGTAGGAACAGGCCTTTATACAGGAACTGATAATAAGAATCCGGGCACATTCAATACACAACATGCTGTAACTTTCAAAATTGGTTCAACGATCACGCCGGCTCCGTCCGATACAACAGCGAAGAATATTGTATTCAAGCTCAACAGCAAAACATACACGGTTGACGGCAAAGAAATCGAAATGGATGCTGCTCCGCTTGTAGGCTGGGATCGCGCTTACCTGCCGGTACGCTTCGCTGCTAATGCGCTGAACGTATCCGACGATCAAATCATTTGGGATGACAAAACAAGCACGTTCACGATCTTCAAAGGCGACCGCGTAATCTCCGGTAAAGTCGGCGACAAGTTCCTGACAATTAACGGTGTGAAAACTCCGATGGATGTTCCGGTATGGCGCAACAAAGAGAAAACAAACAACCGCGTAATGGTTCCGATCCGTTACCTGGCTAACGCGCTGAACGCTGAAATCAACTGGAACAAAGAAACGAGCGAAATCACAATCCAAGTGAAATAATAAGCTTGACAACTACATGAAAAAGGGGCTCCCATCTGGGAGTTCCTTTTTTCTTACAACTCTATTTTCCTTTTGTTAGAGGGAGATGAAAAATATGAAAAAGCTACCTGCTTTTGTCCTTTCTACTGCTCTATTATTCCCGCTTTCCCTTCCGGTATACGCGGCTGAAACAACTTCGGTCGTCCAGAGCCAGTCGCTTACGTATGAACAGGCGCTGGAACGGGCGTTTAACGCAAGCATCCCGCTCAAAAATGCGGCGGATGAAATCGATCGCTCGTTTGAAATTCGACAAACTATCGGCTCCGGTATTCAATCTTATCCTATCGGTGTAGGCAACGGAGAGAAAGAAGCAGCAGAGCGTGCCAAGGCGAAAGCTTTAATACAAGCGGATACGGCTTGGGGCATCAGCAAGCGCAAATATGATCTGGAAAAAGACAACATTATTTATTCGGTGAAAACAGCTTACAACAATGTTTTAAAAGCGCAGAAACAGAAAGAGCTGGCTGAGGCCAATGTCAAAAACCAGGAAGTGCAAAAAAATGTGGCTTTCTATAAAGCATCAGAAGGGGCGCTGAGCCAGTACGAATTAAGCCAGGAAGAAGGAAAATACAACTCTGCCCTTAAACAAAAAGCTGCCGCGGACAAAGCGCTGGATGATGCCTGGACGAAGCTGAATGCGCTCATTGGTGCTCCGCAGGAGGCACGTTTTGCGCTTGTGGATGAACCACAGTTCAAGCCGTTTGAGAGAAGCGAAACCGACCTGGAAAATGATATAACGTACGTCGTCTCCAACAGCGATTTGGTCGATATGGCGGAAAAACAGTTGAAAATCCAGCGTTTGAATGTGGAGCTATATACGTATAATGCAAGTAGCTCAACTTCTTACAAAGCGGAAGAAATTGGAGTACGGCAAGTGGCCAATAAAGTGGATGATACGAAGAAAAATTTAGCCGACGGCATGCGTGCTATCTATTATTCTATCAAGCAGCTGGAAGATCAGTACAAAGCGCTAACGATTGAGCTTAAAAAAGCGGAAGAAACGTTGAAAATGGCGCAAGTACGCTATGATACCGGCGTAGGAATTAAAGCTGACGTGACCGCTGCCGAGCTGGCAGTAGCCGATAAGAAAAAGAAAATTTTTGACACATTGATTCAACTTGATAATCTGAAGCTGGCATATGAGAAACCTTGGGTTGTCGCGGGAGCATCCGCTGGCGGCGGTTCCGCCCAGTAATGTTTGTTGCATAAGGCGCTGCGAAATACACTTGCAGCGCTTCTTCCTTTGTTGCAAAAAAAGGACGAGCGGGCAGGGAACATGAGGTTCTATCATACAGATGTCGAGACGGTAAAGATAGCAGGATAGATTTTTGTTGAAAAACAACAAATATTAGGAAATCATCATGAAACTTGCGATGAATCATATCCTGATTTTACAAAAAATGTTGATATAATATACCTAAGGACATTATTCCTAAAAATGTAGTATATAGGGAGGGATTATATGGAGGAGTTTGTCGAAGTGGCAGAAGCGGTTGAGCAATTTGCGCGGCATGGCCATGCGTTTTATCCAGCGCGGCAGCCGGGTGTGGGGGATGTTACGGTTTTATATGTTGGTGCAGATACTTATTATGTAGTCTGCAACAGCAAGGATTTTTGTAAGCGTTTAATTCGCTGGTTTTGTATGAGCGAAAAGCTTCTTTTACGTTTTTCCTATGAGATACTGGGTCAGCGTAAGCATGCGCCGTTCGTGCTTTCCGCCGGGCTGACGCTCATACCGTTTTGGTATCCGCGGTACGACAACGCGGCACACCGAACAGCGTACGTAAGTATGTCTTCTATCCAGTCCTACCGTTTCCATTCGCACGATGCCTCTGTGACCCTTGTCCTTGAAGATAACCATACGCTGGAGCTTCCGTATTCATTCCAGCGCTTGAAAAAGCAGCTGATTCACGCCGAGTTTGTGTATTATAAATTTACGGCCCGCATCAGGAAAGAAGCTCAATTTTCCCCTATTACGGCGGAAAAGTGTAAAAACTGACGCCTATCTCGTGATAGTCGCTATGTCCCATATGAAAAGGTGAACAATTTTTCTCTATTCCATAACCGTGTTCTGCGCCGAATGCGCGCTTCCGCTAGGATGAAAGTGCGCGCAATCTTTGCAGGGCCGGCCCTCGCACAATGGGGGACAAGAAGTATGGAAGAGAAAGATTGGGCACTTTTTTTCCAGGAATATGAACCGTTGCTGGAGCGCTGGATATCCCGTTACTCTGCCGGAGTGGTGCGTGAGGAAGCGAAACAGGTGGCGCGAATCGCCTGCTGGCAGAAGCTCGGGCTGTATAATCCGGAACGGGGCGCTTCGCTTTCCAGCTATTTGTTTATGGTTGTGCGAGGCGCACTACTGAACTGGTACGCGCAGGAACGACGCTGGTATGACCGTCATCGCCTTCTTACGGCACAAGGGGATGAAGAGGAACAGGAAGGGACACCGGAATGGGAAGACGCGGACTTATTGCCGCCGGATGCGTCCCTTGTCTGGGAGGCGTGGATGGCATATTTGTCGGAGATGGAGGCGCTTTGCCTAACCTTGCATATTCGTGACGGCTATTCTTTGCGGGCGGTTGCCAGGCGGCTGAATGTGCCGTATGAACGTATGAAAAAATGCAAGCAACGGGCCTTGGGCAAGCTGCGCCGCGCGTTATTGCAGGAGCGGGAACAGAAATAAGAGAAAAGACGACGGAACGGCTTGTTCTGTTCTGCCACCGGAGATTTTTCTTACTTTCCATTGTTTTATCCTTCTGCTTTGCATGCAAAAAGGATATAATAGACAAGGAACAAAAGGAGGAATTCTACCTATGATTTCGTTTTTTAAAAAACTTCGCTCTTCGGGTGCAGCGTCGGAAGCGGAGACAGCAGAGAATACGGTAAAGAAAGAGGAACAAGCGGAAGCGGCCGGCGAAGTAGAGGAAACAAATACGAGAATGAAACTTTATTTCCTGCCGGGGCACGATAAGAGTTTTTCTCAGGAGGAAGGATACGTACTTCAGTTCTTCATAAGCGAGTTGTCCCCGATTGCGGAAGGACAGGTTGCGATTGACGGCTATAAAATCGAGCAGGAAGTGAACGGGCTGAAGCTGACGCTGGTGCTGCGCAACAATATGGATGCGGACATTTCTCTGGAACGGCTGCCGCTGGTGTTACAGGATGCCAATCAAAATACGGTGGCCCGCAGTATGTTTGACATGAAGGAGACGGTGATTCCCGCGCATAGCGCGGTGCCGTTGCGCTTTTTGTTTCCACACCATGACTTTCTGGTACCACAGGCCGACTTTTCGTCTTGGAAGGTAGGCTTCCATATGGAGGATGGCTCGGTTCGCCCGGTCGTTTCGGAGCTAGACTTTGAACCTGCGGTACATTTTTCGATGCGTGAGTACATGGAAAAACAGGAACAGCAAGTGACGGAAAATATTCGAAAAGCGATTCAAGAGACGGAGGCCCAGATCAACTTTATTGGTGCCGCGGTGGATGATGCGGAAGATGGAAGCTTAGTGGTTGACTTATTCCTGCGCAATGGCCGAACGGAAGAAGTGGCGCTAAAAAAAGATATGGCGTTCGTGCTGCGCGATGCGGCCGGAGATGTCGTCGCTGCGCAGGCTTTTGATTTATCGCAGGTGAAGCTTGCGCCGAAATCAGTCACGCGCTGGAAGCTTGTGTATGATAAAGAATCACGGAAAAAGCAAAATCCTGATTTCAGTGAATGGTCGATTCAGGCGGCGGAACATTTCGGATAAAAGGTTGATTGTGATGGAGAAAGGGAGGCAGAACCATTTGATGAGACACTTGCGAGTGTCTCCTATTTTTTGTCTCAAAGAATATTTTAAAAAGAATGATTATTTATATTTTTTATTGACGATTCCAAAATTTTGTATATATAATCTAAATATATGAAAATATTAGAATTTTTTAGGGGGTGAGTGCTCAAGGAAATGATAGCGCTTTCTATTGATCGTGTTCTGGCATGGTGAGAGGCAAAAACAAGAGCATAAAAGGGGGAAAGTGATGAAAAGAGGTCACAAAAAATGGTATAAAGGAGTACGGCAGGTTTCTTTTGTGGCACTAGCGGCGCCTCTGGCAGTGATGCCCTGGATGTCTTCTATAGTAGAAGCGAACAGCAACAATTACGTAGACCGGATTTTACATCTTTCGTCTAATTATCATGCTGATGGCAATCCGGCTGCCAGTTTGTATGTAGGCGAAAAGGATATCGACTTTACTACTAGAGACACATTTCGTGTGACATTGCCGCCAGGAGTGGAATGGAATCGAGTTCCGGCGGGTTTGGAAAACGCCACGGCGGTACTGATGACGGAGAGCACTCTGGTCGTTACACCGGCAGGCCCGAATATCGTGAACAACGATGGGGATCAAGCGGACAAGATACGGATTCCCCTGGATATCAAAGTGAATGGTGCGACAGGCGAACTGAAGGTCAAGGTGGAGCCGATGGATAGCACCATTACTTCCGGCGAGTATACGTTCGCTATTGTTCGGACAGGCAAGACGATAGCCGTTGCTGATACGGTAGAGGCGATAGGGGAAACGGAAGCTGACACAGGTATAGTACGGATTGAAGAGGCTTCTCCAGGACAGATTACGCGGGGCTCCTCTACGCCGGTTACGTTCCGCTTGCCGTCGCAGTTTGAATGGCGGGACATCAAGCTGACAGGTACGGGCGGATTTACCGGAGCGACTTTTACAAATATTATTAAGGATGGGAATACATTACGGGCAACGTTGAATATTCCAGCAGGGAGTAAGGATCGCGGTTTTCTTTATGTAAAACCGAGGGTGAAGCCGAAAGACGGAGCCGTTCCGGGGGATGTATACGTATCGATTTCCGGTACGGAACTGAGCGATGCGGAAGTGGTTGTGGCGAAGTATCAGAAGTGGGGAGCGAATATAAAGGTAGAGCAAGTTAACCAGATTCTTTCCAGTAAATTTGATGACAAAAAAGTTGTCAAAATGACGATTGAAGAAACTTCGCCAGGCGCGTTCATAGGAGGGCGGGAAGTTGAAGTCGAGTTCCCGAGCACTGTGAAAATCGTTGGAACGGTTACGCCTTCCGGCAATATAGTGAGGCATCTTATCAGTTATTCAGGCAGCGACGTGAGAGGCGTTGTCAACAGCGATAGCAATCGGATTACGTTCACCATTCCTTCCACGTCCACGCCTTCCAGCAGCAAGCGCAAGCTTGTCTTTGAAGCAGCCATCGCCGTGAAGACAGGTACCCTGGGCGATATCGAGGCGACGGTTGAGGGAGCGGGTATCGAAAAGCAAAAAGTTCTCGTCGCTAAAGTCATCCCCCCGGTGATTCCTAAAGCGGCGGGGGAAGGAAAGTTGAGAATTGGTTTGCAGGGGCAGGAAGCACCTGATATTTTCCTCGCTGAGACAATGCCGGGTGCCATTAGAAAGGCGATCGATATGGGACCGCTTGGGACGGAGAACGGATTCGTCGTGGTTTATCTTCCAAAAGGGGTTACATATACCACGACGCCGAAAGTTGAAGTCATAGAAGGGGATTTGAAAATTGATACAGCTTCCGTGCAGATTGTAAAGGCGGAATCTATATACGATGCGATTACATTCAATGTGAAAGCGGAGAGCACCAAACCTTCCAAAATTAGAATTTCGGGAATTAAGCTTGGCCTGGATCGGAGCGTGCCGGAAGGAGTCATGGAAGCGAAAGTTGCGGGCTATGCGCTATCCCATCCATTCAATAGCAAAGTTTTCAATGTAACGACAGGTTCTGCGTTTCAGTATGCAAGCGTTATCACGCCTGCCCCGACTGATACAAAAATGAGCGGCTCGTTTACGATAGGCAGTACTATTTATAGAATCGGCGATAACGAGAAAGTTATGGATGCGGCTCCGTACATTAAGGATGACCGTACCTATTTACCTGTTCGCTATGTCGCCGAAGTACTTGGTGTAGGGGAGAAGGATATCGTCTGGGACAAAGCAGCACATACGGTTACTTTATTCAAAGGCGATAAGGTCGTACAAATCAAGGTAGGAGAACGAAAGATTATGGTAAACGGAACGGTTGTCCCGACCGATGTGGTTGCAGAGATTAAAAATGAACGGATGATGCTTCCGGTTTATCATGTCGTGCAAGCTTTGGGCGCGAAGGCACGTTGGGATGCAGAAAGTCAGACGGTGTTTATTGAATAATGCGGCTTGGATGATATTTTATATTTATTTGTGAATGAATATTCACTCATAACTTTTCACATTTATTCACACATAAAAATTTGCAAAGAAGTCTGTTGTTTGTATAAGTGAATGAATATTCAATCATATGTTTTGAAAAGTTTTCAACTCTGACGCGAATGCATCTTGTCTGCCCGCAGTAATACAGGCCTCTGTTCCGCTTCGTCGTGGAAAAAGGGAGAGCAGCAAAGTCTACAAGTCTCCCGTTTGTTAAAAAATGTAAAATAATTGAATGCATCGATCGGCTTTTGTGGTATAATGAGTGCATAAAATCACGGGGAGGCAATGGGATGGAAGCTGTGTTGAACCGGATATTGGGCGAGCTGCAGCATGTTAATCAGAAGTTGGAAAATATAGATAATCGGCTCGACAAAGTGGAACAGCGCATGGGCAAGCTTGAACAGCGCATGGATACGCTGGAAGTGCGTATGGACAAGCTCGAACAGCGCATGGATACGCTGGAAGTGCGTATGGACAAGCTCGAACAGCGCATGGATACGCTGGAAGTGCGTATGGACAAGCTCGGACAGCGCATGGATACGTTGGAAGGACGCATGGATAAGCTGGAACAGCGCGTAGATATACTGGAAGTCGGGCAGAAAGAATTGCACCAGATGGTACACGCGATCCGAAACAATCAGCTTGAAAGCAGAGCAGTTATCGATTCTGTCCAGTATGATATAGCGGATATGAAAGGCGGATTAAAAACTTTGTGTGAAAACATGGTCACGAAGAAGGATTTGCGATTCTATGATATGAAGATCGGAGAGCATGATCGGGAAATTTTCACGATGAAGCAGCAATAAGCGCGGAAAATGGTGAGAAAGCGGCAGAGCTATAAGGACAGCTCTGCCGTAATTTTTTCTGCGCCCTTCTTGTTCACATGGTTCGCATCGCGGAAATACGAATCATCCAGCGTCGGCGGGATGATTATGAATCTCCCATTATATCTGGTCGACAGTTCTCCGACTAGATGACGGTAAGCGGCCTGCTCGGAAGCGTACTGTTTTTTCATAATGGTTTCAAACGCCTGCGTACGCGGAAGCTGGACTACGGTGAACGATACTCCCTGCTTGGACAATTCTTTCATCAGCCGTTCCAGGGCGTTCGTTTCCACGCCTTTTAACTGGTAGTCGCGCATCCATCGCTTGGCTACTTCGGCAGCATAGGCTGGGCCAAGGTGATTGGCCTCGCGGGCTTCCACAGGCGGCAGCCCCCATTTGTATTTGTATTGATCCCGCGGTGGCTGCGGCAGCTTGTCTTCCCAGTACAGCTTCGCCATCTCGGTCCACACTTCACGCAGTCCATATGAATAAAGCAGCCAGCCGAAAGCCAGATCCATTTTGTTTTCGAAATGCGGCACCTGCAACCGTTCCGCAAGCGTCGCGTGATAGCGGAATTTGTTGTCTGAAAAATCAGTAGAAGCGTTTAACTGGTGCTCGTTTACCGAAATAATGACGTGCTGAAGGTTCGGCAGATCTTGCTTGTGCTTCTCATACAGGTGCAGCATATCAACCGCTTTGCCACCGCTTATGCTCAGGTTGAACACTTCATCCGGTTTCAGGCCGTACCTTGCGGCGAGCAGCGGCGGGCGCAGCGCGTCCATGCTTTGCGAATCGCCGAGTACAAGCAGTTTGATTTTCGCTGTATTCTGGCTTTCCAGTCGTTTCTCGACATCTGTAATTTGCCCGATAAAGCTGGCCGGGCTCATTCCGTACAGCGCCGGATTGCGGAAAATGAACGCTTCGCACAGCGCCACAAGCAACAAAGCCCACAAAAATCCGCGCATCCACCACGACTGCTTCCGACGTCTCTTTGAGCGTCTTAATGTAACTTCTCCTTTCTCATTTCTGACAAGTTGAAGGAAGCTCCCTTTTTTGTTTAATTTAAAACTGAAAATAGATAAAATCATGCTTCTCACCCTTAATCATGGCGATAACGACGAACACAAGCAGGGCGTATACGATTCCACGCACAGGAGACGGAACCAGGCGGTGCCACCATGCTGCGATTCCTTCTTCATTGCGGCGCACGATATATTCCAGCAAGTGGGCAGCGTACAGCACCAGGACGATCTGTAGGTAGAACGCCTGTGATGAAATTTGCTGCACGAAATTGGCCCAGCCTGCCGGGTCAAACATGGCCGTTACATAATCGAACGCGTCCTGCACGCTTTCTGCCCGGAAAAATACCCATGTAACCGTGGTAATGTGGAAAAAGAGAACCACGGCGATTATCCGGTATAGCACGGCTATTATGCGAGAGACAGCTTTGCCTGGCGAAGGCAGCGCATCCAACAGCTTTTTCAGTCCGTCTGCATACCATTTATGAATAATCAGCAGCATTCCGTGCAGGAAGCCCCAGATGACGAATGTCCACATCGCGCCGTGCCATAGTCCCGAAATCAACATCGCCGCAAGCAGGTTGACGTCCTTGCGTAAGCGGCCTTTGCGCGAACCTCCCAGCGGAATGTAGATGTAGTCACGAATCCAGCTCGATAGTGTAATGTGCCAGCGTCGCCAGAATTCGGTCGCATTCGCGCTAATATACGGGCTTAAGAAGTTTAGTGGTAGGCGGTATCCGAACAGATACCCGAGTCCGACCGCCATATCGCTGTACGCGGAAAAATCGGCGTAAATTTGAAATCCGAACAAATATGCGCCTGTCCAGGCTTGGGCCATTGTCAAGTCAGCTGGATTTTTGAAATATTCATCAACGATGGGAGACACTTGATCCGCGATCAGAATTTTTTTTGCAAGTCCCCATAGAATGAGGTAGACACCGTATTTGAATTCCGTCGGTGTCAGCGTTAGTTTATGTGTCTGTTCTACCTGGGGCATGAATTCATGCCCACGCATGATCGGGCCCGCCAGCTGGTGCGGGAAAAACGCGATAAATACCCAGAAGCGAAGATATGAATCCGTAGGCTCGATACGACCTTTATATACGTCTGTCAGATAGGCGATAAGCTGGAACGTATAAAAGGAAATACCGATCGGAAGCACGATATGGGCCCAAAATCCGTCTTTGGCGACCAGCGTCAGGCCGGTTACCGCTTCCAGGTTTTGAATGATGAACATAGAATATTTAAAGAATGCTAGGTTGGCCACGTTCAGAATAATTCCGATCGTGAGCCAGAACCGACTTTGTCCTTTCGGAATTCGCCGGGCGATTAAATAGGAAGTAAACGACATGCCAAGAAATAGCCCGAGAAACCCCCAGCTTGCTGCCGCGTAAAACAGGCAGTTGGCTACGCTTAAAATGACAAGCCGGGCGTTGCGAAACAAGTAATAACAAATAAACGTAATAATAAGAAGAAAAAAGAATTCAGCCGTATGAAATAACATAACCGATGCCCATCCTTATGTGCCTGAAAAAATAAGACACAGGCGTGTCCCATTTTTTCAATGTTTGGGAAAGTGCATTGTATTCTGTAATACTATGTACTTTCCTCCGCAAAATATCTTTTCTATTTTACCATAAAATACGGTCGATGACGAAAAGGAGAGAACAGAGAGTAGAATGAAATATTGGAAAGAAAAGGCGGTGCATTTTGTAAAGGTTTCACGACGAACGCCCATTGAATTGCTTCCCTGTCTTCCGGAAGGGGAATGGCTTACCCGTATGTATGACAGGCTCAAAAAAGAAGGACAGGAAGTGCCGATAATTCTAATGAACGCAAACTTTTTCCACCTTGATGGCGGGTATTCCATCTCCGGCATGAAATACAGTAATGGCACGACTGTTGACCGTTCAATGGGCGGTTTTTACCTGTATCGGGATGTCGCAGGTATCGTCCGGATCGACACGGTGAAAGGAAGAACGATTGCTGATTTCCAGGAGGCGCACTGGGCGGTGGAGTCGTCGCCGCTGCTGTTGCCGGGCCTTGTGGCAAGTCCGCATATAGAAACGACGATTGCGGCGGAGTCTCATCCGCGCACGGCCGTTGGATTGACAGAGACGGATGTTATTTTTGCGGTGACGGATGGCCGCCCTTCAGGATTGACCTGTCGCGAACTGGCACATATTTTGCGGCAGGTCGGCTGTCATATCGCGCTTAATCTTGACGGTGGCCGTTCCTCCCAGTTGGTGATTCATGGGAGGCAGATCAACCGTCAGTGGATGCGGCGCAAAGTGTTTGCCGCGCTCGCTGTATACGAGGAAAAAAAAGGATAGTTGGCGCGCGCGTCGAATGATAGTTAAGAGGAAGGAAGTAAACCAAGCAGCAAAATGTGAATAGGGAGAGGAAGTTGAGTACTTTGAAAAAAACGATGAAACACTTACTTGTATGGAGCATGCTTATGGCCGTAGCAGGAAGCATGGCCGCTCCGACGCTGGCGGCGGAGAATGTGCCGAATGCCGCAAACAATCCGTATGCCGCAGAGGAAGCACGGATTCATGAAGTGCTGCAAACCGTAATGGAAAAACATTTGAACAGCCAGCTGGATGTAAAGCGTCTCACAGATGGCGCCATTCGCGGGCTGTTGGAGGAAACGGGCGACCTTTACACTACCTATTTTACGAATGAGGAGTTTGAAGAATTTTATAACAACTTAGAAGGTACGTTCGTAGGCATTGGCGTATATATTCAGCAAGAAAATAACAAATTGCTCATCGAAAGTGTATTTGAAGGTTCGACTGCGGCAAAAGCTGGTTTGCGGGCAGGTGACGAAATCATTGCTGTTGACGGCAAGCGGGTTGCCGGGCAGTCTATCGAGCAGGTTACGGAATGGATGAAAGGTGAAGTCGGTTCCAGCATAGAACTTACGATTAAACGCGCGGGAAAGGAGCAGATAGTTTCACTCATGCGTGAGGCGCTGCAATTCTCGCCGGTCGATAGTGTCATGCTGGACAATAAAATTGGATATATGGTGCTTTACACATTTTCTGAAAATAGCGCAGAAGTGTTTCGCAAGCATCTCGCCAAGCTGCGAAAGGACGGGATGAAGGGGTTGATTCTTGACTTGCGCGACAACGGCGGCGGCTACCTGGATGCGGCGCTGGAAATTGCCGATGAATTTATCGATAAAGGCGCGCTTGTATATGTAAAAGATCGAAGCGGCAAACGAACGGCGATTATGGCCAAATCCGGAGCGATCTCGCTTCCGGTTGTCGTCCTTGTAAACGGAGGAACGGCCAGCGCGTCCGAAGTGCTGACAGGCGCGCTACAGGATTACAATGTTGCCAAAATCGTCGGCACCAAAACATTCGGCAAAGGCACGGTTCAGGAATTGGTACCGTTGAAACAAGGCGGGATTTTAAAGCTGACGATCGAAGAGTATTTCTCCCCGAAACTTCGGAAGATCAACGGGCACGGCATTACGCCGGATATTATCGTAGAAAACCCGAATGAGCAGGTTATCAAGGCGATTTCGTATTTGCATGGTTCCACTGCTCTTGTTCTACATTCGAACGGGACTGCTTCGGTGGCTGGTATTCCTGCGGGCGAAAGCGTTGCGAAAAAAATCGATGGCAAATGGTTTATCGCGCTTCGCCCGTTTGCCCAATTGTATGGTTGCCAAGTTTATTGGGATGCGTCCCAGGAAATAGCGACCATGCGCTGTGGTGAAACTGTGCGCAAATATCCGAGCAAAAATAATGCATATGTACGCAACGAAAAAGGTGTCCTCTGGCTTTCGCTTGAAAAATTGGACAGCGACTTTCCGTCCATCCTTGTCGAAACGAGAGGGGATAATCTGTTCGTTTATGTAAAGTAAAGCATGGATTCACAACAAAATTCCTTCCCGGGCGTATATACAATTAGATAACCATTTATACCGTAATTGGGAGGATGGAAAAGCCGGGGAGAGATGCCCGGCTTCTTCCCTTAGATCAGTATACGCAGGGAGGAATGTACATGAAAAAATGGGGATATGGATTGGCAGGTGCCGCGTTGGCCTTGGTGATCGGGGCGGTGTCCACCGGTTTGGCAGCTACGCCTGAGCCCGGCTCCGATGCAGATCCGGTTGTAACGAAGAGCTATGTGGAGAAAGTAAAGCAGGAGATTTTGAATGTGGTGAAATCCCAGCCCGGCAAACCGGCAAGCGACACGCAGACACCGGCTGCGGCGAAGCTGATCGTGGAAAAAGTTCCGGCAGGAAAGACGATTATTGGCTATGCGGGCACGGAATTTATTGTTCGGACCGGAAAAGTGGTCGCTCATACGCCGCCGGGCGAAGGGTATGGTCTCCCGGATTTGACCGCAGGCACGAACATTACGCAGGGCGAGCCGGTACCAGCCAATCACCATTTGTTGTTGCCGCGCGATGACGGCCGTGGCCTCAAAGTTGTAAAAGGCCCGGCGGACATTATGATCCGCGGTGAATATGTAGTTCGGTAGCACGGTCGAACGAACAACCAAGTATTTTTCTTTATTGACATCCAAACCTAAATAAGATATGCTCATTGAGAACGGAAGACCCTTGTATCCCGAGCAGGCGGAGGGACTGGCCCGATGAAGCCCGGCAACCACATCGCGCAACGAGCTAGCGCGGACAAGTGTTCCCGGCGCGATGAACGGTGCTAACCAGCAGAACAGGTATGGATACATACTTGATTCTGGAAGATAAAGGGCAAAGAATGAGTAAAAAGATGACCCTTTTCCAGGATAAAATAATGGAAAAGGTTTTTTACTGCTTTGCGACAACGTTTGGGAAGGGAGTACCGTATCTTAACCAAGACCATCTATATATTCATGGTTTATAAGGAGGTACGTGAACATGGCGCTGAAAAAAGGCCGTCATCTCTTCACATCGGAATCGGTAACGGAGGGCCATCCGGACAAAATTTGCGACCAGATTTCCGATGCCATTCTTGATGCGATTCTTGAAAAAGATCCAAACGCTCGTGTAGCGGCGGAAACATCCGTAACAACAGGCATGGTGCTTGTAGCGGGCGAGATTACGACAAGCTGCTATGTAGATATTCCGAAAGTGGTTCGTGAAACGATTCGTGAAATCGGATATACTCGCGCGAAATTCGGTTTTGACGCTGACACTTGCGCGGTTCTAACTTCTATTGACGAACAATCTCCTGATATTGCGCAGGGGGTTGACCAGGCGCTCGAAGCGCGCGAAGGACAGATGACAGATGAGCAAATTGAAGCGATTGGTGCTGGCGACCAGGGCTTAATGTTTGGATTCGCTTGCAACGAAACGGCAGAATTGATGCCGCTTCCGATTTCTCTTGCTCATAAACTGTCCCGTCGTTTGACGGAAGTCCGCAAAGATGGAACGTTGAGCTACCTGCGTCCGGATGGCAAAACGCAGGTAACGATTGAATATGAAGGAAACAAACCAGTACGTGTGGACACGATCGTTATTTCTACGCAGCACGATCCGTCCATAACGCTTGAGCAAATCCAGAAGGATCTGAAAGAACATGTGATTAAGCCGGTTGTTCCGGCCGAGTTCCTCGATGAGCAAACGAAGTATTTTATCAATCCAACAGGTCGCTTCGTTATCGGTGGACCGCAGGGTGACGCTGGATTGACCGGACGCAAGATTATCGTGGACACATATGGTGGATATGCTCGTCATGGTGGCGGCGCTTTCTCCGGTAAAGACCCGACCAAAGTGGATCGCTCCGGTGCGTATGCGGCGCGCTATGTAGCGAAAAACATTGTGGCCGCGGGGTTGGCGGAGAAGTGTGAAGTGCAAGTAGCTTATGCGATTGGGGTGGCGCAGCCTGTATCCATTAATGTAGATACATTCGGGACAGGCAAGGTGGATGAAGAAATTCTTGTTCAGCTTGTGCGCAAACATTTTGATCTTCGTCCAGCAGGCATTATCAAACAGCTTGACTTGCGTCGACCGATCTACCGTCAAACTGCCGCGTATGGACATTTTGGTCGCAATGACCTAAATGTTCCATGGGAAAGAACGGATAAGGCAGAAATTCTTAAGAAAGAAGCTTCTGAACTTTCCGCTCGCTAATAAAAATAAGACTAAAGACCCAACACATCAATAGTGTGTGGGTCTTGTTTTGTTTATGTGGGATGAATGATACAATAGGAAAAGAGTTTTTGTTCTTCTTGCCTATAAAGGAAGTCAACCAGTAGGGAAGAGAAGCGTAGAAGGTAACAATTCGAATGGTACTTATTGGCTAATGATAGAGAGGGGATGTACGTGACCGAGGCGAACATTGATTTTCAACTGCTTGATGAGGTCATGAATAAGACGATTTCGTCGGTGGAAGAAAGTAGGGAAAAGATTTTTGATATCGCGGAAAACGCGCATAAAGAAAGCAATTATATCAGCCTCGAACTGGAAGCCCTAAAAAGAGAAATCGAATGGGTCATTAGCCAGACGGATGAACTTGAACTGCAGGCGAGAAAGGCGCGCCAGAAGCTGGCTAGTATTAGCCGTAGTTTCCACCAATATAGTGAGGCGGAAATACGCGAAGCGTATGAGCAAGCCAGCCAGATGCAGATTAAGCTGTCGCTCTCAAGGGATAAGGAGCTCCATCTCAGGCAGCGGCGGGACGAGCTGGAGCGGCGCCACCGCAGCATTTTAAGCACCATAGAGAAATCGGAAAACTTGATTGCGCAGATGGGAATTGTGCTAAACTACCTGCAGGGCAACTTAAGGAAAGTGGGGATTGCGCTGGAGTCAGCCCAGAATCAGCAGCTGCTGGGAATTCAGATCATTCAGGCCCAGGAAGAAGAACGGAAGCGAGTGGCGCGCGATATTCACGACGGTCCGGCGCAATCGATGGCCAATGTTACCTTGCGGAGCGAAATCGTTGAGAGAATGCTTAATCAAAATCGGATTGACGAAGCTAAGGTAGAGCTTAGGTTATTAAAAGAACTTACAAGGGCAAGCCTTATGGATGTAAGAAAGATTATTTTTGATCTGCGTCCGATGGCACTTGATGATCTAGGACTTGTGCCGACGCTTCGTAAATACCTTGAGGAATATGAGAAGCGGCATGGGATCGAGACGAAGCTTACGTTGCTTACCCCGGAATGCCGCCTGCAGAATTCGATTGAAGTCGCCGTATTCCGCTTAATTCAGGAGTCGCTAAACAATACAGCAAAGCATGCAAAAGCCCGCCATGTGGAAGTAAGGCTTGAATTTAAGCCACATGTGGTGCATTTTCGCGTGCTCGATGATGGAGTGGGATTCGACCAAGCGGTAAAAGCGGAGCGGCCGCAATTTGGAATCATGGGGATGAGAGAACGGGTCAAGCTTTTGCAGGGCAAGATGAAAATTACGTCCGCCCCCGGCAAAGGAACCAGCGTCCTGTTTAGTATTCCTCTTCGTATTGAAGAAGGCAGTAAGCGTGGTAATAGCATAGAAACAAAACCTTAATGAATGTATGGAGGTTAGTATGACGGAGCAAAAGATTTCGATTCTGTTAGTAGATGACCATAAGTTATTCCGTGAAGGAGTTAAGCGGATTTTGGAGATGGAGGATCGTTTCCATATTGTTGGCGAAGCGTCCGATGGAGAGGAAGCATGCCAGATGGCAGTTGAATTTCAGCCGGATGTAATCCTGATGGACATTAACATGCCGAAAATGACCGGCGTGCAGGCTACGCAGCGCATCAAGGAACGAGCGCCGGAATCGCGCATTATTATTCTGTCGATTCATGATGACGAGAATTATGTATACAAGGCTCTTCTTTCCGGAGCGGCCGGCTATCTGTTGAAAGAAATGGATTCCGACTCGCTAATCGAAGCGATTAACTCGGTAGTGCGCGGGGAAGCTTATATTCATCCGAAAGTAACTGGCAAGCTTATTAGTGAGTTTCGTCGTCTAAGCAGCATTGAGCACAACCATGATGAGAATGTGCTGTTAAGCGATGTGAGCGAGCTTGGTGTCAGCGAGAAAGAAAGCAACATTCTGGCGCTGACGCCGCGCGAGCGTGAAGTGCTGCAATTGATGGCAGAAGGAAAAAGCAACCGCATGATCGGTGAAGAATTGTTCATCAGCGAAAAAACGGTAAAAAACCATGTCAGCAGCATTCTACAAAAGCTGGATGTGCAGGATCGTACGCAGGCGGTTGTTATGTCGATCAAAAACGGTTGGGTACGGTTGTCATAGTGTGAGAAGCCGGAAAGTTAGAAGCAAGAAACGGGCAAATAAATAATGGAGCGGTTTGTTATCAGTTTCCTTCCTGCTTTGTTCCGCATATAGTAAGAAAAAAGGGGGGAAACATGATGGGGTATGGTCAGTTGCTGCCATCACGGCGGCTGTCTATGTGATACTGGCTTGGGTTCTCGTATGGGGCGGCCGCTTCCTTTTTGATCGTTTTCCGCCGCATTTGCAGCGTACCGGAAGAAAAAGCGGTTCGCTGCAAGTGGTGCTCTTGCTCGACAATCCGGACGAACACCTGGAATACGCGGTACGCCACGCGCTTTGGGTATCTGCAGCGCATGGTGTCTCACTTCAAATATATGTGAATGAAGAAGTGAATAGTTCCACTTTACTTCCAATGATTCAAAGAGCGTGGCCCGATTTGCCAATCAGAAATATAAAACCTCAAGAACCATTGCTTCCGCTTCATACATGGTTTTTGGATTTTCCACATTAAAAAAGCATACGGGCAATCTGTTTTATTCTTTATCTTGACTTTTGCTTAATCAACAGCTGCGGACTTGGATGAGGAACATAAACGAAATGGTCGAATAAGACGCTAGCGAAGAAGAATACCAAATACGATCATTAAAATGAGAAAGTAACCTGTGAAAATCGCTGTTACCATCTGGAGCAGCGACATTTTTTTTCTTACGGGTCTCCTGCGTGTTGCTTGCGATGCGAGTTTTCTGAACCTTTCTTCTTGTTTGCGCCGGAGCAGGATCAGCGCGCCGATGGCCGCTTCGTAGTGCGGCTCTGCCTGCACTGCCTGCTTATAATAATGAAGCGCCTGTCCCCAGTTTTCTTCTTTTTCATAACGCTGACCTAAATAATAGAGAGCACGAGCGTCATAGCGGTTGTAGCGAAGTCGTTTTTCATAATAGGACGGATCGTATGTATTAATATATAGAGCGTTAACGTACTGTCCCAGCTTTAATTTTTTTGTTCGTTCGCGGAATTTCTCGCGCGCGTGCGATACATAGAGTTTGTTAGCCACCTATTCTCACCTCTTTCTTTCCAGTATTTCCGCGTTTTAGATTTGTCAGACATAAAATTTCATGTAAAAATTCGGGATTAAATGCAGAAAAAAACAAAAAATTGAAAAATAAAAAAAGGAAAATAATGGGTTTTGGCGAATTAAATAGGTACAAAGAATGACAAAATATGCATCCTTGTTATTAATTTTGGAAAGGAGAAAAAGTACCTATGAAAAAAACTACAGAAGTGAAAGTGACGAAAGACGGAGTTTTGTTTCTGTCAGAAGAAATTAGAGAAAGGGTGAATTTGCAGACAGGCGACTTTGTCGAATTTTTCATGGGGGAAAAAGGAGAAGTGATTCTAAGAAAATGTAAAGTGGATGAGGGGCTCTGGCAGGTCGCGGAAGATGACGATGAATATGATTCTGAAAAGTAGCAGGATAGAATTATGAAATGGGAAGATAAGGAGAAAATCTACAAGCTTTTTCAGGGACGGGCACTCTTGGAAGAGGAAGTGTATTGGCTGTTTCAGTTACTGTTTCGTGATGGCAGGAGAAGGATAACAGAAGAAGAAATGAAAGAGCTTCTGCAGGAATGGATACAGAGCGGGAAGGTCGAACGCAAACCAGGAGTGGAAAGGGTCTCAGAAAAGGGAGAAGGGAGTAGCTTCTCCCTTTTCGTTTCTTGGATCTGGTGTTTGATCCGAGGCGAGAAAAGCGAAGAAAGAATAAGGTACCGCTGTAACCGTTGCGGGGCGGAAGAGGAGCACATCCATATTGTTTACTGTTATCGCTGTCAGGGAGAATGTCCGTACTGTTGCCGTTGCCTGACAATGGGGCGCAGTAGTAGTTGCAGTAGCTACTATTTGTTTGCAGCTGATGAGAGAAAGCGGAATCCGAAAGGTTGCACCGAGGAAGCCCTTTTTTATTATCCGCAGTTGACACAGGCGCAACGGGCTGCGGCACGTAGTATGCTTGATTTTTACCGACAGGAGACGGGGATGCAGGAGTTTTTGGTGTGGGCAGTCTGTGGCGCAGGAAAAACGGAGGTCATGTTTCCGTTGCTGCATGATGTGCTGGCGAACGGAGAGCGCGTGCTTTGGGCAACTCCGCGCCGGGATGTTGTGCTGGAACTGGCTCCGAGGCTGCGTCGCGCGTTTCCGAACCATCCGCTTTCCGTATTATACGGCGGTGCCAAAGCGCAGGATAAGTGGAATGCGTCACGGTTCGTTCTGGCTACAACTCACCAAGCGCTTCGTTTTTACCGGCATTTCGACGTGGTGATACTTGATGAACTTGACGCATTTCCGTACAACCAAGATGAGATGCTGCCGTTTGCGGTGAATCGCGCCCGAACGTTGTCGGGGAAAATCATATACTTGACGGCTACGCCGCGCCCCGACTATCAAAAAAGAATACGCAAACCCAGCTATGCCAAGGATTTTCTGCCTCATGTCAAAATTCCGGTTCGCTACCATGGACACCCGCTACCCGAACCAGGAATTCGCCAGGAAAGCAAATTAAACGCACGTTTAAGCGCGAAAAAGCCGATTTTTTCCCTCCTCTCCTTTTTGAAGGATATCGAACGAAAAGGGGTGCCCGCTTTTATCTTTGTTCCGGCTATTCAGCAGCTTCCTCAATTATACGAATATATTATGGCATACAACAGCAAATGGCAGAATAAACTGGCGGTTGTTCATGCCGCTGATCCGGAGCGCGAAGCGAAAGTGAAAGCGTTGCGGGAGGGCAGGCTACAGATTTTGCTGACGACGACCATTATGGAACGAGGCGTGACACTTCCGGGGATTCAGGTATTGGTGTGCCAGGCGGACGCGCCGATTTTTGATGAAGCAGCGCTCGTTCAGATTGCAGGGCGAGCAGGCCGTTCAGCGGTCGCTCCTGATGGTATGGTTATTTTTATGGCGGAAGAGGTGACTGAGGCGATGAAAGCGTCTATTCGACAGATTCGGGAGATGAACCGGCTGGCGAAAAAACTGGGATATCTAAAGGCCACAAAGAGGGAGGAGAGAATATGAATTTGTTACATTGGAAACGTTGGACAGGCTGGCTTCTGGATATTTTGTATCCGCCACCGCCGCGGTGTACGCTGTGTGGGAATCCGAAGCGCGGAGAGGCGGCTGTTAAGCCTGGAGCAGGAAAAGGAGGACTGACGTTTTGCAGTGTTTGCGAATCGCAATTTGTGTTTTTGACAGATACCATTTGTCCGATATGCGGGCGTGCTTGGCCGACGAATGAGCCGTGTCCGGATTGTTGCCGGCGCAAAAGCAGGCATTTTTGCTATTCGCGCAGCGCGGTCCGTTATAACAAGCCAATGAAAGAGTTGCTTGCACGATATAAATATCGTGGAGATCGCAGGCTGGCAGAAATGATGGTGGAGCTATTGTGGCGTGCCTGGTATTTGTATTATAGAGAGATGAAGATCGACGCGATTACGTATATTCCGCTTCATGAAAAACGCTTAGTGGAGCGGACGTTTAATCAGGCGGAAGAAATGGCGCGTTTCTTGGGGCAGAGGATTGGCTTGCCTGTGTATGGACTGTTGGAGCGAAGAAAAGAAACGGAGAAGCAGAGTCAGAAAAAACGTGCGGCCCGTCTGCACGCGCTGGAAAACGCGTTTTATTTTTCGGACGCGCAAGCAGTGAATAGCTTTGAGGTACAGGCGCTGTTGCTGCTGGATGATGTATACACGACAGGAAGTTCGCTAAATGCGGCCGCTCGTGCGCTGAAAGAAGGGATTCCGGGAGCGGAAGTGTACGGGTTGACTGTGGCCAGATAAGTTGTACAGGTGTTTCGGGCTTTTATGTTAGAATGGATACTATAAGAAGCGGGAAAGGGAGCGGTAAAGATGAGCGGTGAAATGCTCGAGCGAATTCTTGAAGCTATACACGGCATTGACTCACGGATGGATCGGTTCGAGAACGAACAAAAATCGCTTAGAAGAGAAATGAATGAGCGGTTTTGTGCAGTGGATAAGAGGTTCGAGGCAGTAGACAAACGATTCGACGAGATGGATCGGAAGTTTGAAACGGTAGACAAACGATTCGACGAGATGGATCGGAAGTTTGAAACGGTAGATAAGCGATTCGACAAGATGGATCAGAAGTTTGAAACGGTAGATAAGCGATTCGACAAGATGGATCAGAAGTTTGAAACGGTAGATAAGCGATTCGATGAGATAGATCAGAAGTTTGAAACGGTAGACAAGCGATTCGATGAGATAGATCAGAAGTTTGAAACGGTAGACAAACGATTCGACGAGATGGATCAGAAGTTTGAAACGGTAGATAA
>NZ_FNDE01000022.1 GCF_900099925.1 Aneurinibacillus thermoaerophilus | reverse complement strand
CTCCGTGCTTCGTTTTTAATCAAGGTATCGAATAAGAACGTATGCCAAAAAGAAACAACTAAAAGATTTATGCAGTGAGAGGCAAGATCTGACTACATAAAGGCGTAGCTTTCATCATCTTGTTCATGTCAAAATCGACTTCTTTACGTGCCAGCACAAACATAATCCGAAGCAGACGACAGCACAGGGCAATCAACGACTGCTGCTTGCGGAGCGGATTCTGCTGTCGGGTCGTATCATACACATGCAGCGCCTTGAATGCCTGGTTTTTGGCGACCAAGGGTCGGATCACTTTGTAGAGAAGTGCGCGAAGCTGTGGTCGTCCTCGTTTGGTAATTCGGGTTTTCCCTCGGTGCTTTCCTGAGCGGTTTTCTTTAAGGTTCAGACCAGCCAGCTTTTGAAGTTGACGAGGGTGCTGGTATCTGGACAAGTCGCCAACCTCTGCGAAAAAGCCGGCAACCGTGGCGATTCCCATACCCGGAATCGTAAGAATGTGCTGTACACCGGGAATGTCGTTTAGTAAATCTTCGATTTCCTTCATCACTTGTTCAAGCTGTTGTTGCGTTACTTCGTAGGTTGTAAGCAATGTTCGCAGTTCGAGCCTTGCCATCTTTGTGCCTTCACGCAGGCCAACAGAATGTCTCGCCTGTTCTACAAGCTCGTGGGCTCGTCTCGGGCGTAAGCCTCTTGCGATGCTTTCCTGCCATGTGGTCAAAATGCCGGATGTGCCTATCTGGATGATATCTTGAGGCAGTGGAAAACGTTTGAGCGTCTCCAATGCCGCTTTGCCTTCCCAGCTTGTAAACACCGTTAAGAATTCTGGAAAATAGCGATCCAGCCAGTTATGCACCTTGGCTTGAATACGTTGAAGCTCGTTTGAGAGGTGGTCTCGTATTTTGACAGCTTCCCGTAGCTCGGCATAGACACCGGTCGGGAAATAAGGTGCAGAGTACCGTCCATCTTTGACGAGCTGTGCAATCACGCGTGCATCTTTTGGATCGTTCTTGGTCGGTGAATTATCATCCAGCTCTTTTGACTTTTTCACATGCATCGGATTGACGACCACAACCGGAATCCTGCGGCTTCGTAAGAAAGCCGCTAAGGTCATCCAATAATGTCCCGTTGGCTCCATTCCCACAATGACCTCTGTTTTTTCGTGTTCTGTCATCAAGCTTTTCATCCAGTGACAAAATGCTTCAAATCCCTGGCGCGTGCTTAAAAAGGAAAAAGCTTTCCCGTACATAAGCCCACGGTCATTTTGTGCGCGTGCTACGTGTTTGTGCTTCGCGATATCTACGCCTACAATCAAGGTCGATTCTGTAATTTGAGAAATGCGTTGGTTTTGGCTATAATTCATGATGAGTACCTCCTCTGCTATTTCGAGGTCACGGCCGGTGACACTCTGTATGTTAACAGGAGGTACTTTTTTTATCCAAGCGCATTTTCATTCATTACAGGAATGCTTCTTTTAAAAAGATTGACGGACTAATTCGTGATAATGCAAAGGAATTAAAAGTGTTTGATTTACGTCAACATAAACAAATGCAAGACTTATTTTTAAAAGCGATAGATAAATTGCCAAATGATAGGAAAGAATGGTTTTATGGCTACCAGTCCGTCAATAAGGCACATCCTTATATTGACCAACTCTCTACACTGTATTTGGAAACATATCATGCGGAAGAGATGGAGGAACTAGAAACATTATTAGACGAACAAGTAGCAGTAAATAAGCGTTTATACGGCGAAGGTAGTGATTCTTCCTATAAAGAAAATAAGCTGGATGAACTTTATGAGCGTATGGGAAATGCAGTGCTTACACAAATGAGAGAGTATCAAAAAGAAGTGGAGCGTCCTAAAAAAAGAACAAGTGGAATCAGAAATGGAAAGTATTATTATTATTTTAATCCACTTACAAAAGGGAGTGAGCTACGACAAGCAATGTTTCTTTTAAACAAGACAATGCGAAAGACATATCATGACTATCAAAATGAGCGTCATATTGCAGAGTTTGATAGAATGTTAGAAGGATATAATCATGAGATGTAGGAGGGAAAGAAATGGTAGCTAAAGTAATCGTCAATCGAATTCGCTGAAAAATATGTGACGATGTGATTTCATCAAAATATACGCATGATTTTAAAAGTTGTCAATGCGGTGCAATTTTTGTAGATGGTGGTACGGAATATCAGCGTATGGGTTGGGGAGCAGATCGTAAAGGTGAAAAGAATTTAACGATAGATGATTATATTGATACAAGTCTGTCGGTATTTGATGTATATTCAGAACGAGAATTTGAGTTGCAAGGTGTTATGGAAGTAATAGAAGAAGTTATTGAAGGAATATCAAAAATCAAAAATGGCGGAGATTTGTATAAAGCTATTTTTTTTGAAGAAAAGTTAAAAGGTCATTTATCAGAATTAGTTTTGTTGAAAAAAGAACTCAAGCAAGAAAGCGAGTAAAATATACCTTGCTCTCTTGCTTAATTGTTACAGTATCTAATTTACTTGTATTTACGAAGCTTTATAGTTTTTTTATATAGTGTATCAACTAGAAGTAGGAGGTTAAATCCGATAATTGACTTACATCCTTGTCACAACAACTTTTGTGACAATTTTTTTGTCTGATTTATGCTTCGGTATAGTCAAATTAGTATCTGTATTATAAAAACTGAATAATACAGAAGCCTTTTTAGATTTCTTGACATCAATAAAAAACTCCTTTATGATATTGTTAACCAGTTAACAAAGGAGAGATGTATAAATGGAAAGTACTAAAAAGAAAGTTTTAAAAGCATTACAAGAATTAATCACTACAAGGGAATCTATTAGAAAGGCTGAATCAAGCAATAAGAGAAATGTATTGTTTGGCGTTTCTTGGACACTCACGCAATTTCATATCGTTGCACTTCTTAAAGAACACGGAATGAATAATACAAATTTGGCTAAGGAACTTAATGTATCTAAACCAGCGGTTACTAAGGCAATCAAAAAACTATTGGAGCATCGTATTATTGATGAAAGACAAAATGAGGGAAACAAAAAGGAAATTTTTTATGTTTTAACTGAAAAAGGAGAAATAATGGCTTCAATTCATGATAGATTGCATAAAGAAGCTGAAGATCAATACTTGTCGCTTCTAAATTCTTTTACGAAAGAACAACTTGAGACAATTATTATCTTTTTAAATACTCTTACAAGTCATTTGAAAGATGAAGTTCTTAAGTAGGAGGAGAGAGGAAATTGAGTGAGAGTAATCAACGAAAAAATAAAATTATTCTTCTTTTATTAAGTATCTCTGCTTTTTTTGCTTCCTTAAACCAAAACATTTATTCACCCATGATACCTCTCATCCGAGACACTTTCGAAACTACAATTTTTTGGGTGAATTTAACGGTTAGTGGTTTTATTTTTATTACTGCAATCATGCAAGTAATTTTAGGAACGTTCATTGATACAAAAAACCAGAAGAAACTACTAGTGTTTAGTCTCATATTAACAAGTATCTCTATTTTATTCTGTGCATTCACAACAAATTTCGTTGTATTTTTTATCGCACGAATGTTTCAAGCGATTGGTACAGCGATGATCCCGTTAATCGCAGTGAATGTGATTGCGATTTTATTTGAAGGGGAAGAACGAGGGGATGCAATGGGAACATACCAAATCCTATTAACGTTAGCCCCAGCACTTGCACCAATATTAGGAGGTTTCATCGGGCAATACTATGGTTACTCGGGTGTATTCTTATTTTTATTCATTATTTCGATGATATTATTGATTTTTCTGGGGTATCAACTTCCAACACTGAATGGTCAACAAACAGTTGATGATAGAAAAGAACGTCATATGTATCAAAGATATAAAATTTTGTGGTCAAATAAAAAAGGAATGAATGTCATTGGAGTTGGTTTTTTGACTTTCCTGATTTATTTTTCAATACTGACATATTTACCTGTTTTATTGCATGACCATTATCAAGTCTCTTTACAGATTATTGGATTATTATATTTACCTTTAACGGTAAGTATGATCTTAGGTAGTGTTCTATTTAAAAAGTTACAGAGAAAATTCGATTTAGAAAAATTATATCATGTAACTTTGTTTCTAATGCCAATTCTTATTATTTTATTTGGTATTATTCTTGAAAAAAATATCATTATACTTAGTATCGTTTTATTTATTTATGGAGTTTTATTAGGATTTTCATCACCATTATTTTCAACTATGATTAGTAATCAATATACAAACGAAAGAGGATTAGCGTTAGGTTTATTTAATTTCGTTCGATATTGTGGCATGGCAATAGGGGCTGGTATTGTAGGAGTTAATTTCCTAAATTCAACTTCTTTATTCATTGTTCTTGGAATCCTATTTTTAGCATTTTCACTAGTGCTTAATCAAAACCAAAATGTTAAAATTAAAGAAGGTTCTGAATAGACAATAGGATTTGTATATGTAGGATGAATTATAATCGCTCACAAATAAATAATAATATGAGGGTTATGCTGTGCCGTTAAAAAGCCATATAACCCTTTTCTTGTTCTTAATTGTAATTTTTAGTTAAGGTTTGATGCAACTTTAAACCTAATCGTTTATTTTTAGAAAGTAGTGATATAGTTCTGTTTCTCCCAAAATTAGTGATTGGTAAAGCTGATAAATTCAAATGTCCGATATTGTTGGCAATTAGTTCAGGTACTATGGTTACCCCCATTCCAGATGAAACAGACCCGAGAATAAAGTCACTGAAATCTAATTCATTTAAAATGTTTGGTTTTTGACCTAAGGAATCCATTTGTTTAATAATATGTTTCCTCGTGTCACAAGGACTTTGATGAATAATGAGTGGCTCTTTACATAGTTCTTCAAGCCTCACTGTTTTTTGATTATTAAATCTGTGATTCAAAGGAAACACTGCATAATAACTTTCTGAAAATAATTCAAATTTTTGCAAGTATTTTCCATTGTATTCAGTATCTACTAGGATTGCATCCATCCTATCTTCCTGCAAAAATTGGTAGATAAATTAGGGAATGGATACAACTTTAAAATTAACATTTAAAATTTAATATTAATAATTTTTAATAAAATTAAATTTTTTATAGATTTTATATAGACTATCCAAAAATTGTATGCTATCTTCTATTCAAGAAGTGCTTCTTATAAGATATTTTAAAAGTTTTGAATTTGATTTTTAGTTTGTTCAATTATTTTGACAAGGGACAATACGAAAAAAAGAGAATCAGAACATGATAAAATACTTTAAGAAAATTGGATTATTATTAATGGCTTTCGTTTTCACACTTTCTATTAATGGACAAGTATCTGTCCACGCAAAAGAAGTAGGTGAATTATGGAATGAAAAAGATTTTCAAGTGGCTGTACTCGCGATTGATTACTTGAAAACTGATGAAGATGAAAACGGTAATATACTAATGGAAATAGTTGCTCCTGAAAAGTTAGATAAAGGTCTTAAAGAATTGGACTATCCATTGGATATTGATGAATTTCAGAAAAATATTGATAACTATAATGATATAATGGTTAATGAGAATGACGAAGGTGTAATGAATGATTTTTAAAATGAAGTGAAAGGTCAATATGAAGATATACAATCTGGAAAATATCCTGATCCAAATGTAATATCAACTAAAGCAATTTCTTGTAGTGATGTATTAGGTGCTATTGGATTAATTTACAGTGGCTCTTATGCAGCTTATGCAGCTACAGATGCTTTACTTGGTATTAGTGGCGGATTATCTGCTGGTATCCCGTTCATTATTGCTACTGTATATTACTTAGCAAGTTTACTCTGTTAATAAAGGAGTGGTATAGTGAATTTCTTTAAAAAATTTTCTTTTTCTTATGTGTTTTTGGGGATAACTATTATACTATTTTCAACTTCTTTTAAAAATTACGAAAATAGTTTATATATTACTTTATTATTTTTATTTATAGCTAACTTTACTTGTTTTGCAACTGAATATTTATTAACAAAGTATTTTGAAAATAAAGAAAAAATAGTGATAAGAAAAAAAGAGCAATGTATGCAACTCTTATTATGGGACAGGTAGCAGTTACATTAATTGTATTTTTTGCATTTAAGAATATTTTTCCGACTATGGTTTAAAAAAATATAAATGCCTTCGACGTTCTTAGAAAAAGGAAGAGTCTCTTTAAAAGCCTCTTTCTTTTTTAAAATACAGATTGGTGGATAGGCTACACTAAGTTGGATAGTTAAAATAAGAAAACGTTAACTTAAACAATTAGATTTCAAAGAAGTCTTATGCCTAATTTGTGCCTAAATGAACTGACTTTCTATGATTTTATTTGATGAATGAAATGTGTAATTGTCATATTCTATGAGTGGTTTGAGCGTTAATGATCGTGTTTGATAAATTGAAATCATCAGCGCTAATGCGTCGTTTTTAATCATCACGTACAATTACTGGCTCCACAGGCAAGAGCCGCCCTAGACCAAATGAAATATGAATCGCTGCTGAATTTGGTGTGGTATTAGGGACGGATACAACATCACATCAAAACGGTTCTGTAGGTGGGGAGATTACGAAGCGTCTTGTACAAATGGCAGAGCAACAATGAAATGGAAGAAACCTACAATAAAACTCTCCACATTGCATAGTATGTGATACGCAAGGTATTGGGACTTGTCATAAGCCTCTCGGAAAATCCGGGAGGTTTTTTATTTATCTGAAAGAAAAGAAGCTGGAAACAAACAATAGCATGCAAATAGCTATGAACCTTGCTGTTTGTTTGGGTGACGTGGATTTTTTTATAGTATTTACATAAAAGATTTACAATTTATTATAAATTTATCATTTTTTGTATCATATGTAAAAATATATTTGATCTTATTTTCTTAATATATTAAATTTATAGATAGGTACCTGATTTAAGATTGAATAGCTACGTAGCTTTCCATTAGTTATATGTTAAAAATTCAAAGGAAGGAAAGTGGTAATTATGAAATTGAAAAAATTCTATTGTCTACCTTTGTTTTTTCTGTGATATTTTCTGTGTTTTTGTTAGGGCAAGGTTATCATGCTCATGCTGAGGAGGGAGATTGCCCATATGGTGATGGTATTCATAGAATGGCAGCCAAAGGAACAGCAGTTGTTAAAGATGAGAATACTGGAGACTATATATTCACAGGTACATTCTTTAAATGCAAAAATTGTGGCGATTGGATTGTAGTTTCAGGATATCCACAATCGGGAGGGTCAATCGGTAAATATATCACTGAGGGAACAATTACAGGCAGTTTGAGAGAAGGTTTTACCATTGAAGTTAACCCCGATTATGTCTACCATACTAAGGATACCAAACTTCCTGGTTATAGATTCTATAAAATGTGATTTCTTAATGAAATAGAAATATTTTTTACCATCCTTGCTACATGTTAATATGTAACAAAAGGGAAGCGTGTGTATTACATGAAATGTTAGAGCAAATAGTTCCTTGAAACAGCGATGCCTGGCTGCGTGTCGGTTAGTTTATTATTGAAACTGAATGCGTTATGATGACAGGAGGCAGCCGCTCATGCGTTGAAAGAAGGGATTCCAGGAGCGGAAGTATACGGGTTTGTGGCATCCCATTCGAAATGGAAGGCTCGATCGGTTAATCGGCGTGAGTGTTGTGAAGAAAAACTCCCAAACGATTCGTTTGGGAGTTTTTTATGTGATATGATAATAAAAAGCACAGACGTAGAAGAAGGTAATGAAGAGTGGAGTGGATTGAGAAATGGGATGGTTAGTCTTGACGCTAGTCGGGGTGGTAGCGGGTACGTTCGGAAGTTTGCTTGGGCTTGGCGGAGGAATTATTCTTGTACCGGCATTGTTTTATTTGTCGAAACTTGTTCCGGGGGCACCCGAGATTACGCCGCAACTAGCGATCGGCACTTCGCTGATACTAATTATTATTACAGCTTTATCTTCCAGCATCAGCTACGCTAAACAGAAGCTGATTGATTTTTCAAGCGCTCTTTTGTTTTTTTTCGGAAGCGCGCCTGGCGCTGTTATTGGAGCCTGGTTATCCGCTTTTTTTGATAAAGAATCTTTTAACATATATTATGGACTGTTCATGTTGTTGATGTTGTTCATCTTAACGTACCGTTCGAAACTGCGGCCCAAAAATGGGCACTGGAAAACAACAAGAACATACACGGATATAAGTGGTCATGTATATACATATGGATATTCTAAACCTCTTGCTATCGGTATCGCTTTTTTGGTCGGCATTCTATCCAGTGTATTTGGCATTGGTGGGGGAGCATTGCTTGTGCCGTTTTTACTTGTGCTGTTCCGTTTTCCGCCTCATGTGGCTGCGGCGACATCCATGTTTGTCATTTTGCTTTCTTCGCTTGTAGGTAGCGTAACGCATATTACGCTTGGACATATTGTATGGAGCGCAGTTATTGCCACCGCACCTGGCGCCTGGCTTGGCGGAAATCTCGGAAGCCGCTTGTCGCGCAAGCTTTCTGGAAAATGGCTTGAGCGTATTCTTCGTTTTGTATTGTTGCTGATCGCTGTTCGCATGCTTTGGCAAGGACTGGTGTAAGGGGGAAGTGTATGGGGCTAAACAAAAAAAACACCTTGCATATATTGCACACGAATGATTTGCACAGCCATTTTGAAGAGATGGCACGCATCGCAACAGGCTTGAAACAGCTCCGGCTTGAACTACAAAAGCAAGGGTACCCCGTCGTTACGGTAGATTTGGGCGACCACATGGACAGGATGCGGCTACAAACAGAAGCCACCTGGGGACAGGTCAATGTGGACGTATTGAATGAGACCAGGTATGATTTTGTTACCATCGGCAACAATGAAGGACTTACATTTCCGAGACCGAAGTTTAATGAATTGTATCGGAACGCGGCTTTTTCTGTCATCTGTGCTAACCTGCTGGATGCAAAAACGAAACAGCCTCCACCTTTTTTACGATCCTATACGATTACAAAGTACGGTGATTTTACGGTTGGCTGGATTGGAGTTACCGCTTCTTTTCCCGAAGTGTATAAGCTATTAGGATTTATCACGCTTGATCCCACGCGTGTCGTCGCCGAACAGGTGGCTAGCATTCGGCCTTATGTTGATATCATTATTGTGCTGTCTCATGTCGGCTATCAATGGGACGTGGAAATGGCCCGTAATATTGATGGAATCGATGTTATTCTGGGCGCCCACACACATACGTACCTTGCAGAAGGGGAACGGATAAACCATACGCTTGTTTGCCAGACAGGTAAGTTCGGGCAGAATATAGGACATGTCACGATTACATATGACAAGCTAAAAAAAACGATTTGTAAACTTGAGGCCCGTTGTTTACCCACTCACCTATACAAACCGGATGGGAAAGTGGAACGGATTGTTGATAGGCACAGAAGGCATGCTGAGCAGGTTATGGGAGAGGTCGTTGCTCGTTTAGAATACGATCTTCCTGTATCATGGGAAGAAGAATCACCGCTGGGGAATTTGCTTGCGGCTGGACTGCGTTCTTGGGTCGATGCAGAAATCGGAATTGTCAATTCAGGTACACTTTTGTTTTCCCTTGAGAAGGGAAATATAACCCGTAAGGATATTCTTTCACTTTGTCCGCATCCGATTAATCCTTGCCGGATGAAACTGACAGGCGAGCAATTGCTGGACATATTGGAAGAGTCCCTAAATGAGGAAATTATAAAAAAACAAATCCAGGGATTTGGATTCCGAGGCAAAGTGCTTGGATGTTTGTGTGTGGATGGGGCCGATATTTACTACAATCCTTTGGCACCGGTAGGCCGAAGAATCGTTCGAGTAGAGGTACAAGGACGCCCGTTACGGAAAAAACAGTTGTATTCTGTTGGAACAATTGATATGTTTACTTTTGGGATTGTTTTTCCTACTTTCCAAAAAGGATTGGGAACGAAATTTTATCTCCCTGAGTTTTTGCGCGATGTTCTGGAGAAGCAATTACGTACGAAAGAAGCGCTGGAAAAATCGTTGAACAGGCATTGGTATGCTGAGTAAACAGGGAATACTATATACATCTTGTTTGATGTTTCCATATTTATACTACGACAATGAACGGCAAAAGTGTATCAGTTTATCAAGTACGAAGTCATGTGCATATAGAAAAAGAACTGCCTGTACCGGCGGACAGATAGGAAAGGGGTAGTTTCATTCATGAAGTTAGTCGATAATATCTACAACCTTTATCGCGACAAACTGGTAGGAGAGGAAGAAGACGTTCCGGCTATTGTAATGAGTCTTCTTCACGGGCAGAGCAAAGAAGAATTGTTGCAGTGGATTCAGGAGATGCAGGAAACAGAAATTTATCAGATGCTTGGCCTTTATTTAATGGAAATGCTGCGAATGAAAATGGCCGAGGAAGGTGTAGGAGACGTTCGTCCAGAACCGTTGAGACAGCAAAGATATCATTAATGAGTCACTCTCCTTGGGCTGATGACATATTGTATTAAGGGAAAGGAAAAGGCACAAGGAGGAAAAAAATGTTATGATTGAGATGAGGCCTTTGCTGTTGAATGGCCATCAGGTCACAGCGGTCTCCGTCCAGCTTCCGAAAACGAATTTGTTAATCATAACGACAGAAAAAGGATATATTATGTGTGGCGCACTTGATATTGCCCTGTTGAATGAACGACTGGCAAGCAGGGGAATTATTGCGGGCCGCGCGCTGGACGTGAGGACTATTGAGCAATTGTTAGAGGCGCCCCTTGAATCGGTGACTACGGCGGCGGCTGAACAGGGAATTGTTCCGGGAATGAAAGGAAAAGACGCGATACTTGCAATGATGTAAAAAAGCTTTCCTATAGGAAAGTTTTTTTTAGGTCATTTATACAATATATTTCCTACCTTTGGATAGGTATAATGAGAAAAAGAGACTAGATAGTAATAGGGAGTTAAGAAGTATGAGATTAATCTCGATTCGTCATTGCCGGCCAGGCATGAGATTGGCGCAGCCGATTTGCACAGATCAGGGAACTATATTGCTCAATACCGACATGATACTGACAGGCAGTATGATTCAAAGGTTAGAACAAAAAGGAATTTATGCATTATACATACACGATGAAGCAACTGCGGATGTTGAAAGGAACGAAGCGGTTTCGGCTGAAACGAGGCAAATAGCGGCGAAAATGATTTATCGCGGATTTAATGAGATTATTCATGCGGAACAGAAGTGGAAGGCACGCCTGTCCCCCGGCACACTTGCCGCATTTCGTACCGCATTTGAAGCGATTCTTAGTGATTTGAAGCATAACCATAGGGCGATGGGACTTTTGAGTCATATGTACATACAGGATCATTATGTTTATGCCCATTCTTTAAATGTAACCATTTACGCTACTGCTGTTGGGTTAGAATTAGGTTATAATGATAAAGAATTACTCGAACTCGGTATGGGAGCAATGCTGCATGATATCGGAAAGCTAATGGTTCCGCGCGAAATTTTGTATAAACCGGGTAAGCTTACGGATCAGGAATTTTTTCAGGTGAAAAAACATGCGGAATATGGATTTGAATATTTGCGCCATCAGCAGGGAATTCCGCTATTGAGCGCGCATTGCGCGTACCAGCATCATGAGCGGATGGATGGAACAGGCTATCCGCGCGGGTTAAAAGGGGACAACATTCATAAATATGCCCGCTTGTTGGCCGTATGTGATGTGTTTGACGCTTTGACAGCCAACAGAGTCTACCGCAGTGCGATGCTTCCTCATAAGGCTATGGAGATAATTTACACAGGTTCTGGAACCCAGTTCGAGAAGAAGGTTGTTGAAGCATTCCACAAAACAGTAGCGATTTACCCAGTTGGGCTTGCAGTGACGCTGAGCAACGGAGCTACAGGCGTTGTGGTAGATTATAACCGGGATTTGCCGGGGCGTCCGGTTGTACGAATTCTTAAAAATCCGGATGGAAGCAGCGCGGAGCCATACTACGAGATTGATCTTGCTAGGGAATCAACGCTGATGATTGTGCAATGTGATACAATTTTGTAGCTATAGGATGAGGTGAAACAAAATATGAAGTTAGAGAACTATGTCACAAGTACGGAAGATAACGTATACGCGATTAAGAATGTGCCGACCGAAGTTGTCGGCACTGTTTTTGCGAAAGTAAGCCGCAGTCCGCGCAGCTTCCGTGATAATTTGTACGATTTAATTAAAGAAGATATGCTGCATTTGCCGGATGTTGACATGATTTCGATGTTTAAAGAATCGGCGGCACATGCTGGTGGTTTCATGAAGAAGTGGGGGGTTGATTACGGTCATTCCAGCATTAAAGAGCATGCTTTTGCCCAATTCTGCATTGAAGGTGTATCTCGCTGGTTTACAGAAATTCTAGAAACGGTGCAGGCGGCGAAATGGCTATCTTTTACGGAATTTAGCCTTCGCTACCAGAAGCCGCAGGACTTCGTTGTTCCGCGGGAATTGGATCAGCATCCAGAATTAAAGGAACACTATATCACCTTTGGCAAAGAATGCTTTCGGAAATATGAAGAGCTTGTTCCGCTTTTCTTTGCCTTGCTTAAAGCAAAACACCCTGGCATGAAAGACAGTGCTGTAGAAAAGCTTGCGTATGAAAATGCGCGCAATGTGCTGCCTCTGGCCACTAAATCAAACGTAGCTGTCACCGGCAATGCTCGTGCCATTTCCGACGCGATTGCGGAAATGCTATCACATGAAGGGTATAGCAGCGAAGTGGTGGAGATAGCGCAGAAAATTCGCAAGCATACGACCGAAGTGCTGCCTTCGCTTATCAGCCATACGGAAGCGACGCCGTATCTTTGCTCTTATATGGCAGAGTTTTATCAGCGTCGTGTGCAGGAACCGGAAACATTGCCGGTGTATAACGGCCCGTTTGTGGAAGTGACGAAAGACGCCGCAGCGCTTGCGTTTACACGCTCGGATGATATGGTGCTGGGCGATCTGGCAAAGATGAACCGATTCAGCGAACTTCCCGCCATCATGCGCGCATTTGGTAAGCGTGTGGCGGTGACATGCTCCGAAGGCTGTCATCACCAGATTATCCGGCATCGTGCGTTCGACTTTTCACTTCAACTTCCGGATACGCGTTACGGCTTGATTCTTCCACAAGAAGCAGTGGAAGCATCCGGCACGCCAGAAGCGGAGCGCATCATCAATACATTGCTGACTATGCGGGCAGAGTCGCACCGATTGTACAATGAATTGGTGGAGAACGGCTTAATTGGCATCGCGCCATATGTTGTCTTGAACGCTAACGCGCGCCGATTGCCGTTTTATGCAAACATGTACGGACTGGCCCATTTCGTGACGCTGCGTAAGGAAGAATACGCACAGGATGAAATTCGCAGCGTGGCCTTTCAACTTGAACGTATTTTCCATGATATGGAACATTCTTTGCCTGGATTTGAGATGGATCGGCATTTGAAGAAATAAAAAAGCGCTTAGGGCGTTGGGCTACATGTTTTGTCCGTTCGCTATTCACGAACTTTCCCTTCTTTCTGTTGCTTAATTGCTTAAAAAGTAAACTCGATCGCAAAGCTGTTCTCTAAGCGGAGCACACAAAACATCTTGGTCGCTTAAGACACAAGATAGTTGTGTGCTCTTTTCCACTTTTTAACGGCTTTGTTGCAGTACAAAAGGAAAAATCGCGCAAAAAATCAATCAAGCCCGGGAAGAAGAGGTGAATGGATAAGTTGCTTAACATGAGAACCTAGGCGCTTTTTTTTGCACTCTTAGCCAGATAAAGCGAATATGTTATAAGATACAGTCCCATGAATACAATCGAAATACGATACATGACCGCGTAGCTGGTTGCCGTTGCTATGGTGCCGAGCAGCATAGCACCCGCGCCGATTCCCAGATCAAATCCGGAGAAGAACGTGCCGTTGGCGGCGCCACGCCGGTTGGGTGCCACCCTGTTAATCGTCCACGCCTGTAAGGTCGGCTGAATAGCGCCAAACCCGATGCCGTAGAATACAGAAGCAAGAATAAGTGACAACAAATTATTGGAATAAGATAAAAACAGCAATCCTACAGCTGTGAAGAATGCCCCTGGCAGCAGGATCCATACGTGTCCACGCCGATCAAACAGTTTGCCCGCCACAGGACGGACGATCATAACCATGAGAGCGTGAGTCAGAAAGAACCATCCTACGTTTGTAATTCCTGCTTCTTTGCCGAACAGCGTAATAAAGGTAACAATCCCGCCATATGTAAGCCCGAGCATTATTGCAAGAAATGAAGGAAATAGCGCCTTTACCTCTAACCATTCATCGAGTCGGTTACGATGTTTTGGCTCCGGAGAAGGAACGAAAACAGAAACATCTGGATAGCGAATGATCTGGGAAAGCAGAAAGCTTATCACAGCAAGCAATGTAGAAACAAAAAACAGCATTCCGAAGCCGGTTTTTTCTACAAGCCAGATGCCAAACAGCGGTGCAAGCGCCATCGCCAGCGTAGAAGAAAGGCCATAGTATCCCATGCCTTCTCCACGTCGTTGCGCCGGAATAATGTCAGAGACGACCGTTCCGAAGGAGGTGGTAGCAATTCCCCATCCGATGCCATGAATGACTCGCAGACTTAAAATAAGAAATACGGTTGTTGTCCAGTAGTAACCTGCCACCGAAAGAATGAAAATAAGCAGACCGATAGCCATTACTTTTCTCCTGCCGAGCGTGTCAAGTGCTTTTCCGGCGAACGGGCGAGCAAGCAGAGCGAATACGGTAAAAATCCCGATAACAAGCCCAATAGAGAATTCGTTGCCACCGCTTTGCTCCACATATACAGGAAGCGTTGGGATTAACATTTGAAAGCTGGTAAACAGAAATAGGTTCGATACGGTTGTCAATATAAAATCCCGGGTCCAAAGGGCGGGAGAAACGTCAGTTCGCGAGGGAGCTTTCATATGCTCATCTCCTTTTTGAGAATGCTTTACCGTAATTTTACGATAATCTCGATAGAATGTCCTTTCATTATATATATGGTTTTGTCAGAAAACGTGTCTTCTAACCAAGAGGAAGCAGGGGTTTTTGTTTGCGTAAAGTGAATCGAAAGAGCAGGAGCGAGAGGGAAAGGGAGGGGAAAACATGAAGAGAAAGCCTTCGCATTTTGCTATGCTAGAGACGGCGCAAACATGATAGGCATACCGGATAGACCGTGGCAGCGTGTTGCTTGCCCCGTTTCCTTTCATATCGAGTAAACATCAGCTTAATATACAGATATATTTCGATAGGTTGCAAAAAAATTCAACAAAATGTGTCTAAATTGTGAACTTTTTCTTCTAATTCTTCTCTTTTTCGATATAATTCGATAAACTGTAAACGTTGTTAGTGGAAAGAGATAGAAAGAAAAAGATTTCCTTAATTATAAGAGGTGGCCTATTATATAGAAAATTTTACTTGCCGAATCCACAGTAACGTGGAACGGGGGACAATTTATTTTTGGGGTGGATCCGTGCAAGCGGAAAGAGACCTTCTCCTCTTAACCCGTCAACTAACCTCGTAGGCATGAAGGGAGTAAAACTAGGCTATGAAAAAAAAGAAAATTATGATATTTGCGATTTCTGGGACAATCGCTCTTAGCGCTTTGTTTGCGCCTATAGGTACCCGTACAGCTTCCGCAGCCGAAAATTCTCTTGTGGAGATAGCAAAAAGTTTAATAGGAACGCCTTATAAGTGGGGGGGAACCACCAAAAGTGGTTTTGACTGTTCCGGATTTTTGAATTATCTCTTCAAAAGAGAAAAGATTTCTTTGCCGCGTACGGCAGCTGCTATGTATCAGAGAGGAACACCGGTTTCTCGTTCTCAGTTACGTACGGGTGATTTGGTATTTTTCAAGACGTCCCGTCGTGCTCCTGTAACACATGCGGGTATGTATATTGGAGACGGGAAATTTATTCATTCTTCCAGCGGCCGTGGTGTTGCTATTAATGATATTAATGATAAATATTACTGGGGAAAACGTTATGTAGGCGCGAAGCGCATCTTGAAATAAGCGGAGTATTTATTTACATACATCTTGCTATTAACTCCTAACTGCCATAAGGACGGTTGGGGGTTTTTTAATTTTTTACGGATGCCCCCCATAAACACGTTATTTAGCTCGAAGAAAATAATTAAGTGGGAACCATATATTTACTGGTTTGCTAACTTCCGAAGGCCATCAGGATACGTTAGATTGGATGGTGATAACATAAAAAATTACTGGTAGAAATAAAGCGGCGTAAGCAGGCTTTATTTATATGAAAATAGTAAGGGAAAGGTGGGTTTTCATCATGAAACGAAAATTTACCAAGCTAGCGTTGGCTATGGGTTTGTCACTAAGTGTGGTTTCTGTAGCTTCCGCGGCCAACTTCAAAGACTTCGACAACTTTTACTGGGCGAAACCCGCAGTGGATAAATTAGTAGCAGAAGGGATTGTGTCCGGTTATAAAGACGGAACGTTTAGACCAGGCAAACAAGTGTCCCGCGCAGAATTTGTAACAATGGCCAACAAGGCGTTTGGCAAGTTCAATGAAAATGCAATTGTTGATTTTAGCGATGTGCATAAGTATCAATGGTTCTATCAGCAAGTTGCTTCCGCTTATCAAGCAGGTTATGTCACCGGATATCAGGGCAAGTTTGCACCGAATAAGCCCATTACACGTTTTGAGGCGGCAGTTATGATGGCACGTCTGCTAGAACTGGATGTGACAAAAGTCGACACCGCGCAAAAGCTTGATGATTTTAATCAAATACCGGTGTGGGCGGTCGGCAGCGTCTCTGCTCTGGTAGACAAGAAAGTGATGAAAGGATATACGGATAACACCTTCCGTGGAGCTAAATATATTACACGCGCAGAAGCGGCTGTGTTGATTGAACAAGCGCGCGCATATCTCTATGGTAAACTAAAGTAATATTGGTATATTTTGTGGCGTTATACTTCTTCCGGCCTGAAAGCGGTGCTTTCAGGCTTTTTGTTTGCTCCCGCTTTCCACAAAGAAGCTATTCTGTTCGCTCCACTTTGGTAAAAGCGGTGCTGGATAGAATGTCTTTTAGTCCTAGACTGCCGGCTTTGGGCATATATTGCAGCAAGGGGGTGGAAACATGGGAAGGAAGAGATGGCGCGGAAGAAACGTTCGTTCCCCGATCCCTTCGAAATATATGTTTTTAATTTCCCTCCTGATTTTTTTGGGTCTTACTTTTCAAACATTCTACTATATAGAGAAAAATATAGAGCCGGCCATTCGTGAAATCGCCCGCATCCGGACGGAGCAACTAGCGACCAAAGTGATTCATGATGCTATCGGTCAAAAAATAATTAAAGATGTTAACTTTAAAGAACTTGTGCAGCTAAAGGAAGATAAAGAGGGAAAAATCCAGGCCGCCATTTTTAACCATAATGAATATACGCGTATTGCGTTGGACACGATGGAAAATGTGACCCATGCGTTGAAAAACTTAGAAGAGGTGCCGCAGACACTTCCGCTAGGTCAGGCGCTGAAGAGCAATTTGTTGGCACAACTAGGCCCCGACTTGCCACTTACGCTTGTACCATTCGGAAGCGTGCATGTCGAATTGGAACCGAGAATGAAAGAAGCAGGCATTAACATGGTATTGATTACAGTTGTTATTATTATCCAGACAAAGGTAAAAATTGTGATTCCTTTTGCAACGCAGCCGGCGATTGTAAAAATGGAAATCCCAGTTTCAAACGCGCTTATCGTCGGAAATGTGCCCCAATTTTACTATGACGGCAAAGGACGGCCGACAGGAAGCGAAATTCCGGGCGTACAACCACCCAGTATCGTGCCTCCTGTACAAACCAATAGCATAGAAATTCAGAAATAGTGGATGCATAGGTTTAGCCAAAATCATTTTTGGGAATAATATAATTATTAGCTTTAAAAATTTTTCTCTCTCTCTTTCTCCCCCTTATTTTTCCACTGCAAGAACGGCAGTGGATTTTTTTTTGTCTTTATGATTAGGAATAAAATGGGTAATTAAGATAATTCTATCGAACAAAGTATTGTGATATATTGTAAAATAGAAAAGAAGGATGTAAGCGATTTCACAGCTGGTTGTAAGAGTGGAAACAGAAGATGAATAAACAGACAGCATAAAAAGGAAGGATAAAGAGAAAGCGGCAAGGCTGGCATAGAAAACTAGGCAAAAGAAAGCATATGTAGTATGTTGAGAAGAATGAATGCTCATTCAATAAAATTACATAAATGAAGAGGTGGGATAGCGTGAACATGTTATGGGGACTCTTGGGGATTCTTGTTGTGCTCGGGATCGCATTCTTATTTTCTAATAACAAAAAGTCGATTAAACTGAGGCCCGTGCTGGGTGGTTTGGCGATTCAACTAGTATTTGCATTTATCGTCCTGAAATGGGAAACAGGGAAAAAGTGGCTGGAAAAATTAACGATGATCGTTACAGAAATTACGGGTTACGCAAATGAAGGAGTTAAATTCTTATTTGGCGGTTTATATACGCCCCAATCCGGAATTACTTTCGTATTTGCATTCCAGGTATTAACCGTTGTTATCTTTTTTTCCGCTCTGATTTCCGTGCTTTATTATCTCGGCATTATGCAATTGATTATTCGAATTATCGGAGGTGCGTTGTCGTGGCTGCTTGGAACGAGTAAAGCGGAATCAATGTCCGCTGCCGCAAACATTTTTGTCGGACAGACGGAGGCACCGCTTGTTGTTCGTCCCTACATCGCGACAATGACCAATTCGGAATTGTTTGCGGTGATGACCGGTGGACTGGCCTCGGTGGCGGGTTCTGTGCTTGTGGGCTACTCGCTGCTTGGCGTGCCATTGGAATATTTACTGGCAGCCAGCTTTATGGCGGCACCGGCCGGCCTTGTGATTGCAAAAATTTTCGTGCCGGAGACGAAAATACCGGAAACCGCTCCGGGAAGCAAATTGGAGTTCAAAATGGATGAGGACTCGGAATCGGTTAACGTTATTGACGCTGCTGCGCGCGGCGCAAGCGTCGGTTTGCACCTTGCGCTTAATATTGGAGCTATGCTGCTTGCTTTTATTGCGCTTATCGCTCTCATTAACGGGGGATTGGGCATTATCGGTGGCTGGTTTCATTACGAAGGATTATCTTTGCAGAAGATTCTCGGATTTATTTTTGCCCCTCTTGCATTTGCGGTCGGTGTGCCATGGTCTGAGGCGATCATGGCCGGAGGCTTTATTGGTGAGAAGCTTGTATTAAACGAGTTTGTAGCCTATACTGATTTCGCTCCGCAAATTAAGAATCTTACACCGAAAACGGTAGCGATTGTCAGTTTTGCGCTCTGCGGCTTTGCCAATCTGTCCTCCATGGCGATCCTTTTGGGCGGGCTCGGAAGCCTAGCGCCGAACCGGAGGCAGGATATTGCGCGTCTCGGGCTGCGGGCCGTGGCGGCCGGTATGCTCGCTTCACTGTTAAGTGCGGCAATGGCTGGTATGCTTGTGTAAAGAAAAGTAAAGGGAGGTCTGTCGTATGAGGATGGTTGATTTAATCGAAAAGAAGCGGGACGGAAAAGAATTAAGCAAAGCGGAAATTGATTTTATTATTCAAGGTTATACGAAAGGCGACATTCCTGATTACCAGATGTCTGCCCTAGCGATGGTGATTTTCTTCCGTGATATGACACAAGAGGAGCGAGCGCATTTAACAATGGCGATGGTGGAATCGGGCGATCAGATTGATTTGTCAGCGATCGAGGGGATCAAGGTGGATAAGCATAGCACCGGCGGCGTAGGGGATACAACGACGCTTGTTCTTGCCCCGCTGGTAGCTTCGCTTGGCGTGCCGGTGGCCAAAATGTCCGGGCGTGGTCTTGGTCATACTGGCGGCACCATTGATAAGCTGGAATCAGTTCCGGGATTTCATGTAGAAATTGATAATCAACAGTTTAATGAGCTTGTCAACAAAAATAAAGTCGCTGTTGTGGGACAGAGCGGCAACTTAACTCCTGCGGACAAAAAATTATACGCATTGCGTGATGTTACCGCGACGGTAAATTCGCTCTCGCTTATCGCAAGTTCTATTATGAGCAAAAAAATCGCGTCTGGCGCTGATGCTATCGTCCTTGATGTAAAGACGGGTAGCGGTGCGCTTATGAAAGAGCTAGAACAGGCGCGCGAACTTGCGCGGGCGATGGTGGATATCGGGAATCGTGTGGGTCGTCAGACGATGGCGATCATTTCGGATATGAGCCAGCCGTTAGGTTATGCGGTGGGCAATGCCCTGGAAGTAAAAGAGGCAATTGATACGTTGCGTGGCCATGGACCAAAAGATTTGGAAGAGCTTTGCCTGACGCTGGGCAGCTATATGGTATATCTTGGAGGAAAAGCGCAAAGCCCGGAAGAAGCGAGAGAGAGATTAAAAGAAGCGATCGCGAACGGTCAGGCACTTGAAAAGTTTAAAACATTTTTGTCTGCTCAAGGTGGAGATGCTTCAGTTATCGATGATCCATCCAGATTGCCGACAGCAAAATATGTATTCGAAGTGGCAGCGCCGGCAGAGGGTTATATCGCTTCCATTCAGGCGGACCGGATCGGCACAGCAGCAATGTTGCTCGGCGCAGGTCGTACAACCAAAGATTCAGCTATTGATTTGGCGGTTGGCGCCGTGCTGCGGAAAAAGGTTGGCGACACCGTACAGAAAGGTGAACCGCTTGTGGCGATTCACAGCAATCGCGAAGACATAGCCGACGTAAAGAGAATGATTGAGGATGCGTACAGAATTACACCAGATGCAGTTAGTGCTCCTCCGCTCATTTACGACGAAATCCGTGCATAAAAATATGGAAAAGTCCTGCGGAAAGACCGTAGGACTTCTTTGTGGGCCCACCGGGTTTTGGGGTGTTTACATTTCCAGCTTTTTATTTCATCGAAAGCATATTTGATAATATAAAGGCTATTGTCTAATTAATCTGAAGAAGGTAAAATGACGTACTTGGGTGGTAATATAAAAACAACACCAATCTAGGGTAAAATCAACTCATACAGTGGGAGATGTTAACAACATGGAAGCACATGAAACAACCTACTATGATGCTGTTATTGTAGGCGGTGGATTGGCCGGCTTATCGGCCGCAGCTTATTTGTCCAAGAAGGGAAAGAAAGTTGTTGTATTAGAACGCGGTAACCTTGGTGGAAGGGCCGTCACGCTAAAAATTAAAGGCTTCGCGTTTAACTTTGGTGCACATGCGATTTATGGCCGCGATACTTCCGTGCTCCGCAAATTTGAGAAAGAGTTAGCTATTCACATCGACTGGAGAGATTTTCAGCCCAACAAGGCGAAATATGACATCGGTGACAGATTAACGGATGTGCCTGCCAATATTCAAGGTTTGTTCAGCACTTGCGTATTGAACAGCATGGGTAAAATCAAATTCACGTTTGAAATTTTCAAAACGATGCTGCATATGGAGAAAGGACATCCGCACCTCTCCATTGCAAAGTGGATGGAGGAAAAAGAAATTAGTCCTGACGTCAAGGATATGATGTTAACTCTTGCTTCCTCTAACTTCTTTACCCGGGAACCGGAACGAATTCCGTCCGATGTATTCTTTAATTATTATCAGCGCCTGTTTACAACCAACAAGCCAGTTGCATACATTGGCGGCGGCTGGCAAGCGCTTATTAATGAGTTTGTTCGCGTTATCGAAGAAAATGGTGGTACCATTATTACGAAGGCAAAGGCGGAAGCGGTGGAGGCAGAGAATGATCGCGTGATAGCTGTACAGACAACACAAGGGATGTTCAGAGGCCATGAGTTCCTGTTTTGCATTCCGCCGAAAGAGCTGGAGAAAATTGTAGTAGGTACAAAAATCGAACATTTTATTAAGCAATACTCAAGCTATGAGCCGAGTTATGTATATGTGTACGATGTCGGTTTAGCAAAGCGGATCGATGTGCCATACACGTACATTTACGATAAGAAGAATAAAATGTTTATCACCGACATTTCACACTATGACGAAACATGTGTGCCGGAAGGCGGCCAATTACTACAGGCTATTGCATACCTAACAGAAGAAGATCTGAAAGATAAAGAAAAAATTCAGGAATATCACGAAAAAATCGAAGCGCTTTATGATAAACACTTCGCCGGCTGGCGTGAACAGCTGGTGGTGCCACGCGTATCCAAGCGCGCCGCTGCGCAGGAGATTAAGTGGACGATGACCCAGAAACCGATGCCGCTTTATTTGCCGGATTACCGAAATGTATTCTTTGCGGGCGATTGGTGCGAAGGCAAAGGGCAATTGTCAGAACTGTCGTTTCACAGTGCGTATGAATCGAGCAAACTCATCTTGCAAAAATATTCTTACGTATGAAAAAACGAAAAAGCGTAATGGGGTAGGTTTATAACTGGGTAAAAAGGGGAAGAATAAAAAGTAGTTATAGGAATAAGTGTCTCCCTATATTCTCCCCCTTTTTCTTTGCCGCCTTATTTAGGCGGCTTTTTTTCTTTGTTAGAAAAAACTTATAAAAGACTAAATTTATAGACAAAAAATCCGATAACTTAATTCCTAGATAAAAATAAAATTATGAAACGAATTTACCAAATAGAAGATAGGGGAGAGTGTGATGAAAAAAGTGCGAAAAACAATTAAAAACAAATTAATCTATGCTTTTGCCGTCCTTTTGCTTCTTCCAACGCTTGTCCTTGGCATAACCGCTTATAAGACAGCAGAACGGAAAGTAAATGAACAAATTGTACGCAGTGCAAAAGAAAATATAGAATTAATGGATAAATTTATTACCCGAACGATAGAGCCTGCGATAAAGGAGGCTGAGTATCTGGCCGCCACGCTTGAGAGAACATCTGGAGAAAACCAAGCGCAAATGTTGCAGAATATTAACACATTTCAGTCGCTCCATCCTGAGATGTTGCACACGTTTGTAGGCTTAAAAAACGGACAAATGCTAGTTACACCTTTTGATCTTCCAGATGGATATGATCCCCGCACCAGCATTTGGTATAAGCAAGCAATGAACAGTCCCGGGAAAGTGTTTATTACAGAACCGTATGTAGATACAGGAACAAAGGATATCGTCGTCACTATTTCTGTTGCATTGCAACAGGGAGGAGGTGTAGTGGGTCTAGATGTAAATTTGAAAGCGTTATCTGACAATATTAAACAGATTAAAATTGGTAGAGAGGGTTACGCATTTATTCTGGATCAGGCGAAAAAAGTTGTTTCTCATCCGGTACACAAAGCGGGTGAAAAGGCTGACTTTGCTGGGGTTGAACCTATTTTTGCTTCACATTCCGGGGATTTTGAATACGAGGTGGAAGGTCAGGAAAGCCATGTCTTTTTTACGACGAATCAATTAACAGGTTGGAAACTTGCCGGTGTGATAAGTGTGGATGAAGCGAAGAGTGAAGCGAGCCCAATTTTCGTTGTTATGCTTATTGTGTTGATTGCTGCACTACTATACGGAATTTTACGAAGCTACTTTGTTATTCGTTCTATTATGGTACCGCTGAGAAGTATAAAAGAAATCGCTCATCGGATTAGCGAAGGGGATTTGCGTGAACGGATTCAGGTACATACAAACGATGAATTCGGCGAATTAGGCGAAAGCTTCAATTATATGGCGGATTCGTTGTCCGCAATGATCCGCGAAGCGCACGAGAAATCAGAACAGCTCGCCGCTTCATCCCAACAACTAAACGCAAGCGCTGATCAGACAAATCAGGCGACCGAACAAATTACTTCGGTGATGCAAGAAGTAGCCGCCGGCTCAGAACGTCAGGTGGAAGGGATAGAGAAAACTGCACGAACGATTAACGAAATGTCTGTGAATGCCCGGGAAATGGCTTCTCGTGTGCAAGCGGTAAATGCTGTGGCGCTTCAGGCAAACGATATGTCAATAAAAGGAAATCAGGTGATTCAGCAGGTAGTGGGCCAGATGCAGTCCATCGATGCGACAGTACGGGGCTTAGCCGGAATGGTGCAGGGACTTAGTCAGCGTTCACAAGAAATTGGGAAAATTATAGAAGTGATTACAACGCTTTCAAACCAAACGAATTTGCTTGCGTTGAATGCCGCCATTGAAGCGGCGCGTGCTGGTGAGCATGGCCGCGGATTTGCGGTGGTAGCTGATGAAGTGCGTAAATTGGCTGAGCAGTCCACGGAATCAGCCGGCAAAATTGCATCCCTTATTCATTCCATCCAACAGGAAACAGCAGCTGCTGTCCAATCGATGACCACCGGCACTCAAGAAGTAGAACATGGAATGCGGGTTGTAGATGAAGCTGGCCAATTATTTGCGCAAATCCAGAAGTCTGTTGCGGAATCGGCCACCGAATTTCAGAAAGTACTGGCGGCGGTGGAAGAAGTGGCGAACGGCACCAAAGAGGTTGCGGCTACGGTAGAAATGATGTCACGCATTATTGACGCAAACTCTGGTGACATTCAGACCGTGTTCGCGGCAACAGAAGAACAGCTGGCGTTTATGCAGGAGATTTCTGCTTCTTCTACTTCATTGGCGAAAATGGCGGATGAATTGCATGGACTGGTTCGCAAATTTATTTTGTAGCCGTTTTTTACGCCGTCAGTCATATGATTGACGGCTTTTTCCTACTATAATGATAAGTAGAAAACAGGCAGGGAGGAATGGACAACTATGGCGCAGAACAAGGCGGAGATGACGAACAAGTTTCGCACGTATGTGCGAAAGATGGCTGACTATAAAGAAGCGGTCGCAGTATTGAGTTGGGATGTAATGACGTGCGCTCCTGTGCGCGGTAAAGAACAACGGGCGGAAGTTATCGGGATGCTGTCCACAGAGCTTTTTAAACTTGGCATTGCTCCGGAAATGGGCGAGATGCTGGATAACCTTTCCGATACAGATACGTATGAAGCATTGGACCCGGTAACACAGGCAATGGTGCGAGAGCTAAAAAAGGAATACGACAAAAATAAAAGCATTCCGGCGGATTTGTTTCAAGCGTATACGGTGCTGACGGCGAAGGCGCAGGCTATCTGGGAAGAAGCAAAGCGAAACAACGATTTTGTGGCGTTTCAGCCGTATCTGGAGCAGATCATTGATCATCTAAACCAATTCATTGATATTTGGGGATATGAAGGTCATCGGTACAATACGCTTCTGGATCGTTATGAACCGGGAGTTACAGTTGAAATGATCGATCCGTTGTTTGCTGATTTGCGAAAAAAATCGGTGGAATTGTTGGAAAGAATTCAGGCGAACGGCAAGCCTTCGGATACTTCCTTCTTGCGGAAGCATTACCCGGCCCAGGCTCAGCGTGAGTTCAGCAAGTTTGTATTGCAAAAAATCGGTTACGATTTTACTGCTGGACGGCTCGATGAAAGCGCCCATCCATTCTCGACCGGACTTAATCTTGGGGATGTGCGGATCACGACGAAGATCTACGAGCATGACTTGCAAATGGCGTTGTATAGTTCTATCCACGAGGTCGGACATGCGATATACGAGCAGAACATTGCGCCTGAATTGGCCGGGACATTGCTTTGGGAAGGTGCATCCATGGGTATCCATGAATCGCAATCCCGTTTTTGGGAAAATATAATAGGGCGCAGCGAAGCGTTTTGGAGTTGCTTTTATTCGGAAGCGGCCGCCATGTTCCCGGGGCCATTCGCCGGCGTTTCTGTGAATGCGGTATACCGAGCGGTCAATCAGGTACAACCGTCGCTTATACGGATTGAAGCCGACGAGTTGACATACAATTTACATATTATGCTGCGTTATGAACTGGAGAAGGCGCTGATTACCGGTGATTTACGGGTGGCTGACTTGCCTGGAGCATGGGCGGAAAAAATGAGCGACTACCTAGGCATTACGCCTCCTAATGACGCACAAGGCGTGCTACAGGATGTACACTGGTCAGGGGGAGATTTCGGATATTTTCCTACCTATTCACTGGGCAATATTTACGCGGCACAATTGGAAGCAGCGCTTTCCCGGGATATTCCAGATTACAGGGAAGCAGTGCGCCAGGGTGAGTTTGGCATCATTACGCGCTGGATGAAGGAGAAAGTGCACCGCCACGGTAAAATGTTGCTTCCGGCAAAAATAATCAGAGAAGCGACCGGCGAAGGAATCAATGCCACTTATTTAATCGCTTATTTGGAGAAAAAGTATACAGATGTCTATGAGCTTGCATAATTCAACTTTTTTTCGTTTTGTTACATTATGATATAAATAAATTTGGGGCAAAGGATGAAGAAAGAATATGGATAAAGTTCTTTTTCTTAAAAGCTTTCTGCGCTCCCCTCTCCAAGTGGCCAGCATTATTCCGAGTTCCCCGTTCCTCGTGAAACATATTACGAGCTATATTAATGAAAGGAAGCCGCGGATCGTTGCAGAACTAGGCGCGGGTACAGGGGTGCTGACAAAGGCGCTGGATGGAAAATGTCCGTCCATTGAATCGCTGCTCGTATTTGAAAACGAGGAAAACCTGAATCGGCATTTACAGGAGCAATTTCCACATCTGCGGATATACACGGATGCCTTTAATCTTCCTGAAGTAATGCAGGAACGAAACATAGAGCACCTTGATTGTATTGTATCGGCCTTGCCTGTTTCTTGGTTTTCGGCTCAACAAATCGAACAGTTGCTGGATATGGTTCACAGCCATCTAAAGCCAGGCGGCGATTTCATCATGTTCCAGTTTTCGTTGCAGATGCGAAAGCATTTAAAACGAAAGTTTAATCATATTTCCATTCAATATGTACCATTAAATTTTCTCCCAGCCTTTGTATATTTCTGCCACAAACAGTAAAAAATCTGCCCTGCGTTTACTGGCAGGGCAGATTTTTTTCGGAGTTTGGCTAGGGCGTATTACTTTTGATAATGACTCGGGTTCCGATTGGAATGTTGCTGTACAGCCATTCGACATCCTTATTTTGCATGCGGATGCAGCCTTGACTGACATGATGGCCGATGCTAGCAGGATTATTCGTCCCATGAATCCCGTATTTATACCCGCCGGTGTTTTGTATGTTGAGCCCGAGCCATCTTGTACCCAACGGGTTTTGTGGACTGCCGCCAGGCACGTTCTTTGGCAGATACCACGGGTTTTCTACTTTTGTCACGATTTTGAATTCGCCTTCAGGTGTTAAATTTTTGTTTTTGCCCGTCGCGACTGAAAACACATACACTGGTACATCGTTCAGAAAAATGGTCAGGCGGTTGGTTGTTTTGTTAATTTCGATATGCACTTCATCTTCTAAGGCAGAAGCAGGACAGATAAGGATTGTGTAAAATAATAGGGAAAAGAGGAACCATAGTGGAAAATATTTGCGCATCGTCACTTCCTCCTTTTCCCTTTATTTTTTCTTTTTCTTTTTGTTTTTGTATTCTTCCTTCTCCCAGCGTTTTAGCATTGGATATGGATCGTAAGAATATTCGGTTTTGCCATTATCCCGGTAGACACCGTAATGCAAATGCGGCGGGAACTTGCCGGATGTACCGGGCTTGCCGTATCCTGAACTGCCGACATAACCGATAACGTCTCCCGGTTTGACCACATCACCTACTTTGAATTTTTTGTTAAAGCCATTGAGATGGGCGTAATAATGGTAAAGGGCGTCCACATCCCTTATTCCTATGCGCCAGCCTCCGTATGGATTCCAGCCCATTGTTTCGATAATACCGTGCTTGGTAGCGCGTACGGGGGTACCGTACCCAGCGAAAATATCGGTTCCTTCGTGGATGCGCCGTCCGCCCCAACCGCGCGGATCACCCCAGGTGCTACGGTAGCTGTAATTATAATGAAGCGGCACTGGAAAAGCGCTGCCGGTCAGATGCAGTGTGTTGTAGTACTGGTAGATAGTGGCGAGATTGGAAATGATCTCGACGTTTTTGTCGCGTGTGTAATATTGCCAAAGTGCGATGCGAATATCATCCTCTGTGAAGCCGAACTCCGTTAGGTAACTGGCCATGGTATATGCGACATCAAGATCATTGTTTCGGTCTGCTTTGCCATCTCCGTCTCCGTCTTTGCCAAGACCGCCGAAAAATGAGATGGTCGACGGAGATGTATCCTCCGGATTTGGATTCAGAAAACCGCTCCAGATTTCAGGAGAAAAAACGATGCCGAGTTTACGCTGCTTTGCTTCAGGTGAGACATTTTTTCCCTTCTTTTTCACATGTTTGTGAATACTGCGCTCATATTGGTCGACGGCGGCCAGATAATACCAAGGCACGCCGGTGATGGCTTGCATATGCTCAAACAGCAGTTGCCTTTCACGTGCTTCTGCCTCCGCAGAACCGTGAGAAGCAGCCCATACGGGGGCAGGAATAAGGCAAAGGATGCAGACGATAATAAGTAGAAATGCTCTTTTACACCACATATGGCCCTCCCGTGATAACGTGTTTATATCTTGGCCTTAGTGTGTGCAAAGGCACTGATTTTATAACGGGAGGAACGGGAAGAATATGACAATAAAACCCATTGGAAGCAGGTTTGGATTGCTTTAGTGCTTGGGCTTTTTTACAATAGGGAAGAGGAACTTGATAAGAGAATGGAGATGAGCGCTTCATGTCAGAACGAAAGCCAGAATGGCTAAAAATTAAACTAAATACGGGTGAAAACTTCAAAGAGCTCAAACGAATGATGCGCGGCAAAACGTTGCATACAGTTTGTGAAGAAGCGCGCTGTCCGAATATATATGAATGTTGGGCCAATCGGACCGCAACGTTTATGATCCTTGGTGATTTGTGTACTCGTGCTTGTCGGTTTTGCGCCGTAAAAACGGGGCTTCCGACGGAGCTTGATTTGGCTGAGCCGGAACGCGTGGCGGAAGCGACAGAACAGATGGGGTTGAGACATGTGGTCGTCACGTCTGTAGCCCGCGATGACTTGAAAGATGGCGGAGCGTCTATTTTTGCTGAGACGATTAAAGCGATCCGAAAACGTATGCCACTCTGCAGTGTGGAAGTGTTGATTCCAGACTTTCTTGGCAATTGGGATGCATTGAAAGTTGTTATGGATGCCAGACCGGATATTTTAAACCATAATATTGAAACGGTAGAACGTCTATCAGATCGTGTTCGCTCGAAAGCGAAATATAACCGCACGCTGGAACTTCTGGCTAAGGCAAAAGAGTTCCAACCGGATATTCCAACAAAGTCAAGCATTATGATCGGTGTTGGGGAAACAATGGAGGAAATTCTGAAAACGATGGACGATTTGCGACGTGTGGATGTAGATATATTGACTATCGGACAATATCTTCAGCCGACGCCGAAACATCTGCCAGTGAAGAAGTTTTATCATCCGGACGAGTTTGCACAGTTAAAAGACGAAGGAATGAAGCGAGGTTTCAAGCATGTAGAGTCCGGCCCATTGGTACGCAGTTCATACCATGCGCACGAACAGGTAGAGTCGGCTGCTAAAGCATTGTGAATCGGAAGCAATGTAACAAGCCCTGCCGCAGGATGCGGAAGGGCTTATGTTGCGTTATTTCTTCATATGATGCGTACGCATTGGTTTTCCAGATTTGCTGCTGCTGGATTTATTGCTTTCGGTATTTGTGGAGAGGTTATGCATGGAATTGGCTTTATGACCAATCATTTGTTCGAACTCCTGATCGGTTTTTGTGCCCATTTGCATCGCGTTTTTGTATACTTTGTCGATGGTGTTTTGATCGTTCGTTGTGTACACTTTATAATAACGTGGAGATACGTTTTCGCAACCTTTTTGTACTTTTTCCAGTATTGTTTGCGCAGCAGATGGACTTAGACCGGATGTATCGCAGCCCACAAAAATTTGGTTATCAGTCGTAAGCACAGTCGCTCGCTTTACACCGGGTATTTGTTTGGCGACCTTGGCGACGGCGGAAGCCAGCATTTGGCGGTCAACGTATACGTTTGGTGTAGCTGTATCATAGTTAGCTTGTATACCCTGATACAAGGTATTACCGTTTGGTGCGTTGTAATTTTGCACGCCCATACCGTTATACGTACGGCCATTACCGGCTTGGTTGTCGCCGAGGTGGACGAAGCCGATGGTCGGCTGGTTGCTACGGGTTCCCACGTTATAGTTTTTCGTGTCTGGTCTGTAAATGGAATACGGATATGCATTGTTACCTACAATGGTATTCGTACCGTATTTACCCGTACTGTATACGCGCTGCCCATTGTTATTAATTCCCATATCATTCAGGCCTTGTGTGCGAAGCATTCTGTCCCTTGAATCGCGCAGTACACCCGGGCGGTAATTTGTTTGATCTTTAATGATACCGTTACGGTACGTATCGTAGCGGCCGTCCCCTACATTGTGGTAACGGTAGATCGTACCGGGCGGGTTGTTAGGGCCAACGCTTAGTGGGCGGTATTGGTTTGTGCGCGTATTATCCGCTGCCGGAGAGCAAGCGGCCAGCGAAACAGCAAGACCTACTACAGAAAGTACGGATAAGATTTTTTTCATTGTACCACCTCCTATCCTGTAGGTTGCCCGCAGGATTGGGGAGTTTTCGTGGGAATTTTGTGTGCAACGCCAAAAATTGTGGTAAAATAGGAGACGCGCGCCACCATGCATATTACTGATGGCCCGAGAGGAGGCAACTGAAGTGATACGGGTCCAGGATCAGGTCTACGAGCTAATTGAGGAAAATAAAAACGGGTTCAACCAGGAAGCGTTCAGAGAACGGTATAGTGACATTTTAAGTAAGTTCGACTATATCGTGGGCGACTGGGGATACGGTCAGCTTCGGTTGAAAGGTTTTTTTGAAGACACAAACCGTAAAGCGCCCTTTGACGCGCGAATTAGCTTTTTCGACGAGTATATTATGGAGTATTGCAATTTTGGATGCGCGTATTTTCTGTTGAAAAAAGTAAAGCAAGCAGATCATCTGCCAGAAGTGGAAGAAATTGATGATCCGGAAGGGGAAGAATCGGCAGAGAGGCTGGAAGGAAAAACGACCAAAGGCAAAGAAGGGAAGCGACGCGAAGCAAGACGTCGTGCGCGCTCTCGCCGCAAACTGAAGGAAGGCAAGGAAAAAATGACAGTACAATAAGAATAAGGAACAAGCGGATCGTCGATGCGGCGCTCCGCTTTTTTGTTAGCCGTTTCTCCGTTGCAAAAAAGGACGGGCGGAAACGCCCGTGAGTTTTTTTATTTGTTTTTACTCGAGCATCGGCTCTTCATTCTCGCCCGGATTATCATGCGTCGGGTGCGCGCCCGGATCTTGGCGCGGAATGCCTTCGTGGAAGGAACGGTTTTCGTATGTGAACGCAGATTCAGCTTTTTCGCCGGTGTCCCAGGATTCTTTACCGAGGAAAGGATGGGAGAACGCGGCGGTGCCATAAGATCCTTCCGGGAATTCCTCCGGGTAATGTGTATGGATCACGCTCGCTTCCGTTTTTAGAGGTTCAAACATTTCTTCTTTTTTCTCAGATAGTGGTTCTTTGGCAGACAAGAAAACCCCCTCCTTCATAAAATAAAGGATAAAGGTAGTATCATGCCAACGTCTCATAATTTATTCTAGGAAAATTAGATGCTTAAACGCAAAAATTCCCGCAGCTCGTTGGCTTCCTCTTCTGTCATATTGAAGGCTTCTTCCAGATAACCTGGCTCGTCCAGATCTTTTTGACCGAGAATGGCCATCCGGTGAGTAAGAATATTTAATACCAGGCTTTTGCCGTAGAAGTTTTTCGTTTTAATAATTGCGATATCGTAGCGCCCTTCTTCCCCGATAAAGCTTACATATCGTGTCGTAGTCTCTTCCTTATGGTCATAAAGAAAAGTCCAATCTCCATGTTGTGACATATTTTTGCCTCCCATCTTAATAAAAACTTTCTTGGATATTATATACATATCTTTTGTTGTTTTGCTATTTGTTTTTTATCATACCCCATATGTGTATCTTTCCTAAGTCATGGTATACTGTAACAAGAGAGCTGAGGAAGCAAGAGGTGACAGGAATGGAAATGGAAAATATCATGCAGGGGGTTGTCATTTTTACCCTGCTTGTCCTTACGTTTGCAATTACGATTATTACCTCAAAGATAAAGAACAAGAAGAAAAAACAATGAGGAGTGGAGCATAAATATGTACCAGGTTAACGTGGAAAAAATCGAGGAGCATTTATCCTATTTGGAACGGGTTCTTGAAAAAGTTATACCTGTGCTCAAGCATGAGGAAAGCGCCGCTGAGGACATGCTGACCAACCTAGCGTTGGAACGTGCGCTTCATGTTGCCTTGGAGACGATAGCTGACGTAGGAAACTATTTGATCGATGGTTTTATCATGCGTGATCCCGGTAGCTATGAAGACATTGTTGACATTCTTGAAGATGAAAAGGTGATTGACAGTGAGATGGCGGCTGCGTTGAAATCGGTGGTTAATATGCGCAAGAAGTTGATTACTCACTATACGACAGTGGATCGTCAAGAGGTGTACACCCTTTTGCGTACCCATTCCCCCCAGCTTCAGCAATTTCCGGCGCGTGTACGCGATTACTTGGCACGTGAATTGTAATAGTTTAATAGCATTATTAGTATAGTTTTTATATTATATTGTATAGAAATTTACTTGTTTCATTAAATCGGGTACAATATAGGGGAGGAAGGTGAAAGAATATGAACAAAGACAAATCCTCTTCTACCCGCAACCAGATTTTGCATATGTTGAAAATTAAAGGATCGATGACAGTAGGGGATATGGCTCAGGAATTGGGCATTACCGAAATGGCCGTGCGCCGTCATTTGAATACGTTGGAACGTGATAACCTGATTGAGTCGCGCCTGCTTCGCCAGGCGATGGGACGTCCGACAAACGTATACTCCCTGTCAGAAGAAGCCGATAACATGTTCCCAAAGAACTATCAGGATTTGGCGCTAGAATTCCTGAATGATATCAAGGAACTTCAGGGTGCGGGAATGGTTGAGGCTTTATTTAAGCTCCGCCAGCAGCGTCAGGAGAATTTGTACCGTGACATCGTACCTTCCGACAGCGATTTTGAGAAGAAGCTGGAAGCATTGGCGAAAATGCAGGATGAAAAAGGATACATGGTGGAATTGAAAAAGGACGAAAAAACAGGAAAATACATCTTTGTCGAATCGAATTGTCCGATTTCATCTGTTGCCAAGGAGTACACATACGCGTGTAATTGCGAAAAAATGTTATTTGAGAATGTGCTAAACGCCGAAGTCAAGCAGGAAGAATGTATAGCGACTGGCGGAGATAATTGTGTGTATATCATTTCCAAAAAAGAAGACAAAGCTGAATCATAATAGAACGACAATACCCTGCTTATTTCTGAAAACAAGAATAAGCAGGGTATTTCACGTCTTCTAGCTCCATTCAATCACCTTTTTATTCATGTTTATGACTAAAACAACGCTCACACTCATAGATGTAAGATTCTGCTTGCTCTTCAATTACTTCACCACATTCACGGCACTGTTTTTGCGGTAAATTTTTGTAAAATTCAAGATCTCTTGTCATTTTTTATCCCTCCATTTATTTTTCTATTCTGAATTTATTCTTGGTTTTATTGTATTATAACAGAACAATCATTGTCAATACGTGTTATATAATTATTTGTGATTTTTTTCTGTAATCATTTGAATATAAGCTGCTCAGTTTGTTAATAGATACGCCTCTTCTTTATTGTGCTTGGTTGATTTTTTGTAGAGAAATGATCCACACCAACCAAAGCAAAAAGATACGAGACAACAAAGCCGCCTTCTGTACCTTTCGATAGAGCGATACAGAAGGCGGCTTGCGTCTCGCTTTTTCATTTAGTTCTGTGTAGCAGCGACTACAACGTTTACTATGTCTTTGATGCTGGTCATTGTTTTGCGTTGGAGTACGAGTTCCTGACCGATAGTAAGCGCCAGTGTTTCTCCTTTGGCGCGCAGCTTTGGATCGGTGATGCTCTCAAGATCGGACACATGTGCAAGTCCAATCACGCGGCGCATCATCTTGCATCCCGCGTAACCCGCTGTATCTTGCAGTATATTTTGCAGGTAGCTATCCTGATAGCCCGGAACTTTTGCGTATGGTTCTTGTGCTTTCTCATTCCAGAGCGCGCGGAATTCGTTTTCAAATACGTTCCAGATCTCCATGATGGTCTCCAGCAGATACGTTTGATAAGATTCACGTTCCTGTAGGTCCGGTGTATGACCCTCATGTGCCGCGTAGTTAAGCAGCAGGTTAGCGATTACCGCGCCGATATCGAAGCCCATTGGGCCGTAGTAGGCGAATTCTGGGTCGATGACCTTGGTATCTTCTTCCGTTACCATAATGCTGCCGGTATGCAAATCGCCGTGCAAGAGAGCTTGTCCGCGCGTCATAAATCCTTCTTTTAATTTCGCAATTTCAAGCTTTAGCTCATTGTTGTTCCAGATGCGTTGCACCACGTTTGCAATCAGCGGATTGTAGGCATTGGAAGGATGATCATGGAACGGATACGTAAATACGAAATTTTCTGTGATATTACACAGTTCGGGGTTAGTGAAAGAAGCCGCTTTTTGCTTTTTTTCAAGCGGTGACATCGCCAGGTCAGAAGTCAGGAACAGCGTACGTGCCAAGAAGGTTCCGATTTGCTTCGGAAAGTTCGGGTACCGCTTTTTTTCCACCAATCCTTTCCGCATGATTTGATAGACAGAAAGGTCTTCCATTACAATCAGGGCGAGTTCGGTATCATGATGGTATACTTTTGGCACGGAACTCGGGCAAAGCTGATCTTCCAAAATAAGCGCTTCGCTTTCGATGCGCGCTCGTTCGAGCGTGAGCGGCCAGGAATCACCGATAACCCGAACATACGGAAGCGCTTGTTTGAAAATAACGCTTTTGCCGGAAGGTCTTTCATCTTTGATGTGAAACACATAGTTTAAGTTGCCGTCGCCGATTTCCCGGCTTACGAGCCTGGCGTCTTCTGGAAATAAATTCGGGATGTTACGCGCGTATTCAACAGCTTCTTGTTCAGTAAGTGTACGATAGCCAGACATGACAAGCAATTCCCCCCTTAATATTTTCTCCTTTACAGCTGTCAATGACTCGCGGCGAAAGTCGCGAGCTAGTAACTGCTCGGAAGTGCAGATGTGAGTAGACATGAATGAATATCAATAATTATATCCTCAACCAGCATTTGTGCAACTGTTTTTTCTCTTGAAGCATAACGATGAAAAGCATAAACAATCTGGTACCCGCTTTTTCTGCTCCTGTTTTGTGATATGATCGATAAAAAGATAAAGCATTTGACGAAGGAAGAGAAAGTGGGGAGAGACAGGATGAACAGGCGAAATTACAAGGGCTATTTGCTTGATTTGGATGGAACGGTTTATCGGGGCGGTACAGTGATTCCTGAAGCTGTTTCTTTTATCCGGACATTAAAAGAAAAACGGATTCCTTATCTTTACGTAACGAATAATTCGTCACTAACACCGGAACAGTTGACAGAGCGCTTGCAAAACATGGGGGTTGAAGCTTCTCCGGAGGACTTTTTTACTTCGAGTATGGCGGTGGCGGCAATCATCAGACAAATGGCACGCGAATCCGAAACAGAAAAAAACGTTACGGTGCTGGCGATCGGTGAGACAGGACTTAAGACGGCGCTTGCGGAGGCAGGCTATGAAATCGTAGAGAAAGCTCCTGCTTCATATGTTGTTGTTGGCATCGACCGGCAGTTTACTTATGAAAAAATGAAGCAGGCTACGTTGGCCATTTATAACGGCGCCCGCTTTTTGTCCACCAACTGTGACCGGGCGATCCCGACGGAAGAAGGATTTGTACCTGGTAATGGAGCGTTAACCGCATCCATTGCGTACGCGACACAGACAGAGCCGATATACGTTGGCAAACCGGAAGAGACGATAATCCGGCTGGCGCTTGAAAAGCTGGGATTACGCGCGGATGAAGCGTTGCTTATAGGTGATAATCTGGAGACTGATATCGCCGCTGGAGCGAAAAGTGGTGTCGACACGCTGCTTGTATACAGCGGGTTCAGTCAGGAGGTAGACGTAGAGCATGCGGCAGTGAAGCCAACGTATACAGCGCATACGCTGGCTGACTGGAAAATAATATAAGTTGAGAAAAGCTTGCAGGCAAATGCCTCGCAAGTTTTTTTTATTTTGTGCCGAAGCGGCTGTGTGCAAGTCGACTGGATGCTGCTGCGGCAATTGCCCCGACAATATCGTCCAGAAACGTATGCACCTCTCCTTTTTCTTTTTCTGTTTTGTTTAATTTTTTAAGAATGCCGGGTTTCACTTTGTCTACGTACCCATAATTGGTAAATCCAATACTTCCGTAAACATTCACGATGGAAAGGGCCAGAATTTCGTCGATGCCGTACAGCCCTTCATCATGGGCGAGCATTTCCTGTAGCGGTTCCATAAGCAGTCCTTTTTCTGCAAGAATGTCGAGCTGGATACCGGTGATAATCGCGTTCTGGATTTCCCGTTTTTCTAGCACTTTCCTAATGTTGTATTCGCACATTTCAGTTGTTAAGTCTGAAAAGTAGTCTTTCTGCAAGAACATAACTAGTTCTACAAGATGCTCCATTGTTACTCCGCGCTCTTTTAGCAAACGATAGGCAGTTTCCCGCACTTTTTTATCATGAACGGCATGTTCCATATTGCTCATTTGCTTCACATCCTTATTAAGGGGGCTGGTTGAAAAACTGGTGCTTATTTACTTTTCCCGCTCCAATTTGTATTTATTAAGCACATCTTTACCTCCAGTAACTTCCAGCACAGTTCCAGTAATAAAATCGGAATATTCACTGCAGAAAAACGTGATAGCCCGTGCAATGTCTTCGCCGGTTCCGGGGCGTCCGACCGGCGTGCCTGGATCGCTCAGACCGCGCACATCGGTGATGTATTTTTCTTTGGCTTCGCCCACGATGTCACCCGGGCATACCATATTGGCTGTAATTCCGTACTCTGCTTCTTCAAGTGCAATCGTGCGCGTCAGCGATACGAGCCCGGTTTTTGCCGCGGCGAACGCCGAGCGGTACATCCAGCCCGGAGCGGTTTGCGCTTTTTCAAATCCGATGGTGATAATCCGTCCCCACCTGTTGCGGCGCATATGTGGAATGGCGGCTCGACATAAATAAAATGCGCTTGACAGGTTTCCGTGAATCATCTGGTCCCATTCTCCGATTTTATAGTCGGCGAGTTTTTTGCGTTCCTTTATGTATGGGCCGGCGTTGAGAACGAGAATATCAAGGCGGTTCCATGCTTCTATGACTGTTTTTACCATTTGCTCAGCATCTTCGGACCGGCTGACGTCTCCTTGAATTAACAGCGTATTGACATCGTATCGTTGTATGAGCTCTTCCCGTAGCTTGTTTGCCTCTTCTGCACTTGTGCGATAGTTAAGTGCGATATCCATGCCTTCCGCAGCGAGTTCATGGGCGATGCGGACACCAAGACCTTTAGCGCTTCCAGTGATAAGGGCCGTACGATTGCGTTTCAAAAAACCATCCCTTCCTGCTTGGAATGTTTTATTAGCCTCTATTTCATTGTATATTAAGGTTATTAATGAAAGAAAGTGGTAGAAAGCCGGAAAGTGTGGTGGAGATGATGATGTATTATTTTTATGATCGAAGCGGCCAGTTTATTTCTCTTACGTTTGAACAGGAGTGCTTTGTGCCGAATGCGGGGCATGTGCTTGTTTTGGCGTTTTCTGGTGAGGATAGACAGGAAATTGTATTGACCCGCCATAAATGCCGCGGCTGGGAAGTGCCGGGAGGAAAAGTGGAGCCAGGGGAAAAGCCGGAAGAGGCCGCCCGTCGTGAGCTATTGGAGGAAACCGGGGTGGAAGCGGAGAGTCTGCATTGGATTGGACAATACATAATCGACAGCGGCCCGGGAGCGAAAAAGGCGGTGAAAAACATTTACACAGGCATGGTAAAGGAATGGGGCGAAATTCCGGAAGGCTTCGAAACGTTGGAGCGTTCCGTGTTTCCGTTGTCGCTGATGCCGTTTCAAAAAGATATGAGCCCGTTTATTCAGGATAACATTTTTCCGTTGTGCCGGGCGTATTTGGAGAAGCAAAAATAAAATAGCCTATGAACAATATGCTTCCTCAGTTGTTTCCGGTGTTCGATGCGATACATTTGCCACATGTACCAACCGGTAAGCAGCAGAACCAGAATAGCACCAAGCACGACACCGCTCCAGCCTAACCATCTATAGAAAAAGCCGAGATAGAAGCCGCCGAGGCTTCCACCGAAATAGTATGCTAGCAAATACAGGCTGGCTGCGCTTGCTTTGGCAAACGTTGCATGGCGGCTTACCCAGGAACTGGACGCCGAGTGAGCAAAGAAAAATCCGAAACTGTTTAAAAGAAGTCCGCATGCAATCATCCATAAGCTGTGCAGAAGTGTGAGTGCAATGCCGAGCGCCATGCAGGTGATCCCGATTCCGATACATAGCGATTGTGGAATGATGCGCGCCGCTTTGCCGGATAGTGTGGAACTGACTGTGCCCGCGAGATAGGTTAGGAACAACATGCCGAGAACGGAGGCGGGCAAATAATATGGAGCGCCGCTAAGCAGATAGGTAATGTAAGTATATTCCCCCATAAAAATGAGGAAATGCAGGCCACCGATAAGATATGCGTAACGCAACATGCGGTTTTTTAAATGGTGGCCCAAATCATGCAGCGCGTTTTTCCAGGCGAGTGGTTTCGGTTGAAAATGCTGCGAACGGGGCAGAAGCCAACCGAACGCAAGCAAGCAGATAAGGCTGATAATACTCATAACAATGAACGCCCATTGCCACCCGGCCCAGTCGGTGATAAAACCGCTGATTAAGCGGCCGGACAGGCCGCCCACGGTGTTTCCGCTAATGTAAATACCGATGGCGACGGCGAGCGCTTTTTGATCAAATTCTTCTCCGATGTAGGCAACGGCAATTGCCGGAAGTCCCGCTAGGAAAAAGCCTTGGAGTATACGGAGCCAAAGCAGTGTTTTAAAGTTTGGCATGAACGCGGTGAGCAGCGTAATGATCGTTACGCAGAGCATGGTAACGAACATAATATTTTTTCTGCCAATTGCGTCGGAAAGTGGGCCATAGAACAATAACGAGATAGCCAGCGCGAAGATCGTCAGCGATACCGACAGGCTCGACATGAGCGGAGAGATATGAAATTCCTTAGTAAATAGCGGGAGAAGAGGTTGTGGAAAATAAATATTGGCGAACACGAGAAAAGAAGCGATGCTGAGCGCTGCTGACGCCCGCCAGAATGGTTTTGTTCCCGCTTTGATCATCGTTCATCATCTTCTTTCACAAAAAGTTTTCTTGACATGATGGTAGCATGCGATTAAAAATAAATAAAATATATTATTTTTATCATATTGATAACTTTTAGTTATGGAGTGAACCATGGAAATACGGCAATTGGAATTTTTTGTGGAGGTAGCAAAGCATAGAAGTTTTACGAGAGCGGCGGAAGAATTGCTGGTAGCTCAGCCTGCCATAAGCAAAAGCATAAAAAAGTTGGAAGAAGAACTTGGTTTGCTTTTGTTTAACCGTGCCGAACGTAAAGTATCGCTGACTGCGGAAGGTGAGGCATTTTTAAAGCATGCTGAACTTATTCTTGAGCAGATGACGCGCGCAAAAGCAGAAATGGAAGAAATGCGTGGCCTTAAAAAGGGAGAGGTGCGCGTCGGTCTACCGTCAATGGTCGGTTCATATTATTTTCCGGGATTGATCATTGATTTTAAAAAACAGTATCCTGATTTGCAGATTACGGTATATGAACAAGGAACGGTCAAAATCCAGCAAATGATCACACAAGGTGAGATAGATATGGGGGTGGTACTTGAAGATATGAGCGCGGACGAGCTTGAAGTGCTTCCGTTCTTAAAGGAGGAGATGGTCGCGTGCGTGCCCGCTTCCCATCCGTTTGCTCGCAGGCTTTCCGTAACGTATGAGGAATTGGCCCATGAACCGCTCGTTTTGTTCAAGGAGGGGTATTTTCAGCGAGAAATTATTGCTCGGGCTGGCCGGATGTCCGGCTCGCCGCTTAATGTAACGTTTGAGACAAACCAAATTCCGCTTATCAAGTCTTTAGTGGCAAAGCAGCTTGGCATTACTTTATTCTTGCGTATGGTGATTGTTGATGATCCGCATTTGGTGCCGGTCTCGCTAGATCCGCCTGTATTTTTAAACCTGGGCATTGCCTGGAACAAAAACGCTTACCTTTCCAAGGCCAATCAGGCGTTTTTGTCTTTTCTTATGAGCCGAATTAAGGCGTAAAAAACCGGAAGCGCCTGGCTTCCGGTTTCTACACGATTAGAATACTTGTTGCACTTCTGTAATCCCTTCCACTTCTTCGATCAACGCACGTTCGATGCCTGCTTTCAGCGTGATGGTTGAGCTTGGGCAGCTGCCGCACGCGCCATGCAGACGAAGCTGAACTACGCCGTCTTCTGTTACATCAACCAGTTCGCAGTCACCGCCGTCACGCTGCAAGAACGGACGCAGTTTATCTAAAACTTCTTGAACTTGTTCGAATTTGCTTGTATCCGTCATGAAGCAATCACTCCTTTCCAACATATTAATATTATATTACCCTTTTGTTAAGAAATCTATGGTTTTTCCCAAGATGTGTATGATCACCGTTTATAATTCATAAAGCATAGTTGTTTACTTGGTTATAGAGAACCTATAAAATATGTTATAATATGATAGCTTATAAGACATCATCATTTTGCTTTGAAAGGAAGAAACTTATGCAGGTTTACCGTAATATAAAAGAACTTATCGGTAACACTCCGATTGTGGAAATTACTTCGTTTGATTTGCCGGAAGGTGTGCGCCTATTCGCGAAGCTGGAGTACTTCAATCCCGGTGGCAGCGTAAAAGACCGGCTTGGCGTTGAATTAATCCGTGACGCGGAAGAGCGAGGCGCACTGAAACCAGGCGGCACGATTATCGAGCCGACGGCCGGCAATACGGGGATTGGTCTGGCGCTGGCCGCAGTAGGTACAGGCTACCGCGTGATTTTTGTTGTGCCGGAAAAATTTTCTTTGGAGAAGCAGGAACTGATGCGGGCTCTCGGTGCAGAAGTGATCAATACACCAACAGAAAAAGGAATGAAGGGTGCAATCGAAAAAGCGAAGCAGCTTGAGCAGGAAATTGCGGGCGCTTTCTGTCCGCAACAGTTTGGCAATCCCGCTAATCCCGCAGCTCACTATAAAACAACCGGGCCGGAAATTTGGCGCCAGATGGATGGCAAGGTGAATGTCTTTGTGGCGGGAGCTGGTTCCGGTGGTACGTTTATGGGAACGGCCCGTTATTTGAAAGAAAAAAATCCGGATATTAAGACGGTGATTGTGGAACCGGAAGGCTCGATTCTAAACGGCGGCAAGCCGGGACCGCACAAGACGGAAGGAATCGGTATGGAATTTTTGCCGGAGTTTATGGACACAAGTTATTTTGATGCTATTCACACGGTTGACGATGTAGATGCATTCCGTCGGGTTAAAGAATTGGCCGCAAAAGAGGGAATGCTCGTGGGCAGTTCGGCAGGAGCAGCGATGCATGCTGCCCTGAAAGAAGCGGAGCAGGCGAAACCGGGAACAAACATTGTTACCATTTTTGCTGACAGCAGTGAGCGTTATTTGAGTCAGAAGATTTATCAGGGAGGGATGTAGACGATGAGAATGAAAACAAAGTTGATCCACGGCGGCGTAGACGGCGATCCTTTAACCGGGGCAGTTAACGTTCCGATTTACCAGGTTAGTACGTATAAACAGGAAGGTGTCGGCAAACACAAAGGATATGAATATTCGCGTACAGGCAATCCAACCCGCTATGCGGTGGAGAAGTATATTGCCGATATTGAAGGCGGTGTACGCGGCTTCGCGTTTGCTTCCGGCATGGCGACACTTTCTTCGATTGTGATGTTGTTTGACGCGGGCGATCATTTCATTGTAGGAGATGACGTATACGGTGGAACGTATCGCGTACTAAGCAAAGTGTTTAACCGCTTTGGTGTAGAGACCACATTTGTGGATACAAGCGATGTGGAAGCCGTGAAAGCGGCGATAAAGCCGAATACGAGAGCGGTCATGCTAGAATCGCCAAGCAACCCGCTTCTGAAAGTAACCGATATCGCGGCGGTAGCCGAAATCACAAAAGAAAACGGGTTGCTTTTGATCGTGGATAACACGTTCATGACACCGTATTGGCAGAATCCGCTTGCACTTGGCGCGGATATTGTATTCCACAGTGCGACAAAATATCTTGGCGGACATAGCGACGTTGTCGCAGGTCTTGCGGTTGTGAAAGACGAAAAATTAGGTGAACGTCTGCATTTTGTACAAAATTCTGTCGGTGCCGTGCTTGGGCCTCAGGATTCTTATATTTTGTTGCGTGGCATGAAAACGCTGGGCGTGCGTATGGAAGAACATGAAGCGAACGCAAGACGCATTGCAGAATGGCTGACTCAGCGTGGAGACATCAAAAAAGTGTACTATCCGGGTTTAAAAGATCATCCAGGCCATGATATCGCAGTGAAGCAGGCGCGCGGCTTCGGCGGCATGATGTCATTTGATGTAGGCAGTTTGGAACGCGCCAACCAGGTATTGTCTCGGGTGAAAATCTTTACGCTGGCAGAAAGTCTTGGTGCAGTGGAAAGTCTAATTTCTGTACCCGCACAAATGACGCACGCTTCCATTCCAGCGGAGCGTCGCGCTGAACTTGGCATTACGGACGGCTTAATCCGCATTTCCGTCGGTATCGAAGATGTGGAAGACTTAATTGAAGATCTAGAACACGCCCTAGCGTAAGGAGAAGCTTATGGAAATTCTTGTTTTTGGAGCGGAGCAGTTGTGTGCCAGTTGTGTGAATTTGCCTTCGGCGAAAGATACGGCTGAGTGGTTGCAGGCCGCCCTTGAACGCAAATACGGGAACGAAGTCAGAGTGCGTTATGTCGATATCGACCAGCCGCTGGAAGGGATGGAAGCGGAGTTTGCCGCGCGTATTCATGCTGAAGAATTTTGGTATCCGCTCGTTGTATTGAACGGTAAAGTCATAGGTGAAGGGAATCCAAAGTTAAAAGATATTCAACAGGCCATTGAAAATATGAAGGTAGGATGATTCATCATGAGACCTATGGTCGAGTTTTGCGTAAGCAATTTATCCCTTGGTTCTGAGACGGTGAAAAAAGTTCTGGAAGAGGAAAATGAAGTGGATGTGTTGGAATATGGCTGTCTCGGTAACTGTGGCCAGTGCTTTGTCCAGCCGTATGCGCTTGTAAATGGAAAATTGATTGCAGGCAAAGACGCACAGGAATTGCTTGCGGCGATTAAAGACCATATTAAGAAGTTGCAGGAAGAAGACGAAGCCTGGAAAAAACTTGGATTTTAATTGCTAAGGCTGAATATGACAAAAAGGACTTTTGTTATATTCAGTCTTTTTTATTAGTTAAGAAAGTCATACTTTTTTATGACATAAATATGAAATTTTACATAATAAAGGTGCATAGAGATAGTAAATTATGTATAATAAAAATGAACTAAACAGAGACATTGAAAAAATATACACATTAGGCCATACCGAAAAGGAGAGAGAAAGTTATGGTAGTCCAATGGCTTAGGGAAAGTAGAGTTGCGGCAGGCGCGATGCTGTTACTGCGCATATGGTTAGGTTATACATGGCTGGTGAGCGGCTGGGAGAAAATTACCGGAGGCTTTCAGAGCGCAGGCTTTTTGAAGGGGGCTGTTGCTAAAGCAACGGGTGAGCATCCTGCGGTGCAAGGATGGTGGGCAAGTTTTATCAAATCGGTTGCTTTACCGAATTCTGGGCTGTTCGACTTCCTTATTCCCTGGGGGGAATTTCTTGTAGGTGTTGCTTTACTGCTTGGGTTGTTTACTACTTTCGCCGGACTGATGGGAATCATTATGAACTTTGCGTTTTTGTTCAGCGGCACAACTAGCATTAATCCGCAAATGGTTCTTTTTACTACATTTATCCTGGTAGCCGGGCGGAATGCAGGCCACTACGGTTTAGATACTTACGTATTGCCGTTGTTGGATAGATGGATGGGCAGAGAACAACAATTGGCGTCTTATAAAGATAGAATAGATAAATTTTAATAATAGCAGAATGTTTGATACGGGAGAGAGAATGAGTTCCAAAAAAACACCAGCAACTATTTCAGATTTGCTGGTGTTTTTCTTATGCTTAATACTCCTTAATAATATTGTAAAACGTATCGCGTTCAACCGGCTGCTTGCCTGCGCCTTTAACGAGCCAAATCAATTCATCGCGCGTCAATCCTGTTTGTGTCAATGCGCCAGCTGCATGGCTGATGCGTTCCTCCACAAGCGTGCCGTGAACATCGGAAGAGCCGAAGTTTAGTGCCATCTGGGTTAATTGGGTTCCAATGTTAATGAAATAAGCTTTAATATGCGGAAAATTGTCCAGCATCAGGCGGCTGATAGCCATCGTTTTCATATCGTCAAATGCGGACGTGCGGCGCTTGATAGAAGCGGTCGCTTTTTTCGGTTGCACGGCCAATGGGATGAATACCATGAATCCTTTTGTTTCATCCTGTAGTTCGCGCACGCGAATCATATGAATAAGGCGTTCCTCCAATTTCTCGATAGAACCGTACAGCATGGTAGCATGCGTTTTTAGTCCCAGGTTGTGCGCGATGCGGTGCACATTTAACCATTCGTCGGTACTTGCTTTTTCCGGACTCATTTTTAGTCGGTATTCTTCTGTGAGGATTTCTGCACCGCCGCCTGGCATCGTATCCAATCCGGCTTTCATGAGCTCTTTTAGCACTTCTTCTTCTGTTAGACCTGAGATTTTTGCAAAAAATACAATTTCCGCTGCCGTGTATGCTTTGATGGTCACGTTCGGATAATGTTTTTTCAGCGTACGAACCGTGTCCAAATAATACTCGAACGGTACGGTGTGATTGTGTCCGCCGACGATATGGAATTCGCGCATTGTAGGTGTGTAACGTTTTTCTACGTATGCAAGCAGTTCTTCCTCGTTCATTGTGTAGGCGCCTTCTTCGCCCGGATCCCGACGAAAGGCACAGAATTTACAGTGCGCTTCACAAACGTTAGTCGGGTTGATGTACATGTTTTCGATAAAATATACTTTATTGTCATTTTTGCGAAGATTTACCTGATTGGCCATCTGTCCGATGGTCAGCAAATCGTTGGAACGATACAACGTCATTCCGTCTTCAAGCGTCAGCCGTTCTCCTGCTTCCACTTTTTCCATAATCGGCAGCAGTGCTTCATCCTGGACGAAGTTTTTTGTAAGTATAGTCATAATTTTTCCCCCTCAGGTAAAACTAATCAAACACGTGCGAAACATAATACAGTGTATCATGTTTTACTGGAATACGGCCTATCTTCTTCATTCATATTGATAAAGGCGTCATGTGGGCCGAAGTGGAATCGGCCGCGTGAATGATGTTCTTCATAAGCATGTTAATCCAAAACCATTCTTTCATTATAGAGCGGATTCGGTAATTGAACAAGATAAGAGGGTTCCAGAGAACTTATTTTAGGTTAGTAAACATTTTTATATAATAATGTTACTATCCTTGAGCCAAGCGGTAATTTCTAGTATACTGTAAATACAGAGGGTATGATGCGATACGCTACGATACCCATAAGGAGGGATCATAATGATTAACCTTACGGAAAATGCAGGCAGAAAAATTAAAGAAATGATTGCTGATGAAAATAACGATAAACTGTTTCTGCGCCTCGGTGTAAGGCCCGGTGGCTGTAGCGGTTTTTCTTATGGTATGGGTCTCGATGATGAAGAGCAGGAAGGCGATGTATTCTTTGAAGCACATGGTGTAAAAGTTGTTGTGAACAAAGACAATCTTCGTTTCTTGGATGGTGTGACGATTGACTACAAAGAATCGATGATGGGCGGCGGGTTCACGATCGATAACCCGAATGCGGTTGCTTCCTGCGGTTGCGGTTCTTCGTTCCGCACGCGAGACGAAGCGGGAAGCCCAAGCGAATGTTAATGCTTTTCGGCACGTTAGCCAGTCAGACGATGCACGTTTATTTATGGCGTGGAGGTTACGTACTTACCTCTATATTAGAATAAAAGACGTATATATATGGCGCCTCTTGACGTATTTTCGGGTATGTTGGGGGCGTTTTTCTTATGTGTTTTCTCCCTCCTGCACTTTTACTACCATGATTATATGTATAGTTATCTAAATATTCTGTATAATAAATTCGCAAACGTCTTCTTTATGGATATTTTTGTATATAATGGAAAGGAAAAAAGGGATAACGAAACAATATATATATCAAGTTGTGATTTATATTTTATAGAAATTTTGGCGTATAACTTTTTACGCCATACCCATACTATATATATCTTACTTGATATATTGACATACTATAATGACTTTTATTTTCGCATCGTAGAATGGCTGTCGAAATATCAAGGACTGCATATACAAAAGCAGATTGAAGAGAATGGACAAGCAAGATTGGAGGGATAAAGCAATCATGCGAAAAATTTTATATGGTACAGTCGCCGGGGCGGTACTTCTCACCGGAATCGCGTATGCGACCACAAATGCCCAATCGTCGACTGTGCCGGTGTCTGAGCAAATGGCAACAAAAACGGTGCCTATCGGTGAACATAAGCTGCCGCCGCTTCCCTACGCATACAATGCACTGGAACCGTATATTGACGAAAAAACGATGCGGCTGCACCATGACATCCACCATAAATCGTATGTGGACGGGCTAAACAAGGCGGAAAAAGAAATGCAGAAAGCGCGTGAGACAGGAGACTACGCGCTTATTAAACATTGGGAGCGCGAAGCTGCATTCAACGGCTCAGGTCATTATCTTCATACGATCTTTTGGAACAATATGAAGCCAAAGGGGGGTGGGGTGCCAAAAGGGGAGTTGGCGGAAGAGATAAATAAGACATTCGGTAGTTTTGAAAAATTTAAGGCTCATTTTTCGGCAGCCGCAGAAAAGGTGGAAGGTTCCGGCTGGGCCCTGCTGGTATGGAGCCCAGAGGCTGGAAGGCTCGAAATTTTGCAGGCGGAAAAACATCAAAATTTAACCCAGCAAGGCGTGATTCCGCTGCTCGTGTTGGATGTATGGGAGCACGCATACTATCTAAAGTATAACAATAAGCGAGCGGAATATATCAAAGCCTGGTGGAATGTTGTAAATTGGGATGATGTAAGCAAGCGATATAAAGAGGCGGTAAAAAAATAGGGAAAGAAGCATAAGCCTGGAAGATATATCCGGGCTTATGCTTTACGACCGCAGCTCTTGGATACAAAATTAACGGAAGTGTAAAGAAAAGGTGAGATTGTCAACGTACTGAGGCCAGAAGTGTCAGAGGGGTGCAATTTCCTTGATCGCTTTTGTGGTTTGTAAGCCGCAATGCGAACAGCTAAAAATATGCATACATTCTTCCGCCATTTGATCCAGGTAGCCGTTCGTCATCGCCACATCTCCCCACTCTTGGTAAGGGCTGTATGGGCCGTAGAATGATTCAAGCTTACCCGCGTCCTCCATTTGATGGTCACAGGAAGGACAGGAATATTGCGGGTGTTCCATTCCGTTGCAAATTGGACACATAGACATGGAGGCTTCCTCCTTTTGCTAGTTTCTGCGGTTGAGCAAGTGACCGTAAATAGCGTAACTGGCTAAGACGCCAAATGAAAGGATGGCGGCGATGAACCCGGCTATGGGGTCGTTGCTTCCGTAATACAGCATAAAAGGAATTCCGATGGTAACAGCGATAAGCAGCAACATATAAACCGTATAAATGGCACTGCGCGTCATCATGCTCACATCCCTTTTTTGATTAAGTTTTACGGGTGTGTGGCTATCTATGCATAGAAAAAGGAGTCAATAAGACGAAAAACTCGCGAAGTGTGTGCCAAAGATTTCCTTTTTCTGTGTGGGAAAAGGATAAGCGGCAACGCCTGCGAGTTTTTCTCATGGTCATGATGAATGATACATTACATTTTCATGCTGGAACTGTGCATCGGCTGTACTTTCGCGTCCGGATCCATGTATGATTTTGCGTTGTTTACCGCGGTTGGTGCTTCGCCGAAGCCCACGGCAATCAGTTTAATTTTACCTGGGTATGTTGTAACATCCCCTGCCGCATAAATGCCGGGAATATTTGTTTCCATTTTAGAGTTAACGACGATGGAGCCTCTGTCCAATTCCAGTCCCCAATTTTTAATTGGGCCGAGCGAAGAGATGAAACCGAAATTCACGATAACAGCGTCCACTTCTTCCGTAATCAGCTCTTCTGTTTGGTTATTACGGAGCACAACTTTTTCGATCTTGTCTTCGCCTTCGAGCGCGTACGGCTCATAAGGGGTCATGACATTCACTTTCGATTTCATTAGATTTTCCACGCTGTGTTCGTGGGCGCGGAACTTATCACGGCGGTGGACAATCGTTACTTTTTTGGCGATTGGCTCAAGCATGAGCGCCCAGTCTACGGCGGAGTCTCCACCGCCGAACACAATTACGTTTTGCCCGGCGAATTTATTTAAATCGTCGACAAAGTAATGAAGGTTCGCTTTTTCAAATTTATCTGCGTTTGGAAGTTCTAATTTGCGCGGTTCGAACGCGCCGACGCCTGCGGTAATAATTACGGTGCGCGAATAGTGAAGACCTTTTTCAGTCGTAATTTCAAAGATGTTTTCTTTCTTCTCTACATTGATTACTTTTTCTTCAAGGCAAACTTCTGTTTCGAAATGTGCTACCTGCTCTTTCAAGCGATCAATTAATTCCTGAGCCCGGATTTTAGGGAAGCCGGCTACGTCATAGATGAATTTTTCGGGATATAGAGCGGAAAGTTGCCCGCCTAACTGAGGCATGCTTTCGATGATTTTGCAGCTGCACTGCCGCATGCCTGCATAAAAAGCCGTAAACAAGCCTGCTGGCCCCCCGCCAACCACTGTAATATCGTATACCTTTTCATCCCTTGTGAGACCCATTTTCTACACCTCCGGAAATTTTAGAAGCCATATAAATTCTTCTCTATTATAACGGCGACAGAAAATAATGAAAAGAAAAAGAATGCTGACGCAAAGTAAAAAATACGAATAATTTATGGTTGATTAAGTGTAAATATTCGTTTTAAAATGAAAAACGTAAGCAAGCACCTATTGTGCATATTTTCACTTGAAAAAAGGTAAAAACCGATTTATGATAAAAATGTGAATAAAATTAAGATGGCGAATGACACGCATGTGCCCTTTTTTATAGGGCAATATAGTGAAAAAAAGCACAATGTTTTATGGAGTATAACTACTAATAAGGAAAGTGGAAGTGAAAAAAATGAGCACACCAAAAATTTTAATTCTGGGCGCAGGATATGGCGGGTTAATGACGGCCGTTCGTCTGCAAAAGCAAATGAATTACAACGAAGCTGACGTTTTGCTGGTGAATAAGCATGACTATCACTATTTTACCACATGGCTTCATGAGCCGGCAGCCGGAACGAAAGATCCGGATCAATGCCGCATAGGCATCGAAGATTTGCTTGATACTCGTAAAGTTCGATTCAAAAAAGGCACCGTGACTGAGATTAAAAAGGACGAAAAGAAAGTTCTGCTCGAGTCCGGGGAAGAACTGGCTTATGATTATCTCGTTATTGGCTTAGGAAGCGAACCGGAAACGTTTGGCATCCAAGGGTTAAAAGAGCACGCGTTCAGCATTCGCAGCATTAATAGCGTGCGCCAGATTCGCGAACATATTGAATATTGTTTTGCGAAATACAAAATGGAAAAACGTCCAGAATTGCTGACATTCATCGTCGGCGGTGCGGGTTTTACAGGCATTGAGTTCGTTGGTGAATTGTCCGACCGCGTCCCTGAACTGTGCAAAGAATTCGACGTAGATCCGTCGCTTGTTAAAATTTACAACATTGAAGCGGCACCGACTGTGCTTCCAGGTTTTGATCCTGAACTGGTAAATTATGCGATGGAAGTGCTGTCTCGTAAAGGTGTTACATTCAAAATCAATACACCGATTAAAGAATGTACTCCGGAAGGTGTTGTGCTTGCTGACGGAGAAGAGATTAAGTCAAGTACGGTTGTATGGACAGGTGGTGTACGCGGTAATTCCATCATTGAAAAAGCAGGGTTCGAAACGATGCGTGGCCGCGTAAAAGTCGATCCGTATCTCCGTGCGCCGGGACATGACGAAGTATTCATCGTGGGAGACGGAGCTTTAATTATTAACGAAGAAACGAACCGTCCGTATCCACCGACTGCACAAATCGCGATTCAGCAAGGGGAGAACTTGGCACAAAACCTGCTGGCCCTTGTACGCGGTGGTCAAATGAAACCATTCGTGCCGCATATTAAAGGTACAGTTGCTTCCCTTGGTAAAGGCGAAGCTATCGGACTTGTAGGGGATAAGAAATTGTATGGCAGCACAGCTGCGCTAATGAAGAAAATTATTGACAACCGCTCTCTCTACATTCTGGGTGGATTATCGCTTGTGCTAAAGAAAGTGAAACTGTAAGAGGTGTGCGACCGTGAGACACGCAAGCGTGCAGGTGCGCGCGTTGCTGACGGAAGAAGAACGTTTGCGCTATGAAAAATTATTCGAAGTGGGCAAATACCTTGAATCGCAAAATCGGCACGACTTAGCTTACACGATTCAGCGCGAGCTGGAAATTCTGATTGAGCCCGCTATTGAGCGGCTTCAGGAAAAAGGACGTCAGCGCGGTAACCGAGAATATCTCGATCCGATTGTGACGCGTGCCAAAAATGATGAAGAACAGCTGTAGGATGAGAACTGGGAAGCCTTCGTTATGAAGGCTTTTTTTCTTTACAGAAGAGAAGAGTTTGGTTATAATATTCCGAAAATATAGATATTTAGAAAATATGTGTTTGGAGGAATATGCATGAGCAAAAAAGTATGCCAGGAGCATTGTATATATTGTGAAGGAGTCGGATACTTTCAATTGGCTACAGGCGGTACAATTGATTGTCCAGCATGTGGCGGAGGGAAATGGAGAGAAACAAGAGAACCTCAGGCCAGAGTGGCAACAAAGACAAAATAAAATCAGATGTAATGAAGCGTGACAGAAGATTGACCCTCCTTGTCCGAATCAAGTACACTTAAATCCAGGAACAAGGATAGGGGTGAGATTGGATGAATATTGCACAATTTATTATTGGGATACCACTTTTTATCGTATTGCTTTTTGGAATAGGGTTTATTTTAAACATGCTGATAAAGACTACATGGATGCCAGCATTTCTTTATTCGGGCATTGCAATCGGCGTGCTGGTGTATTTGATTATGAATGATCGCACCCCGCATATGGTAGACTATGTGATGTTGACTTCTGGACTAGTAGGTGCTATTGCCAGCGGCTGGACGATTAAAACGCTGCGGATGAAAGGATACCGCATGTTCTGAGAGAAAGGGAAACTCTTTCTCCCCCTGTAGCTTTGACTCCTTCATAGAAGTTCTGTTTCCCTGGTACTCGTTTGTACTTCTAACCCGCAGGCTTCTGGCTGTTCCGAAAGGTGCGGACGCGCCGTGGAGCTGGAACGCATGAAGGGTCTAGGGAAAAAGCGAGTGCCGCGTTCGCACTCGCTTTTTCTTAATGCATCATTTTTATAACCTTGTATTGATTAAAGTACCGTATTCATCTACAATACCTAAATTATAGGCTTTCTCAATAAAGGATAATTTTTCGCTTTCGAATTGGGGATTCCCGTTATAACGACTATTAATAAGACTATCTTCTCGCTGTTTATTAAGGATTGTACGAGCATATTTTTCGTTAACGACTTCATTCTTTCGTAGACGCTCCATAAACTCAGGGAATCCCATAGATGTTTTGGACTGAGTGTTAGGCTGAATGCCGTTTATTTGGTTCTGGAAGCGAGAAACAAGTGTTAACTTCGTATAGGCAGCAAATGCTGCTCGATTTTCTCCAATACTAATAGACATAGATTCCTCCTTCTTCTTTTTATTTTCCTCTATTTTTTTGATTAAAGTATTGGTTAATTCTTTAATTATTTTTTCATCCAGTCACTGATTTCGTCTTTATTAGAGTTATTTAACTCCTTTCTTTTGTTTATTGTAAAATATATACATGTTATATATCGGTATTTGTTAAAAAAATTTACATACCTATTTAGACATTTTTATAGGCTTGAAGATGTTAAGAAGTAAAAAGGACCGGGCGCATGCCCGGTTTTTCTTATGTGAAGAACGAAGGTTTTCCCGAATTTTAGCAGGAAAATTCAAGCTCTGTTTGTTCTTGTCTGGATGTATAAGTCGGGGATGGTCGGGAGATGATGAGTAGAAGAGGAGGCTAGTAATTCATGGATATTATCGTTAAAAGCGTGAAAGGCTCTCTAACCTACCTTTTCATCGCGCTTGTTTGTATCATTCTCGGCCTGTACATTTTGCTGGGAGAAACAGAGCCGAAACCTGTTGTTCCGGCCGTGGAAGGAACAAAGGCGCATCAAGAAGCAGCACCGCTGAAGCAAAACACATCCTTGGAGAAACGCGCAGAGAAGCCGCAGGAAGTTGAACGTTTTCCGTTCGTGCATCGGGGGGAAACGGTCGAAACGCTGGCTATGCTTTCAAAGTACCCGAAGGTTAATGTAGTAGCAACCGGATATTCTCCCGGCCCTGAATCGACCGGTAAGGATGTTGGCCATCCTGCGTATGGGATTACATATTCCGGCGTAAAAGCACGGCGCGACATATTCTCAACGATTGCTGCTGATTTAAACGTATTTCCGCTCGGAACGATCCTTTATATACCGGGCTATGGCTACGGTGTAGTTGCGGATATTGGCTCCGCCATTAAAGGAAACAAAATTGATCTGTATTTTGACAGCAAAGAAGATGTATATAAAAAGTGGGGGAAAAAGCAACTGGACGTATATGTAATCGAGCGTGGAAACGGCAAAGTGGATGAGGAAGTGTTTGCGAGGCTCAATCAAATGAGCAAAAATGAAGCGAAAAAACAATGAGAAAAACATCTTTACCTATACCATAAAAAGGACAGGCCAAGCGCGGCCTGTCTTTCGTGTTATACATGGTCTTAGAAGGCCGCGCTACAAGTCAAGCAAGTAATACAAAAGGGTAGATTGCACAATACCGAGCCAGCCTCCTACCAGCACTTCGCTTGGTTGATGACCCAGCAGCTCTTTTAATTTTTTTGCGCGTTCGCGGCGGGGCTTCACACGCATGGTTTTTAGTTCCTCGATCAACTGGTTGAAATCCTCGACCAGAATATTGAGAACGGCGGCATGGGTGCCTGCGTGTCGGCGCACGCCAGCTGCATCGAACATGATAATGATGGAAAAAATAACAGAAATCGCAAATAATGTAGAGCCGAACCCTTCGATTAATCCTACGGCGGTTGTGAGCGCGGTGACGGCCGCCGAATGGGAACTGGGCATTCCCCCTGTGCTAAACAATAGTTTCCAATCCCATTTGCGGATAGCAAAGTAGGTAATCGGCACTTTGATTCCCTGCGCGATGCCAATGGCAAGCAGGGCGGACCAAAGCGGAAAATTGGATAATAAATCGGACATTGGCTTCTTCCTTTCCTCAAAGCTCTTTTATTATTTTATAACGAATAGAGGAATAAATCATTTGCTATGGAGAAAAATTCTTCAGGTGACTTTGTTCGTTCGTTTTCTTTTGCTACATTTACTGTAGATGAGCAAATTCACTAACATAAATTTACATCCGAACAAAAAAGGAGACATGAACCCGATTCCTTGATTAGAATAGATGTGTCACCAAACCATTCTCAAGGAGGTTCATGTCTCATGAATAGACTACCACATCACCAAGGAATCGACAAGTTTTTCGCAATGTTGGGGCTGGCCCTTTATTTCTCTAAGCCGGTCATGAAGCATCTCGTTCATATTATCGATGCGCTGACAACGAAAGGATTTGTGGGAACCTTGACCGATCTGCATCATGAGAGCTTTCATCCCAACCATCGAACGACACTGAGCCATTTTTTCACGAAAAGCCCTT
>NZ_FNDE01000037.1:3171-35572 GCF_900099925.1 Aneurinibacillus thermoaerophilus | reverse complement strand
CCATGATTGTTGCTGAATTATACGCATCAAATGCTGCTCATTCCACTTCCCATGAGTAAGAAAATGGCTCAGTGTCCGTCGGTCTTGTGAATGGCAGCTTTCACGATGGATATCGGTTAACGTTCCAGAAAAACCTCTGGTCATCACACCATCGAGAAAATGAACCATATGGTTCATTACCGGCTTAGAAAAATAAAGTGGGAAACGCCAGGTACGTAAAATATTGTTGATTTCCTGTTGATGTGCTACCCTATACGTAAGAGGCATATAGTCTTCTCCTTTGCGTAAAAGTGGTTGGTGGTACTTCTATTTTTACACAGGGTGAAGAGATATGTCTCTTTTCTATTCAATTTTAAATTTGTGTAAGTGTTTTTGGGCAACTACAGTTATTTTATTATGCACAACATAAAAAGATATAACATTTGGGATTTGCCAGCAAAGTCAATAAGAATTGTATAAAATGGAGCGCAAAAGAAGGTAGCCATATATTTTATTAGGAGGATAATATATGCTTAATTTAAGTTTTAAATATCTGCTAGATGACAAAGAGAAAAAGGTGCTAAAGAAAATTTCAATACCAGAAGGCGCTGAATTTCTTAATATGGTGTTTTATCTCCGCGATATATTTGTCATTACGGTATATATTCCCAAAAACTAAAGCAGCAGCAATGTCCTTTAAACTTAAAGTTCCACTGCTCTCTTTCCACATTTCAAATGCTTTTCTGCGATTCGGATTTCTTTCTCGTCCCACTACATTCCACCCACCTCCATAATCTGGTTTGAGTTGAGTTTGTTTTTATACGTCATCTCGCTGGAGATCTAAGTCGATTTCAATCAGCTTCTTCAAATCATCCACCGTTTTAATTTCAATCCGGCCTTCCTGAAAGTCTTTCACCCAGCGTGCAATGCCAGCATGAATGATTTTTCGATACTTTGACTTCGACTCCATAATGTTTTCCATCGTCTCTATTTCGTGCTGCAGCAGTACATTTTCCTTATTACCAAAACAAGAATATTCGTTCGTATTTTTCATTGAACATACCCCCGAGTTCCATGTAAAATGGAAACAGGATAGCAGCTTTCCCTTCCGTGGCCACGGTGTTCTGCTATCCTTCGTCGGGGGTACCCGGCAGCTTGTCAGGAGGGCGTTCGCAGCGTCCTCCTTTTGCTTTTTCTACGGTTATGCCACTTCATCAATACGAGAAACAAGAACAGGCTCAATACCAGTTGCTTCATAGAATCGCTGCTTAATCACATCACAAAATACCGGGTCCAATTCAAGCGTCCGACATTCACGTCCCATCTGTTCACACGTCATCAGCGTTGAACCGCTGCCACCAAAGAAATCAACAACAATATCCCCTTTCTTGCTGCTGTTGCCAATCGGAATCGCCAGCAAATCCAATGGTTTCTGTGTCGGATGGACATATTTCGTCACATCGCCACGCGATACTTCCCATACGGTTTCTGGTTGTGGAATTTCGACAGGCAATCCTGCTTTCCACACTGTCGTCTGCTTTCGATCGCCATACCATGCCGGAGCTTTCCCTTTGATGTGTGCATAAAACACTGGCTCATGCTTATACCGGTACTGCGCTCAGCCAAACGTCGGCGCGTTCTTCACCCAAATGCACTGTGAACGGGTCACGATTCCAGCGGCATTCATCGCATTCTCAAACTCTCGCTGATAAGAAGATGGGTGAAAAATGTAAATCGCCGCGTTCGGTTTCATGATCGCGGCGTAGTTTGCAAATATCTGATTTAAGAACACAACAAAATCCTCATCGGACATGTTGTCATTTAAAATAGAATCACGACTGTCTGCAGCCAGACGTTCTGAATCACTTTCCACAGCTACGTTATACGGCGGGTCTGTAACTACCAGATTTGCTTTTTTACCCTGCATAAGACGCTGTACATCTTCTAAGCGTGCAGCATCACCACAGACAAGCAAATGCCTGCCCAAGCGCCATATATCCCCATGCCTTGTTTCCGGCTCTTTGATAGCATCGAGCGCAACCTGCACGTCATATTCATCATCGACGACGGGCTCACCCGGCTCTGTGTCAGCAGGTAAAGCAGAGATAAGGTCTTCCAGTTCCTCACCATCAAAGCCGGTCAGCTCGATACTACTTTCACTCTCAACCAACTCCTGGAGCAAGATAGCCAGCTTCTCTTCATCCCATCGTCCACTAATTTTATTCAGTGCGATGTTCAGCGCCTTCTCGCGTACTTCGTCCAGGTTAACCACGGATACTTCGATTTCCGTATGGCCTTGTTCCAGTAAAATTTTTAATCGCTGGTGGCCGTCTACAAGATTCCCGGTACGTTCCGTTCCAAACAAGCGGCTCGACATATCCAAACTCCGCAATGGAACGCTTTAGCTTCTCGTATTCCGGATCTCCGGGCCGTAAATCCACACGCGGGTTGTACGGCGCTGAATTGATGTTGCTGACAGGTACCTTTCGTATTTCCATTTCTATCACCCACCTCCGTTTTAGGGTAAAGAAAAAGCCACTCCGGAGAGTGACTTAACGGCTTAATTTGTAAAGTACGTATTGATTTAACGATATTCCTTCTTTTGCTGCCATTTGTGCTAACTGCCGATGTAAACTTTTAGGAACACGCACGACGAATTTTCCACTGTAATCATCATCGGTTATCGGTTCTGGAATTGGGTCGCCAAACTCTAATTTAGTCTCAAACCAACCTTCCATTGCTTCCCGAATGTTTTTATGTGCTTCTTCTACCGTTTGCCCATCACTTTGACAACCATCCAATTCAAGCACAGTCGCATAATAATACTGACCGCTTTCATCATTTATATGTTGAATCTGAATGGTATAGGGTAAGCTCATGTAATAAGAAACGTCTTTATTTGCCATTTATTCTTTACAAGGATAGAATATATTTTGAAGGAAGGGGAGCCGTCACTCCCCCATCCTTTTTAGTACGTTTTTTACGTACACCGCCTTAACGGGATTTTGCTTTGGGATTGTGATTACATCGCCTGCTTGATTTCGGAAGTGATGGTGAGACCCTTTGCTTCTCACTTGTATGTATCCGTAATATTCAAGCACGATGGCAATTTCCTCGAACCATATTCCGTTAGGGCGGTTTTTCATTTTTTCGAGGATTTTATCTATCCTTGCCATGTTTCACCTCCTGATATTATAGTATCATATTTAGTATCATATATCAAGAGGATTTTGTTAAGTTTTCCATATTCAGCAAAATAAAAAGTTACTTTTGGTCTTCACTACATAATAAAAGGATAAATCGCCAAACGGATATTTCTCACCGAACTTCTTTCTAGTTAGAAATTTCTTAACTCCGGCTTTTCTTTTAATTTCTGAGAGAACTGCTCTTTTTCCTGAATACAGTGCTCCAATATTCCTTTTAAGAAAGCAAGTTGTGTTTTTCTTGCATAATAGATTTTAAACACCCAAAATATTATTGTAAAAGAAGGACTATTTTCCTGCAATTGTAACGCAAAGTTTTAACGTTACAAGCCAACCAATGAAGCGTTACATGTGCGCTTGCGTTTCACTGGCTCGGTTGTAACGTTACGCAAAAGAAAAAGCCACTTCTCAATTGGAGCGGCTATCCTAGTTTACAAAGTGGGCATTGTCGGACGTTTTTAGCATTTACTAACAGATTTTTTTCCTGTTAGTGCCCTTTCAAACATATCGATAATCTCCAGAAATCTCTCCGCTTCACGGAATACGTGATCAGCCAGTAACGGGTGAATAATACTTTTAATACGGCATGCCTCAATTAAATCACGAGCCGTCTTTTTAAAATCACGAAGTGATTTTACAGATACTCTGTTTTGGTCAAGAAACTGACTAAGAAGAGGGGACGTTTGTGATTGTGGACGCATAGAATCCAAATCAATTGCTTGAAATAATAATTGATCAAAATCATGACTGAATTCCTGAGCCTGCTCTACGAGTTTTCGTTCTGACGGGTCCAGAAGATGACCAATAAATTTCGCATGATCGGCCATAATACGCAAGAAAAATACGTTTTCATCGATAATGGCATCGGGTATTGGCTCCAATTGACCTTGATTTAACTCTGACAACCTATTTCTAAAGTAATTTGCTTCTCTACTTATATGATCAATAAGTAAAGGAAATAAATTAGCTCCAGGCAACTTGCAATGTAAAATAAGACCAAGAAGTTTTCTTTTATAAGCCCAAATATGGGAGACAGCATTATAAACCTCTGCATTAAATTGCGCAATCTGTCGAGGATCGGTATTCAAAGTAAAAGCGTGTGATTGGCTCTCAATTTGTTCGAAGATACGAAAAAATTGTTGTGCTTCATTTATAAGCTGAGTATCTTCACATCGAAGGCCCAATGTAATAAACAACGAGTGTTCTTTCATAATACGGGACCAGAAACGAACCTCATCTAACGAGCGAGCAACAAATCCATTGGACATGAACAAGCCTCCTAAAATAAACTTTCAGAATAAGATATGCATAAATGTTCCAATGGGTAACAACCTACATTTATTTGTTAAATAGACATAAACCAAGTTATCGAACTTAAAAAAGGCGTTCTCATGAAGAGAGCACCTATTCCTTTCTTTTGCTCATCATAGATAATCCAAGCTAGATTTTTTATGACCTCATGCTTTAATTTCCGCGCTCTTGTGTACGGTACACCCTCTTCACCTTACGTTCGTGTTACTTCGTGTGTCTCTCTTTTTTTATGCAACCAAAAAAGGACCGCTCCCCTCGGAACGGCCCCTTCGCTTATCTTCTGATACTATCATCATACTACCCCTATCTCAAAACGGCGCGCCAATATCTGGCCAAAATTACGCCATCTTCACGCCAAACTTTTTTACAATTAAAAAGCATTAATAACACTTTATGACTTATTTCTCTTTGCGTATTGATTATCCATCCATACAGCCCATTTCCAAATAAGAACTGCAACAATTATTAATACTGTTCCACCAATACTTGGTGATACAGTTTGACGCGATAATAAAAAAACGATCCTCAAGCCTTAGCACTACATTAAAGCAGCATGCAGACGAACATAAAGCCGTTCCTCTTCAGAGAACGACTACTTTAATCGTTAGGCATTCAACCTTATTTTTTTAATCGATAAGGAACAGTCGTTATCTTAACGTCTTGTCGTGCAAATAAATAAGCACGTAACAATAAACTCGTCTGGTTATGCAGCAAATTATGCCACCAACGCTTCGTAATAAATTGTGGAATCATAACCGTTACATGATCGGTGGCTGAAGTTTTCCATTCCACCGTATCAATAAATTTAGATAAGGGGCGCACAATACTGCGATAGCGGGAACGCAAGGTAATAAGACGTACACCCGGATTCCACTCTTCCCACTTCTCCTCCATTTTTTTAATTTCTTCTTCATCAAATCCAACATAAACGGCTACGATATCATCTGACAGTGATTGAGCGTAGCTGATGGTATTTCGAACAACCTGCGTAATACCCGCTACAGGAATCACAATCACGCTTCCCTTTTTCTCCGGCTTATCTGTAGAAAGATCAATGCGTAATTGTTCCGCAAGGTCGCGATAATGCTGGTTTACTTTCTTAAAAGCAAAGATAACAGCAGGAAGGAACAAGAAAATCATCCATACTTGCGAGAATTTTGTAATCAAGAAAATAAGGGTAATTGTAAGCGTAGTCAGCATCCCAACCGTATTAATAACAAAAGGGAGAAGCCATCCCGCTGGCTTTTTCGTAATCCATCGTTTCATCATCCCTGTTTGAGATAAGGTAAAGGGAACGAACACCCCTATCGCGTAAAGAGGGATTAGATTTTCTGTATCTCCTTCAGAAACAATAATCAAGAGTGCTGAAAAGATACCTAAGAAAATGATTCCATTTGAAAAACCAAAACGATCTCCTCGAACCATAAACATATTCGGTAAAAATCTGTCTTTTGATAGCATAAAGGCAAGTAATGGAAATGCTGCGAATGCAGTGTTTGCAGCGAGGAATAAAATCAGTGATGTTACAGCCTGAATAAACTAATAAATAATTCCTCGTCCAAATACGGCTGATGCGATCTGGGATACGACTGTTTCATCTGCTTTAGGAGCAATGCCGTATACATAAGCCAGAAGGCTAATACCAATGAACATAATGCCAAGGATAACTCCCATCATGATCAGAGTTCTTGCCGCATTTCTAGGGGCTGGGTCTCTAAAATTAGGAATCGCATTTGATACCGCTTCTACCCCTGTTAAAGCAGAACAGCCTGAACTAAACGCTTTTAACAGCAGGAATAAGGTAATCCCTGGAACGGCTACTCCATAAGCGGGAGCCTGAGCATGCACATTCCCTGTCATCCATTGATACCCACCACCGATAATTAGAAGAAAAACAGCGAAAACAAACAAATAAACGGGATACATTAGTATGGTTGCAGATTCTGTAATCCCGCGTAAATTTAAAATCGTTAACGTTAAAATCATTAATAGCGCAATCATAACACGATGCTCATGAAATGTTGGAAAAGCTGATGTAATAGCATCTGTACCAGCTGAGGAGCTCACTGCTACGGTTAAGATGTAATCTACCAGCAAAGATCCACCAGCAACTAGGCCAACGGAAGTGCCCAAGTTGTCTTTAGCTACAATATACGCACCACCGCCTGTTGGATAAGCATAAATGGTTTGGCGATAAGACAAAATTAGTACTGTTAACAGACCAAGAACAGCAAATGAAATCGGGATGGAATACCATAACGCTGCTGCACCAACGGTAATTAACACTAAAAGAATTTGTTCTGTTCCGTATGCAACAGAAGATAAAGCATCGGAAGAAAGAACAGCCAGCGCTTTTAATTTACTTAATTTTTCTTCTGTAAGTTCATCTGTCTTCATCGGTCATCCAATTAAAAATCGTTTTAATTTGGTTACCATGCTTTTTCTCCTCCTAATACTTTTTTATATTCTTTCCCGCTCAGCATAGGAAAAACACAAAAATTACATTTTTCAAGAAATATAATCCTTTTATACTACACCTTTATAAAATAAAGAAAAAGCATGATTATCTGAATAATTATTTTTAACTTTAAATATTCCTGTTTCCATAAACCAAGCTATCGGATATCTTCTAAAAATACAAAAGGCAATCCCTTTTCGGAACCGCCTTTCTCGTTGGTTTTCCATTGTTTAATTTCCTCACTCATGCCGGAACAGGGCCCGGATCTTCAGCCAGCACTTCCAGCTTCAGCATAAATGCCAACTTATAAAACGCCCGAGCCTTCACCCTGGTATACGTCCGTTCGCTCAGTCCTACCTCTCCAGCCACAATATAATCAAAGCTCTCATCTTCCAGATACCGCTTCCGAATAATCTCTTCTTCCTTCTTGGACAACCGACTTACCGCCCATTCTACGCGCTCCGTCAATTGCCGAATCCTTTCTTCCTCGTCCGCATTCCACGTCGCGCACTCAGCCACCTGGTCACTTGTCTTGTTTGTCGCACCGTGATACCAAGCTTCATAAGCAGGCGTCATCCCGATTTCACGGCGAACAAAACCAATTGTGGCGACCGGGAGGGGTGTTTGTTTATCTTCAATGCAAAAAGGAATTTTTCTATGCAATTATACATTGAAAAATTTCCTTATTTATGCAACATTTCATGAGAATACACAGATTCAAAGGAATTCGTCTTTTTTGTTACATTGGCATACTATTTGCGTACATGAAAAAGTGCTGACAGGTGCTCTCTTCACCTATCACCTTCTAACCAAGGAAGCAAGACTCCACCATATATCCTCTTGCTTCCTTCTTTTTATAGAGACTCTACTTATTGTTTTTGCCGCCGTATTCACCCAATCTAAATCCAATTGAAAAGCTTTGGCGCTGGCTTAAAGATAGTGTCATTTCAAACGTGTTTCACAAAAATCAATCGGAGATTGAACAGGCGGTTCAGCGATTTTTAGACTTTACACAATCTTGTCCAGAACGAGTACTACGTCGTATTGGTCGTATTGGCTGTTAAACTGTCAATTGGAATGTATATAGAATACAAAAATAGGAAATAAGATACAATATAAAAAATATATCTTGAGGCAACTCCAGCAAACCAAATTAAAAAAAGCTACCTGGTTACTTACTTGGTAGCTTTTCATATACCTACTTCAGATTTTGCATCTCTTCCTGGCAATTTTGACAAATCATTTGTATCAAATTTATTTTTCTTTAACCCATGTTTGGAGAAACTAAACCAATATAAATAATTTATATTAACCTTTTTCAACTTGTTCGATTTTTAGACCGAAAATTTGAGGTGGTTCTATTCCATTCATCTGAAGATATGTTGATAATTGACCACGATGATGCATCTCATGTTCCGCCAATGCCATCATGATCCTCCAGGAGCTTACCTCATGTCCATGTAGGGTTGGAACCTTTTTTGCCAATAGATCATTTCCTAAAGTTAATAAACCCTCCGTTAACCTTGCATGACACACTTCTAGGTAATGAACAATTTCCTCTATCTTTTCCCCTTTACTACTTTCATGGCCTGGATAGATCCATTTTCCATGCTCAAATACATTTAAGAACATGAGTTGAGAGGAACCTAGATGTCGAAGCAAATCTCCCGTTGAAAATTTATCTTCAGCTGGTTTCCATTCTAAGATAGAATTCGGTACAACCTTAACATACTGCATGGTACGCTTTCGTAATCCATCTAAAAACTTTACAAATTCCTCCACATCACGAATCATAAATACCACCCTTTTTTAAAATTTTTGATTACAAGTACATCCATATTTCGTGATTCATGTTGTGAAATCCTTTTTTTAAACGGTTTTGTTAAAGATAACTGCACGTTAGTTCAACAAAAGGGAATAAACTTCCCAAAGCCTACTCCCTTTTCTCATGAAATCATTACAAAAAATTCAACCTGGACGTTATCTTTCGCGATTGAGATACTGCTAATTTTTAGAATATAAAAAGGGGGGACTCCTTGAAATCCACCCCTTTTTATTGCCAAAACACTACAACAGGCTTCGCAAGCATTGTTTTTGCTCCGCAGAAATCTTTCTATTCCTACTCTGGTTTACGATTTACTCATTATTTTTTTCTATCCACTCTTCCACAATTTCATACGTTCCGTCCTTTGTTGCTTTCTGCTTCAGATACTTCATGTCGATCCGCTCTCTATGGGCATAATACAAACGGAATGCCCACTCGCAATCACTTTGGGAACGCCAAAACTTACAAGCACGCAACCGATCACAAATAATATCTTCAATCCCGATTACTTTAACATAGCGTCCATTCCCGATATTGAGCTTTGTAACCCGGCTGTAATCACCGTCTAACCAGTTATCCGGTATCTCTACAATCAACCCAACTTCCTTGTGATACCAGTCCTTTCCCTGTTTTTCAAATCCAAGATCTAATAGTACCTGGTTCGCTTTATCTCGACCGTTCAATACAAAATCAATGTCCTCTGTTAAATAACTATTCCGGGTGTAGAGCTCAACAGAGAATCCACCTACGATGATGGGCTCTACATTCAAAGACTCTAGTATCTCTGTCAAAATTGCCGAGAACAGGAGCATTTTTTCTGTTTTAGGCTTTCCCTTCAATCCATATACTTCTGCCCGATACGATTCAATCGACAAAATAATCCATCTCCCTGTCATTAATATAGCGAATCTTTCCTTCTTCAACAGCTCGCATCCATTTTTCCCGGCAAATTATATCCAAACAACGCTGTTCATCTTTGTCTCGTGGTCGGACCCGTGTCTTACGCCCATTCCCGCGAAATAATTTATAGGCCCGTTCATTTACCTCTTGTTGCTTTTCATCGATTTCTTTAAAGAACTCGTCTATGTTAAATTCACGCATACTCTTCCTCCTACTCTGTTCCTATACCCCCTTGGTTTCATTATACCTTTCTCTCCAAACATTTACCCTCCTGCTACTTCAATGTAACGACGATATCCTCTGCAAAAGAGTACGTCTGAGCCAGCTTCTCCGTAATCGTCTCTTTGATTTCCTCCTCCATATCCTTATGGAACATGCGAGGAATCGGGGCGATCAGCTGCGTCATTTCCTCGGAATAGTTGACTTCAATCCCAACATAACAGAGCTCGTCTTTTTCATCCATGTCGAGGATCACACGGGCCGGTATCACTTCCTGTAACACCTGCTTTTTGTATGTAATGTCCGCATCCAGTTTAAACAGGAAGTCGTTCTCCCTCTCCTCTACTTCTTTTACCTCGAAGCTAAATTTAAATGGCTCGTAGATGAACAGTTCCCCCGGTGACACTTTGAGGAATTCGCACAGTGTATTAAACGTGTCGTACTGAATTCCTTTCGCATTGTGGTTCATCAGGGAGCTGATTGTCGTTCGGGACATCCCCGTTCCACTGGCAATATCGGCGATTTTTAGTCCTCTCTCTGCCATTAAAACAGCTAAATTACACTTTATCATGAATAACACCTCGTATTTAAAATACCATATACACTTCATAATAAACAATATGTTGTTCATTTTGTCATTGACCAAATTTTTATCATTATGTACAATATGAAACAAAAGTAAACAGACTATTGTTTATTAACATGATATTTTGTTTATCGAGGTGATTCAAATGATTCAAAAGAGTACGGTGAAGAATTTCCGTTTGTGCGAAATGGCCACAGTGGGTATCAAATTAAATGGAACGAGTCTACTCTGACCTTGTTATCTGATGACTACATAGAAGAATTTCAAAGGTAGGGCCGTTATAATCATTCCCTACCCTATTACGATTGTGACAGATTAAAAAGCGGCTCCATGTAATTGTGCCAGTCTGCCACATCTCACATGCAGAAAGAGACAAAGCTCTTTTTCCTCATTATTCATCTTACGGATCTTGTATGATAACGGAAAAAGAAGGTGAAGCACAATGAAAGGGCATTTTGTTAAACGTGGAAGCAAATGGACTTTTATTCTTGACATCGGACGAGATGAGAAAACAGGAAAAAGAAAACAAAAGTGGTTTTCAGGCTACAAGACAAAAAAAGAAGCAGAAAAAGCCTGTGCTGAAATGATTGCGCAAATTGAGAATGGAAAATACTTCAAAGAAAGCAAAATTGCTTTTAAAGACTTTATTCAGGAATGGTTAAAAACAGTTGCTAAACCCACTTTACGAGCAACCACTTATACTGGATATAAAAGCGCAATTCAAAGTCGCCTTATCCCTGCGTTTGGAAACAAAAAGTTAATAGATATTAAGCCAGTGCAAGTTATGAAGTTTTATAGTTCTTTATTAGATGAGGGAATTTCAGAAGAATTTGTTTAATATATCCACAGCATTCTCACAAATTCTTTTAATACTGCGGTAAAATGGGGGCTGCTTAAAAATAATATTATGACCAATGTAGATCGCCCGCGCCGCAAGAGAAAAGAAATGCAAGTATGGACACTTGAAGAGGCTATACGTTTTTTAGAAGAAGCTAAGAAAACAAAACCCCATTTTTATATGCTTTATCTCCTTGCTATCTTTACGGGTATGCGAAGAGGAGAAATCTTAGCACTTCGCTGGAAAGATTGTATGCTTGATGAAGGAAAGATTAGCGTTAGCAAAACGCTCTCTTATATAAAAGGACAGGGCATTGTTTAACAGGGCGTTCCAATCGAATCGTTTCTATATCCGAAATGCTGATTGAGGAATTGAAGAGGTATCGCTTGTATCAGCAAAAAATGAAACTTAGGCTTGGAAATGCTTATCAGGATAACGGATATATTATCTCCAAAGAAAACGGCGAACCGATTAATCCTAATTATATCTTTAATCATTTTAAGAAATTGCTTCAAAAAGCAAATGTTCCTCCCATTCGCTTTCATGATTTACGACATACACACGCTACCATTATGCTGAAGCTTGGTGAACATCCTAAAATTGTTTCTGAACGTCTTGGTCATTCGAGTATTCAAATGACATTAAATACTTACAGCCATGTCACACTGGATATGCAGAAAGAAGCGTCCGACCGTTTTGAACAAGCTATAAAACACTACAAGCAATCACTTTAGCACAATAAAGGTTAGCAAAATGTTAGCAATTGAACCTTTCAAGGAATAAGAGAAAAGATTAAAAAAGCAGAAAACCCTTGATAATACTGGATTTTCTGCATCCCCTCTTTTTTATTCACTACAGATATGTTTACATGACTCTTTTAAACATCTTCTCAATGTCATACGTTGAGAAATGAATAATGATCGGTCGGCCATGCGGGCAGGTAAACGGGCTTGTCGTACGGCGAAGGCGCTCAATAAGTGCTTCCATTTCTGCGTGCGTCAGGTAACGGTTGGCTTTGATGGCAGCCTTGCACGACATCGTAATCGCCGCCGCTTCCCTTAGCTTCACTACATCCACCTTTTTCGTCATTAGCACCATTTCCACCATCTCTCGCAGGATGGCTTCTTCTTCGCCGCGCGGCAACCAGCGGGGATGGGAACGAATAATATAACTGTTCGTACCGAACGGCTCCATATGCACACCAACGCGCTCAAACCAGTCGCGATACTCTTCCACCGCCGCCGCTTCTACCGCTGTCAGCTCCAACGTAATTGGAATCAAAAGCTCCTGGCTCTCCACCGCTTCTTCTCGCAACTTATCAAGGAAATACTCGTAAAAAATCCGCTCCTGTGCCGCATGCTGATCAATCATAAACATGCCGTCCGGATTTTGCGCAAGAATATAGGTACCATGCAACTGTCCGAGCGGATACATCTCCGGCACCCGCATACTACCCTCACACGCTTCCTGTGACTCTACTTCCTTGCATTCATGTTTTCCGTACTCGCTTCGATGTGGTTCCGCAAGATTGGACGGAAACACTTGACGCTCCTCTTCCGATAACACATCTGTCGAGGTTCGGTGTTCGGACACATAATCCGCATCTCGGTCCGACTGATATCCATCATAAGACAAACCATCCTGCGAAGAGTATGTTGCCACTTCATCCTCGTCCCGTGCTTTGACCATTTCCCGCTTCCATTCCAGATCACGCTTTTCCGGCTGCTCCGACCACTTGAAGGCGCGTTCCTCTTCCCGGTTCCATGCCTTCTCCCGATCGGAAAAAATATTCCCGCTGTCCATAACCCCAACATGATTTCCGGCTTCCTTCCGTTCATCTTGCGCTGGCACAAATAAGGACCAATCCATCGACGCTTGGTACTCGTTTTTTTTCGGACGCGGCCCAAAGGATGTCGGACGCTGGCGCCCCGGCTCCGGAATAAGACGCTCCCGGCTCCAGACATTCTTCACTTCCTGCTCGACAAATCCGTACAATTCTTGGTCTTTACTGAAACGCACTTCCAGCTTCGCCGGATGTACATTCACATCCACAAGCGTAGGCTCCATTTCAAGCGCAAGTACCGCAATCGGGTAGCGGTTAATCGGCAAGAGCGTATGGTAGCCGCGCAGAATCGCGTTCACAAGCCCCATATTCCGAATATAGCGCCCGTTCACCAATGTAGAAATATACGTTCGGCTGGCACGGGTAATCTCCGGTTTGGCAAGGTAGCCAAACAGCGTAAAATCAAGGGATGCCGCCTCAATTTTGACCATATTGCGGGCGACGTTCATACCGTACACCGCAGCGATCACCTGCAACAAGTCTCCGTTGCCCGATGTGCGCAACAACTGCTTCTGGTTATGCGTCAGTAAAAATGCGATATCCGGATGCGACAGCGCAAGCCGATTCATTACATCAGACACATGGCCGACTTCTGTATGAATTGTCTTCATATATTTCAGGCGGGCCGGCGTGTTGTAAAACAAATCTGACACAATCACTTCCGTACCACGTGGATGGGCAACCGGCTCGTATCCTTCCTCCTTGCCGCCCGCGATGCGAATGCGCGTTCCGCCTGTCCCATCTTTGGGCGTGCTTTTCAGTTCCACGCGGGAGACGGCCGCGATGCTCGGCAGTGCCTCGCCGCGAAATCCAAGCGTTCGAATGCGGGCAAGGTCTCGTTCCCGTTTCAGCTTGCTGGTAGCGTGCCTCTCAAATGCCAAGCGGCAGTCTTCTTTCGCCATGCCGCAGCCGTTATCCACAACCCGGATCGAAGCAAGCCCGCCTTCCTCCAGATGTACCTCAATGCGTGTGCTTCCTGCATCAATCGCGTTTTCTACCAATTCCTTTACAACGGAAGCCGGGCGCTCAACTACCTCACCAGCCGCAATCAGATTAGCTAATTGGGTATCCATGACCTGTATAACCGCCATCGGCATCACTCCCTAAATATAGACTCCTGTTCTCTACGACAATATAAGTGCTGAAATAACCAAAACATATCATTACACTTGTTGCTTTAACTCGAATAAAAAGTTCATCGCCTGCATGGGCGTCATATTCAGCAAATCGGCTTCCCGCAGTTTTTTCAGCACTTTTTCTTCTGCGCGCCCCAGCGTAGCAACGCCGGATTTTTTCTCCGGTTTCGGCTGAACCGGCTCGCTGAACAAAGCGAGTTGCTGCGGCTCTTCGGCCGCTGCAAAAGCCGTCACCGACATATGTTCCTGTTCCGGGTCGGACATCTTGTTCCTGTTCGCCGCTTCTTCCGGCGCAGCTTCCCGCACTACTGCGCCCTCATACTCCTCCAGCAACCGGTTCGCCCGATCAATAATACGCTGCGGCAAACCGGCAATTTGTGCACAGTAAATACCGTAACTTTTATCCGCCGGGCCGCTGACAAGCTTACGCAGGAAAATCACGTTGTTGTCCGTCTCGTTGACCGCCATGTGGAAATTTTTCAGTCTATCCAGCGTCGTCTCCAAATGAGACAGTTCATGATAGTGGGTAGAAACAAGCGTTTTACAGCCAATATCATTATGCAAATATTCGATAACCGCTTGGGCAATGGACATCCCTTCCGATGTTGATGTGCCCCGGCCCAATTCATCAATAATCACAAGGCTACGTTCTGTCGCATTGGTCAGCGTCACTTCAATCTCTTTCATTTCTACCATAAACGTGCTCTGGCCACCCACTAGGTCATCCGCGGCGCCGATGCGGGTAAAAATACGGTCTACCGGCGTAATCTGCGCAAATTCAGCCGGCACAAAACTGCCCATCTGCGCCATAATCACAATTAAAGCAACCTGGCGCATATAGGTGCTCTTCCCGGCCATGTTCGGCCCGGTAATAAGCAGGATTTGCTGATGGGTACCAAGTTCTGTGTCATTCGGCACAAACGGTTCGCCATGCAGCACCGCCTCTACTACTGGATGACGGCCGTCCCGAATCACAAGCGGGCCCTCCGTAAGAATTTCTGGCCTGACATAGCGGTTGTCCTGCGCTACTGTCGCGAGCGACTGCAAGACATCGACCGTGGCCACCTTAAGAGCCAGCGCCTGCAACCGTTTGACTTCGCGCGCTACTTTTTCCCGGATTTCTACAAACAGCTGGTACTCCAGTTCTGATCGCTTTTCCTCCGCCTCAAGAATAAGGGCTTCTTTTTCTTTTAGCTCCGGCGTAATAAAACGCTCCGCGTTGGCAAGCGTTTGCTTGCGCTCGTAACGTCCTTCTGGAAGCAACGAAAGGTTTGCTTTCGTCACTTCGATATAGTAGCCAAACACTTTGTTATAGCCGACTTTAAGCGAACGGATACCTGTCGCCTGACGTTCCTGCTGTTCAAGGGCCGCAATCCATTGCTTGCCTTCACGGCTTGCGGTACGAAGCTTGTCCAAATACTCGTGATATCCTTCTTTAATCAATCCGCCTTCTTTTACAGCAACCGGCGGATCGTCGACAATGCCGCGGTCGATCGTTTCGATCACATCCGGGCATTCATCCAGCCCATCCAGAACTTCCTGCAACGCAGCAGAATCATTTGCCACTTCGCGCAGCGCCTGTTTAAGTGCCGGAATCGCGAGCAGCGATGTTTTCAGTTGCACCAAATCACGCGGACTGGCTGTTCCGTATGCAATGCGCCCCGCAAGCCGTTCTAAGTCGTACACCTCTTTTAAGCATGCGCGCACTTCATCCCGTGCCATCCAGCCGTCCAGAAGCGCCTGCACTGCCGCTTGCCGCTTCTCGATTTCGCTTTTGCTGAGCAGCGGTTTGTCAATCCAACGGCGCAATAAGCGCCCTCCCATTGCCGTCACCGTCTGATCCAGCAACCAGAGAAGCGAACCTTTCTTGGACTTGTCCCTGATTGTTTCCACCAGTTCAAGGTTACGGCGAGTGAACTGGTCAAGCACCATGAACGAAGCCGCTTCATACAGCGTAACTTGATGCAGATGCTCAAGCGAACGTTTCTGTGTCTCGCGCAAATAGGAAAGCAGGCCGCGTGTCGCCGTCAGCATCGCTGGCGTGCTTTCCTTCGTTCCTTTCACTTCACTAAATAACGCTGCAAAGCCTGCACGGACATCTTCCCCATCCTCTGCGACATCCGGCGGCCGCTTCGTCACTACGATCGGATAAAGCACAAGCATTTCTCCCAGCTCGTCGTCCTCTTCCCTTCCCGTCAACAGCACGACTTCTGACGGGCGATACTGCATCATTTCATCAAGCAGAAGCGACCGCGTTCCCACTTCTGTCGTATAAAATTCCCCGGTAGAAATATCGCACGCCGCAAGGGCGTACACACCATCCTTCTGGAAGACAGACACCAGATAGTTGTTTTCTTTATCCTGCAAGAACTTGCCTTCCATTACCGTCCCCGGCGTAATCACGCGTGTCACTTCACGACGCACAACACCTTTGGCCTGCTTCGGGTCTTCCACCTGTTCGCATATGGCGACTTTATACCCTTTTTCAATCAATTGAGCAATATATGTGTCAACCGAATGATACGGAACACCGCACATCGGAATTCGCTCCTCGCCGCCCCCGTCCCGTCCGGTCAACGTAATTTCCAACTCCCGAGAAGCGGTGAGCGCATCCTCAAAAAACAACTCATAAAAATCACCCAGCCTAAAGAACAGAAATGCGTCTTTGTACTGGGCTTTAATCGCGAGGTATTGCTGAATCATCGGAGTATATTTCATCGGTTTCTTCTCTCCTGTGTCTGCTTTTTCTCTTGTTTTATTATAACACACTATGCTCGTACGCTCGACTGGCCGTCAACTCCGGATGAAACGGCGGAAGCTTCCAAACAGGGCGGATGTCAGCAAACTCTTCCCATTCAACACGGGATAGTACAAGCTGCGCGAACGGTTCGAGATACGATTCATATCTTGCGTAGGATTCCAGAAGACGTAAATCGTTCCAGAGAAACGGGAGCAGCGGCGCCAGCGCCTCACGATCGCCGTTGTAAAACGCCCGGTACATCTCCGGATCAAGCAATGGCAATTGGCGCAGTTTCCGATATGACAGCGCAATCACATGACTTAATGCCAGCACGCCGCGCGCCACCTTCGGAGACGTAAGCCAGCTTGGTAGCGTGCGATACTCAAAACCTCCATGAAACTGGAACCGCATATCTCCCAAACACCCATACTTCGGGCGGCGCAATAGCGAACGAGAGCTCTCGATCATAAAAACTGGAAGCGCCAGATACGTGTCCAGCGCGCGCAGCAATTGCGAATTTGGGGGCAGCCCGCCAAAATGCACATGTCCGCCGATCGGATAGCCGGAGAGCGGCATCCCGCCTGCCACCCACTCAATTTGCTCCGAGCCAATTTTACGGATACCTATCATCATAGCGTGATATATATTGCGAAACAGCTCCCTGGCATCCGCCCCCGGCTCAGGCCGGATTTCAGCCAAAGGCAAATGTTTATGAGTAAGATCACTTCTCAACAAGATCCTGTCACACCCGACAACCCCTTCTTTCGGAAGGTAACTGGACGCCATGACCGCTTTTCCCTCGGCGTTCCGCAGTACAAATTCCACATCAGCACCAAGCGTAATATCGACTGCATCACATGCGTATCCCTGACAAAAACGTTCCACACACGCTATAAACTTGCGTGCCAACGTATGTGTCATACGAAAAGTAGGAGCAACATCCAGCACATATATTCTTCCACGCAAATCTACCCCGAAATATACCGCCGCAAAATCGAGGCCAAGTGCATATACACTTTGTACCGCGTATTGCGTAACACGCCGGATTTCCCTGATTTTCTGGTTGACCTCTATCTCCCGATATTTGTCCTCCCCTTCACGAATGCGATGGTTCAGCCAAAGACTACGGCCGGAGGAGCGATACAGGCTCACTATCTCCTGCTGAAACACGATCGCTATGTAACGCCTGATTGTGGCGGAAATATCTTTCTCTTTTGCAGCAGATACATTATGAATATATGGAATGTCTGCCGCCGTAAGCATCGCTCGTTTCGTTTCCGGCTGTGAAGCATTGTGGAGCGCTTCCCGTCCATTTAGCACGACAGCGTACGTTTCTAGGCACGACAATCCCGCGTCTTCCCACTGTAATATAATATCTGGGCAAGAGGAAGGTACGACAGAGCCGCTTTTACCCTTCCACTGAACAAGCAAAGCGGCATCAGGCTGCCTATCATTCGGATACAGCAAAAAACAGTCCATGCTATGGCCCCTTTCCCAATAATAATGATTGAAAAAGAAAAAGGGAGGACGTTCCCTCCCACGGTTATAAGCTCCTTATGCGCGGTTTAATCGAGGAATGTATCAGGATCTAAGTCCGTAAAGTCGTCCAGTTCTTCGAATTCATCGATGAATATGTCGTCTTTGTCGTCATCGTCGCACAAATCGCAAACAAAGACGCAAAGCTTAGTCTCACCGATCACCTCTACCGCGTATTCACGCTCAACCGTGACCACGATCCCCCCGCCGGGCTTTACCTTCGCCTCCACACAGTTCGGCTCCTGTGTCACGCGCGCCGTTACCTCCACATCTCCACGGCAATTGTGGTCGTAGTAGGAAAGGGGAACGACATCCACAAACTTCACGGTTTCCTTCAACACGGTTGTTTCTCTGTTAGTACTCTAATTGTATAAATCAAATTTAAACTTTACGTTCATTATCCTCGTCTTATCGTAAATATCGATTCGCTCGATCAATCTATGGAACAGCGCACGCAGTGCCTGGATATCATTAAGATCAATGTTATGACGGTTATCCAGCACTTCATTTAATGTATACACCCTGTTTTCTGCTTTCTCGTTTTCTTCCATCTGTTTACGGGCAGTCTCTATCTGCTGATCCACCGTCTTCATCTGGCTTTTTAATCCTGACAAAACTTCACGAAAGGCTTCTGCATCGAACAAGTCACTGCTCGCAGCGATATTCACCTGCTTTTTCTGTAGCTTCTTTCTCTGCTCTTGCAAGGCCTGCAATTTAGCCTCCAAAGCATTACTTTTCGTTTTGTTCCGTGAACGAAATGACTGCTTTGTGGATTTTTTAAGCTCATTCATAAGTAACTCAAAAATCGTCCTCTCTAAATTCTGAGCCGGAACCGGATCATGTACGCAAACGGTATTTCCGTATTTATGATTCCTTCCGCATTTGTAATAGCGATAATTGTACTTTTCGTTATATGGCTTTGTAGAACGAATCGACACCATCCCTGCTCCGCACTTGGCACAATACAGAATGCCTGACAACGGATACTTGGCCCGGTTTGATGTTTGTCCTACCCTGGCCTGCCGCTCTTTCATAATTTCTTGCGCTTTTAAAAATGTAGTGCGATCAATAATCGCAGGATGCGCATCTTTCGCAATAACAGGATTTCCGGTTTCAACATATTTTCGATTCTTTTTCACAAGATTCTGATTTGAATCATATACCCGCTCCAGCTTTGCCCGTTTTGTTCCATATACGACATCACCGGTATACACTGGGTTCTCCAGTATTTTGCGGATCGTAGCTTGCTGGAAACGGTTATTGTTGGCTGTCTTGTACCCCATCTCATTTAATCGATTGGCAATAGTAAGCGTGCCAATTCTGTCGTTTACATACAAATTGAAAATCATTCGAACAACTTCTGCCTGCACGTCATCAATTTCCAGACGATGTGTATCCGCATTACGTACATATCCGAACGGAATTTTGGAAGCTGGCCATTTACCTGAACGTGCCTTTTCCCTAAACCCCGCTGATACACGACTGCTGATGCGCTCAGATTCCACTTCTGCCATAAAGTTGCTAATCTTGAATAGTAGCTTCGATTCCGGGCGTTCTGAATCATACCCGTCATTCGATTTAATTCGGACACCAGATGCTTCCAGAATCCGCACGATTTTCAGATTTTCTTCCTCGTCACGTCCCATCCGCGTAATTTCTTTAAATAATACAACTTTAAATTTCCCACTTTTCGCATCTTCGAGTAGCTGCTTCATCGCCGGCCGTTCCAGAATCGTCGTGTAGTATCCGCTATATCCCTCGTCTACATAGATAAAACTTTCATTCGTATAATAATCCGAAGTGAAGTTTCGACTCATGTAGTCCTTCATTAAAGAAATCTGATGCTCAATGGAGTCCCCTTGCTGATCAGTGGAAACTCTGGCATAGATGGCAACAGGTATCATGTCATCACCCTTTTATTGTAATGTCACTTCCCGGTGTGCCCGCCAACCTACAAAAAAAGACCGTCACGCAGACGGCTCAAAAATTTCGACTTCCACATCATTTCCATATCTCTCCTTATGAAAGATAAGGATTTGCTCAATGAAATATTGTGAAATGGGTTCATTGCCGTATTCAATGTTAAGAATTCGAATCATAAGCATCACCCGATATTATCTTTATGGTGAAGGATTTACTAAAATATCTTGTACGACTTTTTATGCCTGTACTTATTTTAGTTACATGTTTTATGAAAATGACTTACTACAGAGCATGTGATATTAGGTTAATAAAGCAGACACAAAATTCCCGCGAATTTTTCGCTTAATTAGAGGGAGGTGGCTAGCTCTTACCACATGGCCTTCCGTATGGTATATATAACTGGCATGTTACTAGATGAAGAATAAGAAAAACCGGGCATTCGCCCGGTTCAGTTGAATGATATTAATTAGCAGCAATCGGAACAGCGCTTAGCAGTTTCTACTAAACGCCGACAAATTTGATAGAGCACTATTCCATTTATCTACATGCTAAATTTTTTGATTTATTTACATGTAAATGAAACGCTCCCCAATTCCGCAAACTGAACGAGAATCGAATCGCCCGGCTGGAAGGAGATCGCTTCGGATATGGCGCCACTCAGCACAATATCCCCTTTCTTTAAGCCTTTTCCGATCTCTCCAAGCTTGTTCACCGCCCAAGCAACCGAGGTAGCAGGATGTCCCAAAACGGCAGCACCTGCTCCTACTGTAGACAGTTCCCCATTCTTGGACATGATCATTCCTAAATTTCCCAAATCCAGTCCGGCAGGAGACATCCATTTGCTTCCTACTACAAAACGTGCTGAAGAACAATTATCTGCAATTACATCCGCAAGAGTGAATTTAAAATCTAAGTAGCGGCTGTCAATAACTTCGATTGCTGGTGCTACATATTGGGTTACCTGCAAAACATCCGCTGCAGTAATATTGGTTCCTTGAAGATCTTCTCCGATGAAAAACGCGATTTCCGGTTCCGCTTTTGGATGGATGAGTTGATTGAAATCAATGGGTTCCCATTCCAAAGCCAGCATATTATCCATCAAATATCCGTAAATGGCCTCGTGAACCCCCATCATTTGCTGCTTGGCCTTACTTGTTAGACCAAGTTTCAACCCAATTCGTCGAGCACCCTCTTGTTCTTTTTTTTGAATCAATTTTTCCTGTAAGACATACGCTTCCTCAAAAGTCAAATTCGGGTATTTATCCGTGACTTTTACGACTTCCCGCCGTTCCTTCTCCGCTGACAAAAGATAATCAACAATTTCCATATCTGTTCCTTGCACAATTTCCATCTTTACGCCTCCACTTTTTGAGCTCTGGCCAATTCGGCTGCTACGTCAAGGATCATGTCTTCTTGCCCCCCAACCACGTTTCTCTTTCCAATTTCAATCAGGATATCCCGTGGATCAAGGCCAAACCGCTCGCTCGCCCGCTCCGCGTGAAGGAGAAAGCTAGAATAAACGCCCGCATACCCCAGAACCAAGCTTCCTTTATTAATCTCTTGTGGTCGAGGAAGCATCGGTCCGACAATATTCTCAGCAACATCCATTGTTTTGTAAAGATCGATTCCTACATCAATTCCCATTCGATCCAATACAGCTAATAAGACTTCCGTCTGTGTATTTCCCGCACCTGCTCCTAAACAACGAATGCTGCCATCAATCCGCGTGGCCCCCTCTTCAATGGCCACAAGCGTATTGGCAACGGCAACAGATAAATTATTATGTCCGTGAAAACCAACCTCAATATCTAAGGAATTACGAAGGGCGCTGATTCGCTCACGAACTTGATCAGGCAAAAGAGCACCAGCCGAATCGGTTACATACACCGCTTGCGCACCATAACTTTCCATCAGTTTGGCTTGTTCCACCAACTTCTCTACAGGAGCCATATGGGCCATCATAAGAAATCCTAATGTTTCCATTCCCAATTCGTGTGCCACGCTAATATGCTGAGCCGATACATCCGCTTCTGTTACATGCGTCGCAACCCTAACCAATCCTGCTCCGAGCTGTCGTGCCTGTTTCAGATCATGAACGGTACCAATTCCGGGCAGCAAAAGAACCGCCACTGTTGCCTGTTTACACTCTTCTACGGCAGCTTCAATCAATTTCATTTCATCAATAAGAGAACGACCGTATTGAAGTGTCGAACCTCCTAAGCCATCGCCGTGACTGACCTCAATATAGTGCATGCCTGCATCATCCAATGCGCGTGTAACTTTGCGAACCTGTTCTTCCGTATATTGATGTGCCATAACGTGACTTCCGTCACGTAAGCATACTTCTGTGACTTTAATAGGTTTGTCACTTTTGCGCTTCATCTGTACTCACCTCTTCCTTTCTGTCTATTCTTCACTTGCAGCCATTTCGACTGTTGCCTAATTTAAAATATTACGGGCAAAATCCTCAGCTACGCGTGTCGCTGCAGCAGTCATAATATCTAAATTCCCTGCATATTTCGGGAAGTAATCCCCTGCTCCTTCTACTTCAAGGAAAACCGTCACGCGATTTTCATCAAAAAGGGGGGCCTGTTTGAGTCGATAACCCGGCACATATTGCTGCATGATTTCTACCATGTCATAAATGGATCTGCGAATCGCTTCTTGATCCATATTCTTTACTTCGCAATAGACAGTGTCGCGCATGAGAATGGGAGGCTCGGCCGGATTGAGGATGATAATGGCCTTTCCCCGATCAGCACCGCCCACTTGTTCAATTCCTCGGCTTGTAGTAATCGTAAACTCATCAATGTTGGCACGTGTTCCCGGACCTGCGCTTTTGCTTGAAATCGTAGCCACAATTTCTGCATAGGATACGTCAGCCACACGATTAACGGCATGGACAATAGGAATTGTTGCCTGTCCGCCACATGTAATCATATTGACATTCTTAGCATGAAGGTTGGCACCCAAATTAACGGCCGGACTCACAAACGGTCCCCTGGCAGCAGGGGTAAGATCAATCGTCAATTTTCCCAATTCCTTTAGGACTTTTGCATGTCTTACATGTGTTTTGGCTGATGTCGCATCAAAAACAATATCTGCCAAATCAGGACTATCGATGATGGCTTGAATCCCGTTTGAGCACACCTGATACCCTCGATCTTTCGCACGTTTTAATCCGTCAGATTCAGGATCAATCCCAATCATAGTAGTTAATTCGATGACTTCACTTCTTTCCAACTTATACATGAGGTCTGTACCAATATTGCCAGAACCAATAATAGCTGCTTTCATTTTACTCACATTAACAACCTCCTTTACTGAAAGGTTACGGATACAGAACCTAGCGATCCAAAATGAGCTGAAATCGTATCCCCTTGTTTAACAGTCAATGCCCCGGAAAGAGCTCCCGAAAGAATCAATTCTCCTGCTTTAAGCTGAATGCCAAACTCATGCAATTTATTCGCTAACCATGCAATCGCCTGTGCCGGATGTCCAAGAACGGCAGCTCCAGAACCGGTTGCCATAAGTTCCCCATTGTTATAAAGAACCATCCCTACACTCCGCAAATCCAAACCATCCACCCTACTCAGCTTGTTTCCCACAACCACTTTCGCTGAAGAACCATTGTCTGCGACGGTATCAATTAATTGAATCTTCCAATTCGCAATGCGGCTATCAATAATCTCTATCGTTGGTACTACATATTTGGTAGCCATTAATACATCCAGATAGTTAATGTTCGGGCCAGTTAAATCTTGAGCAAGGACGAACCCTATTTCTGCTTCGACTTTCGGACTAACCAAATCGCTAATTTTTACGGTTGCTCCATCGGATACCCGCATATCATCTAGCAAATGTCCATAGTCCGGCTCATTAACCCCAAGCATTTTCTGCATAGCTACACTGGTAAGTCCTACTTTTTTCCCAATAACCTGACGTCCTTCTGTTCTCTTTTTCTTTATGACTTCCAGCTGAATTTGATAGGCATCTGTTACATTCAATTCAGTATATCGCTGTGTAAGAGGGAGCACTGGTCGCTTGCTTCGCTCTGCTTCTATCAATTCATTAGCAATTACTTCTAATAATAAATTCATAAGCCTGCTCCTTCCTTTTCTCCTTGGATACATAAAGAGTGACTCTTGAGCCACTCTTTACAACCTACCGCTATAATTTCATCGTAATAGTTTTCGCTTCGGTATAGAATTCAAAACTATGGCGTCCACCTTCACGGCCGATTCCGCTCGCCTTCGATCCTCCGAAAGGAGTTCTTAAATCTCTGTGATACCAGCAATTGATCCATAGCAAACCTGAAGTTACTCGAGAAGCTACACGATGGGCACGCCGCAGATCATTGGTCCAGACTACACCCGCAAGACCGTACATCGAATCATTAGCAATTTTCACTGCCTCTTCTTCCGTTTTAAAAGGAATCACAACAAGTACCGGACCAAATATTTCTTCCTGAGCTATCCTCATCTTGTTCTCTACATCATAAAAAACAGTTGGCTCATAGAAATTGCCCTCCGCCAATCCTTCAACCCGCTTACCGCCAATAGCAAGCTTCGCACCTTCCGATATTCCGATTTGCACATAATTTTCAATGGTTTCCAAATGACTTCTCGAAACCAGGGCTCCCATATCTGTATCTTCATCCAGAGGGTTGCCAACCTTAATCTTTTTTACATTATCAATAAAATTTTCCAGAAATTTATCATAAATCTTTTCTTGTACTAATAAGCGGGAGCCAGCCAAGCAAATTTCTCCTTGATTCCTAAAAATGGCCTCAATCGAACCTTTTACTGCCTCATCCAGATCAGCATCTTCAAAAACAATATTGGCTGACTTTCCGCCTAATTCCAGCGATACAGGGATTAATTGAGAGGCAGCATTTTTCATCACCGTTTTCCCAGTGGTCGTTTCCCCAACAAAAGAGATACGTCGAACATAAGGATGGGTCGTCATTGCTGTACCGACTGTTCTGCCTGGACCGGTAATAATGTTCAGTACCCCCGGAGGAAGACCTGCTTCATTGGCGATTTCCCCTAACATCACGGCACTGAGCGGAGTATAAGAAGCTGGCTTCACAACCACGGTATTCCCGGCAGCCAGTGCTGCGGATGCCTTCCAGGTCATTTGCATAAAAGGAAGATTCCATGGAATGATTAAGCTTGTTACACCTGCTGGCGCATATTTCGAATAGCTCATGTGCTTGGATTGATCATAATGTTCGTAATTGATATATTTGGCCATTTCGGCAAAGAAACGCAGATTGGAGGCCGCTCTGGGAATATCAAAGCCCCGGCTCTCTTTAATCGGCTTTCCAACATCCATCGTTTCCACAAGGGCCAGCTCCTCGACACGTTCCATCACAAGGTCGGACATTCTGCAAAGAATCTTCGCTCTCTCTTCAACCGGCATATCGCTCCAAACACCGCTTTCAAACGTGCGCTGAGCCACTTCGATCGCTCTTTGCACATCTCGCTCATTCGCATTCGCTACGGATGCTAGCTTTCGATTGGTCGAAGGATCAATCGTATCAAACGTCTCCCCGGAAATCGCATCTGTATATTCGCCATTAATGAATAGCTTTGCATCCTTGACTTTCATTTGATTTTCTAAAATCTTACTCATATTATTTCTCCTCCCAATCCTCAATCTCTAAAATCATTTCCACTTCAACCGCATTATTGTTTGGAAGCTGGGCCATTCCAACAGCGGATCGTCCGTGTTTTCCCCTCTCCCCAAATACTTGTACCAACAGATCTGAAGCACCATTCATCACCTTAGGTTGTTCTGTGAAATCAGGGGCACTGTTCACAAACCCGAGGATTTTGACAATACGCTTTACTTTGCTGAGTTCTCCGATTTCTTGTTTTACGACCGCCAAAAGATTTAGCATGCACTGCCTGGCCGCTTGATATCCTACCTCAACCGTTACATCTTCACCAAGCTTGCCGCGGTATTCATCCGTGCCTTGACCAGCCGTAAATATGAGGTTCCCCGTTCGGACGCAACCGATGTAATTTCCGACGGCTTGACGCGGGGTGGGCAAGGTTAAGCCTAGTTCCTGTAATTTTTGTTCAGGTGTAACCTCAATACGATTCATGATTTCATCCCTTTTTTTATTTGATATTTAAAAAACGAAGAGCATTTTCTCCCAGCATGGCCCGTTTTTGTTCTTCTGTTATCGCCAACGTTTTGTCAATGACTTCGCCTGGAGGACTTTCCCTTAACAAGAAGGGGTAGTCCGATCCCATTAAAATCCTGTCATATCCAAAACGATCAACCAGATATTGAATATTTAAAGGGTCGTTTACTAACGAATCAAAATAAAAGTTTTTAGCATAATAGCTCGGCGGCTGCTCAATTAACCTCAGATGTGGCCAAACCCTCCACCCTTTGTCAAGACGAGGAAGAATATAAGGGAATGAGCCTCCCCCATGAGCAAAGCAAATTTTTAGCCGAGGGAATTTTTCTATCACGCCGCCCAGGATTAAACTTGCCGCAGCTAAGGAGGTTTCGCTTGGCATGCCTACGGTATACATTAAGTTGTGACGAGGCATCCGTTCTCTGCCCAATGTTTCCCACGGGTGAATAAAAATGGGGACTTTCCACTGATCGCACATTTCAAAAAATTCTATCAAATATGGATCGTCGAGATTTTTTCCGTTCACATTCGTACCGATTTCAATCCCTTTTAATCCTAGTTCGTTCATGCAGCGATCCATTTCGTGTATCGCTATTTCCGTGTTTTGCAAGGGAACCGTACCAAGTCCAATAAAACGCTCCGGATTTTGCCTTACCGTTTCTGCGATAAAATCATTTTGGATGCGAACCATCACTTCCGCTTCTTCAACAGGTGCCCAATAAGAAAACGTAACTGGGATGGGGGATAGTACCTGTATGTCTACATTTTCCCGTTCCATATCATGAATACGTTTCGCAGGGTCCCATACCTGATCTGTTACTTCACGGAACACCTTTCCTGCAACCATGATATTGGCGCCGCATGTGCATGTCCTGTTAAGAATAGGCCAGCGGTCACCTTGGAGTTTTTCAGTCAAATGGGAAATGTCTTCGGGAATAATATGCGTATGGAAATCTACTCGCACTTCCACTCACTCGCTTCCGGCGGCATCACATATCCGCAATTTTTGCACGTGCGAAGATCCAAATTATTATTAAATCCGTTGATAGCTTCTTTTACCTGAATTTCAATATTGGTTAACTGAACGGTTACGCGATGCATTTCATGATTGCATTGATCACAAAACCATATAAAATCCTCCAATTCTCCTTCAGCCCTGCTACGTTCAATAACAATACCAATCGTATTTGATACCCGATGCGGAGAGTGAGGAACATTCGGCGGTAACAAAAACATTTCCCCCTCTTTTACCGTTACTACCTCACGCTTTCCCTCTGAATTCATCACTTCAACATAACAATCTCCTTTTATTTGATAGAACACTTCTTCAGACGGGTCCACATGAAAATCGCGCCGTTTATTCGGCCCTCCGATCACCTGAACCATCAATTCTGCATCTTTCCAAATCACTTTATTATTTACCGGAGGTTTTAACAGGTCTTTATTTTCCTCGATAAAATTCCACAAATGGATCGGTACGAACGCGCTCATTGTTTTATACACTCCTCCCATCATTTAATAATGGTTGCATTGTTTGTCCCTTTATGAGGACAGCGGCTAGCATATCATTCTTCAAACCGTGCAATGATCACATGATCTATTTCCAGCTGTTCTAATCGAACCCGTTTTTTTGAACAGGAGTCAAAATATGTGCGCCTAAAAAGATTTGGTGGTGTGGTTGATTCAATTATGGTAAAATGATGGTAAAGTCTTTTGCCATTTTTTAAAGCTGATTGATATTGTTCAAAAATGTCCTTAGATTTCTATACGGAAGATCAAATATTTCATATTATTTATTTGTTACTAGTTCTTTCAACTTGCTTACCTGTAATGCGTCATCAACCATGTCAAACGTACGCTGACGTTTAATTGAATTGTAAAATATAGCTTTCTTCCGGATTGGGTCGCCTGTATAATAACGTTCATATTGAAGTAAGCGCTGACCGAAAGCTTCGCCGCACAAATCCCAAGCAAGCTTGAATACGCTTACACGATCCGTTGCAGATACACCCGCTCTTCCAATATAGTAACGTTCTATATCTTCTCTTAATTCCGGATTTTCAAAATCAGCACCAGTTGGAGACAGTAATAATCCACCAGCTCCTATGGTTTGCATCAGTTCAATAGCACGTGGATACATCTTTGGTAATAAACCTCGAATCGTTTCAAGGGGTACCCAATTTGGCATAGCCTCACCCTCAGGAGTAACTTCATACTCATGCTCTGCAATACGCAATAATGCCCTTATAGATTCTACAGCTTGGATTAACTCACCAAGGCTTTCCTGAACATGTAAAAATACATCTACTCCAATTGAGTCAGCTAACCTACATGTTACTTCTGTAGCAAATTGAAGTTTTAAGAGTCCTCTCACTGCAGACTGATGAGCTGGCTGCTGGGCGATTCCTGTTTTTGGATAAAGGAGGTTTGCGGCTTCCACATTGTTATAAATAAACACTCGATCCCAGGGAACTAAAACATCCTTAAAGACTAACAACGCATCTATTTCTTCAAAGCGTGATGCCAATGGATGATCAAACAACGGACGTTTTCCATCCTGCATCGGTTCACGACAAATAATTCGAAGGCCTGGCGTATCAATTGGTAGCGCGAATGCTAGCGCATAACGTTCATCACCGGGTTTATATCCTGGGAAGGTGTAAATAATAACTTCATCTGCCACAGGAGCGAGTGTAGCCAAAAATTTAGCACCTCTCACAACAAGTCCTTCCGGTGTCTCTTTCACAGCTCCTAAATGAGTAAACATATCCTGTTGCTCATGAGAGGATTTGCTTCGATCATTTTGAGGATTGATGATGGCATGTGTTAAAAACAAGTCATTATCACGAACCAATCGATAATATCTGCGTATGTTTTCAGCCCATTGCTTATTGTACTTTTCAAAGAAACTAGAATGGCTGTACATGGAGGTAATTACTACGTTTAAAAAGTCCGGAGATCTTCCCATTAAACCAAAAGTAGCCTTCGCAAAAGCTTCAAACGCCGCTCTACGCTTAATTAAATCTTCGTAATTCTTCGGAATCAAAAACGCATTGTTCACTCTTTCCCCAGTTTCTTCACAGAAATGAGTAATCTTATCTTGATATTCCGGATCATGTTGCATATCATATAGCTTTGCGATTTCAATTACTGTCTGTCTTAATACAGGTTCATCAAATACGTTTTCAACCTTTTTTCCTGCCAGCCAAACCTCAGGCTTTCGTGATTTCACTGCATTAATGTACTGCTCACCTGTACGAATTCCCATCATGATCCCTCCCATATTCGGCATTTGAAAACACTTACATTTTAAATTAGAAGTAAAATCTTGTTTTTTCGTTTCTTATCTCCTTTCGGTTTTATCCTTAACTTATATTTTTATTTCGTACCTTATAGCTGCATTATAATATTGGATCGTCAGAATAACTGTAAACTCATTAACGTATTTTATAATTTTTTTTAAATCATACTAAAACATAAGATCATACATAAACCTGATGAGATACATTCATCAAACTTTATGATTCAAAACCCTAGAGTTCCAAACAAGGGATCTAATTTTGAATCCTCTAATGCTTCAATGCTCGTTCAGCACTGTGTTTATAATCCTAACATCCAGAAATGTGCAGGACAGCACTTCCCCGGTAAGTAATGATAAGCAGCATAAATATTCCTACCAAGTAGAAACATAGACATCGTATTCTTTACTAATTCTGTAACATTGACTCCCGCTCGCCATAGAAGAGAAAAAATACTTTTATCAATATAATTATTGTAAATATTTGAAAAATAATTATAATAAATTTAAGAATTTCTATTTTTTAGATAATATTATAAAATTCATATTTTAGGGGTGATATGATGGCAACTATATTTGAAACCGAATACAATTGGGAACCTTATTTAAAATATGGAACAAGGCAATTTGTAAAAAGAAAAACAGTGATATACAACCAGGGTTCCATTGGGGACGGGTTCTATTATCTTCACAAAGGCTTAGTGAGAATTGTGACTTCAACAGTAAAAGGGAGAAAACGGATATTAAACATTGTAGTTCCCGGCCAAATTTTAGGAATTCAATCCCTGGATCAGTACGCTCATTTTACAACAGCTGTAACCGTAAAAGATTGTGTACTCTATTATTTTCCTCGCGATCAATTTAAGGATTTAATAATGATATATCCCGATCTACGAAATCTCTTTGCTCAAACTATCATTCACAAAATGCGTATTCTTCTTGAAGGCATAAAATTGAACACGCTTTCATCCGAACAGCAAATCGCCATACTCCTCCTAAATATTTATGATGATTTTAAAAACTATAAAGTTCCTCTATCACAACAAGATCTTGCAAACTGTACAGGTCTAACCAGAATCACCGTATACAAAATACTAAAACAATGGAGAGAAGATAAAATTATACAGATCCAAAATCGCAGATTTATTATCAAAAGACCGGAACTATTAAAAAGGCTTGTAAAGGAGCCCTCACATAGCTTAAGTAAAAATGTTTGATCATTTAGGGTAAGAAGAAAAAAGTATGTGAAGAATTTTCATTCATTTTTATTCGTATTTAATTTAGAAATTGAAGTTGAGCGAAGATCATCTGTCCTTTATCATATTGAAGAAAAATGTAGTTTTTTAGCAGGAATCATTTGTTATAACTTCAATGCATACTCTGGATTTGGATTTCACTCTATAAATAATTAACATACTAGAATAGGTGATCGAAAATAGGTGATCGAATGTTAGAACTTCGCTACACATGGGAACCCTTTTTAGACTATGGACAAAAACTTGAGTTGAAAAAGAAGACCGTAATCTACCTCCAAGGAGAGAGTGGAAAAGGTTTCTACTATTTGAGTAAGGGAGGGGTCAAAATTTTATTTCTCTCAGATCAAGGGAACGAAAGAATTATTAACTACGTTCCGGTAGGAATGTTGTTAGGAGAACATGGAGTTCATAAAGAGAATTATCTAACTACGGCAGTTACTACCTCTCCTTCTGTTTTGTATTACTTCTCTGATGAAGATTTATCAAAAGTCTGTGCGGATCATCCAAATGCTGCAACGATATTTACCCATTCTCTCATCTACAAATTTAGGATACTAGCGGAAATTATATCCCTCCTTGATAGTGGAATAGAACACCAGATGGCTTACTATTTACTAAAGTTAGTGCACGAAAATGGGAATATTTCAATTGACCAAACATCGTTTGCTCAATATATTGGGACTTCACGCATCACTGTAAATAAAACTTTTCAGAAATGGAAACAGCAGGGATTGATTGAAATCACAGGACGGAAGATTCAGATTCTCGATATGAAGAAAATGAGCGAAATTGGGAAGGTTATGTAATCGGGCGTTTTGCATAATTTTTGCTCTTAGAGCCGCAAGGATTTTTTGACCACAAAAAGGGCTTTACACCAACTTATAGAGGAATACAGGGCCCCAAACCCATTCTACTAAATCTCCGTATCTTACTATCGCTGTAACATACTGCAAATTTGTTTACATCTTTTCCCTTGTATCCTTGCCAAGGCTTCTTCAATCTGAATCCAGCGGATATCCTCTGTCTCCTCTCTGCTTCGCTGTAGCATTCTTGCTATACGTACGTCTTCCATGACGTACGGGTTATTGATCCGCTGGTGAGGTTGTAAGCCATAGTGTTGCCGCAACTTGTTTTGTTCTTGCGCTGTCAACGTCTCCCACGTTATGGTTTCATACTCCCCGGTTGTAACCCTTGCT
>NZ_FNDE01000037.1:0-2126 GCF_900099925.1 Aneurinibacillus thermoaerophilus | reverse complement strand
TAATACCTTTCTTCTTTTTTCATCTCTTGTATAATGGTCACCATAGTTTACCTTAGTAGGAGGTTTCGAAGGTGTAGCTTTTGCCGTCCCCTTAGCTACCCTCTCAGCTCCCCCTGTCGCGGCATCCTTCCCTTCTTTTTTAATGAACATCACAGTAGGGAATTGGGAGCCAGTTCCGGTATCTACTGCCCTGACCTCTACCCTGTACGAATATCTTGAATATCCCGCTTAATCTTATCCTTGACGCTCTTTGCTATCTTTCTGATAGCGGCTTTTGCCGCTAGTATCGCATCCTTAATGCGTTTTTTCAATTTCGCAATCGCGGCTGCAATTTCCTTACCGACTTTCCTAATCGTCCGCGCCGCCGTCAGCACTTTCCCCTTCAACGGGTCGATTGCCTTCTTCGCCAATCTAGCAAAATCCTTCGCCTTGTCCGCTGCCTTGACCATCTTTTTCTCGATTTTCGCCGTTTTCGCCGCTTTCATGGCCCGTTTGGCGAACTTGGCACCCGTAGCTGCGGCTCCGGCAAAGGGGATGCAGGCGGCAAACAATAATGCGGCATCCGCGTAGTTCCCTCTGGCCAAGGAGATGATTCCGTTGGCCACGTCCGCGATTTCGCCCACGCCGGGGATCAAGCCGACCACGTCCAGGGCGAGCTGCACGCCGTCCAGGAGATTGCCCCAAAAGCCGGACTCTTCCTCCTGCTGTGGCGGCTCCGTTTCCAGTTCTTCCTCCTGCGGCAGGTCTTCCACCACTACAGGCGCTTTGTACGAACCTTCCATCTCGAGCCGCGGCGCCTGTATGTCTGAGGTTCCATCCAGCACGATGCTGCTTGCGCCGCACAAGAGGTAGATCCCCTCCTGCGCCTGGATGCTTACCTTCTTCTCCACCTGGATTTCCACATCCTTTTCCGCCGCAAAGACGATGGGCTTCATGCTGTGAATCTCGATTCCGGCCTCTTCATGCAGCTTGAGAAAAATGTTTCCTTCCTCGCTCTGTTTCGCGGTGAAGACCAGTTCCTTTCCGGCCATCATCATCTCTTTGCCGTGAGGGGTCCCCCAGTACTTCACGCTAGGATTCGCCATCTTGGGAGAGCTTCCCCCTCCCTTTCGCACCGAGCTGATGGCCAGCGCTTCTTCTTCCCGGCTGCCGGGGAAGTACAGCTTTACCGCGTCACCGAGTTGGGGCATGCAGTGCCGCTGTGCCCTTCGGCGGTGTAAAAGGTGGAATACGAGAACCAATATGCCTCGCTTTTCTTCTGTTCCTTGTCGATGTCCAGATGGATCCGGACGGTATCTTTGGCGACATCGATGATCTTTCCTTCCAGCGAAGCGCCAATCGCCAACGAGGGCTTCGTTGTGGATCAAGTTTTGCCGGATGCCTTTTTCTTGGACCAGTATGTATTCGTATCTCAAGATGCCGTTTTTCATCTCGGCTGTGGAGCGGGCAACCATCCATTCTTTTCCCTTAAAGGTAACCCGATCCCCTATATTCACATAGCGGTCTGTCTCTACGACATGACACATAAAGGCTTTTTCGTCCAGTCCTGCGAAGTAGTTTTCGCTCGTTTCCATGAACTCGGACAAGTTTTTCTTCACGCAGTAATGTGTATCTGACAGCTCCGCCGGCCTTCCTTCCGGCATGCCAAACCAGAACTTGGGCATGTCCGCCGCCGCTTCCGGCAGCAGAACGGCCCCAAAATGGGACGCCATTCGTTTCAGAAACTGCCAGTCTGTTTCATCATATTGAATGATACACTTACCCAATTGAAAAGATTCCGACGCTTGATCGATATAGTCTGCCCCGTGTCAAGGCCGGCTATAACTTCCCCAAAATCGCCGTTTTAAAATTCCCCAGAAGGGCTCCTCACGAACCCTTCTGTTTTCGTGATGCAGCCTTCTTTTCCCGTAATCTGTAGCTTTCACCTTTCATGTTAAAGATACGAGAATGATGCAGAAGTCGATCCAACATCGCTGTCGCAATAACTGGATCTCCCAATACTTCTCCCCATTCACCAAATGACTTGTTGGAGGTCATGATGATAGAACCACGTTCATAGCGGCGAGAGATGACTTGAAAAAGATAGTGGGCACTTCCGTGCTCTAGATGCATATAACCCATCTCAT
>NZ_FNDE01000008.1 GCF_900099925.1 Aneurinibacillus thermoaerophilus | reverse complement strand
AGATGGGTTATATGCATCTAGAGCACGGAAGTGCCCACTATCTTTTTCAAGTCATCTCTCGCCGCTATGAACGTGGTTCTATCATCATGACCTCCAACAAGTCATTTGGTGAATGGGGAGAAGTATTGGGAGATCCAGTTATTGCGACAGCGATGTTGGATCGACTTCTGCATCATTCTCGTATCTTTAACATGAAAGGTGAAAGCTACAGATTACGGGAAAAGAAGGCTGCATCACGAAAACAGAAGGGTTCGTGAGGAGCCCTTCTGGGGAATTTTAAAACGGCGATTTTGGGGAAGTTATAGCCGGCCTTGACAATTAATTACTTTTTCCGCAGTATCACTTTCATTTATATCTATAAGATTGCCAATGGTTTCAACGGAATCTCCCTTGTTAATCGGCTGATCGAAAATAAGTAGACAATGATACTGTCTTTTTTTGTGCTTGTGGTAATAATCTCGTGAGGTGTGACTTAGAAGTTTAGACAGATAGTGAGTTAAGCGGATAACAATATAATGTCTTCGGAAGGCTTGATTTAATTCTTCGATATTATCTGCTGTAGGAAAACAAATTGCTTTTAAAAACAAATGAAAATGTTCCTGATTATATAAAAAGCTTTTCACAACACGATTAGATAATCCTCTTTTATATTGTTGAATAAAATTCACTACGCTCCTTTCTAACCCACCTTTTAATTTCCCATAAGAATATGGTTTATTCAATGATATCCCCCCTTTTTTTATAAAAAAGGGATATATAGGAATTAAAACAACCTTAAATATCAATTAAACATAAATTATATATTTTAGTTGGCTATTGTCCCTAAGAAAAAAGGAGAGGCTACAACCCTCTCCTTTCAATTATTATAAATTACATCCTGCACTACATTTGATTTGTGAAGGGCCACGATACGGAACTCCCCAACCTCAGAAATACGGGCAAAGACCCAGTGTGAAACCGATAATTTATATGCTGGAATTATTATATACTCTTGCTTCTTTTCCATAATATAGATGACGTAATTATTTTGTGTTTTGTGTAAGGTTATTCACCAATATTTAGAGTCTTTTTGTCTTATCCTTCTTCGATCCGAGGTGTCATTTATACAACCAACTGGATTGAACGTACAAACAAAGAAATTCGTAAACGCCTAAAAGCCCATGAACAGCTTATCGAATCTCAAAGCGGCAGAGAAAATTGTGTACCTTACGCTGCAAGACTTACAAGAACGTTGGTCTACCCGCAAGCTAAAGAAATTTGCGTCTGCTTATATGGCATTGCAAGACAAATTTAAACAAAAATATGGAGAGTAGAATCAACTTCCTGTTTGTATGGTAAAAAATAGAAGAACCCGTCGAGGGTTCGGCAGGCCCTCGCTTTTTAGCTTGCCCTTGACTGAACCTTCTGTATTTTTTTCTGAGTCACTAAGGAGGGAGTTGATTCCGATTTTCTATCCACCTCCGGTGGATACCCTGCTTACTTACACAAAATTCTTGACGGTACCATTTGTTCATTAACTTGATTAATTTTTTCTTTTCTTTTTGTTTTTCTTAATTAAATCCATTATAACAACCAAAGTCAGTATAAAAACAGAATGCATTAAAGGTTTAACATAGCTGGGTTCATCGTAGATAAAGTAAGCTACTATAAAGTTAAGTATGAAAGTAATAAAGTATCCCAAAATTTAATCATCTCATTTCATCTCAGAAAGGTTGATTTGTGACTGTGAGCTAAGCAACTTATTAACCTCAGTTATAAATTCAGGTGATGTTTCATTTAACTTTGAAAGTCAATATTGTTTTTCTCTAAGATACTGATAACATTTTCATTTAGTACAGGTGAGACTTTTTCATTGACTTCAGCGGCGGCAGCAAAAGGGGCACTATCTGTCGCAGTTTCGGGATTGAATTATTTGTCCAATTATTCAATTGTTGTCATAGGAGATTTTTCCGATGGACTACTTGGTTCTTCTGCAAATGCAGAAGGTGTAAACAAAGCAGTGATTAATACGGCAGAGGATAAAACTCTTAGTACATTTTTTTTCATAAACTTTCCCTCCTATTTGATATATTTGTAAACGAATCATCCATAATACCATATTATATAATATTTTGTAATAAATAGATTATAAAATAAGGAGAAGAACATAATAAAATTCTACAAAGTACTTTTGATTTTTATGTTATCTTCAATATTAACTTTTGATTTTACTAACGCCGTTAGAAGTGCGGATATTCCGTAAAGGGTGCCAGCTGTTAAATACACTGTTTTAACCCCAAATAGATCAGATAATAATCCCATGATTAGTACCGATAAACCAAATACCATGTATATAAGAATCCCATGGGCAGAAAAAACGATTGGCAGGATAGAATATTCTACGTTTTTTTGAAATATAGTTTGTTGAGAGATGTCTCTTAATTGATATGGTATTCCCATTAACAATACGATACCAAGTGATATCCATGGATTGTTATTTAGCGCAAATATAAAAGTAAGGATACAGACTGATAAAGAAGATAAAAACAGACTAACGATGAGTTTTTTATTAATCCATCTAGCTAAAAACCACGCAACTACACTTCCAATCAACATTCCGGTTATATTGCTTGCATTAATAAACCCCCACCATTCTTCACCTTTATAAAGTACTTTCTTTACAAAAACTAGAATAATAGCTCCAATCCAAATACTCCCTGCGAATGTTTCAAAAAGATCCATTAATGTTGCAACTCGCAAAATTTTGTTATTCCAAATATTTATCCATCCAAAGCTGAAACGCTTCCATTTAGATTCCGCGTCTTGGTTTACTGTTGTATCATTTGTTGGATCCTTAATAAAAAACAACGATATTGTGGATAAAGCAAGCAAACAAATTGTAATCAATAAAACATAGATCTCTCCAATATAAACGATTAGTATCCCTCCTAAAGACCAACCTAATATCTGAACTATTTGATTAATACTTGATAATAAACTATTTGCTTTTACTATTTGATTTGAGGAAACTAAACGAGGGACTAAGGAATTTCTACAAGGTCTGGTCCAACCGTCCATAAATGAAATTACAAAGACTAAAATCAATATTCCCCCTAAATAGTTTGTTGCCATCATTAAAAATACCAGAAAAAAGTTTGAATAATAGGAATCATTGTAGCTAAAGTTGCAGATCCAGTTAGCTTATAAATTAAGGTGACAACAGTGATTGTATATAAAGCGTCTCCTAAATTAGCCATAAACTGACCTATTAGAAGTAAGTAAAATGAAAAGTTTTTTATCACTTTTTATCCCTCTTTCATGTTCTAATTAAGCGCTATAAGAACGAATACAAAACGTTGATGATACGCCTGAAAAATAAGGCTACAGATTGGATGTGGAAGTAAAATCCAGTCTGTAGCCTGTTTTGACACGTGTCTCAGTCATGTTCTATCTTGCTTTATTTATTATTTTTTACATTTACAGAACAACGATGAAGAACCAGATCATCATAATGAGCTGAATAATGATTTTGGCTATCGTGCTGCTAAGAAATCCCAGTAATGTTCCAAGTGCGATGCGAAATGACTTCTCTGCTCCACCGCCGCGTACAAGTTGAACCAAGAACACAGCCACGAACGGCCCAACTACGATGGAAAGCGGACCAAGAAACAAGCCAAGCACAAACGGCCCAAGTAAAATCCCGGCTACCGCAGCCATCATTGACCATTTATCTCCGCCGTATTTTTTAACAAAGTAAATATTGGAAAGCATATCCGCGCCAATAATAAACAAAGTAAGAATGGTCATCGGCACCCAAAATGTCCATCCGAGCGTCGCGTTATCAATGCCAAACTGGTAAATAAGGAAAGCAAGCCATATTAAAAGCGCGTCAGGGATGACAGGAATGACGACCCCTACAAGGCTTAACAAAAATAACGCACCAATAATAAACCAAAGTGCAAGTTCCATTTGGTTCCTCCTTGTTTTCTATTTTTCCTTTATTTTTATACGTGTATTAAACCACAGAGGAAGCAGTTTTTTGAGCTTTGTTTTTTGGTTTTTTGTATGTATTTTTTGTACGCAGTATTTATATTCTTTTCGTATATCGTCTTATATAACTAACTGTTAATTAACAAAACTTTAAGATAGAAAAACATTCTTTATCATCTTTGAATATCATTTCATAATTAGCCATTCAGAAACGCCTAATCCCAGATGTATTTTATCATATCAGTCGAGAAGATTCTTACTTCTAAGGGATTAGGCGTGGAAACAAATAGTGGCCCATCTAGTGGCTCACCGCTCCGTTTTTCACTTGTGTTGTCTTTCCTTATGTTATCTATCAAAGAGGGCATTCTATCTGTATCTTAGGTATCAAAAGCGGCGTCCGCCTTACTGCCTCCCCTTCTTTACCTCCGCACAACGACCCGGAGTCGGAAACAATTTGTCTGGATTTAGCAAATTCTCCGGATTGAAAACTTCTCTGATTTGAATTTGTGCTTCAATCTCTTCCTCGCTGAATACGTATCGCATTTCTTCTTTCTTCTCAATACCGACCCCGTGTTCTCCTGTAATCGTTCCGCCGACATCCGCGCATACCTTTAGTACTTCCGAGCCTACTCGAACAGCCAATTCGGCCTCGCCCGGCTTCCGCGCGTCAAACAGAATAAGCGGATGAAGATTCCCATCCCCGGCGTGGAATACGTTAGCGATACGCAAGCCGGAACGTTCGCTGATGGTTTGAATTTCCGCAAGCACTTCCGGCAGACGGCTTCGTGGAATAACGCCGTCCTGTACCAAATAGTCAGGCGAAATGCTGCCCATAGCTGCAAACGCCGTTTTCCGGTTGGCCCACCATCTCATGCGCTCTTTTTCATCTCGCGCCACTTTTACATCAACGACACCCCTTTTCTCACATATGCCGACAATTCGTTCAACTTGCTCGTCAATTCCGGCTGCGATGCCGTCCACTTCAGCCAGAAGAAGCGCCTTAATCCCCGGCGGATGCCCGACCGGATATGTTCCGGCTTCCACTCCCTGGATGGCTACTGTATCCATCATTTCCAGCGCGGCGGGAACGATGCCAGCAGCAATGATATCAGACACCGTATAGCTTGCCGCCTCTACCGTATCGAAGTATGCAAGTACCGTTCGCTTGGCTTCGGGATTTTTCAGAATGCGGACAATAATTTTCGTTACGATTCCTAGTGTGCCCTCGGAACCTGTCAAGAGTCCGACCAAATCATAGCCCGGCGCGTCGGGGACACCTCCGATTTCAACAACTTTGCCGTCAGAAAGCACAACTTCAAGGCCAAGCACATGGTTGGTCGTTACGCCGTATTTCAGACAATGAGCACCCCCGGCGTTTTCGGCGACGTTTCCCCCGATCGTACAGGCGTATTGACTGGAAGGATCGGGCGCATAGTAATATCCTTTATGAGAAATTGAATGCGTAAGCTTCAGATTCACGAATCCCGGCTGCACGACCGCCAAGCGGTTCTCAAGATCAACATGCAGCAATTTCTTCATGCGTACCAAACTGATTATGACTTCGCCGCCCAGCGGAGTGGCACCTCCGCTCAATCCTGTACCTGCTCCACGCGGGATGAATGGAATTTTTTTGTTGTGTAAATATTTGACCACCGCAGCCACTTCTTCCGTTGTGGACGGAAAAACAACGGCTCTAGAGAGCCCTTTGTGAATCGTATACCCGTCGCACTCATAGGCAAGCAAATCTTCTTTTTTATACAAAATGGCATCAGGCCCGACGATAGCTGTCAATTCCTGAACGATCCGATCTGGCATCACCTATCCCTCCTTTGCGGTTTGCCTCTGTTCTTCTTGGTATGCCCAATCCAACAGCTGGATTGTGTGCACCGCCTTCTGATTTCGTCCATGCTTTTGTATGCCTATGGCAACTTGCAGCATACAGCCGGGATTCCCCATAGAAATCAATTCCACTTCGCGCGGCACATTTTCCATTTTTTTATCCAAAATCCTGCCCGCCATTTCCGGATGGGTCAGATTGTAAATGCCTGCGCTTCCGCAACAGCGATCAGCGTCAGGAAATTCTACCATCGTTACGCCAGGAATATTTTTGAGGATTTGGCGCGGTTCAAGGCGAATGCCCTGCCCGTGCGCCAGATGACAGGCATCATGATACGTGACGCTAACGTTCAGTTTCGCGCGTGGCTTCCTGTACCCATTATCGTAGAGAAATTTTGCTACGTCCTCCACTTTTCCGGCAAACGTTTCCGCTTTTTCCCTGTATCGCTCATCATGGTGCAGCAGTTCTGGATACTCTTTGAGCGCACAACCGCAACCGGCCGCATTTACTACAATCCGGTCGATGTCGAAAGCGAGAAATGCATCGATATTTCGCCTGGCAAGTTTTTTCCCTTCTTCGCGTTCTCCTGCGTGAACGTGCAGGGCACCGCAACAGCGCTGGTCTTCCGGAATCACAACTTCGTACCCGTTCTTCGTTAGCACACGAATCGTAGCTTCGTTAACCTCTCCAAATATAGCGTCCATCACGCAACCGGTAAAGAAGGCGACACGCTTCCTAACGGGACCTTCCGCTGGTATGATGCGCGGATGCGTCTTCATGATAGGTTTGGCAACGCTCGGCATGACTGCCTCCATATCACGCAAATAGGACGGAAGCAAATGGAGCAAACCGGTTTTTCGCACCAGTTTCTGCAGCCCGCTTTTCTGATAGAAGGCAAATAAACTCCCGAGCGTATGCAGCCGTGCCGGATAAGGAAATACCTTTTTCAGAAACAAATCATTTACTGCTTTCTTCCATCCGGTCAAAGACATGGCCTGGCGCACCTGCCCTCGCGCTTCTTCAATTAACGTCCCCACCTGCACGCCGGACGGACAAGCCGTCTCACATGCGCGGCAATCCAGACAAGTGAATATAGGATCGGCAAACGCTTCGTTGACATCCATCTTTCCTTCCGCCACGGCTTTTATTAGATAGACACGCCCGCGCGGGGATTGGTGTTCTTGTCCCAGTTCATCATACGTCGGACACGCCTCAAGGCACATACCACAGTGCACACAAGCTGAATACTTGTCCTCGCTCGGCGGATCGGGCCAAAGGTAATTGCCGGAAGAAACACAGACCGGCTCCCGTTTTTCGTGTTCGGCTGAATCTGTGGGCATTTGGCTCATTGTTTATATCCCTCCTATGAACCGTCCTGGATTTAATATGCGGTTCGGATCAATCGAACGTTTTATGCCCTCAAGCAAAAAGAAAGAAGAGGGCGTACCTCCCCATACCTCTATCTTCTGGCGCAGCGCAAGCGGGGCATGCTGAATAATGGCATATCCTCCCTTTCGGCCGATGAACGAACGCACCTCTTCGATATAGGAGAGAAGCGTTTCTTCCGTATGTTCGCCGATATATACATAGCTCAAACCATGGCCTGCTCCTCCCCTAGCCTTCACGGTTATTCCTTTAACCTGACCCAGCATATGACACATGGGCACGATGTCAAGAACATCCATGTTCTTGCTGCCGATTTTCACTGTCACCCTTGCATCCCAAAGACCTTCCTCCTCCGCTCCGCGCGGGGAAATCCGACTAAAATCGTCCCACCATTTTTCCGCCTTTTCACATTCCAGAATGTACATACGGCTGACGGGCGGTCTGTGAGACTGTATCCATTCTTCCTGATAGCGGACGGCCTTTTCGACATCTTCAAACGCGATCGCTAGCATATAGCCATTTTCCCCATACATTCGCTCCGTTAAGGTTGGGCTTAGAAGCTCAAGCGAGAACGGCTCCAATACTGAATCAAGCAGAGAAACGACAAAAGGGCGCATCGCTGCTATATCTTTCTCCGGAAAAACAAGCAGAACCAGGCTCTCATACTGGGGAAGAGGACGAAGTTTCAGCGAAATTTCACTAATTACTCCAAGGGTTCCCATGGAACCGATAAACAGCTTGTTCATGTCATATCCGGCTACGTTTTTCACAACTTTTCCGCCCGTCCGGATCACGGTGCCATCAGGATATACCACCCTCAGGCCGATGACATGGTCTCTGGCCGAGCCGTACCGCAACCGCTTTGGCCCGCTTTCATTCGTCGCCACGACTCCGCCGATCGTGGCGAATTCAGGCCAAGGCGGATCAAGTGGAAGCATTTGCTTATGTGCGGCAAGCCCTTCTTTTAACTCTTGAATGGTCGTGCCAGCTCGTACGGTGACAATCATATCTCCAGGCGAGTGCTCGATGATGCCCTTATATTCGGAAAGAGAAAGCAAAAAGTCGACATTCTCTTTTGTTCCTCCCCATCCCCTTTTTGTACCGCCGCCCTCGGGAATAACTGTGAGGCCACGTTCGTTTGCATGACGCAAAATAAGCGCAATTTCTTCCTCTGTATGGGGATACACCGTATAAGGAGCCGTATTTCCTAACGGGCAGTACGCTCGGCCTGTCTGTCTCCGGATTCGCTGCTGGGAAATCATCTTCTGAAACGGGAATGAAATCACGAATACGCTTCCCCCCTTAGCTTCTTTAAAATGAATGGTACTGCTTTTTGTCTTTTTTTTCAATTTATTTAAAAAATAAAGGCGAAACGTTGCTAGATAGCGCGTTTCACCTTTTTGTCCTAACCTCTCGATATAAAGGTTCCTGCCTGTACTTACTGTGCAACAGGCTCCCTTTCTTTATGTTCTTCAAGTTCATAAAAAGGGAAGGATGGATAGCCGAATTCTAATACATCCTGACAACGGCCACAAATGGTTTCCTCTGTCATTTCGCGATGGCATCGCTGGCAAATTTGTTTTTTTTGCATATGTATCCAACTCCTTTGTTCATAGTTACACTATTTGTTTATATGAAAAATTACAAACAAAATGCCAAAGATGCTTGATGTTTATTTTTTCTGAATATAAGGTCAAAAAAATTAATGATAACCAACAATATAGCCAATAGTCCCATTCACAAAAAAATCCTGTTATTTTTTTCCTATTAATCAATCTCATAGAAACGAAAATTTATTGTTCTTATCCTATTTGAATGTCGGTCTGTGTACCCTTGGCTCTTCTCCAAAATCCATCCATAATTTTGAATTACAAAAATATGTAAGGAGGCAATACATTCATGATGCACAAGCCTTTTTCTTTTCTATCTACCATCTTGGCCGCAAGCTTGCTGGCTGGAAGTACTGTATATGCTGCGCCGCCTGCCCCGATCCAACATGAACACACCGCGCCGGCCCATGCGGATCACCAAATCACGAAACGAACAGACGCCGAAAACATGTACAACACCATCCAATTTCTTTCCCAGGCACCGCGTGTAGCCGGTTCACCAGAGGAATTAAAAGCCGTTCGCTATATCGAGCAACAATTTAAATCATACGGTTATCATGTAGAAGTGCAGCCGTTTCAGTTTGAGGGATATACTGCCCCTTCCGAAGTGACATTAAAAATTGGAACAGAGAAGAAAGAAGGAGAAGCATTTACATATTCCCCGAACAGTGACGTCACCGCCGAACTTGTCTATGTGGGACTCGGCACAACTGCGGATGTAGCCGGCAAAGACTTGAACGGAAAAATCGCCCTCATTCAGCGAGGCAACATTTCGTTCGCTGACAAAGTACGCAACGCGGCCAAGCAAGGGGCCAAAGCGGTTATCATCTACAACAATACGGATGGAAAACTAAACGGAACGCTCGGCGGCTCGGACGCGTCATTCGTAGCTGCTGTCGGTATTACGAAACAGGAGGGGGACGCACTGGCGGCGAATTTGCGAGCGGGCGAAAAGATCACAGCCACTGTAAAAGTGGCGGGCGCTGAAGTAAAAACGCTCACTTCCCACAATGTCATCGCGACTAAAAAACCGGATGCCAACAAGAAAAACACCAATGACATTATTATTATCGGCTCACACCACGATTCGGTGGAAAAAGCTCCGGGCGCGAACGATGACGCTTCCGGCGTGGCGGTCACCCTTGAGCTCGCACGTGTGATGTCCAAACTAAAAACCGATACGGAACTGCGCTTCATCACCTTCGGCGCGGAGGAAAACGGCTTAATCGGTTCGAAGAAATATGCGGCTTCGCTCAGTGAAGATGAAATCAAGCGTACAATCGGCATGTTCCAACTGGACATGGTCGGAAGCAAGGATGCCGGTGACTTAATCATGTATACGATTGACGGCAAGAAAAACCGGGTGACCGACCTAGGTGCTGCAGCAAGCTCCCGCCTCTCCGGTGTGTTGCCATACGGCCAAGAAGGCCGCAGTGACCACGAATCGTTCCATGCGCTTGGCATTCCGGCCGCTCTGTTTATTCACGCTCCAGTCGAACCATGGTACCATACACCAAATGATACGCTTGACAAGATTAGCAAGGAAAAGCTGGACAATGTCGCGGATATTGTCGGCTCTGCCGTATATCAGGCTGCCCGTCCAGGCGAACTTGTCATTGAGCCGATCGATTATCCAAGAAGAAATGTGGAATTACAAAACTAACCGTTAAGATTCCGTTTTTATAACGCAAAACAATTCCAGCAAATAAATAACCTGAGCCCCGTCAAATATGGGGCTCAGGTATCTCCATCGTCGATTATGGCCTTACTTAATATTTGCTTCCTTTAAGTAAGGAAATGCCCTCGCTCATGCTCCCTCACCTTTTTGCATAAAAACGAGGGCCCTATTCTTCATCCCATTCCATCGGCACAGTTACATATTGGCCTGTCAGAGCATCCACATACCCATATTCTTCCGAATGGCCCCACGCATAGATAAGGATGGGGGAAGGCGCACGCTGATCCATGTATCTTGGCCAAATGTATTGCAGCTTCAACGGTTTGTTCTTCAGGAAAGTTTTAAGCGCCTGTTCCTTCGTTACGATATTCTGTGCGTCAGGTAAGTTCAGTTCGTCTCGCGGAGCCGCAAAGGAGAATCCGCTCACTTTGCCTGTTCGCTTATCCACCGTTACGGAGTAGGAACGATCCTGTACGGGAATACCCTCGTGCAATTCATAAAAAGAAAACCAATATTCGTTTGGCCCACTTGCCATCATCTCTGGCGAAAGTTTGCTTTTATCAACCCAGGCCGGGGGTTCCAGTTCCTTCCAAATAAAATCTGTCCATTGAATGTGCTTGGCCGTTGGCCCAGCATACTTCTCCAAAAAGGCAAGCGCCGTATCAAGCGCCTGTTCTTTCGTTGCCATCGTCGCATTTGCCTCTTGTTCTTTTTCTGTGTACATCGACCAGCTGGCGCTTTGCACACGTCCCGTCTTCTTCTCTACCATGGCATGCAAGGTGATTCGAGGGTCTTCTGTCTCGAAATTGTATGACTGATACGGACTGTTTTCCTCTTCAGTCATAAAATGCTCGCTCCGCCGCAGCTGGGATATAAACTGCTCGACACCAAACAGTTTTGCCAGCGTCTGTTTCGCTTCTTCCTCAGAACGAACGATGAGCGATTGCCCTTGCGGATTGAGCGTGATTTCTTTCTTCGAGACGGAGCTATCCTTGTCTTTTCTCCATTCTTCCCCGCTCAGTATATCAATTGGTTTTCCGTTTTCAGGATGAAGATACGTATAACCGAGAAAATCATACTTCAGTACCGGTTTCGTTTTTTGTTCGGAGTATGGGTGGCTACTGTATTTCTCCGGTTGTGCTTCTACATAGTTTAGCTCCAAGCTATCAGCGGTGGCGATTTTTTGCTTGATCTCTTCTACAGACTTAGCAGTATCCGGCTTCGGTGCAGAAACTTTGTCAAGGTCCACTGGCCTGTATGTATAGCTTACAACATGGCCGAAAGCATCAATGCCCAATTGCGGTCCTTCATAGAGAATGGGAAGGCCGTTCAGCATAAGTGGGAAATCCACATGGCGCTCACTCCACTCCGTTTTTGTCCCATCCTCGTGATGGATAGCAGAACCGCTTCCACCGCTCAATCGCGGTTCTCCGAATTGTTGCCTGTTTTCTGCACCAAACCACTGCGTAAGGAACCGCTCCGCCGCCTCAAACGCCAGCTGGCGCGACGGATTTTTCTCAGACGCCCATTCCAACAATTGCAGATTAAAGCTCAACAGTTCTCCGGTCTTGCCATCAAACTCAAGATAGGCACTTGATTCTCCCCTCTGCTCCCTTTCCGCTTCTGGCAAACGATTACTCAGATGCACAAAAAATTTGCCGTCTCTTTCTGAGGTACCGCTTGTAACAATGTGCAGTTTTTTCAATTCAGGCTGCAGCGCAAATAACCTGTCCATCGATTTCTGCACAGCGGGTGGAATAGGAGCAAGAAGTTCACTTGCATCAGCCGCTTCCACAGGCTGGATCATCTCGCTCCCCGTCTCGGCGGCAAGAGCCGGAACGGCAGGAACGAACGAAGAGGCCAGCAGCAAGGCAGCCAATGGTAGCGAATGTTTCATCACAAATCCCCCTTCTGAATAAAAATAGAAACTATTTCCATCATACATGAAATCATTGAAATAGCAACCATTTTCTAAAAAAAACAAGAAAATCTTGATTCAGCACCGATTTATCCCTTCGAATATTTGTTTGTTTTTTAGGAGGATTTTTCATTTGCAGGGCTTTTTTACACTGTCAACCACAAGGGAATAATATTAGTCTGCCCTAATTTTTGTTTGTACTGCTTTATTCATCCATGAAGGGGGATCACTGAAGTCAGCAAACAATCCTTTGTTTCTTTTTTCTAAAAATAAATGAGTGATGGTCTCGTAACCTAGATCGTTCGGGTGTACCACATCTGCTAACAGATGTGGTTTGTTCAAGAAATCATGAAAAGGCTCAACCAAATGGGAGTTATATCGCTTGGCCAGCATCCCGTATATTTTGTTTACCTTTTGCAAGAGCATATTGGCAAAAGAATATAAAGCATCATCAGGGTGTCCAGGATTATAAAATCCCATAATCATAACTTCAGCATTGGGATTATCAAAAGTAATTCGTTGCAATAACTGATTAACATTCCGCTTTAATTTGTAAATGGTTGTGAAATAATCAGCCATGCTGCCTTTTCTTTTATATGTTTCAATAAGATCAATTCCCCCGATAGTAATGGTAATATTTGTAGCCTTTTGCCATTGCTCCCTTACAGGGGTTTTTTCGATATACTGTAAAAGTTCGCTACTGCTCATGCCGGAGCGACCAAGGTTTACATATTGACAATAAGGTGTTTGCCTTATGGCCTTAAAAAATTTTGCTGCAAAAGAGGATTCGATACTTGAGGCTCCAACGCCTTCGGTTAAAGAGTCTCCCATTGCTACATAATATACTCGATTTTCCATGATTCTCCCCCTTATTGACGATCATAGGAATAATGAACAAGTACATTATTTCCTAAAAGGAAAGAAGTTATGAAGCCTTAATTAGGAGAGGTTTTACTTTGTTTCCATGTAATCGTTGAGCTGTATAGCATAAAGATATGAAAGAATTAAGTCTTGTCCATAAGCCATGCTTTTTCAGTATAATACAAGCAAGGAGGGAGAACCGATGTCAAAAAAATATTTTACTGTCGCGGAAGCAAATCAACTGTTACCAATGATTCGCGAAGAAATCGCGGCGCTACAGCAGATTCGCAACGAATTCCGACAGAAATATCTTGAGCTGACGACATACAAAAAACGACACGTCCAACAGGCCGCACTTGATACACAGGAAGAATATATCTTTAAATTAGAAAGCAGCATGGAATTTTTAGAAATACAGGCGAAGATGCATGTCAACAATATCCGTAATCAGGGGGCCCAATTAAAAGAAATCGAGCCGGGGCTGGTTGATTTTCCAACGATTATAAATGGAGAGGAAGCGCTGTTGTGCTGGCGGGAAGGCGAAGAAAAAATTACGCACTATCACGGTCTTTATGATGGGTTCGCTGGGAGAAAAAAATTGGAATGATACGATGCTGATTGATGCTCATATCCATCTTGATCAGTATTCAGACACCGAATTAGACAAGTGTATCCCGGAATGGCAAGCCGCGCGTGTCGGTGCGGTGATAGCTGTATCTATGAACCTTGCTTCCGCACATCGGACGTTGGAACTTAAGAAACGGTATCCCGATTTTGTATATGCGGCTATCGGCTATCATCCGGAACAACCTTTCCCCCACCCCGCTGAAATTGAGGAGATCTTTTCACTTATAAAACAGGAGAAAGAGAAACTTTGTGCCATCGGGGAAGTCGGACTTCCTTATTACAGTCCGCATGCTGGAGCATGGGCAGAAGCATATGGGGAATTATTGGGACAGTTCGCCGCGCTGGCAGCAGAGACAGATTTGCCGCTCGTGCTGCATGCTGTCCACGACAAGGCGGAACCCGCGTTAGAGATCATCCTTGCGCAAGGTGTATGCAAAGCGCATTTTCACTGGCTCAAGGCGCCAGACGATGTGATCGATCGCATCATCCGATGCGGATATTATATTTCGCTTACCCCGGAAGTTTGCTACCGGAAGCGAGATCAGCGTCTAGCGCTTCGCGTTCCTCTCTCCGGCCTGCTTTTGGAAACAGACGGTCCCTGGCCACATAGTGGGCCGTTTACGGGAAAAAGAACTACCCCGTTGTTTTTGCGAGACAGTGTCGCTACAGTCGCAGCATTGCGTGGCCTCGCTTTCGCGGAGGTCGCCGCGTCCAGCACTCGTGCGACGCAGAAATTATACGGGATTCCAGAAGCTTGTTCTTATATGTAGCAAAGCCCTCAAAATAAGGGCTTTTTTCTTTGAGTATATCTGGAGCGAAGCACGTAAAAAGAAAAAACAAGAGCAGTTTGCTATACTAAAAAAAGGAAATGATATTGAGGTAAAGCGAGGTTCTATACATGTATCCCGAAGCTTTAATTGATTATCTTGTATATTTCCATGCGGATCGCGATTATTTCGAGTGCCATGAGGTACTAGAAGAATATTGGAAGAGTTTGCCGAAAGAAGAACGGAACGAGATGTGGGTCGGCTTAATTCAGATCGCGGTCGGATTATACCATCATCGGCGTGGTAATTTTGCCGGCGCGGAAAAAATGATCGCAGGCGCACTGAAGCGGCTTGATGCAGCCGAATTGGATCAGTATGGTTTTTTCGGTCAGGAATTAATCGATCGTTTAATAGTCAGAAAACAAGAAATTCATGAACGTAAACCTTATACGGATATGAACTTGCCGATCCGTCCTGATAAATTACTTCGGGCATGCGAAATCCGATGCAGCAAGCGAAATGTACGCTGGCTGTCCACAAGCGATTTACAGAACGAATTTTTGCTGCATAAACATACGCTGCGCAACAGAAGCGAAGTCATTAAAGCGCGAGAAGCGGAACTTAAGCGCCGCCGAAATAGATCCACATCGTCTTCCGATACATGCCCATAGAAAACAATGTTTCTTCGATTTATGAAAAAAGATGGATTCCAAAACAAGGCAACTAAGAATAACTTACTAAAATTTTAAATTTTTACATATTATATACTAATCTATTACCTTTCCTTAACATTTCTATTTTTATAATGCATAGAGAATTTCAAACCACATATCCATCAAGGAAAGGGGAACCATTCAGTGGACAAAAACAAATGGTTGCAAGAATTATGTAAATCGAATGAACTGAACGTGCAGAAGATGGGACGGCGCGAATTCTTGCGTGCTACAGGAAAAATCGCTGGCCTAACGCTTGGGCTGACCTTACTTGGCTCTTTGAAAGGAATTCCGGTGGACGCGTCCCCGAAATTCAAATCATATCCATTTACGCTAGGCGTTGCCTCTGGCGATCCGTCGCCTGACGGAGCGGTGCTGTGGACAAGGCTAGCTCCAGATCCACTTAACGGCGGCGGCATGCCGTTTCATAATGTGCCCGTACAGTGGGAAGTGGCATTGGATGAAGGATTCCGTCATGTTGTACAGCGCGGAACGGAATTCGCCCGTGCGGAACTGGCCCATTCCGTCCATGTTGAGGTAAATGGACTGCGCCCGGACACATGGTATTATTACCGATTTAAAGCAGGAGCGGAAATCAGTCCGACCGGCCGTACGAAAACATTGCCTGCGGTGGAAGCACCTCTCGCCCGGCTGACGTTCGCGTTTGCTTCTTGTCAGCAATACGAGCACGGGTATTTCACTGCTTACCGCCGGATGGCCGAAGAAGATTTAGATGTTGTGTTCCATCTCGGAGACTACATCTACGAATACGGAGCCAATGAATATGTGGCAGACGGCGGCAACGTCCGCACCCACCAAGGAAGCGAAATTATGACGCTGGAAGATTACCGCAACCGATACGCACAATATAAAACGGATGCGGATCTGCGCGAAGCGCACGCTGCTTTTCCATGGATTGTAACCTGGGATGACCATGAAGTGGAAAATAATTATGCCGGGCCTATTCCAGAAAAAGGACAATCTCCGGAAGCGTTTATGAAAAGAAGGATAGCCGCATACCAAGCATATTACGAACACATGCCACTGCGTCGTTCCTCCTTGCCGCAAGGAGTCGTTATGCAGTTATATCGTCGTTTCGCATACGGAAATTTGGCGGAGTTTCATGTGCTTGATACGCGCCAATACCGGGATGATCAGGCCAATGGAGATGGCTCTAAGCCGCCAAGCCCGGAATCGCTGAATCCGCAACGCACATTGCTCGGGACGGAACAAGAAAAATGGTTGTTGGATGGCCTTACCCGCTCAGGAGCACGTTGGAACGTGCTAGCACAGCAAGTGTTTTTCTGTCAGCGTGATTACACCGAAGGCCCCGGCCAAAAGCTCAGCATGGATGCTTGGGACGGATATCCGGCGAACCGCGATCGTTTGGTGAATTTTATGGCGGAGCATGCCGGAAGGAATTTTGTTGTTCTTACCGGCGATGTACACGCGAACTGGGCTGCGGAGATTAAAAAAGATTTTAATGACTCGAATTCCGCAACGCTTGGTGTAGAAATCGTAGGCACTTCGATCACGTCAGGTGGCGATGGTTCGGATGTGCGCGCCGATACGGAGCGCATTTTGCAGGAAAATCCGCATATTAAGTTTTTTAATAATCATCGTGGCTATGTGCGTTGTACGGTAACGCCGGAAAAATGGCAGACGGACTACCGTGTGCTTCCGTACGTAAGCCGCAAAGGCGCTCCTGTCGTTACGCGTGCGTCTTTTGTAACAGAGAGCGGAAAACCGGGCCTCATACTTGTCGGAGAACAACCGGTCGCGACAACGCACTCGCTTACGCTTGTTTAGCCGATCGGCAATTTTTCGTTTTTCATTATGATAGTTCCTGCTGGCAGGCGTAACCAAAGCCACAGGAAGAAAAAAGGAAGAAAAAAGGTTGTTGAACATGCATGTCCAACAACCTTTTTTCTTCCCTTGCTATTTTCGATAATTGTGCGCCATCGCGATAAAAGTTTGTTCATCTTCAATCAAGCCGCAGGCGCCGCATTGAATCCGGCGCGTGCTGCCCTGATAAGGCATATGAAACGGATCAAGCTCATTCGCAGCATATTCCTGCACCACTTCTCCGCTCTGCGGATTCATTTTTACATAGCGCGGAATCTGATCCATAATAGCGAATCGAGTTCGGTTTGTTTTACATCTAGGGCATAAATAAGGTGTATTCATCATCCTTCTCCTTTCATTTGTGCATATTAATTAATCGCGCAATTTTTCCTTTAAAAGGCCGAGCACATACGCCAAGCCTTTCGCTCGGCCAATTTCTTTATACACTTCCTCACTTTCAGGCAGGTTACTGGCGTTAAGCGCGGCCTGGATTTGTTCTTGCTGAATATCAGCAATTAGCTTTTCGACATCCTGCCGTCCCATCATTTTTTTCACGCCTTTCTTTTCTTTTTTCTATGTTATGAAAACGCAAGGTTTTTATTCACTTTTTCCCTGAATGTAGAAAAAAGTTCTACTAGAAGAAACCATGCCATATGAATGAAAAGAATCGTTCGATTCTAGCAAATTTATTTTTTAAGGAATGAAAGGAGAAGGAATGAACAAAGTTAGGCAAATGGGATGTTTCTTATTAGGGTTGGTGCTCATTATGTGGTTATATCCCGCTAAGGGTGGCGATACGATGGTGCAAAAAGGTGATGGGACCATCACAGAAACTCTTACATACACCTCTTCTCTCTTACTTCAGGTTTGGGAGCGGGAAAAGGTGCGTCCTGTACTGGCAGCGACGCTTCCCGATGAAAATCGGGACGAGCAGGTTATAGCGGCGGATAAAAAACGCCCAGCTCATTACTTACAGAAGTTTCGTGGGAATATCTCGGCATACACGAATGGCCTAAGAGAAACAGGAAAAACATCGCGTCATCCAGATTACGGGATTACGGCCAGCGGCCACCGAACGAAAGCGGGAGTTACGGTGGCCGCCGGGCGGCATATCCCTTTTGGAACGGTCATTTACATCGAAGGAATCGGGTACCGCACCGTTCATGATCGCGGTGGCGCCATTCATGGAAACAAAATTGACGTATTTATGTCAAACATGAACCAGGTTCGAAAATTCGGACGCCGCCATCTGGACGTATATATTGTAAAATGGGGTGACGGCAAACGAAAGCGACGGTAAATGCAATCATACCTTTTCATGCCATTTCGCCAAAAATAAAAAAGTGGGTTCAGACATGTCCGAACCCAAATGATAGTGACAACATATTCAGCAAAAATACTATCCTAACGTAGGATAGTATTAATGGTACAGAAAAAACTTTTTAAATCAATGATGAATGATTGGTTAAATTGTTAGCATTTTGTTAAAAATTAAAGAGGTTTGTTTTTGGTCAAAATCCTATAAATAAAAAATGCGGGAACCATCAAAGAAATATAGTACCTTCTCTTTCACTGGGCGACCCGTAATTTCTTCTACGGCTCGGGCATAGCTAGCAAGCTGATCGCGGTACCTTGCTTTTAGCAACGCGTCCGGTAAGTCGACCGTATTGTCCGTCTTGTAATCCAGCAATATCCATCCGTCTTCATATTCTACCAGGCAATCGATAACCCCCTGCAGCAATACCGTTTCATCCAGCTGCTCGTCCGTTCCGTTTTCGCCTCGGTTCCATTCCGGATAAACTTCGCTTGCTGGAAGCGAAAGGTTGAACGGGATTTCGCGGAAAATTCGCCCGCCGTTTTCTCGGATTTTCCGGCTGATATCGCTTTGAAAGAACCGCTCAATTTGCACGATGTCAATCGCTTGCGCTTCCAGTGGCGTCAACAGTTCTTGCCGAACCATGCGCGCGATTGCTTCTTCGATTTCTTCCTTTGTAAGCGCGCAGTCAAGCGGCAGTTGCTGCATAACAGTATGCGTTGCAGTTCCTCTCTCGGCCGCGTTCAGTTTCTTTTCCGACAGAAACTGGGGACGCTCTGCCGTTTCGCTCCGGAAAAGCCCTGACATATATGCAGGTCCGCCTACCTCTTCCCTCTGCATCGCAGCCTGACGACGCCGTTTCAGTTCTGATACGGACAGTTTGGACAATAATTCGGTCGCTTTTCGGTACGGGTATTTCCAGGAAAGCTGGCGTTCCACCGTTTCCCGGTAGGGGCTGCTTACAGGAACGGGACGTCCTTCAGCGACCGCGCGCGCTATTTCTTGCTGAATTTGTTCTTCTTCGCCCGACACTTCTATTAGTTCAAAAGCCTGATAACACTTGATTTTCCAGCGTGAAGGATGCTCACGGATAAAATCTGGTGCGCGTTCCGTCCGGTCAATATATGCATACAGCAATTCACCATCCCGATGCCGTATGAGCGCAGGTCCGATCCAATCAAGATATGTACGCCCTTTGACAAGTTCATAATCCGGCAACATCCATGAAGGCAGCGACACGTGCTGTGCCCATTTTCCCACCGCTTTGGCCAGATTATCCACCGTGCCGACAAGGAGCAATTTTTCGCGCGCACGGGTAAGCGCCACGTACAACACCCGCATCTCTTCAGCCAGCAGTTCTAGGCGCATGCGCCGTTTCATGGAAATAAGCGGGAGCGTTGGAAAGCTGATACGTTGTACAGGATCAACATATTTTGGTCCAAATCCCAATTCTTTGTGCAATAAAAAATTTCGTCGCAAGTCTTGGAGATTGTGCTGCTTGGACAAGCCAGCGACAAATACGATCGGAAACTCCAGCCCTTTGCTTTTATGGATCGTCATAATACGCACCACATCTTCTTGTTCACCGAGCGCACGCGCCGTTCCCATATCTCCGCCCTGCTCCTGCATTTTCTCAATAAACCGGAGGAAGCGAAACAAGCCGCGGAACGAGGTTGCTTCGTACTGGCAAGCCCGATCGTACAGGACGCGCAGGTTTGCCTGACGCTGCTTGCCACCCGGCAAACCGCCGACGAAGTCATAATAGCCGGTTTCACGGTAGATTTGCCAGATAAGCGAAGATAAAGCGCCCTGCCGGGCTTCCGTTCTCCAATTCTGTAGACGAGTTAGAAATTCGTTCAGTTTCCGCCAGAGCGGCGGCTGATCGTCCGCATGCTGTTCGAGATAGGCAAGCAGTGCTTCGTAATAGCTGTTCTCTTTTTGTGCCAAGCGAATCTGCGCCAATTCTTCCGCATTAAGCCCAACAAGCGGCGAACGCAGCACAGCGGCGAGCGGAATATCTTGAAACGGGTTATCAATGACATGCAAAAGCGATGTCATAACTTCAATTTCCGTAGCGGCGAAGTACCCTCCGGAAAGTTCGGCGTAAGCGGGAATTCCTTGCCACTTGAACTCTTCTGCCATGACCGATGCCAGGCTGCTTGCCGAACGCAACAAAATAACGATATCACGGTATTGTGCCGGACGCATTGTTTTACTCATTTTATCGTATACAAGGTATGGGTTTTCGCCAGTCGCACCCACCAGCTTTTTAATTTTGTTCGCGATAAGACGAGCTTCTAGCTGGGCCGTTTCCAGTTCGGACGGATCGGACGCTTGTCCGGTGTTTGCCTCTCCCCCTTCTTCCATATTTTCTTGAAGGGGTACAGATTCTTCGTCTTTACTTTTCGTTTTGTTTCGATCGATCAGCATCACTTCAATGCAGGAATCGGTTTCTTCCGTTTCCGGATAGTCTTTGGCACCGAATACGAGCCGGGCGGCTTCATCGTATTCCACTTCCCCGATCGTTTCGCTCATGATCTGCTGAAATACAAAGTTTGTACCATCAATGACCTCACGACGACTTCGGAAGTTCATCGCAAGATCAATTCGTTTTCCGCCTCCTCGTCCGTCCGGCATGAACCGTTTATATTTGTCAAGAAACAACCCCGGTTCAGCGAGACGGAAACGGTAAATGCTTTGCTTCACATCACCCACCATAAACAGGTTGCCTTCCGCTTCGCTGTCTTTCGTCACAAGACTGATGATCATCTCCTGCACTGCGTTGGTGTCTTGGTATTCGTCTACGAGCACTTCGCCAAACTGCGCTCGGTACTCCAGCGCGGCCGCTGAGGGAATGAGGTTGTCCGGCGTCGCCGTTTCATCGCGCAAGATTTGTAAGCAATAGTGTTCTAAATCAGAAAAGTCGACCAATCCTTTTTCCTGCTTTAACGCGCTGTATCTTTCCCCGAACTTTCGCACAAGGTCAATAAGCTTATCAATGAGTGGCCCCATTTCCTGAACGTTTTCAAAATGTAGCCGCGGCGATACAGCAAACAATTCATCTTTCAGTTCTTCCACTATTTTTTTTACGCGGTCGCGCAAATGTTTCACCTGTTCCACCAGCGTTTTATTGTAATCCGCGCCGCGACAACTGTTAAGGCGGCTAAAAGCAGCTCCTTGAAACGCTTCGTACAGCTCTTCCCACGTTCCGTAGCTCGTATGGATAAGTCGTTCGATTAGGGTGGCGTCCTGGTCGAGGGTGCCTAGATATGGCGCAGGCCCGCCATCCATCCTGGCGATATCCGCAGCCTGACGCAGCAGTTCCATGGCTCCGTTCAACTCAAGCCATACGCTTTGGCGTAGAGAATCGAACCAAGGAAGGGCACAAAATTCTTCGAATTTGGTAATCTTATACATACGCGCCATTTCTTCGAGCCAGTGTTCCGGCCATGGATGACTGCGAGAAAATTCGTATACGTTTTGTACCAGCTCTTGTAATTCCATGTCACTGCGGTCGCTTGTATAGCTATCTACCAGCCGGAAAAATAGCGAATTTTCTTCTTCTTCCCCGTATTCTTCTTCAAACAGCTGATCAATGGCTTCCTGACGCAGCAGTTTCGCTTCCGTATCGTCTGCGATGCGGAAAGAAGGATCGATATCGATGAGATAATAATACCGCTGTAGCACTTCCATGCAAAAAGAGTGCAGAGTGGTAATCGAAGCCCGGTTCAACAGCGTAAGCTGGCGCCGCAAATACGGGGAAGGATTTCGGGCAACTGCCTTTTCTAATGCTTCCCCGATGCGATGGCGCATTTCCGCAGCGGCAGCGTTCGTAAATGTGACAACGAGCAAATTATCGACGCCGATCGGATCTTGCTCATCGGAAATACGGCGGATGATGCGTTCGACAAGCACCGCTGTTTTTCCTGAGCCTGCAGCGGCGGCGACCAGCACGTTCGAGCCGCGTGCCGCTATCGCTTCCCATTGCTGATCGGTCCATATGCTGTCGGCCGGTTTTTGCAGGGTTGTCATTCGTATTTCTCCTCTCCTCTTGCAGCGATATCTTGCCATATTTTTTCCTTGTCCTCGTCGCGCAGCACGCGAAATTCACCAGGCTTAATGAACGGATCGAACTGGCACACCGCTTTATAAGCACAATATGTGCAGGCGGTTCGTGCCTTGTGGCGGTACGGGTCAATCGCCACATCCCCATCGGTGATGCGCTGGCCAATTTCTTTAATCAAGCTACGCGTATAGCGGCGCAGTTGATCCAGGCGCTCAACTGAAATGACTTTGGAGCGGCTTGCGAATTCTCCGTTTTTTTTGATGGCTACCGGAATGATATCCGAACTTCCGCTCACGTCCAGCTCACTGTCCATTAAACGTACAATTTCATCATCTTCCACCACAAGCCCTTTCATTTTAAAACGTTTTTGTATTTCGTTTTTCAACTTTTCGTCCGGCAGTGGTCCAGATCCATTCAGCAGCGGGTTGTGTATGTGAAAATATAAAATTCCGGCCGGTTTCGCCGCCTGTCCAAACAGAGCTTCCGCCTGGGAGATTACCACATCAAGGTATGTCAACATTTGCAGCGAAAGACCGAAGTATACGTCTTCAATCGCTAGGTCAGTAGCGCTTGATTTGTAGTCGATGACGCGCAGGAGCAATCCTTGCGAACTTTCTGCGCCATCCACCCGGTCAATTCGCCCGATAAGCTCCATTACACACCCGTTTGGAAGGGTAAAAGTGAGCGGCGGCAGTTCGGCGCCTGGGCCGAATGCAAGCTCGAGCGCGCGGGGGGTGAATTTGCTGCGGCGCGCTTGTTCACCTAATACAACGGCAGCCCGCCCGACCACATTTTTTAATTTGTAAGTCAAATAATGGTTTCGTTTTGAACTTAACAAAATCTCTTTTTGCAATAACGGTTTTAGCGTTTCTACTTGCTCGGCTGCCAATCTATGCATCCTGTCAGCTTCGAGCGAACCCCATTCCAATCCGTGGGCTTTGATGTGTTCACCGACCATTTTCAACGCAGTATGAAATAGCTGGCCGATATCCGGCGCTTCCAGCCGGTACAGTTCACGCTCCCTTAATTTTAGGCCATGCGAAGCAAAATGCGAAAAGGGACACGCCTGGAATCTTTCCATACGTGAGACGCTTGCTCGGATTTTCGTGCCATACAGTTGGCGGCTTGTTTGTTCTTGGAGGTGCTCTTCCTGGTTATAATAGAAAAGTCCGCGTGTGACCTGCTTTTGCCGTTCCGGATATTCACGCTGCAGCCAGTTATACGCATCCCACCAGAGCGGAGCAATGTAATACCCTCTTTGCCATTGCTGTAGCTGCGCGCTTACATATGACAACGCGCGCGCCGGGTTCGCCACAAACGCAAGCTGGGCGGCTTCGTCGGCAATTTCGCTCACCTCCGTTGTAATGAATTCCTCGCGTACTTTCGGGAACATATCTTTGATCCGTTTTATCAAACCGGATGGAAGCAATCCTTTCCCTTCTTCGTCGGCGAGCGCGTAACTTAGAAACAGCTTGTGCGAAGCCGAAGTAAGCGCTCGGTATAGCATGAATTCTTCTTCCATCAGTTTGCGGCGGCTGCTAGACGAGAGCGACATGCCAGTTTGAAGTAGCAGTTCTCTTTCGTGTTCCGATAGCATACCGTTTTCGCTTGGTCGCGCTGGGATGATGCCATCATTAATGCCGAGAATAAACACGCACGGCACATTGGCAAAACGCGTACGATCCAGGCTTCCGACAAGCATTTGATCAAGCGCCGGCGGTACGAGCGCGAATGTCAGGCTTTCCATGCCAGCTTCAATGACGGATGCAAAGGTATCGAGTTCCATTTTTTCTTCGCCCATTACCTCAACGATCTGATCCATCATGGCGATCAGCGCCTGCCATACCTGACCATGTTCGCGCGCCTGCTCCGGTCGCCCTGCGTCTTTTGCCTGTTCACTCCATGCTTCCAAGCGCTTCGGGATATTAAGGCTGATGAGAAATTCATACAGTGCCTGGCACATGTTCCGTGCCGTTTTTGCCTTTTTTAGCGATTCTTCGAGATTTTGCAACGGCCTTGCAACGCGGGCACGCAGCTCATTCAGTTTCACCTCTATTCTTTCTTCCCCTTCCGAACGCTGTATAGCGGCCGCTGTTTGTACCGCATTTTCATCAAGCCCGCGATATGCGCGGTATATCCAACGTTTGCCGTCTGTCCAACGGTATCCTTCTATGCCATATGCCAGCACATAGTTTTCCAATCGGTCGACGCTGTGACGCATGTCTTCCATTGTTTCCCCTTCCACTGGAGAAAGCAGCAGCTCGGTCTTAATACAACGGAAAACCGATTCATAACGCCAGTTATAGCGGATGACTTCCAGCGCGGAGCGGATCAGTTCTGTAAGCGGATGATGAATCATTGGGCGCTTTTCGTCTAGGAAGAACGGAATCTGGTAATCTTGAAAAACCGTCATAAATAAATGTTCATAGTCTTTTATATCGCGCACAAGTACAGCAATATCGCGCCACCGATACCCCTGATCGCGCACAAGCGCAAGCGCGCGCTGGGCGACTCCTTCCACTTCAGCGCGCCGGTGCGCGGCGGCAACCAAGCGAATGGTATCTGTTTCATACGGATAGGGTGCGGCGGGTCTTCTATCATACCATTTTTCCAAGTGCGTAAGAGCCGGGTCGTGCGCGAAGCGCGGAAGCAGGCCGGCTTGTGGAAGCAGCACAGGCACTTCCACGTGAATGGCGCTATTTTTAGCTAATGTAAGTAAATTCCGATATGTAACAGCAGTAGAGTAAAATAAATGCAGTTCATCCGGTTCCGTTTCTCCATCATACGGCTTATCTAGGGTAAGTGTGATGGTAAGATGATCCGCATACAGCAACAACGCACGAAGTACGGCCATCTCCTGAGGGGTGAAGCTGTCAAAGCCGTCTGCCCAGATTTCTGCACCCTGTATGTAACGGGAATGTTCCAGTCGCTCCGCCAGCAGCGGCAGATAATGCTCAGAATCAAGATAGCGATCCGCCAGATATTGCTCCAGCTCCCCGTAAATGATGTGCATGTCGTGCAGCTTGTCTGCGAGAAATCCGGGCTCCTCCACACTGTGCCGGATAAGTGCTTCTTTGTGGTGCAGCAAATCTTCCGCGGTCATGCCATTGCGGGTAAGCTCACAATACATTTCTTCCAACTGGTCGGTAAAACCAAGCCGATTGGCTGCGCGTCCGAATACGCGGAGCTCGTTACCGCGTTTGTCAAGGATACGGCGCAACGCCATTTTAATCCCGATACTGTCGATGTGAATTCGGGATAATCCTCCTGTTTCCTGTAGCACCTTCCATGCCAGACGGCGAAAACTGAAAACCTGAGCCCGCATCGTGCCCTTTACTCCGGATTTTGCCGTCAATTCGTATTCCGCCTGAAAACTCATCTGTTGCGGAACAAGGTAAATCAGAGGCTCGCCTATCGGTTTCTGTTCCAAGCGCCGACGGATTTCTTCCAGACAGAACGCGCTTTTTCCGCTTCCAGCGCGGCCAAGTACGAATCTTAGAGCCATAATGTTTTCACACCTTTGTTTATATATATTACGTCATATTTTTTGATCAATTTCCGCTAGCACTTTTCCAATTTTCTGCTCATAAATCACATTGAGTTCAGTTATTTATTGGACTGAATATACAGTTATCTATGAGCTTTCCTTTGTACATTTATATCTCAGTATAAAAAGCCTTTCTCTTACGAGCGAGAAGGCTTTTTGTCCGGCACGTCTGCATTACTTCTACGACAAACTTAAAGGATGTTTTGCATGTCAAGCACCTCATTTTGTTTGGTACTATCATTATATATAAATAAGACTTGATAGATAAACAGTCTTTTATAAAGGGAGCTATATTCTTCTACAAGTTGGGGTGCATTCCTTTTTTGTGACTAAAAGAGCCTTGGGGCTTCAAGAGCGAAAATTATGCAAAACGCTCATTATAAAAAATAACATGGTGAATTTTAGTCATCCTACGATTTCCCTAAAAACAAAACGAATATAAAAGTTGTATAACAAAAATTGACTAATATAATCTGTTATAATACAATATAAACAAGATAACTCAAAATAGAAAAACAAGTATTATATTGTGAGGAGGAACATTGATGAACGACATAATTGAGAAATTGCGCGAAACTCCGACAACCTGTGTATCTGATGCAATGCAAGGGCTTAATAACTTGCATCCAGACATTAAACCTTTAAAAGAAGAGTATAAAATCGTCGGAAGAGCTTTTACTGTAAAAACAGCAGCCGGAGATAACTTTTACGTACTAAAAGCAATTAGAGAAGCAAAACCCGGGGACATTTTGGTTATTGATGCCAAAGGAGATACATACCGTGCGATCGCCGGTGATTTTGTAGTAGGAATGGCACAAACACTAGGCATTCAAGGAATCGTTGTCGATGGGGTCATTCGGGATGTTATGGGAATCAAAAACTTGAATTTTCCTGTTTTCTGTAAAGGAACAACAGTGGCAGCAAGCAATAAGGTTGGTATCGGCGAAACAAATGTCCCTATTTCTTGCGGAGGAGTCACAGTTCATCCTAATGATATCATTATTGGAGATGTAGATGGTGTAGTGGTCATCCCACAGACAATTGAGCAAGATGTGCTAAATAAAGCAGTTAAAAAAATGAAAAAAGATCAGGAAAGGGAAGAAAGCGTTTTGAAAAGTCGAGAGTCAGTTATACAATATTTAGACAACATACTCTCTAAATAAATCAAAAAACGCTACCCTCCCAGCTAACCATCGTAAAACCGTCCGCCACCCAGTTTGTGTTGAAATACTTCTTTTGCTTATTTTGCTTATATGGATAGCGAACATTCATGTGCCCTTTCTGGGATATCTAACCTATCAATACGTTCAAACAACCAACGTACATTCGGATCTTTAATCTCATATTCCTTCGATTCCGGGAATAACCTGTACGATCCATCGCTTCATGTCCAGAAAAACGATTGGCACAGTCAGTCCTGATTGCCAGTTGTGCTTTGGATAAATAAAACAGTTTAAAAACGCTGCAATCGTTCTCTCGTTTCTTCAATGTTACGCATTTTATTGTCCCAGCACTTCTGACTTAAGTCGACCGGATATTCTTCCGGATTTAACGTTCGTTTATATTCTTCCCAGAAATAAGCCAAATTTTGGTTTGCAAACACCTTGATTTCGTCAAGCGAAGGCGGCGAATAGATAAGCTTTCCATCCTTGAAAATCTCTTTGTGTAAATCGCGCGCTTCAAAATCTGTAACGAATTTGCTAATGAATGTATGAACCGGATGAAACAATTTCAGTTTTTCCTCTTCCTGTGGCCTTTCATCTTCGAGCGCAATGTAATCGCCTTCCGCGTGCTGGTTGATAGTATTGATAATCCGGTACACTCTTTTCGTTCCAGGAGTAGTGACTTTTTCCGGATTGGCAGAAATTTTAATCGTATCCACCATATTTCCGTTCTCGTCTTCGATGGCGACCAGCTTATAAACGGCACCCAACGCCGGCTGGTCATACGCGGTAATTAGCTTGGTTCCGATCCCCCATATATCAATTTTTGCTCCCTGAGCTTTCAGGTTCATAATCGTGTATTCGTCCAAATCATTGGAAGCGATAATCTTTGTGTCTGTAAATCCGGCTTCATCCAGCATTTTCCGCGCCTCTTTGGATAAATAGGCAAGGTCTCCGCTATCGAGGCGGATGCCGGCGAAATGAATGTTATTGCCTAATTCCTTAGCTACGCGGATAGCGTTCGGTACGCCCGAACGCAACGTATCATATGTATCTACCAAAAATACACAATGTTTATGACGACGAGCGTACGTTTTAAACGCCGTATACTCGTCCTTGTACGCTTGTACCATTGCATGGGCATGCGTGCCCGCGACCGGAATGCCAAAACGTTTTCCCGCCCGTACGTTGCTCGTAGCGTCGAAGCCGCCGATGTAGGCGGCGCGCGTTCCCCAGATGGCCGCGTCAAACTCATGAGCCCTTCGTGTACCAAACTCCATAACTGTGGCATTTCCTACTACATGTTTAATACGTGCCGCTTTGGTAGCGACAAGCGTCTGGTAATTGACAATATTCAACAACGCTGTTTCAATCAACTGCGCTTCGATAAGCGGCGCTTCCACCGTAAGAATTGGTTCGTTACCGAACACGATTTGCCCTTCCTCCATGGCACGGATCGTACCGGTAAAACGCATCGTTCTTAAATAATCCAGAAAATCGTCTGCGTATCCCAACTCTTCCTTTAAATATTGAAGATCGCTGTCCGTGAAGCGGAACGATTGAATATACTCAATAATCCGTTCAAGCCCAGCAAAAACGCCGAATCCATTTCCAAACGGAAGCTTGCGGAAATAAAGGTCAAACACTGCTTTCCGCTGATGTATGTTATCTTCCCAATACGTTTCTGCCATATTGATTTGATATAGATCCGTATGCAGTGCAAAGCCGTCGTCTGGATACATGTTACACATGTTGTCTCTCTCCTTTTCGATACCCAGTTTATAAAATTTGCGCACCAAGACAATTTTTCATACATATATTCCTTCCTTTATTCATTTGCAATTATATAATTACCCGTTTATCCTTTCAAAAAATCATCATTTGGCATTGTTCTCACACTACTTTACATAATATTTTTATAGTTACTTAATAATTTGTAATTTGGATATTGCCAATTCTATTATATGTAAAAAAAGAAGTGTCCCCTCATTTGTTATACAAAAATTGTTACTTCAAAGTCGAGAGAGCATAAGCCGTATTTTGCCCTAGCAAGCCAAGCGCGAGCACTTCAAATTCAGAAAACGGTACAATCTGCAAAATTTGTCTATGATAAACTGACCGAACGTATAAGTTTGTTTTGATGGTTATGTTGGTTTTCCCAATGGTATGATAAAATGTATTTCCTAGCAAAGTGGAAAGGTGTGACACAATGGATCTAGGACTAAAAGATAAAGTGGTGCTTATAACGGGCGGTTCCAAAGGAATCGGGCGCGCGATTGCTCGCGCTTTTTACGAGGAAGAAGCAAAAGTGGCGATTGCTGCACGCGGCGAAACAGAGTTGCAGGAAGCAGCCGCAGAAATGGATGGTATTCTCGCGCTTCCTGCTGATTTGACAGACAGGGAGGCCCGCAAAAGTATCATAAACCAGGTTGTAAACAATTGGGGAACCGTTGACGTCTTGGTTAACAATGTAGGCGGAAGCAACGGTGGCACCGTTCTTGACACGGATCTCGAACTATTTCAGGCGGCCATGGACATTAACTTCTATCCAGCCGTCGATTTAAGCAAGGCAGTCATTCCATTGATGAAAGAAAAAGGAGCAGGAAGCATTATTAATATCAGTTCGATTTACGGCCGTGAATCGGGCGGCAAACCGACGTACAATGCGGCGAAAGCGGCGCTTATTAGCTTTACGAAAGCGCTGGCAAACGAAGTCATTCCGTACGGCATCCGCGTCAATGGCATCGCGCCAGGCTCAATTTTGCACCCGACCGGAAACTGGCAGAAGCGTCTTCAGGAAAACCCGGAGAAAATTAAGCAATTTGTAAAAAACGAGATTCCGGCTGGCCGCTTCGGCACGGTAGAAGAAGTTGCAAATGTCGCCGTCTTTCTCGCTTCTGAGAAAGCGTCCTGGGTGGTCGGCGCAACGCTGAATGTGGACGGTGGGCAGTCGCGCAGCAACTTTTAAATTTGTCCTCTCCTTTATTCTTCTGAATCAATTTCATAACTCGGAGCCTTAGAGCCCCAAGGGTTTCAGGAGCTTAAAAAAGTAGCACCTCCCCAAGTTTTACTTACAAACATGTGTTAAAAACTCGATAATCCCTGTAAAAACGCAGTTTTTAATGGGTAATTATGAAATTGATTATTCTATCAATTGTTTCACAGGCTTTTGGAAAATTCGTATGCATACACGAAAAACTCCCTCTACTGCCATTGAGTAGAGGGAGTTTTTCTTCAATCTGAAACAGGCGCTTTGTGCGCCTGCTTTTCTATGCAGAATTACTTTAAAATACGAATCATGTCGCCTTCTTTCAACGAATATGTTCCTTGTGGGTGAACGACCTCACCGTTGCCCTGATAAATTCCCTGCAGCCATCCGTGTTCGGGGTGAAGAATTTTAATCGCTTTTCCTACTACCAGGGAAATGACTTCCTTGTTTCCAAGAGCCAATTTACCGCTGCCATCAACGATTTGATAAGTGCCTTGTATGCTATCCATATCCATACCCCTTTCCGTACAAGTGTTTCGTTAACTACAAAGTATATTGAAAATACGGTGCTGAATGATGCGCTGCAAACAGTCAGGTTTTTCTATGCAATCCCATGCTTGAAAAATATATTTTCTTAACATTTAAATTATATCGCATTACCCACAAAAAGACAAACACTCCCATCCTTTCAATTGGCTAGATCTTTATCCAACCGCTCTGTTCGGCTTCCTTTTGATACATGGTAAAATTTTCGCTGCGTGTAAACAAGACGCAGCGAAAGACCAATCGCTCCAAACAAAAGACCGGTAATCAATCCGATCCAATAGCCAAATGCGCCAAGGGACGTATAATTAGCAAGCATGTAGCCGACTGGAAGGCCGATGAGCCAATAGGAAACGAACGCGATGAGGAATACAATATTAACATCTTTATATCCACGTAGCACGCCCTGGATCGGAGCGGCGACGGCATCAGATAACTGGAAGAAAAGCGCGTATATTAGAAATTGCATGGTTAATTCAAGCACTTCAGCATCGGTTGTATACAGTCCAGCGACTTGTTCGTTAAAGAAAAACAGCAGACAAGCGCAAACAAGCGCCATCGTCACGGCCATACCTATCCCAAGATAGCTATACTGTACCGCGTCTTTAAAGCGCCGTGCCCCTACTTCGAACCCAACCGCGATCGTTAGGGCCATCGCAATGCTCATTGGCACCATGTACAGACACGACGCGAAATTCATGGCCGCTTGATGCGCTGCGATCGTCACCGTACTGAACTCGCTCATCAAAAGCGTAACGGCCGCAAAAATACTTGTTTCAAAAAAAATCGAAAAGCCAATCGGGATTCCGATCTTGAGTTGCTCTTTCCACGCAGAGAACGCCACGCGGTAAAAGCAGCGAAAGATACGGTAGCTAGCAAACGGGGACATCCGGTGAATAACATATATACTTAAAAACGCGATGCACCAATACGTAATCGCGGATGCATATCCTGCTCCTACCCCGCCGAGACGCGGAAACCCAAACTTTCCGTAAATGAACACATAGTTGAGCGCCACGTTTATGGGCAGCGAAATTAACATGATGAGCATCGTTACACGCGTATAGCCAAGGGCATCAATAAAACAGCGAAACACCATAGATATGAACAGCGGCGCGATGCCAAAGCCAATAGCTATCAGATAATGATAAGCGATATCGCGCACGGTGGGCTCCAGTTCCATCATGTCAAGGATGGGCCTGAGCGTAAACGAACCGGCAATGAAAACAACAATAGACAACGCGAGTGCCAAGTAAGCCCCCTGTATGACTGTGAACGGCATGCGCTCTGTACTTCTGGCCCCGGCTAATTGAGCGATAATCGGTGTTATGGCCAGCATAATTCCGCTTAAGCCTGTATAGACCGGCATCCAGATACTGGAACCAATTGCAACGCCCGCCAGATCATTTGGGCTGGCGTGGCCAGACATGACTGTGTCAAAAAAATTCATCGCATATAGTGATAATTGTGTAATTAAAATTGGAAGCAGAATCACCAGAAGCTGCCGCGTTTTTTCCCTTACAGAATATGTTTCTCTCATCTTTTTTTCTCCTATGTTTATTTTTTGGAATGTCGCAAAATAAACAATGATACAATATCACACAATAACAAATACTGTAAATCAAAACCTTTTACGCACGAAAAAAGAGCATAAAACGAAATATGCCCTTTCCTTACTTTTTTACTTATGTACTTTCCCATTCCTTTTTAGATCAAGCGATTTCATTATAACCATTACAATGCATTTAATCAATACTTTCTATATATACTATTTATTTTATTTTTTAGAAATATTTACATAGGAATAATAGGCTTTCTATTTATCAAGGGATCATTTCTAAAGCAGGAAAAAAGGGTGCCCCATCACCTCTGGGACACCTTCTTCTTCCTCCTGCTAAATTTTGAAGTTGCCGAGCTTGCTTTGCAATGAATGGGCCCGTGCTTGCAGTTCTTTGATAGCACTTGCGCTCTCTTCCATTGACGCTAACTGCTCCTGGGAGCTAGCTGCTATTTTTCTTGTATTCTCAAGGGATTCCGAGGCGATCTGTACCGTTTCTTCCGCCGATGCAGATACTTGCTGAGCACTTGCGGATACCTGTTGTGTTACAGCGGAAACCGCCTGGATTTTTTGTGAAATATCGTCGATGAGACTGAGAATATTTTCAAACGCTTGACCAGCTTCATTTACGACCTCTGTTCCGGCCTGTACTTCCGCCGCCATCTGATTCATCGCTTCCACTGATTTAATCGAATCTTCGCAAATGGCATGCAATGAGCCTGCAATTTTGCTTGCAGAAGCGGCCGATTGTTCGGCAAGCTTGCGCACTTCGTCCGCTACTACCGCGAATCCGCGGCCATATTCTCCAGCGCGGGCCGCCTCAATCGCTGCATTAAGCGCGAGTAGATTAATTTGATCGGCTATGCTCGTAATCAATTCCACTACATGGCCAATTTGGTTTGTGCGCTCGTTTGTTTGCTTTACAAGTACCGTCGAATGGGAAAGTGAAGCAGAAATCGAATCCATTTGCAATACGGCTTTTTGAATCCGATCGTTACCGTCATTCGCTTCCTGTGCCGCTTTGACGGATTGTTCGGCAACAGCAACAGCTGATTCGCTAATGTGCTGGATGCCCGAGGCGATTTCTCCCATAGCTTGTGCGTTCTCTTCCGCAGCTTGCGACACTGTTTGGTTGCCAGATACAATTTCTTCAGTCGCCGCTACCATTTGGTGTGCCATCTCCGTTGTCAGTTGCGCGTTGGCGGATAAGGTCTCGGATGAATCCACCACATGGTTTGATGTAGCCGACAATTGTGAAATCATATCTTTAAGCTGCTGGCTCATATGGTTAAAGCTGGTCGCAAGCTGCCCAAGTTCATCGTTGTTTGCAATTTTTATTTCATCGCGCAAATCGCCAGCTGCCACTTTTTGTGTATGTTGGACGAGGAGCTGTATCGGTTTTATGATTTTTCTCGCTATCGAATAGCCAGCGGCAAAACCGAAAACGATAAGTGCCAGTGTAAGCAAGATGCTAATACCAATAATGTAGCGATTCAACTTCTTGACAAACTCTGCGTTCATATCAATGCCGATGATCATATCCGTTCCCGCAAGACGGGTGAAGACCGATTTATGTACACCATAGCTGTCCTCGTATACCTCGCTAAACTGCACGGTTCCCGGGTTGTCAAACGCTCTTTCCATCCCTGCGGTGAACGTGTAGTCCGCGTTTCGTTTTTCAGCGGCTCCGCTCAGCGCAACGATATAGGCTTTATCTTTTTTTCCGAGCACATACACATATTCGGCACCCATGTCCTGTTTTTGTTCATTTAAGAAAGCCAGCAGGCTAGCATAGGCCGAGTCTGAGCCTGCGTCCGAACGAGTAGCCAGCGTCTTGTCCAAATTCCGCTCAAGTTCCCGGATATTGGTTTGCAGCGTGTTCTCGAACTGGGGCAAAACGTATTGATTAACAATCCACATGGAAAGCTCATAAGAAACAAAGCTGAAGATGATAGATAATACGAGAATGCAACCTGCAAAATAGGCGGTAATTTTTTTACCGAGGGAGCTTTTTGTTTTAAACATAGGTCTTTTCCCTCGCATTTCGCATTGTGTCTACGCATGCCACACGTTTCGCCAAAAATTCAACAATTTCGTCCAACGTTTCTACCGTTGTATAAGGAGAAATCGAAAAAAACTTAGCAGCGTAAACAGGTACACGTTCTGAAACATCGGATGCATCGACTAAGCATTGCCTTGTTGTATCGCCGAAAAACACGTGCTCACGGTGTTTGCCTAATTCTTCAAATATTGGGTAGTTCCATTCGTTGTTCTGTTTAATCTGCTTGCCTGTAAGTTTCCCTGCTCTTTCTTTGTGCCACTCCGCCTGTTCTGGATAAAACCGGAAAGTCGTAATCGGTCCAGGATTATTCTCATTTGTAACAGCCACATTCGAAAAACGGGCCAATAGCCTGTCGCGGAACGCCATATTCACCCGCACATAATTGGCAAGGATTTGGCGGTAGCCATCCACGCCGAACGCCAACAGTGCCGCGTATATCGCGATCGAACTGGCCATACGCGAGCATTCCAGCGTGTAGCTTGTGTGATAACTGCCATAGCCCCGGTTGCCCACATATGGTGTTTCGAACTCATGCAAATCAAGCAGCCCAATATCTTTTCCGTTTTTCACAAGGAACAGGCTCGTAAGATACGGCGTTTGTCCGAGCTTTTGAAAATCGAAGCAGAGACTGTCAGCCAGATGTAAATGCTGCATTTTTTCGCGGATTTGCAGTAAGTTCTCGCACAAAGGCTGTTCGAGTTGAAGCGGATTGCGCGCAAAATCGTAGTCGTTAAACAGGCAATAGAATCCGCCTAGCGCCGAATCGGCGTGGATATGCGCCGGATGGAGCCCGTATCGATTCGTAATTGCGTCGGCTGTTTCTTTAATCGCTTTTATATCGTCAATTCCGAATGAATCCGTGGCCCCTGTCGTGGCGACGATGTATATGGGGATACCTCCCTGCTGAATAACACGTTCCATTTTTTCGCGCAAATCATCTGTATTCATAGCGTGCGTTAGCGGATCGGCTTTGACCGTAATCAAATGGTTACTGCCGATGCCGGTCGCCTCCATGGATTTAAAAAGGCTATAATGCGCGTTTTCTGAAGCAAAGCAGTACAAATTGCCAGGCACGCCCTTTTCTTTAGCATCCGGGAATTGCTTGGCGATAGCGAGGCGCAGCCCTGAGAATACGGCTCCTTGCCCGCCCCATGTCGTGTATCCCCATGATTTTGTAGCGTCATAACCCGCCAGTTTGGACATCATGGCGATGACTTTTACTTCTGCCTCCGCGCCAGCCGGTCCGTATACATCCCATAAATTGTTGCCATTTAACAATGTAGTAAGTAAAGAGCCCAGAATACCTGGAATACTTGCCATAGGCAATACATTACTTACGAAATTTCTTGTATGATACGGATGTCCTTTGGCTAACCCGAGAAGTTCTTCAACGACTTTATCCAATGCTATTCCGCGCTCTGGAACCTGCGCGCAGTCTATAATATCCTTGTAAAACTCTCCTGTCCTCTCCTGCATCGATCCTAGTGTTGCGCGTTGTGGGTCTTTCAGGCGATCAAGCCCCTCCACAATGTTTTGCATGAATTGAAGTAGCACCTGCCGACGTTCTTTGTTTCCATCTTCGCTTGGAAACAAAGCTTGTATGTCTTTCATCTTCATGTTTATCCCCCATTCCCTTTGCTTGATTTTCTTATTTTTTTAATACTAAAAGAAAAAGGCCATCCATATTCTTTGGAATAGCCTGTGCCAATATGCAGTACACCCGATTTGTAAACCTTTGACAAGATGATAGAATGCTTTTACGAACGACACTTATGTGCGCTACAATTTTGGCAACCGGCTGTCATAGTTTTGCAACCTTAGACCCTTGGCTTTACGTCTCTACCTTTCGATAGATTTGCCTTTTTCAGATTAGAATAGGTTGGTTCTACCAGGATTATTTTACTAATATAACTTTATAAATCAACCATCTTTCCTGTTTTTGTATTATTAAAAATATTAAACCGTATCTTGTGAATATGAAGAGAAGCTCATAAAAGTACTAGTTATTTCGGGAGATTTCCTAAGTTCATCGCGGCTTATCAAAACGGAGAACAGAAAAAATAAAAAAGATAACATCCATACATTTTTTATTCATAACCTTTTATTATTTACTCACATAACAATAAAGCCATTCCGTGGATGGGAATGGCTGCTTTGATTACGATGGAAAGGCTATAAATATTGAACGAAGGAGCACTTTCTATAAAACTGATGATTATGTTATGCTTATATAACAGTATATCTTTATATAACACTTAATAAGGAGTTATCCGTTATGCAAATAAAAGTGAACCGGCAGCTTCCTGTTCCGTTGGCCAAGCAAATTTATCAAGCGATTGTGGACCGTATCCAGTCGGAGTTGTTGGAAGAAGGCACACGTCTCCCTTCTGTCCGTGCGCTGGCTAAACAGATTCATGTAAGTTTCATGACAGTCGTTCAAGCGTATGATGCGCTTGAAGAAGATGGATATATTATACGTATTCAAGGAAAAGGCACATTTGTACGGACAAAAGCGGCGGATACAACGCCGAAAAAAGAGCTGCCAAAAAAAGAGTCGCCGTTTGATTGGCAACTGTCGGTTCCCGACTATTTGCCACGAGCGCAGTTTTCACGCTATCACCAGGTATCGGCCCGCTATGAATTTTTTTCTTCTACGATTGACCCCGGGCTTTTGCCAAACCGGTACTTGGAAAAAGAAATTCAGCGCATTCTTGCTGAGGAGCCGAGAATTCTTTCCACGTACAGCGACGTTCAGGGTGACTTGCCGCTGCGTCAAGAACTAACTGTTTATTTACGGGATAAGCAAATTCAAGTAACACCGGAAGAAATTTTAATTACGAATGGAACACAACAGGGCATTGATCTCGTGGCTCGGACGTTTGTCGGCCCAGGGGATATCGTCATTACCGAGGCGCCTACCTACCCTGCGGCGATTGATGTATTCCGCTGGCGCGGGGCTACCATTCTTCCCGTGCCTGTAGATAAGGATGGAATGCGAGTAGATATGCTGGCGGCGCTATGTGAGAAATACAAGCCAAAGCTTATTTATACGATGCCGACCTTTCATAATCCAACCGGAACGGTGATGAGTATCGAGCGACGACGCCAGTTGCTTGACATTGCCTATGAGACACAGAGCATCATCCTAGAGGATGATCCGTGGAGCGAAATTTATTATGAGAATAAGCCCCCGTCTTCGCTAAAAAGCATGGACCCGCTCGGCCATGTGATTTATTTGAAAGGCCTTAGTAAAATACTCGCTCCCGGTTGCCGGATTGGCGTGCTGGTCGCTTCTGGCACAATTTTTCATAGATTGGTCGCAGCTAAAGGCAATATGGATCTTGGCAGCCCGCTATTGACGCAAAAAGCGGTGCTCCCGCTGCTTTATTCGGAACGGATGCGCAACCATGTTAAAAAATTGCGCATTGCTCTGCAACTTCGCCGCGATATGATGATTGAATTGCTGGCGAAGCATATGCCGGAAGGGATTAGCTGGCTTACACCCAGAGGCGGAGTAAATTTATGGCTTTCGCTTCCTCCGCATGTGGATACGGAAGACTTTCTTATGTATGCCAGCAACTATCAGCTTACATTTCTCCCCGGAGCGGCCTGCTATCCGATTGAGTCGAAACACCATTTCCTAAGACTCAGTTTTTCGTTTATGAATGAACCATTGCTTGCAGAGGGCGTTAAAGAATTGTGCCGGGCGACTGCGGCGTTTATTGAGGCGACGGTCACTTACAGAAAAACGCCTGTTGTATAAAAACGGCAAGCGCCCGCCGCTTCCAGCGTTTTCGCTTGCCGTCTTAAGCAATTTTAATTTATTGGGCAACGGCCGCTTCCTGTGTCCGGTACTCCCTGACCATTTCTAAGAAATAAGCGTGCATACGTTTGTCATCTGTAAGTTCGGGATGAAAAGAAGCACAGAGCAAATGCCCTTGGCGGGCGGCGACGATTTCGTCTTTATATCGCGCCAAGATGTCGACTTCTTCCCCTACTTCGCGGATAAGCGGAGCACGGATAAACACAGCGCGGAAATCTTCGGCAATACCTGCCACCGGAAGATCGGTTTCAAAACTTTCGCGCTGGCGTCCGAACGCGTTGCGTGCCACTTTTATATCCATCAGTCCAAGGTGTGTCCAGTCCTGCCCTTCAATTTCTCCGGCGAGAATAATCATTCCGGCGCATGTGCCGAACAAAGGCTTTTTCTGTGCAGAAAATTCTTTAAGCGCTACGTCAAATCCGTACTTTTTCATCAATTTGCCAATGGCTGTGCTTTCGCCGCCCGGAATGACCAAGCCGTCCAGTTCTGCTAGTTGTTCTACTCTTTTGACGGCGATCGCTTCCGCACCCGCCTGCTCAAGCAGGCGAATGTGTTCAGCGACCGCTCCCTGCAACGCCAGTACTCCGATCTTCATCGCTTACCAGCCCCGTACAGCCATCCGCTCGTTTTCAAGCAGGGACGCTACATCAATCCCTTTCATTGGGTTGCCCAAACCTTTGGACAGATGGCCGATTAATTCGTAATCTTCGTAGTGTGTTGTCGCCTCGACGATCGCGCGCGCAAATTTTTCCGGATTTTCGGATTTAAAGATACCGGAACCTACGAATACTCCATCGGAACCAAGATGCATCATAAGGGCCGCATCCGCCGGCGTGGATACGCCACCTGCAGCAAAGTTTACGACCGGTAATTTGCCTGTATCATGTACTTGCTTTAACAGTTCATACGGCGCACCGAGCGCTTTTGCTTCCGCCATCAGTTCATCCTCTGACATGCTCGCTACTTTGCGAATTTGGCTCTGCATCATACGCTGGTGACGAACCGCTTCCACGATGTTGCCTGTGCCAGGCTCACCTTTTGTTCGGATCATGGATGCACCTTCGCCGATACGGCGTAGCGCTTCCCCGAGATCACGTGCTCCGCAAACGAATGGAACGGTGAATTCGCGCTTGTTAATATGGAACACTTCATCTGCCGGAGTTAACACTTCGGATTCGTCGATGTAGTCTACGCCCAACGCTTCTAGCACCTTTGCTTCCACGAAGTGACCAATGCGCGCTTTCGCCATCACCGGAATGGAAACAGCGTTCATAACTTCTTCTATGATTGTCGGATCTGCCATGCGCGCTACACCGCCTGCTGCTCGAATATCCGCCGGTACGCGTTCAAGCGCCATAACCGCAACCGCGCCAGCAGCTTCCGCGATGCGCGCCTGTTCAGCATTTACGACGTCCATAATTACGCCGCCTTTTTGCATTTCTGCCATTCCGCGTTTTACGCGTTCTGTTCCTTGTTGTGCCATACTAATTCCTCCTGCCTTTTTCTTAAAATTATAATTGTCATAATGCTTTATATAACACTTAACTTTCTATATAGAGTGTTATGTATATCTCTTTTTCACAAATTGATTGTAGCGCGCATGTGTATATAACAGTCAACCAAAGTGTATAACACTTTCCTAAAAAATTGATACTTAACCGAAAAATCGTAAAAAATAAACTTATCATGAACCTGTTTTGAAATAATAAGATCGGTATTATAATGAATGATGTAGTCGAAGCATTTATGCTTATATTTTGTATCTATATACATCTGACGTAAGCTCTTTTCATAGCTTATGGTAAAAATTAAAGCGATGGACCCTCTCATTACAGGACAAATTGTATATACATAAAACTTTTATATAAGGTGTGCAATCAATATGGAAAAGAAATATGTAAAAGATTCAAGAGTCGTAAAAACAAGCATCGTTCTTCCTCCTGACACGAATCAACATGGTACGCTGTTCGGAGGAAAATTAATGTCTTATATTGATGATGTGGCCGCACTATCGGCGACCCGTCATGCCCGCATGCCAGTCGTGACAGCGTCCACTGATTCCGTTGATTTTCTTCACCCTATTAATCCTACGGATTCTGTATGTGTGGAATCGTTTGTTATTTCCACAGGCACAAGCTCGATGGAAGTGTTTGTGAAAGTGATTTCGGAAGGATTGTATACTGGTGAACGAAAAATTGCCGCTACTGCTTTTTTGACGTTTGTGGCGTTGGACGAGAACAAAAAGCCAGTGCCTGTACCGGGCGTGATTCCCGAAACAGAAGAAGAAAAAAAATTGCATGAACGCGCGGCGCAGCGCGCGCAGATGCGCAAGATGAGACGTGAAGAAAGCAAGCGGCTCGCCGAGTTTTTGACAACGAAAAAACCCTGGGAGTAGAAAAATGAAAAACTTGCGGGTATGCCCGCAAGTTTTTCACTACCTAGATACGCTTTATCCTGAATCTTGAATCATCAACAGTCTGCCTTATTCAAAAACATTATTCTTTGCTACTCTCCAGAGCCGCCTTCAACATTTCGCCCAGATTAGCCGTTAATCCTTCACTGCTGCTATACTTCTTAAGCAATGCACGTTCCTGGCGCTTGTTCATTTGAGCCCCTTTTTTGTCTTCCAGCATCTCTATTACATTGCACGCTTTGCACTGCAAAAATTTTCCTGCCTTTCCGGTACGAATCTCCATTTTTTTGTGGCATTGCGGACAACGTTTGTTGGACAGTTGTTTTTCCGCGGAGCGGCGGTAACCGCATTCACGATCCGGGCACACCAGCATCTTGCCGCGTTTTCCTTTGATTTCCCGCAGGTTCTGGCCACATTCCGGACATTTAGAACCGGTCACGTTGTGCGGCTTGTATTCGACATCGCTTTGGGTAATTTCTTTTACAAGCGCTGCCGCCTGACGGCGAATTCCAGAGAGAAAATGTTTCGCGTCCCCTTTGCCGCGTGCAATATTTTCCAATTGACGTTCCCATTTGGCTGTCAATTCCGGCGATCTCAATTCGTTTGCGACGAGCTCAATCAACTGCAATCCTTTTTTTGTCGGAAGCAGGCGGTTTCCTTGACGCTCAATCGTATCTATATTCAGCAACTTTTCGATAATATCGGCGCGCGTCGCTGGAGTACCGAGATTGTTTTTCTCCATTCTGGCAAGCAAATCGGACTCTGTGTAACGAAGCGGCGGTTTGGTAAGGTGACTGTGAATCGCGCTGTGCTTGACAGTCACACTATCCCCTTCATGCAACGATGGAAGCATTTGTTCCGCAGGTTCATCCTCTTCTCTGTCTTCGTTGGAAGAGGACGAATCTTTTCCGTATACTTCTTTCCAGCCGGTGTCTTTGACCGTTTTTCCCGTGGCATAAAACTCTTCACCTGTCACATCAATCGTTATCTGCACGCTTTCATAGCGGTGCGGTGGATAGAACAACGCGATAAAACGACGTACAATCAAGTCATACAATTTTCGCTCATCATTCGTTAAGTCGTTTAGGCGTACCGGCTCTTCTGTCGGAATAATGGCATGGTGATCGGTAACTTTGCTGTCATCGACAATACGTTTGGTAATGCGCAGCGATTTTTGTTTCAGCAGAGGACGCACCAATTGCGCGTACGGCCCTACTTCAATACTTTCCAAACGACTTTTTAACGTCGGTACCATATCGGTTGTCAAATAGCGCGAATCCGTTCGCGGATAGGTGACCAGCTTGTGATGTTCATAGAGACGTTGCAAAACATTCGCTGTATGTTTGGCAGAAAAGCCGTATCGTTTGTTGGCGTCGCGTTGCAGTTCGGTCAAATCATATGCCAGCGGTTGCGGCTCTGTTTTTTCGCTTGTTTTAACCCGTATTACTTTACCGGTTTGTCCAGAGACTTTTTGATCGATCGCTTGTGCCGCCTCTTTTTTAAAAATGCGGCTATTTTGGTTCATGCCTGAGCGCCACATACCTGAGAATGCACCAAAGTCCACTGTAAGCGTCCAATATTCGGTCGGCTTGAACTTTCTGATTTCCTCTTCACGTTGAATGATCATTGCCAGCGTTGGCGTCTGTACCCGGCCCGCAGCCAATTGAGCGTTATATTTTGTGGTGAGCGCCCGTGTGACATTCAGACCGATAAGCCAGTCAGCTTCCGCACGGCAGACGGCTGATTCGTACAAACTATCATATACCGAACCTGGTTTTGCGTTTGCAAATCCTTCGCGTATAGCTTTGTCTGTCTGCGAAGAAATCCAGAGGCGCTTGAACGGTTTCTTCCACTTGATCATTTCCATAATCCAGCGAGCTACAAGTTCCCCTTCCCTTCCAGCGTCCGTTGCAATAATAAGGTCTTTAATGTCTTTTCGTTTCGCAAGCTGGGAAATCGCCCGGAACTGATGCGAGGTTTCTCTGATGATCTTAAGCCGCATACGCTCGGGTAAAATCGGCAAATCTTCCAGCTTCCACGTTTTATACTTCGGGTCGTAATCCTCTGGCTCTGCCAATTCGACCAGATGGCCAAGCGCCCAGGTAACGATATATTTTGGGCCTTCCATATAGTTTTTATGTTTCTGATTGCAACCAAGCACGCGGGCGATGTCTTTCCCTACGCTCGGTTTTTCAGCTAATACTAACGTTTTCATATTTTCCCACCCGTGTCTTTTTTCATATTCATAAAAAAGAAAAGCCTTCTGTCTGAAAAGAGAAGACTGTACATACTCGCGATCTATCCTCCAGCACACTCGATGCTTCATGTGGTGATCTAGCTTCTATCTTTCCACTGCACCACATTTTGTAAAGAAATGCCAAAACAGCAAACGTACAATATACAAACCCATGATTATTATAGGTTCTACGCAACTTTTTTGCAAAATTTAATTTTTCATATACAAAAAGCTATCCTTTCTGTACCATTTCACAGAAAAGATAGCTTATAGACAGACGAAAAATACTCTGTTGCTGAGTGAATACGTTTGTTGTTATTTTGCAAAACGCTCAATATTGGGAGAACATATTTTTTTACTCTACTACTGCCCTCGCCAAGTGCACATGTTTACTTGCATAATAGCCGTCCGTTCGACTCTGAAAATAGCGTTCTTGGATATCGGATGGGCTTAAGTTCTCATGAAGACGGAGCCCTAAACTTTTCAGTTCAAAAGCCAGTGTTGACGGGTCAAAGGTCGTTTTGATCGGCTCGCCTATCTTTCGTAAATCCTCCTGCATCTCTTTCATATGTGGAGTAGCTTCTTCTGGTACAAAGTAATCGAAAATAACCGCACTGCCCACGGGGGCAATATCGGTAATGGAACGCAGCGTTGCGAACACTTCGTTTCGAGTTAAGTACATTGTGACACCTAGCCAACTAAAAAAACTTTTAGTCTGCACGTCATACGAAGTTCCCTTGAGTGCATCAGCCAAACTCTCCTTTGTGAAATCTACAGGTACAAAGTGAAGGTTTGATGGGATTTCCCACTCTAATTCAGCCAGTCGATTAAGTTTGAAGGCTTGTGTGGCCGGATGGTCAACTTCAAATACCTGAACCTTACTTAGAAGATCTGGACGACGAAAAGCAAAGGTATCCATCCCAGCCCCGAGTATCACATACTGCTTCACCCCTTGTTTTATAGCCTGCTCAAGGTTATCTTCCGTATATCTTGAACGGCTAAGAACATTAGGTAACCCCATGGCTTGCAATAAAGACGGCAAGGGATTTGTCGCCTGGTCGGAGCATGTCGAGTTACTTTCGGGAACATTAATCTGGAGAACCCTAGAAAATCCTTGTTCAATGAGTGCACGTCTTTCCTCTGGTATCAAACGATAGGCTAGAAAGTCATCAAAAATTTTTGGGGTATCATTCATAGCATGGTAGGCACGTAAGTAGGCGGTCATTATTGCAGTAAGACTGACTTGGTTTTCTTTCATTTAAATATCCTCCTTTTAGAGTCTATCTCCTTAAGAACTGAGAGATAACATCTAAAAAGAAGTATACCAAACCCACCCCCTTATGTAAATTATTAAAATTTTATAATATCATAAAAATAAAATTTTGTCAAGGTTTCATTTCGAGAAATCGCCGAGAAGAGGCCCCATTGTTAAAAGCAAGCAAAAAACGGGGCCTTCCCAGCTTACTTATAGGAAAACCCCTCTTGTTTTATTCTTTAAAATCTACTTATGAAGATTAGGCATATTCTCCAGTTTAAGAATTATCTTATAAATGTAAGCGTTAACAAAATGATGCAGAACCATAATCGTTCCGAATCGGTCTTCACTAAGAAGCATCAAGGTCTTCCTTCTTGTACTGTATACCATTCCAATCATTAGCGTTAATCCTATGCTTAACCTTAATCTGATAATACACTAACAGAATGACTAACCAACCGATTCCCCCAAATACGGAGATTCTCGTTAAAGGGGAAGTTGCAATCGCCAAAAAGGCTATAACTAACATTAGCAGACCAATAATTGGTAAAACAGGCCATAGAGGCATCCCAAATTGGAGGATTTTCTTTTCTTTGTTGGCCCGATGTCTGAAAACCAATTCGCTCACTAAGATCGTACCCCATGTCCATAGTGAAGCAAAAGCAGAAGCACTCGTTATCCAAACATACACATTTTCAGGTGCCAAATACGTAATGACAACTCCTATAGAAATCATTGCTGCCGTCATCCAAACCGCTATATGAGGCACTTGATTCCGATTCAGCTTAGTAAATTTGGGAGAATATAGTCCCTTACATGCCATACCATAGAGCATTCGGCTACCGCCATATACACCAGTATTACAAGAAGAAAGGGCAGATAAAATGATAATCAAATTGACAAGCCCTGCAGCTACTGGAATACCAATTTTCGTAAACATTAGAACGTAAGGACTTACGTTGCTCTCAAGTATGTAAGTCCATGAAAATGCGCTCAACGCAATCAAAATAGACCCAATATAGAAGAAGGAAATCCGAATCGTCACGGAGCGGAAAGCTTTGCGCATCGTCTGTGCAGGATCATGGGATTCTCCTGCTTCAACACCCAGCGTCTCAATTCCACTATAGACTTGTACAATCAGCGAAATCGTCGCAAAAACCCCTGGCCAGCCATGCGGAAGGAAACCACCATTTACCCAAAGATTGGTTAAGCCAACAGCGTATCCATCATTGAAAACTCCCGTAAGGATGATCAGTCCGCCGAAGATCATAAATACAACGATGGCGAAAATTTTCAAAACAGCAAACCAATATTCTACTTCACCGAAAATTCGTACGGCAAGCATATTAGAGAGAGTAAAAAGAATAAGCCCAATCAGCCCAGGTATCCATGCCGGAAAAGTTGGAAACCAATATTGTACTAAACTTCCGATTGCAGCAAGTTCAGACATGACAGTGGCTATCCAATAAAACCACCACATTCCCGCTGTCAAGAACCCCATCCGGACACCCAGAAGATCCCCGGCGTAATGACTAAATGAGCCAGCAACAGGGTTTTCTACGGTCATTTCACCAAGTGCTCGCATGACAATGGCAGCAAGCACACCGCAAAGGATGAAAGTGATTAATACCCCTGGACCAGCCAATTTTACAGCCGTAGTAGATCCGTAGAATAAACCTACCCCAATTACCCCTCCAATTGCCAGCATTTGAATTTGACGATTTGATAGGCTGCGGTTAAGTCCATGTGACTCAGTTGCTTGAATTTGTGATTCTTTTTCAACCATTGACACAGATAGCATCCTCCTTTATCAAAATACAAATTTGAATCCTGATAGGTCAGCTGTCCCTTTTACGAATATGGTAGAATCAACTCTTTTTTTTGTAGAAAAGAAATGAAGAATTTGGTATACTATAGATACATATCCATATATTCTTAAATCTTGAAAACTGAATTATAAATTATATAGGGTTGGTTAGAGGAAACGGTCTGACCGTAAATTGATTCCTGTGAAAAAGCAACTTTTCCGAATGCAGCTTGTACACTGCTTATCCTCATGCTATCTGTAAGTACATCATAAATTCTAAAAAAGCATGTTTTACGGGAATGGAGATTGTCACGAGAGCATCCACCTTGCTTAAGCATCTTTTATTCTGTTCAAACAAGGTGGATTTCTACTCCGTTTTATTCATTAATTATGAATGATATGTTTTACAGTGTCCTCTTTTAATTATCATTACTTAGCACAGTTGATACAAAACAGTCTTTACCGTATCTACTACAAAACGCAAATCTTCTTCTGTTGAAGAAAGTGGTGGGGCAATAATTAGTACATTATTATATCCTGGAACCGTATCACCATTTCGGCCAATGATTAATCCTTTATTTTTGCAAGCAGCGATAATAGCTCCCATAAATTCTTCTGAAACCGGAGTTTTTGATACTTTATCTTCCACCAATTCAATACCGTATAAGAATCCCACTCCACGAACTTCTCCTACTTTATCTAGCTCGATTAAATCATGTAATTCGCCTAAGATGGTTTTGCCTAATTGCGACACACGCTCTACAATGTTTTCGTTTTCTATAATTTCAATGTTTTTAAGTGCTACCGCGCATGATGCGGGATGTCCGCCGTACGTAGAAATATGGCGCAAATGATTGTTCGAGCCATTTTCTTTGAATTTTTCGTAAATTTTAGAACTCACAGCGGTAGCTCCCAAAGGAAGGTATCCACTTGTCAGCCCTTTTGCCATTGTTACAATATCCGGTTGTACACCTTCCGAATGCATAAATCCAAACATTTTACCTGTTCTACCAAATCCGGAAACAACCTCATCTACTATTAGAAGAACATCATATTTCTTACAAATTTCAGCAACACGTTTTAAGTATTCGTTGGATGGGATGATGACACCACCGCCAGAGATGAAAGGTTCAAGAATAACACCGGCTACCGTATCAGCACCTTCCCAATTAATGACCTGCTCAATATAGTCAGCTGCCAAAAGGTCAGAATTTTTCGCGTTCTCTCCAAATAAAGAACGATAGCTGTACGGTGGTGGAACATGGATGAATCCTGGAACGGCAGGATCGTATTTCATTCTTCGATTAGCTTGGGCTGTTGCACTCAACGCACCGAGAGTTGAACCATGATAAGCGCGATATCTGGATATAAATTTGTATTTTCCTTGGTTTCCATTTTGTGTATGATACTGACGAGCAATTTTAAATGCAGTTTCATTTGCTTCTGAGCCACTATTTGAAAAAAAGGTTGTGTAAGAGCCTTGAAGAAGTTCACTAATTTTAGTTGATAATTGAATAGCTGGAATATGACTAAGGGTTAGCGGAAAATAAGATAAGTTCATCATTTGTTCATAAGCAGCATCCACAATTTCTTTGCGGCCGTGTCCTAGATTTAGGCACCATAGCCCCGATACGCCATCCATGTATTTGTCTCCGTTAATATCGGTAAACCAAGCTCCCTCCCCTTTCGTTGCAATCATTGGGCTTGCTTTCTCATTATAGCGGGACATAGCATGCCATAAATGCTCTTTGTCTTGCTCAATAAGTTTGTTTGTTTTCAGCTCTGTTTGCATAATGCAGCCTCCTCGTTATCTTTTATTTGAATCAAAATAACTAAATAGTTACAGGAGTATTACATAAAACAGAATCGATCGAATAATACTCGTACCCGTGCGCATCAGCAACTGCCTTGTACGTTATTTTTCCGTCAATTACATTAAATCCTTTCGCTAAAGGCTTGTTGTCCAAAGCTGCTTGCTTATATCCTTTCCCTGCAATTTGTAACCCATAAGGAGTCGTTACATTCGTTAAAGCGATTGTTGAGGTACGCGCAACAGCCCCGGGCATATTTGCTACGGCATAGTGAAGTACTCCATGCTTCTCATACGTAGGATTGCTATGTGTAGTGGTACGATCAATTGTTTCAATGGAACCCCCTTGGTCAACGGCTACATCAACAATAACCGAACCTGGTTGCATTGTTTTGACCATTTCTTCAGTTACTAGTCGTGGCGCACGCGCGCCCGGTATAAGAACAGCTCCAACAAGCAAATCCGCTTTCATTACTGCCTCTGCAATGTTATAGTTGTTTGATATTAATGTCTTTAAACGTCCTTGGAATTGATCATCCAGCTGACGAAGGCGAGCAGGATTAATATCCAACAGCGTAACATTCGCCCCCAGACCGATGGCCATCTTTGCCGCATTCGTACCTACAACACCACCACCGATAATGACAACTTCTGCCGGCGCTACTCCTGGTACGCCACCAAGCAAAACACCTTTTCCACCTTTGGATTTTTCCAAGAATTGAGCTCCAATTTGAATAGACATACGCCCGGCTACTTCACTCATCGGAGTCAGCAGTGGAAGAGTTCCATTATCCAGCTGAATCGTTTCATAAGCAATCGCAATAACTTCATTATCTATAAGAGCCTGCGTTAATTCAGGTTCCGCAGCTAAATGTAAATACGTATATAAAATCAAACCTTTACGAAAAAATCGATATTCCTCAGGAAGAGGTTCTTTTACTTTAACAACCATTTCAGCTGACCAAGCTTCTTTAGGTGTATGAACTATTTTTGCTCCTGCAGCCACATAATCATCATCCGTAAACCCACTGCCTAATCCCGCTCCAGTCTCTACCCATACTTCATGACCATTATCTCTGTATGCGCTTACAGAAGCAGGAGTCATCCCTACACGGTTTTCGTTGTTTTTAATTTCCTTTGGAACACCTATGATCATCCTTTATCCTCCTTCTATGAAAAGTACACTTCATTTTAAAATCCAAACCCGATCTTGATTGGTAAGCCCAGCAGCATTCGCTTCATCTGTGTCAATATGAAATTCCAGACGATAATCAGCACTTACTCTAATTTTCACATCGCTAAAGATAACCCCTCTCTTCGTTTGCGATACGACGTGCACCTTTTCCCTATCATGAACTTGAAACTGCCGGGCATCTTCTTCAGACATATGAATATGTCTGCTTGCAATAATTGCCCCTTCTTTTAAATAGATCGAGCCTTTGGGGCCAATGATCGTAATTGGACTACTTCCGGCAAGATCACCTGAATCCCTAATTGGGGGGGAGATCCCCAAACGATGGGCATCGGTTAGGGATACTTCCACTTGTGTAGTGCAGCGAGCGGGGCCCAGTATTCTTACCTTATCTATAGTGCCTTTAGGTCCAGCAATCATTACGCTTTCCTTTGCCGCAAACTGACCAGGCTGGGACAATTCTTTATGAATCCTTAGTTGATATCCTTTTCCAAACAAAATATCGATATGATCAAGGGAAAGGTGAACATGTCTGGCTGATATACCTACAGGAATCGTATTTAGCTCCAATTGATATGCTAAAGATTCTGTAAGGTTTTTGTTACTTTGTTCTATTATTTTCCTCATCATACCCCATCCCTTTCCCATTTCCTTACACTTATATATAAATTTACTTTGAAGCTTCGACATTTCCCCTCACTCCATGAACGAATGTCGATGTATGATGATGAGCCATTTGCTAGAGAACAACGTAACATTACCAGTTTCTATAATCTAAGTGTGCGTATTTTTCTAACAAGCGAACTGGCATTCTTAACGCATCTTTTCTAAATGGAGGAGCTAATTGCGTGCCATCTACTTGAATATCAATAACCGTAGGCTTATTCGATTCAATCGCTTCTTGAATTACGGCCCCTAACTCATCGGCTTTCTCAACTCGAATACCGACAGCACCCATAGCACGTGCCACTTCAGCAAAATCAGGGTTATCAATATCAGCTCCAACAAAGCGACTGTTATAAAAGTCAACCTGATTTTTCTTTTCCGCGCACCATGCTCCGTTATTAAAGACGCAGGCCACAACCGGTATCTTCTCCTCTACTGCTGTGCTTACTTCATGTAAGCTCATACCCCATGCTCCATCGCCGACAATCGCAACAACCGGGCAATCCGGTCTAGCAATTTTAGCCCCCAAAGCTGCCGGATACGCAAAGCCTGTATTGCCAAATGTAAGAGCTGCAATATGTTTCCGACCCTCATTAAATTTGAGATACGCATTGGCTGTAGAAGAAACGTTTCCAATATCTGTTGTCACAATTGCGTTTTCAGGTAACACTTTTGTAAGTTCTAATAGAGCTCTGCGAGGATTAATCGGATTTCCTTCTACCATAGCCAGATCAATTAACTCTTGTTCCCATGCCTGTTTTTCATTTGCAACTTCTAACAAGCGATCGCGATCTTCTTTTCGGTTTGGCGCAATTTCTCTTAAGCGTTTCATAATTTCTTCACTAGCCGCCCGTGCATCCCCGATAATTCCCACTTCAATCGGATGTGTACGCGCGATATTCCGTGGATTAATATCTATTTGAATGATTTTTGCTGTCTTCGGGAAATAATCAATGTCATAACAAGGCAGCGTTCCGAATACGGATAGACGTGTGCCAATCGCCAGCACAACATCCGCTTTCGCCAAAGTCCTCATCGCTGCTTTGGAACCCATATATCCGATTGGTCCAACAGCTAAAGGATGATTAGCCGGGAATGCATCGTTATGCATATATGAAACCGCTACCGGTGCTGTTAAGTATTCGGCAATGGCTTTCACCGCATCAATCCCATCGGAGTCAACCGTACCCCGACCAGAAATGATAACGGGATTTTTCGCTTCTATTAACAATTGGACTGCTCTTTCCAGCGATTCCGGTGCTCCGCATCCACGAGCATCGACACGATATTGATGAGGCTCAAGAATTTGGTCTTCCAGTTCACCATAGAAATAGTCACGAGGGATATCGAATAAGACGGGCCCCCGTTCAGCATACGCAATACGGAATGCTGTTCGTAAACAATCAGCGACCCGACTTGGATGTGTAACACGTACTGTCTCTTTTGTAATCGCTTTAAAAACAGAGACCTGATCACATTCTTGGAAACCGTCCCACCCAATAGTAGGAGTTCCTGCAGAAGGAGAAATAACAACCATAGGAGTATGAGCTTGATAAGCAGCTGCTACCGAAGTTACCATATTGGTAATTCCAGGACCATTTTGTCCAATGACAACCCCAGCTACCCCGCTAATACGGGTATATGCATCTGCCATGTGAGCTGCGCTTTGTTCATGTCGAACCCCGATAAAACGAATACCTGCCGTAGGAAGTAAATCTAACATATCCATGAAAGCGGAGCCTAAAATTCCGTTAATATGGGTAACTCCCTCAGCTACCAAGGTTTCTACGATTGCCTCGCTTGGTGTCATTTTTACTTTTGTTCCTGTTTTGATTTTTGATTTTACCTTTTCCATGATTTCATTCCTCCTCTGAATTGATAGAATGACTATTTATTTTTTTGTCATATGTACTGGAGCTAACATCATGACATCCGTACTAGTATTTATACATCATGATGTCAGTACCAGTTGTTATCGTTATTGTATCCCCTGTTAAAAGTTAAGTCAATACATTATTTTAAATTTTTAAAAATATAGATCTATTTTAAAATATCAGACTTTTTATATTGTACTTTCCTTTATCTATCCAATCACAACAAATGTTACTCCTATTACAATCGTGCTTGCCGCTATAATACGTTTCCACCCATATCCTTCCCGTAGAAAATAAATGCCAAATATCGTTCCGATTAAAATGCTAAGCTCCCGGATAGGAGCTACATAACTAATAGGGGCTAAAACCATAGCACTAAGAACCAATATGTAGGCTAATGAATTGAGAATCCCTACCCCAATAGCTTCCCTCCGGTGTGTTTTCCATTCATAACATATACCTGCCCAGGACTGCAAGGCAACGGGAGTCAGCACTATAAAACGTCCCAGTGTGGTTAAGTAATCCAATAATAAAGGGGGGATTAAAAGATAGCTTACCACATACTTATCCCACAATGTATATGCAGCAATAATCATACCTAAAAATAATCCATAATGAATCGCTGATAAAGCCTTGGTGTCCTTGAATATTGTAAAACCTCCCGTCAAAAAAAAGACGCTGCCTACAATTATTCCGGTACCAATAAATGCAAGCATAGAAGGTTGTTCGTTAAATAATAAAATAGCCATGATGGTTACAAGCATTGGACCAAGTCCACGTGCAACAGGATAAACCAAAGAAAAGTCACTTTTTGTATATCCTTTTTGCAAAATGACAAAATACAAAAGATGAAGAAAAATACTACCTAATACATACACAAAACTCGTATTTTCTCCCGTATACGGTTTTAAAAAAAGAAAGATACATACAATTGGTGTATAAATAACAGTCCCAATAGCAGTAAAAAGCCATACAAATGCGATTCCTCCTTCTGCGCGCTTAGATAAAAAATTCCATGTAGCATGAAGAAACGCTGAAACTAAGAGAAGCATGACAGCTATATACGACATAACAAACGCCCCCTTCATACAAATGACTTTCTAGTATAACAAAAAAGCCCACCTATTCGGGAAATAAAAATGAGTTATACCGAACAAAGTGGACATATAAACTCAAACTAGCAGGTTCGGTTTTCGTGACATCTTCATTACAAAGGAATACATATCAGCACGAAAGAATCCTTTATAATACTCTACAAGGTTGCCATCTGGATCTGTAATCATGCGCTCGGTAATCAACAAACAAGTAGATTCTGTAACACCTAAATGTTTTGCCTCTTCCTTGGGCAAATAACCACATGTAATAATTTGTTCTGCCTCCCAGAAATGAATGCCTAGTTCCCCTTCCAACACATCGTATAAAATGGTTTTATTTAAATCGTATTGCGCTAATTTCTCACCAATTTCCATAGGATAGTAATGATTCTCAATTGCAATAGGGACATTATCTTTTAATCTCAAACGTTTAATATAATAAGATTCATCATGGAAACCACTCACGTTTTCGATATTCTCAGGCGTAGAAACAATTCCGCTATCTAACAGCTTAATGTCCATCTTTTTAATCGTTTCAGTAAAACTAGTTATCCGCAACCATTCTTGTACAGGCTTAAGCGATACAAACGTTCCTTTGCCATGTTTTTTTTCTAAAATTCCTTCGCGAACTAAAGCGGAAACTGCTTCCCTAACCGTACTTCTACTAACAGAGTACATTTCCATTAGTTCCCTTTCACTTGGGATTTTTTCCGTATACTGTCCCTGCAATATCTGATTTTCTAATATATTTTTTAACTGAACATGCAATGGTATCGGATTTTTAGCATCTAGCTCCATAAACATCCCTCCATATTCAAAAAATTCCAACTCATCATGACATAGGTACCAATTTATAACTCCATTATACAAATGATAAGTAAAACAATCAATTTTCATTTGTCTCTGTTATAAAACAAAAACGCTTCATTCTATCTTCAATTTCATCGCGTACACGTTGGAACACGTCCCACTTCTCTTCCTCTGTCCCGGTAGCTTTGGCTGGTTCGTCAAATCCCCAGTGTTCACGCTTCACATGAGGAGGAGTCACCGGACATTTATCATTTGCATCGCCGCAGAAAGTTATCACATAATCAGCTTTATTTAATAATTCTGGAGCAATAATGTCGGAGGTCTAAGGCGAGGGAGCAAGTCGATGGTTCCGTTGTTCTGGACAATAGTGAACAAGTGGGTAACCCCTGAACAAATTCCCTGGAAAGGCTTTAAAGATGTCGTCAATCTTTATTCCATTGATGAGGGAACCGACGACAGATGAAAAGCCATCTGCGATTATAATACAGATGGCTTTGTTATAGGACCTTTTAAAAAACTTGAACAATTTCAATTTTATCCCACAAATCTTTTATGTTTTTATTGTCAAAAATGTTTTCTAGTAATTCGTTATATGTTGCACTTTCTGTTTCCAGTCCATCAGAACTTACGAGAATCCAACCCTGTTTAGTTCTACTTAGGTAATAGGTTACTCCATTATAAATAAACTCGAATTCTCGTCCAATTTGCAAATCTCTTTTCATATCATTATAGCTATATTCTTCTTTGTACAAGTTTACCATCTTTTTTTCTATCTTTTCAGATGGTTTTTTTATTATTCATTATTCAGAGATTATACGTTTTGCAACATCCTCCATCAAGTTAAGAACATGATATAAAAAGGCAAAAAAATGACCATCCTTATTTAGTGCGAATCTAAAAATGAAAGGATGGTCTTTACTTTGTCTTTCCCTACATTAATCGCCCCAAAAAATAGATTGGATACCTTAACTAAATCAAACTGCCTCCATCAATATAGATTGTCTGCCCTGTAATATAGTTAGAAGCATCAGAGGCCAGCAGCACAACCACACCTGACAAATCGTTCACTTCCCCCAAGCGTTTGATTGTTACTGAGGAAAGGATCTTGTTATAAAAAGACGGATTAGCCAGCTCTTCTCTATTCATATCCGTTTCAATATATCCCGGTCCGATGGCATTGACCTGGATGTTATAGCGAGCCCATTCTTTAGCCAGCGCTCGCGTTAAATTAATCACTCCAGCCTTGCTCGCGCAGTACGGAGCAATGGCAATGGCTCCTGCTGCCCCGGCAACGGAAGCCATATTGATAATTTTTCCTCCATTCTGCTGTTTCATCACCTTTGCAACGGCCTGGGAGCAGAAAAAGACCCCTTTTAGATTGGTATCGACGACCTTGTCCCAATCCTCTTCTGTCACTTCAAGAGCAAATTTTGTGAGCCCGATTCCCGCGTTATTGATCAGGATATCGATCCGGCCAAATTCTTTTTTCACCATTTCTGCCATCCGATGCAAACCGGCAATGTCTTGGACATCAACCGCTAAAGCAAGGGACTTGCGGCCCATTCCGCGAATCTTCTCAGCCACCAATTCTCCTTCCTCTGCTTTGCGGCTTACAACCACCACATTTGCTCCATGCTGAGCGAGCGCTAAAGCCATCCCCGCTCCCAAACCTTTGCTGCCTCCTGTCACGATGGCCACCCGGCCCGTCAAATCAAACGTGTTCACGGATTCTCCTCCTCTATCGAGTTGTTTCAATGCTTGACCTTTATGTGATTAGCCAACCTTTATCACTCAAAACATCGAAAGGATGATCGATTTAGCAGTATAAAACCTTTCAGAAAAACAAACAGTAAAAAAAGACGCTTTTTGAAAGGATGAGATGTATGCAGGACACGTATGACGCGATTGTGGTGGGAGCCGGGCCATCCGGATCGGTTGCTGCTTATATAATGGCGCGTGGTGGTTTGAAAGTATTACTGCTGGAGAGGGGAACGTATCCGGGCAGTAAGAATATGTTCGGCGGTACGATTTATGCCGTGCCGACCGCTGAAATTTTCCCAGAGTTTTGGGAAGAAGCGCCATGGGAACGTGCTGTCACAACAGAATATTTATATTTTCTTGATGACAATTCTGCGTTTCAAATCGGATTTACAAACCAAACCTACGGAAAGCCACCTTATAACAAACTGGTCGTTCACCGTGGTAAGTTTGACAGTTGGTTGGCACAGAAAGCGGTAAGTGAAGGGGCAGTATTGCAAACTCATTCACTGGTTACTCGATTGTTATACTCGGAACACCGATTTAGTAAGGGAAGAGTCCAAGGTGTTGAGCTGGATAATGGACAAAAATATTATGCTGATATTGTCATCTTGGCCGAAGGAATTAACGCATTCTTGACAAAACAGGCCGGCCTGCGCTCCGATATTCCTGCCGAGACAGTGAAGCTATATGTAAAGCAGGTATTCCGTCTGCCTCGTGATATTATGGAAGAGAGATTTCATCTTGATGGTGATGAAGGAGCAGTATATGGATTTGTCGGATACCCGACTGCAGGCATCATTGGGAAGGCTGGCATCTGGTTAGGCAAAGAAACACTAGGACTTATCGTCGGTGGCTTTTTAAATCAGCTAGCGCAGAAAAGGATGAGCCCTTATGAACTTTTGGAACGCACGAAGCGCCATCCGATGATTAGCCGCCTGCTGCGTGGTGCGGAGCCGATTGAGTATGCGGCACACATGATTCCAAAAGGCGGCTTTAAAATGATTCCGCAGCTTTATGATCATCATTTGCTCGTCGCAGGTGATGCTGCGACAATGGTCAGCGGCAGGCGCGGGACGGATTTAGCTATGTTATCAGGCAAGATGGCGGCGGAAATCGCCTTACAGGCACATGCCAAAGGCGATTTTAGTCAGAAGATTTTAGCTGGATACGGATGGAAAATTAACGAGAGCTTTTTTATGAATGATATTCGCGCTAAGAAAAATTATGATAAGTATGTAAAGAAGTATCAGGACAGCGATTATTTAATCAGCCGGGCGATGAACGAGTTTGGCTCAGCATATTTTCGTGTCGATATGAGTGCTGAGCAGGATAAAATGAAAAGAATTCAACAAGAATTGAAGCAAATGCAACTTCCCTTGAAATCAGTAAAGGACGTCTGGCAGGCGCTTCGAAATTGGGAGGTACTGTAATGCAAAATAGGGGGATTACACGCACCGATATGGCGCCGATGGAACTGGTGCAGCGCATTCCTGCTGACCAAACGTTTATTGGAATCATCGATCCGAAAATCTGTCTAAAAAAATGCATCGATAAACCCTGCACGTATTTTTGCCCGACACAAGTATACCGGTGGCAAGACAATCGAATTGAGATTGATCAAGAACGCTGCATTGAATGCGGTGCTTCCATTATGGGGTGCCCTTATCATAATATTAACTGGGAGTATCCACCAGGAGGGACTGGCGTAATGTTTCAACACACGTAAACATTTCCATAAAAAAGCCATTTATAAATGATAAAATAAGGTATAATGGTGAAATTAGCTTAGAGTGGTGAAGGGCATGAAAAAGATATGTCGTATTTTCACGATGAAAAACAGAACATTCATGAGTAAAGCAGCTCCCCTCGTTCTAGCCAAGGGTAGCTGCTTTAGTTTACAGAAAGGTGGCGTTGCTCGGTATCCCTTCCAAACGACCCGGGAATCTCACGACTTCAGCCGCGTGGAGTGTCAACAGCCTTCAATTCTTGCTCGATAGCAGCTTTCATATCCTCATAATGAATGGAATCTATTTTCTTCCCGTTAATAAAAAACGTAGGTGTGCCAGGAACAGATGCTGCCTCCCCTTGTTTGGCATCCTGCTCGATTTCAGATAAATATGTTTTATGTTCAAGATCATGTTTCAACTTTTCATAATCGACTCCAGGTACGTTTCTTTTGGCTAGCTCAACCAAAAATTCTGGTGTTGCCCATTCCTCGTTTTCCTCCCCTTGTTTTTTATAAATGGCAGAATAGAATGTCCAGAAGGCTTGTTCATTTTGATGATAAATCGCTTCTCCCGCCGCAGCAGCTGTATAAGAGTCAGCACCAAGAATCGGAAAGTTCATAAACACAAACTTAACTTTTCCTGTATCAATAAATTCCTCTTTTAGCAAAGGGAAATAAACGTCCTCCCATTTTGCACAAACAGGACATTTGAAGTCAGCAAATTCAACAATTTGTACCGGAGCATCTTCTTTTCCTATGTAGGGCTGATTCTCATACGAAAAGTGATAAACCTTCGTTTTTTCTTCCGGTTTGGAAAGAGTGTAGAAAATTAAAAAAATACTCAGTCCTATAATTAAAAAGATAATCGTAGCTATGACTAGAGTTTTCCTATCGTTCTGTTTTTTCTTTGCCATTATATCCCCGCCTAGTCTGAGCTTCCCTGAACGATTTTTTAAGGAAAGCCATTCGTTTTACTGCCAGTTTATTAATAACTCTTTTCCTTTTTTATAATCTTGCCTTATTATATCTCTCGGAACCATGCTACCTCCGGTTGCCCACATAATATGTGTTGCATTTTTTATTTTATCTTTAAGCTTCTGTTGGTGAATATAATCTTGCCCTTTTCTTATGAGCGAAACAGGCCCATAAACACCGGCCAATGCAGATGGTTCTAAATGAATATTTTCTTCATCGATCATCATACTTAATAACCTGTACAATTGTTCGTCGGAAACTGTATAGCTTCCGCTTAAAAGTGGCTCCATTAATTTCCCAACAAATCGAGAAGGTCTTCCTACAGCCAAACCGTCAGCAATCGTTTTATTATCAATTCCAAAGTCTTGAACAGACACCTGATCATGAAGGCCTGTCACTAAACCGAGCAGCATACACGGAGAATGAGTTGGTTCTGCAAAAAAGCAATGAACATTGTCTTCATAGATCATTTTTAAGCCGAATGCAACTCCACCTGGTCCTCCACCGACTCCACAAGGAAGGTAAACAAATAACGGATGATCTTCATCAATTTTAATATTCATATTTTCTAATTGTTTTTGTAGTCTTAAAGCCGCTACCGCATAGCCTAAAAACAGATGTCGAGAGTTTTCATCGTCAATGAAGTAGCATGTCGGGTCTTGTAACGCTTGTTTTCTTCCTTCTTCTACCGCTTTTGAGTAATCCTCTTGATACTCAACCACTGTCACCCCATGTTTTCGCAGCAAATCCTTTTTCCATTGTTTGGCATCTTGTGACATATGAACCGTCACTTGAAAACCTAATTTTGCACTTATAATTCCGATGCTTAAACCGAGGTTTCCTGTTGAACCTACTGCAATGGAAAATTGTGAGAAAAACTTTCGGAATGATTCACTATCTAACTTTGAATAATCGTCTTCTAAGGATAATAGACGATGTTTTACCGCAAGTTCTTCTGCATGCTTTAACACTTCATAAATGCCACCACGCGCCTTGATTGAACCGGAAATCGGAAGATGACTATCAAGTTTCAATAAAAATCGACCTGGAATATCAAGACCATAAAATTGTTCAACAGCCTGTTTCATTCTCGAAATTTCAACAAGTGGAGACTCAATCATTCCGTTTTGCACACGTGTTTCAGGAAAAACATGCTGAATATAAGAACGAAAACGATGAAGCCGAGCTTCTGCTTCTTTTACATCCTCTATCGTCAAAAAGCAGCCTGACATCGCCTCTTCAACTGAAGTATGGTTTGGATTTTTCCAAAACACCTCATATAAAGAAACTAACTTATTTAAAAGATTTATTTCACATTTCCATTGTTCGATTGGCTTTCCCATTACTAATTTTTTCATTGTTCATCCTACCTTTATTTTGTCTCTAATAATTATACCATTATCATTCTAAGCCGAAATTTGTTTTTAGTAAGTGCCGTGTTCACTAAATTTCTTTTTAGTCAATGATTGAGATGGAACAGCTTTTGTTTCAAAAGAGCCAAACGTTTAACTATACATACAATCCACTCGTGTACATCGTCGTCAGGTGAAGGACAATCTCATCTATTGATGATTCTTCTTGATTAACAAGCTCCCACATAAACATTTCATTCGCATAAAACCAAGCTCTTGCCACAAGGTTTGAATTCAAATCTGTTTTCGCTAACTTATTTTGTTGAGAATATTGAATATCTTCGGTAATCCGTTTAATAAAGCGTTCGCGAATTTCTTGCCACTTTTTTTCTATAATCGGTGATACTCCAATGGCTTCCTTTACAACTTTCATGATTTTCCGTTCTTGAACAGCAAGTTTTAAAAAAAGTCGAACTTGATGTTGAATCATGTCATAAGCTTCTTTCTTTGTCTTCGGTTCAAATGGACATTTCGCTACTTCATAAAATTTCTCCATCACATGTTCCATTAATTCCATAAATATCTCGTCTTTATTTTGAAAGTACACGTATGCTGTACCGTAACCTGTTTTTGCTTTTTTAATAATTTGCGAGATGGTTGCTTTTTGAAATCCATTTTCCAGGAAAACCGTTAAGCTAGCCTCTAACAATCTCTGTCTAGTCTCTAGTGCTTGTTTTTGTCTCGTTGTTAGCTTCGCAATCTCATGTTTCACCTTTTCTCAACCCTCTCAATCTGTTCTCTGCTAAACTGTTAGCCGCTTTTTCTATATTACTGACATTATATCATTGACATAGTATCAATGAAAACTTATATTTTAATTATTAAGAAATGAGGCAAAATTATATATTTGGAGTGATTCCTATGAGCTTAACACGTGAAAACGCCCAACAATTGGATCAAAATGATCAACTCGCAAAATTTCGAGATGAATTTTATGTGCAAGATGGAGTTATTTATCTGGATGGCAATTCTCTTGGACTCTTGTCAAAGCGTGCCGAAAAGTCCCTTCTCTCCATCCTAGATTCTTGGAAAACATACGGGATTGACGGTTGGACAAATGGGGAATATCCCTGGTTTTATTTGTCGGAAACTTTAGGCAAAAAGATGGCTCCATTAGTAGGTGCCAAAGCGAATGAAGTAATTGTAAGTGGTTCCACGACCGTAAACTTACATCAATTAGTCTCATCTTTTTATGAACCAAAAGGAAAAAAGACAAAAATTTTAGCCGATGAATTAAATTTCCCTTCAGATATTTATGCATTAAAAAGTCAATTGAAACTAAAAGGTTACGATCCTTCTGAACACTTAATTCGTGTGAAAAGTCGTGATGGTCTTACACTTCACGAAGATGACATTATTGAAAAGATGACCGATGAAGTTGCTTTAATTGTTTTACCCAGTATTTTATACAGAAGCGGACAAATTTTGGATATGAAACGTTTAACAGAAGAAGCCCATAAACGAAACATTCTCATCGGGTTCGATTTATGTCATTCGATTGGCGCTATTCCCCATGCGTTAGACGACTGGGGTGTCGATTTTGCTTTCTGGTGCAATTATAAACATATAAATGCCGGCCCAGGAAGTGTTGCAGCCCTTTACGTAAATCAAAAGCACTTCGGAAAAAGACCTGGCCTTGCTGGCTGGTTCAGCTCGAAAAAAGAAAAGCAATTTGATATGGAACATACGTTAACACCTGCTGAAGATGCCGGAGCCTATCAGATTGGCACTCCCCATGTTTTAAGCACTGCTCCCTTGATCGGCTCTCTGGAAATATTTCATGAAGCAGGGATTGAAAACATCCGAAAAAAATCTTTGCAGTTAACACAATTCATGATTGATTTAATAAAACAAGAGCTCAACGATTATGGCTTTTCGCTTGGTAATCCGCTTGAAGACAATAAACGAGGCGGGCATATCTTTTTAGAACATAAGGAAGCAGCAAGAATTTGTAGAGCGCTAAAAGATGCGAAGGTCATTCCTGATTTCCGTGCTCCAAACGGTATTCGTTTGGCTCCCGTTGCCCTTTACAATACATTTGAAGAAGTTTGGCAATCGGTTCAAATCTTAAAAGATATTATGGAAAATGAACGCTACAAAAAATATGAAAACAATCGAGAAGTGGTGGCATAGCAATGTGGATCGATATTTCTCAACCGCTTCATAATCACATGGCTCACTGGCCAGGAGATACGCCCTTTTCCTATGAAATAGCTTTTTCAAAAGAAGAAACTGGCTCTGTGAATATCGGCAAAATAACCACGAGTCTTCATACTGGGACACATGTCGATGCTCCGTTTCATTTTGATAATCATGGCGAAAAAATACTTGAGCTAAATATCAATATTTTCATTGGTAAAGCACGGATGGTTGATGTAACAGGAGTAGAAAAAATCGGGCCGAGCGAACTAAAGAACGTTGACTTACATGGTGTCGAGAGACTTTTATTACGAACGTCACGCCAAAAGCAACCTGATCAATTTCCGACTAAAATCCCGTCTATTTCACCTGATCTTGCTCCTTATTTACATGAGTATGGAGTGAAGCTTATTGGCGTTGACGTGCCATCTGTTGATCCGCTTGATAGTAAAGAAATGTCCGCACATCAAGCACTTTATAAACATGGAATTATGATATTAGAAAATATCGTTCTTCATCATATTGAACCAGGTGATTATGAACTGATCGCTCTTCCGCTTCCAATAAAGGGCGCAGATGGAAGCCCGGTTCGAGCAGTCGTTAGACGAGTAAATACGGAGGGAATGTAAATGAGCAAACATCTTTCAGAAATGGAAAAAGAACGTGGTATTCATACGGATTTTAAAAACCGTATGACGTATGGCGAATATTTAAAACTTGATCAAATTTTATCGAGTCAAATCTGTTTATCTGATCATCACGATGAAATGTTATTTATCATCATTCACCAGGTAAGTGAATTATGGATGAAGCTTATCCTGCACGAGCTTCGGGCAAGTATCCGACAAATTGAACAAGATAACCTTGCTCCTGCTTTTAAAATGCTTGCACGTGTTTCCAAAATACAATCGCAAATTATTTATGCTTGGGATGTCTTGTCAACGCTCACACCTTCCGAATATATGGAGTTCCGCGATAAGCTAGGGCAGGCATCAGGCTTTCAATCATATCAATATCGAATGATTGAATTCGCCCTAGGCTATAAATCCGACCATGTCTTAAAAATTTATGAAAAAGCTCCTGAGCTATTAAAAGAATTGAAACAAGCGTATGAGGCACCAAGCATTTATGATGTTGCGATTAAACAACTGGCGAAAGCTGGATTTGATATCAACTCAGACCTCTTAGAACGTGACTACTCCAAACCATATAAAGGGGATCCAACCGTTGAAGCTGCTTGGCTTGCTGTTTATCAAGAGGTTGATAAATATTGGGATTTATACCAGCTAGCTGAAAAACTCATTGATATCGAAGACTGGATTCAGCAATGGCGCTTTCGCCATATGAAAACGGTCGAACGGATTATCGGACACAAAATGGGTACGGGTGGTTCATCTGGTGTTACCTATTTAAAAAAGGTGCTTGATCATTGCTTCTTCCCGGAATTGTGGAACATCCGTACAAAACTATGATATAGCGGCGTATTAGGCGTATTAGTGGACTAAAGTTGTTTCACAGAAAATCGCAAAGGGGTTTAGGGGAAATGGATGGGAGAAAAAAAGAACAATGGTCTTCAAGAATCGGGTTTGTCCTGTCATCAGCTGGAGCAGCGATTGGATTAGGTGCAATTTGGAAATTTCCGTACGTCACTGGCATGAGTGGCGGCGGTGCTTTTCTTCTTATTTTCATTGCTTTTACGATTTTAATAGGACTTCCGATGTTAATCTCTGAATTTATTATTGGCCGCGGTGCTGAAAAAGAAGCGATCAGTGCTTATAAAAAATTAGCTCCGGACACGCTTTGGATATGGGTTGGCCGGCTAGGAGTTATCGGTTGCTTTTTACTATTATCCTTTTATAGTGTTGTCGGAGGATGGGTTCTTATTTATACAGGCTTATCTATACCGGGAATGATTATTAAAGATGGTGCAAATTATTCAGAGTTATTTGAAGCGATCATTTCAAACCATATGACCACTTTCCTCGGACTTGCTCTCTTTTTACTCATCAATGTCATTGTCGTATCTTTCGGTATTCAAAATGGTATTGAAAGAGCGAATAAATACTTAATGCCGCTATTATTTATCTTTTTCATCGTTCTCGTTGTCCGTTCTCTTACATTAGAAAGAGCAATGGAAGGTGTGCGCTTTTTCTTAACACCAAGCTTTGAGAATATTACGAGTGAAGCTATTTTATACGCACTGGGCCAATCCTTTTTTGCTTTAGCTGTTGGGTTTTCCTGTATGGTCACATATAGTTCTTATTTAAGTAAAGATGTAAGCATTCCATCTTCAGCAGGTTGGGTTGTCATTATGAACATTTTTGTATCAGTGCTCGCCGGTCTGGCGATTTTTCCAGCTGTGTTCTCCTTTGGTCTTGAGCCAGCAGAGGGCCCTGGATTATTATTCATCGTACTCCCAACCGTTTTTTCAAAAATGCCGTTTGGTGAACTGTTTTTTAGCATGTTTTTATTGCTGTTTTTATTCGCTACATTAACAAGCTCATTCAGTTTACTTGAAATTATCGTTTCTGCCTTTACGGCAAATGGAAACCGTTCTCGTCAAGCGGTCTCCTGGGTATCCGGACTTATTGTCTTTATTGCTGGAATTCCTGCTGCCCTTTCATTCAGTTCTCTTGCTGATTTTCAGATTTTTGGTAAAACCGTTTTCGACGCGACGGACTATTTAGTAAGCAACCTTTTACTGCCGATTGGTAATTTACTCATTGCTTTGTTTATCATCCACAAAATGGATGAAACTTTAGTTAAGCAAGAGTTTCTACTTACTGGAAATTTCTCTCCTTCCCTTTATACAACGTGGAGATGGCTCATGAAATGGTTAGTGCCGATTGGGATCGTGATTGTTTTTATTAATTTAGTAACGAATTCATAGACTGGAACGCAAAAAACGAAGGGGATTCATCACCCTTCGTTTTTTCATATTATAACGATCACGCATTCTGAATCGATGAATTGCCCAATTGTTGAATGATGCGAGACACATCGGCAACCGTTTGCTCTACCAGTTCACTAGCAGGCCAGGTCGTGGATAAACGCGAGGCTTGCCCTGCCCACATGGACATCCATTCCGGACGGTTTTGCTTAGCGGCTGATTGCCGAATTTCACGAGTTAATACATGCTGGATCGGATAATCAGGAACATCACCTTGAAATTTCTCCATTTCTGCAATGAATGCATTTTTTATTCCGCGGGCCGGCTTTCCTGTCAAAGAGCGGGTAATTACCGTACTTTCCTCCGTACTGTTAAGCAAGGCTTCTTTATATTTTTCATGCGCTCCGCTTTCCGGACACGTGAGAAAGGCTGTTCCCATTTGTACGCCGGAAGCGCCTAAAGCAAGGCTTGCTACAACACCGCGGGCATCCATAATTCCTCCGGCGGCAATAACCGGGATGTGAACATGATCGACAATTTGCGGCACTAAAGCCATGCTCCCGATAAGCGCGTTTTGAAATGGGCTGGCAAACGTGCCGCGGTGTCCTCCCGCTTCACTTCCTTGAGCCACGATTATATCAACATTGTTTTCCTGAAGAAGAATTGCTTCACGAACCGTTGTTGCAGTTCCAATGATCATGGTCCCTTTATTTTTTAATTGATGAATGATATTTGATGATGGGATGCCAAATGTAAAGCTAAAAATGGGAACTTTTTCGTCAAGGATTACACCGATCTGCTCATCGAATGATTCTGTATATTTTCTCATGTCCGGAACAGAATGTATCCCTAATTGTTCTCGGTAATGTTTCAGATATTTGTTCATCTGTATGATTTTCTCAGGCGACTCATCTATTGGTTCCGGGCTAAATAAGTTGACCGCAAATGGACGTTCGGTCATTTTTCTTATCTCACGGATAGTGGCCCTTATCTGTTCCGGAGACATATACCCAGCTCCCAGCGTCCCCAGACCACCAGCATTGGAAACAGCTGCAACCAACTCCGGTGTAGTGACCCCTCCTGCCATAGGTGCTTGAATAATCGGATAGTCAATCTTTAACATTTTGGATACCTTTGTATTTGGCCACATATGTATCACACCCTTCTAAAATGGTATGTGGTAAAGCACAATCCAAAAGCCACTTTTCTAATCTCGCTTGCATGAAAAGCCAAATGAGTGTGTCAGTGAGTTTCTATTCTTGCCTGTGTCTTGCTTTTATTGTAAATTACAAATATCATTTAATAAAATGATTATATCTGACGTTCAAAACTTGAACAATAGTTACAGGATGAACGTATTCTTCATTGTTCCTTCACGAGATCCCGGCACAATACAGAAAAGTGCCAACGGTTTTCATCCGGCGTCGTGATGTATTGGTCACGCCGGCGCTTCAGGAATCTTTGCGCATAGCCAAGCAGCATTTATCGTTGTAACTTTGAAAGTAGCCACAAGTTTGTCAATGAATCTACACAGTTACTTCATATACTAATAGTGTAAATATTGCTATACTTAAGCTGGACAAAAAAAGCCAGGAGGAAAACGACGGTGTCACCAAATGTATTTCATATGCTATATCAAACCCATGCCCATTCATGGTTTTGGATTTTGCTTTTCTCCGTAATCAGTTTTGTATTCATCAAAAAAGAAAAAACGAAGCTCCAAAAGGTTACCCGTGTCTTATTGCGATTGGTTTCCGCTATTATGATTGTCACGGGGATTGCAATGCTTGTTACCCTTCACTTCCCTTTGGCCTATGTAGTAAAAGGAATTGTAGCCATCTGCATGATTGGTGTGATAGAATTAATACTTATTAGAGCTAGTAAGGGAATACAAACAGGTCCATACTGGGGGTTATTCATTCTTCTTTTGGTATTGGTGCTTTTACTCGCGTTTAAAGTGATCTCTTTTTAACATTAAAGCCAAAACCAGTTAAAGCCAGTTTTGCAAAACTGGCTTTTTCAGATCGAATATGCCCTGTCTGTCATGAATAACCAAACAAAAAAGCTGGAACGATTTTGTTTAGGAAAATTATGATGAAGGGATGAATCATATGCTTTATCTGCTTGTGGGCTTGGGAGGTATTGCAGGTGCTGTTTGTCGGTATTTATTAGGAATATGGGTCGGAGCAGGAATGTTATTCCCTTTCTCTACCTTTCTTATTAACCTGTTCGGCTGCTTTATTCTGGCATTTTTCTATACTTTAACTACTGCTCGCTTTACGGTGCATCCTTATTTTCGGTTATCGTTTGGAACAGGTTTTGTGGGCTCGTTTACTACATTTTCTACTTTCAGCTATGAAACGCTGGAATTCATACATCATTCACATTACATATTCGCGATTTTGTATACTACAGCTAGCCTGATCGGTGGGTATTTTTGCTCTTATCTGGGCGTCAAGCTAGGCAGTTACGAAAAAAAGCAATTTTCACAGGAGAGCGGGAAAAAATGATGGATGTGGTATGGGTTGCGGTTGGAGGATTTATCGGTGCCATTAGCCGTTTTATAGTGGTTAATATTGTAAATAAATGGACAGATTCTTCGTTCCCGTATGGTACGTTAACGGTAAATATTGTTGGTTCTTTTTTATTGGGTTTTCTGTATGGGGCGGATGTTGACTGGCAGATGAGCGTAATGTTTGGCACAGGATTCCTCGGTTCATTTACAACCTTTTCGACATTTCAGTATGAGATTTTTCAGCTTAAAAAGCTGAAAAAACATAAGGAAATGGTTTGGTATATAGGGAGCAGTATCATCATAGGTATTATCGCGGCTGCGATCGGTTTTCAGATAAGTCATTCGTCGGCATAAACAGGGATACATTCATTCTCTTAGACAATAATCATCATTCAGTGTTCGCGTTGTATTATCATCTTGTCTTGGTCATGAAATATCGTAAAAAAGTGATTAATGGCGGATAGTTCACATTAGAGAGGAGAAAAAATATGGAGATCTCACACGTATTGTATTTCGCCGCGGTATCAGCCATGCTGACACTGGCGCCGGGACCTGATATTTTATTTGTGATTACGCAAAGCGTCTCGCAAGGCAAAAAAGCGGGAATTGCCACGGCTCTTGGCCTGTGCTCAGGTGTAACTGTTCATACCCTAGCTGCGGCATTTGGAATTTCCGCTATTCTATACCAATCTACAGTCGCGTTTCAGGCGCTGAAATACGCAGGGGCGTGCTATCTGCTGTATCTTGCATGGCAGGCGTTTAAAGAAAAAGATGCGCCGCTTTTGCCTGTTGAAGCGATTACAGAATATAAGCTCGGCGCATTGTATCGCCGCGGAATTTTGATGAATGTGTTAAATCCAAAGGTATCGCTTTTCTTTTTGGCTTTTCTTCCCCAGTTCGTGACACCCGGTGCCGGAAATAACGCGCTACAGATGATTGTGCTTGGCTTTGTGTTCATGATTCAGGCCATCATTATTTTCAGCGTCGTCGCGCTACTTTCCGGAAGCGTGGGCCAAAAGATTTTGCACAATGCGACAATAAGCAAGTATGTAAATCTCGCAAAAGCAATCATATTTTCTCTTATTGGCATCCAGCTTGCGCTATCGGAAAAATAAGCAACCGCCCCCGAAAGACCTTATCTACCACTTTCTGGGGGCGGTTTCCTATGCGCTCCATTTTTTTCAAATTAGATACTTTGGTGAAACGAATGTATATCGTTCAGCTTATTTTTCGCAAACCGCGATACCTAACGGATACGTAGCATCTCTTTTCTCGCGCTCAAATGTGACGCCACGCTGATAGTAAATTTCCACTTGCGAATATCCAGAGAAAAGCTCGCAAAATTCCTGTTCTGTTAGCTGATGTACGTGAAACGGCACGCCACACGGCTTTCCCCTTCCCTTACCAAACGGCGTGGAAAGAACCAAAGTGCCACCCGGTTTTAACATCATATATAGGTTTTTCATAAATTGTGCTTCATCCTCAAGGTGCTCCAGTGTTTCAAAGCTGAGAATGGTATCAAACTGCCCCAGTTTTTTCGGCAGGTTCGGATCGGTTGCGTCTTCCCGGCGAAACGTAACGTGCGGGTGACCATATGTTTTTTGTGCATACCGGATGGTTGTCTTATCGACATCGACGCCCACCACTTCTTTCACAATTTGTTTCCCGTGTTTTCCGTTCTTAGCGATCATATGCGAGCCATAGCCGGCGCCGCAGGCAATGTCGAGCACCCTTCCTTTTGCGTAAGGAATGGCGAAGTAGTAGCGGGCCAAGTGTTCGAGCAACAATCCGTTCGTAGGTTTCATCAGATGTGGAATGACACGTTCTCCGGTTAACTCTAGCAATTTCAATCACCGCTTCGTGTAGATTTTTTCTCGTCATTTTATTGTACATAATTTCTCCCGGATGGACAAAAAAATCTCCCCTGCCTAACAGGCAGAAGGGAGCTCTAGTTAAGTTATGAATAATGATTGACAAAATGATGATAATTGAGCCGAATATCCCCCCAGAATGATGCATTGTCTCTGACCTCGATATCAAGTTCTTCGTAGATTTCCAGTAACAAGCCACACAGTTGATATCTCCGGTTGTAATCCGTCTCGTTTTTAATGTGCGCCAAAAGCCTTCTTGCCTCTTCACGCATCAGGCAATGAAAATCTTTGCGCGTTGACGTCTCCATACTATCCACTCCTACTTCCTCACTTTTCTTGCTTTTCAATAAGAAGATAAAAAATTTATGCAATATTCTAACATACATTGTACTATGATAAAAAAGAAAAATAAATACTGTTATATAACTGAATGTGCATTTTTTAGTTTTTGTCTTATCAAATCATAGAAATATTTGGGTTGAACCAATGGATGCGAGCGCTTGTTATAAGTTAGCAATGGTTTATATAGCCGATTGTCTTACTTCATTTAACGGAGTGGATGAAAGAAGTAAATGTTTAATATCGTTTTAGTAGGTTAGAATGGAAATAAGTTTGAGTGTTAAGGATGTGAGGTAATCCTTCCATTCCATATTTATTAACAGCTTGTTCCAACATTTCTTCTATTTCAGAAGTTTCCATTTCCGTGAATTCAGTCATCTTTTTAGGCACTTTCCTTTTTTGTAGATTGCTATATAAAATTCAACAAAAAGAATATTTTTACCCCTTAATTTAACAATTTTAAAATATTTTTTAATAAATCGTACAAAAGGAGCAAGTGGAATTGATAAGGATCTAGCTAAAAAATTGGACAAAATTATACTGGAAAATGACTATCAGCCTACTGCAATCATAAACACACACAGCCATGCTGATCATTGTGGTGGAAATCACTTTTTTCAAAAAAAATATCCTGACATACAAATATATGCGACTCGATTTGAAACACATTTCATTGAAGATCCTTTTTTAGAACCTCTGTGTTTTTGCTTAGGTGCACTTCCTTTTCAGGAGTTGCGCAACAAATTTCTAGAAGCCAAGCCGTCAAAAGTGACTAATGTGCTGAAATACGAAGATCATACGCTAGATATTGGTGGCCAGTCATTTACAGTTGTAACCTTACCCGGTCATACACAAGGTATGATTGGGATAATATCACCGGACCAGGTTTTATATGTAGGGGATGCGATTTTCGGAGAAGAGACTTTAGAAAAACATGGGATTCTTTTTTACACGAATATTGCTAAAACTAAGGATTCTCTTGAAAAGCTAGAGAGGCTTAATGTTAATAGTTATGTTCTTTATCATGGAGGAGAACGCCTCTCTCTGTCAGAACTTATTGAGGAACATCTAAAGATGATTGAAAAGACGAAAGATTTTATTCTTGAACAAATAGTGGAACACTCTACGAGCCTTGATTTCCTGGTGCAACAAGTGATGAGCCAGTTTAATATAGCTAATAATGTAATTCAACATACACTAACTAGCGCTGTAGTTCGATCTTATATAACAGAACTTCAACAAAGTGGTCAGGTTATCTTGGTTGTTGACAATGGCTTGCTTCAAATACGTCATTCTTCTCAAACAATTGAACCTTGAACTGGCGCAGGATACTAGAAACACCATCGAGCCGCTTTGCGCGGCTCTTTTCCATTTGTTGAGCAAATGACACCAAAATCGACGGATGCTACCTCTCCCCCCTATTCGTGAAATATTTCCACCGAATTAGGTCGGTTTACTGTCCAGTTTGGCCAATACAGGCGGCTTTTTAAGCGTGGTTTTGCTCCCGCGGCGCAAACCGCCACGGGGCACCATAGAGCCTGTGAATGTGTGGGCCTACTTCCAAAGGAGCATTAAATGTGAAAACGAAAAGTAGATACTTTCCAATTTCTCAAATCGGACAATAGAAACCTTTCAGTAAACATAATATTTTTATGGTTATCTATCATAAGAATTGTGGAAGACCTTGTACCATATTTTTTACTGCTGATGAAAAGTGGCGAAAGAATCCTCTCCCATTCAATACCTACACCTGTATCTGGCAATTCACTATCTTTTGCCTGTTCCATGTCCGCGAGAATAGAAAACAATACATCATCTTCTATTTTATCCTCTTTTATTGCTTGCCGCAGGCGCTGCGTTCCTTTTTTCACCTTAGGCCAAGGCGTGTCCAAAATATGGTTACTTAATCCGTGGATGCCTGGCTTTACTTCTTTAATTTCGTTATGTAGCGGTGTATAGTAATAAAGCGATTCGGTATCCCCCACCAACAGGTTAAACCCGTTATATAACCCGCACTCTTGCTTTACTTTTTCGAGATAGACAATAGGCGTATCCGTTCCGGTTAAGTAACCACTCACGAGATGTCCGCGCGATTTGGCATCAGGGCGCATATGCTTTGGATCGCGATAATTTATAATGGCAGCAAAGCGTCCGGTACGGGTCACGCCCATCCATGTTCCTCCCTTCTCCAAGTCGCGTCCGCCCAGCACATCGGGTGCATCGTCCCAAAAGGCGGCAGGCGCGGTCGGTCGGTTGTAAAATTCGTCGCGATTAGCGGTAATAATAAGCGGAAATTGCGGATGAACACAGTAAGCAAACAAGATTACGCACATAACGCGTTTATCTCCTTTCTTTATTTGTGCTTTGGGAAGAAAGAAGAATCTCTTACGAATCCTCCCCTTTAGTCGTAAATCATAGATAGGATACGCTCGATACATTCAAGAAAAATTCTATTGTTTTTCTGAACAAATCTGGCGGAAATTGCAAGATTTACAGACGGAAGGATGCCCTGCTCCGGCAAACTGTTCAAGCGGAAGAGGCCGGTTGTAGTATGAGTCTGCCAGGTAGCTTTTCATACTGTTCAAACTGGCTCGGATTTTATGCACGATTCTTTCGATATCTTCCACATCAGGATGGGTACGGGTGCATATGCCATCTAATAAATATTCGGTTCGTACTTCAATGTGTGTAAGCGGTACACTGTAGTATTCATGAATGTACAGCGCGTATAATCGTAATTGTTCCTCATTTTTTTCCGCTATCCTGCCTGTTTTCCAATCGGTAATCACCCATGTTCCGTCACCGCGTCGGTATAATACGTCGAGTTTTACATAAATTTTTTCATCATGAAAAATAAAATCTTTAAGCGTTTCCACTTCCAGTAGTGTAACATCCGGGTTATCGCGAATCTCACGCCAGCTTGTGCTTGCTAACAAATTGGACACACATGTGGTGATTCGGTTGGCGATCACCTCGATGCGTTCGGGCGAAAGCCCCCCTTCGTAATACATTTCATGAAGCATCGTATATTGCTTGGGGTATCCCCACCATCGGTCTTTCTGTTTTGAATCACGATAAGCCGCGTTTAATAGATTACGTATATATGAAATAACCTGTTCTTGCTTTGGGTAAGGTTTTCCCATCTCACGCAGCTCCAATAGTTTCTGTGCAACTGTATGTATAGCGTCTCCAAGCACAATGTATAAATTTTTCATTTGTTTCAAACGATAGGCTGTCTGTGCTTCAGGTGTAGCTGTTAATAACCAGCCTCCATGAGAGCCGTAATAATGATAATAGTATTGCCGCTTGCACGCGTGAAACATCTGATCGCGTGCAAGCGACCACGACCATTCGGGATATGGTCTTGTATGATAGGACATAGAAACCCTCCTCCCTAGATTTTATGCAGTTTCCAGTACAGAAGTTGTTTGTTTTTATTTTTATCAAGCTAACGAAAGTATACTTCTAAAAAGTAAGTGAAATACAGCATAATTCAAGAATAAGTATTTTTGTTTTGATGAAATGCTACCAAAATGCTACCAAAAAATACGGGCGGTTAATCATCATTTTTAATCACAGATGCAACCATTACTTGGTATGTTTAATAATAACAAAATTCTGCACTAACTAAAAATAGTGCAACAATAAAACCTGCTCAGAACTTAACTCCGAGCAGGTTAAATTTTAAAATATCGACTTAATCAGTATCCGTTTTTCAGTATATACATTCAAGTCATCTACAAATGTCGCTTTTAGAAGTACATATTTTCCGACTGTACTACCTGCTTGTACTGTACAACTATTACCTGTTTGGCTTTGAATAGTCGCATAAGGTGTACTTGTACCGTCTTCATTACGAATTGTAATGCTACCCTCAAAAAGCGACGAAAATCAAGCAGCTTTTGTAGAGTATTCTCCCATATATACTTCCAATGGCACCCAATATCCCAAAGCGGAATGAGGGCGCTGTTCGTTATACAAGGTAATATAAGTGCCGGTCGAGACTCCAGGCTACAATACGACGGTCATAGGCATCGATGATGCTGACAAGAGACTTCCATCCCTCACTTGTCCAAATCTTCGTCATGTCAATATGCCAAACTTAATTGGAGGAGTTGATTTGAAAATCGACAGGCTGATATGTGCGCTTGGCTTCATATCGCTTTTGCTTTTGTGTTAAGCCTTCGGCTTTCATCACAGAGTAAACGGTTTTCTGATTGACTTCGATTCCCTGGCGCTTTAGTAAAGCCCAAATTCTACGATATCCGTAGGTAGGATGCTGTTGACAAAGAACACGCACTTTCTCTTGAATCACTGCCTGTTTCGGTCGCACGAAAGTTGCCTTTGCTTTTTGACGGTAAAACGTACTTTTGTGCACACCAAGAAGACGGCATACTTTTTCCACCGACAGGTGGGAATCTTCCACTACCTCAAAGATAAATGCCCAGTGCTCTTCACTCAGATGTCGAACGTTTTTTTTAGCTTTGAAAGTTTTACAGTCAACTTGCCAATAAGTTGCTCATACTCGTCCAACTTTGCTTGAACGGCAGCGTCTTCTTTTGCTGTCTTACGTTGTTTACCCGAAAGGGCAGCCATTCCTCCTTGGATGAACTCATCTTTCCAACGGTAATACAGAGTCTGGCTAATGTTATGTTGTCGGCAAATCTCGGCGATGGATTGTTCCCACTTTAGCCCCTCCATCACAATATTCATTTTCTCCTCTGCTGACCATTTGCGACGTTTCATGTTCCGTTCCCTCCTGTTAACTATAATTGTATCAGAAGGGAGACCTCTACACATCTCATCATCGCATTTTAGATTGGGGCGCTATAAAACTGATTTAAAGTTACTCCTAAAATAAAAAAGAAAGAGTTAGTAGTAGTTCACCAACTCTCCATCATAAATTACATCTTGAATATCAAAAATATTATAAAATAATTATAAACCCCTTAACAACCCATGTTTTTAAATGAGTGTATGCAATTTTAACGATTTTTATTTAAAAGGTTTTTAGTATTGAATCATAAAATGATTTATTGTACCGTTTTCTTTACCCCAAACTTTTGTTATTTTTTTACTATTGAAATTAAAATAATAAAGCATTCTGTTTCTTCCCTCCACTCCCTCTTTATCCTTTAATGTTTTATTACTAGGAGATGCCAAAAAATAAAACCCTTCTTTATCAGGAGAAAAACGCGGTTCAGTGAGAAACATATGGTTTTTATCTTCAACCAAAACTGGGGTTAGTGAGCCTTTATCAATATCAATTTTATAAATAGCTGACTTTCCAACAACCTCCTGTTCGGTAGCTGAAATTAATAAAGTATCACCTTGATTAGATACAGATATTCTGTCAATGCCTTTATTTATCTTACAAATATCCCTTAATTTATTACCATTACTATCATATTCAACAATAGTATACGTTGGGGGGCTTAAAACATATGGATTTGTAGACCTAGCTTGTAATATTTTATCATATAATTCTTTGTTTGAATAAACTACTGCATATACTTTATTAGTCGTTTTACTGTAATCAAAATCTCTTATATTTTTATCCGTGTCATTAGAATCCCAAACATTGAGCCTTTTCTTCTCAATATCATAAGTTGCTAATTGTAAGTTACGATGATTTCCATTAACAACATTCATAAAAATTTTTGAGTCTGCTAATAAAAAATTGTTAATAGCATACAATGAATTTGTTAGTTGAGTTTTTTCACTATTTCTTTGATTTAAATCTTTTTTGAATAATTGAACACTCCCATCCGAAGAACGATAAGGAAAATACATCTCATTTTTTTGTTTATGTAAAACAGCTCTTGGTGCCGTAGTTATATTACTTTCCAAAAGTTGTTCGGTTTGTTGATTTTTTAAATCATACTTATAATAATATGTTACCTGATTTAGATCGGTAAATGTAAATACAATAAAGGATGTGTTTCTTTTAAATAATGTATATCCTCCATATAGGATTAAAACTACAAGAAAAGCAATAGATAAAAGAATAATATATCGTTTATTCATTACGAAATCACTCACTTCCAAGAAATTTAGAATGAGGGAAAGATTTCTTTCCCTCATTTATAAAAAACATTACTTATGGATGTATTTACCTTGAAAACTACCATATGATATTTTCTTACCATTTTTTGTTTTATATCCTGCTGGTACGTTAAAATAATCTCTCATTTCCTCTAATCTGATGTCAAGAATTGCATTAGGTAGTGTTCCTACATCCCATTTTGTTAAAGTATCAGTTTTCCCATCATCCGTTTTTGTTACTATGATTGGTGTTCCAACGTCTGGCTCATCATATCCTTTTTTTGTTGCACAATCTTTTGGCCCCAATTTATGTTTCTCTTGTCCAATTGCGTCGTCATACCAAGTAATGTTTCCATACACATATTGATTACGTATTACTGGAGCCGACATTTGTTTATTATTATCTCCATAATAAACTTCCCCATTTACTTTAATAAAAGCAGGAAGCCCTTGACCATCATATGCTACTCTCATTCCCGGTTGAGGTTTAGGTAAAAATAATTTTTCATTCTCAAAATTAGGGACAATAGCATTGTCTTCTAATTTTAAAGTGTTGTTGTTTTTTGCTGTATTACTCTTCACTTGCTCTAAGTCTTCGACTTCAACATAAAAATCTTCCAAATTTGGTTTGTGAACAATATGCATTTTATTGTTCTCATCATATTCTATTACAACACCCGGCTCCATACTAGCTGGAATAGTTTCAGATGAATGAGATTTGCTTTCAATAATAGTAGGATCGGCTAAAGATGTTGAATTGGTTGAAGTGGCTGATACAACAGTAGGAATCACCAAAGATGCTAATGCACATATAAACAATGCTTTTTTCATTATTAATCTCCTTTCTTTTTTCTTGTTTTCCCATATATAGAAAAAAATGTTAATTAACACATTTTTAATATAACAAATTTAGGAAAAAATCAATAGTTTGTTTAATAAAATCATTCTTGTTAAGGTTCACTGAACCTTTGCCCATTTTCGCTTACGCTCAAAGATGGCAGGTCAGACAATGTCATTTTAAGTAAATCTTTCTTCAGCCATTCCATTTCCCAGTAATGCCACGCCTTCATTTCCTCTTCTGTCCATTCGTGTTTATATTCCATGTGTATTACCTCCTATTACTGCTATATCTATAAAATCCCACCCGAATATTTCACTTTTCGCATAGTTTGCTTCTTTCGTCCATGAAAATGTAGCGAATTTCTTAAATATGGTATAATCAGTGAATTTTATAATTGTCATGTATATAAAAACAACATGGTCAAAAGCATATTCTTCCTTATCTAGGTCATTTAAAGTTGAATGGGATCACACCGCAACACATCCAGGATTTGATTCAAACAATGAGAAAAAAAGGGCTTGCAGAAGGAAAGGAACAGTACGATTTGTACACAGCGTATGCGCCAGTTCATTGACCTCTGCTGTTAAACAACAATTTTTGGCTACGAATCCTGCTCATACCGTAGAAAAACCTAAACAAAAAGCGAAGCAATTCAATGTTTGGAGTGAGGAAGAAACAATCCGTTTCCTTGCCGTAGCAAAACAAAGTAGATACTATATTGTATTTTTGCTCGCTATCTATACCGGAATGCGTCAGGGCGAAATACTTGGTTTGCGTGTGCGTGATGTAGATATACAACGCAGAACAATTAGCATTAACCGAATCATGTTGAACAATGGAAAAGGATTTAAAGAAGGAACCAAAACATCAGGAAGTTCCAGAACTGTTGTCTTTCCTTCTTCCATCGTCCCTGACCTTCAAAAAGCCATAGAAGGTAAACAACCCGATGATACTCTCGTAATGACGAGTATTTGTACAACACTAAAACCGAACAACATTACTAGGCGTTTTCGCAACCTGATCGAAGTGGCAAAAGTACCGAAAATTCGTTTTCATGATTTGCGTCATACGCATGCGACCATCATGCTGAAACAAGGAGTACATCCGAAAATCGTAGCAGAACGACTTGGACACAGTCGCACACAACTTACCCTTGACACATATTCTCATGTGCTACCGAGTATGCAGGCGGAAGCAGCAGACAATTTCGGTCAAGTATTGGATAGATATGCTACCAAAAATGCTACCACTTCCGAAAATTAAACTAATACCATAAAATTTAAAATGGTTAGAAAGGTTGATATCACTAAGTTCTCGGCTTCGTTCTCATCAACCAGCCTCCATGAGAGCCGTAATAATGATAATAGTATTGCCGCTTGCACGCGTGAAACATCTGATCGCGTGCAAGCGACCACGACCATTCGGGATATGGTCTTGTATGATAGGACATAGAAACCCTCCTCCCTAGATTTTATGCGGTTTCCAGTACAGAAATTGAAGTTATTTGATGGCGTCCTTCAGACGAATGTTTCGAAAACATGTCGTTTTCTCCCCCTCAAAGAAAGTTTACTTATTTCATTCGACAAAAAAAGCTGGCAGACCTGTCTGAAAGTTAGACTTTGTCTACAAGCTGATAATATGTAGTCAAAAATCTTATTAGTAACAGGATATGTCTTTCCTCTTGATTTTCTAATATTTTTAAATTACAATTGAACATAACTTTAAAAATAGGAGTTGTCTTGATGTCGGTATTTGTTCTTAACTAATTAATTTTATATGGTTCATTCTGTTGCTTTGGCAAACATCCACTTTTGGAGTGGTTTATTTGTCATGGATACAAGTGGATGAACCTATATTGGTTAAGAACACGACGGCCATCCATGATATTTCATTGACTGCAAACAGCCGTGCTCTTATGCACGGTTTTATTTTTTTACGCGTATGTCAGGAATAGGAACTTTTTAACGCCTATTCCATTCTGGCGAAAGTCGTTTAGCAGTCAATTCCCTAAGAGGGACAGAAGATGGGCTATATGTTCATTTTCTGTCCTTTTTTATTTGGGGTAAAAGTGAAATAACCGTTTGGATGACGTGCGTGCTTTTCCAGAACGAATATAGCACGTTAAAAATATCGATGATAAGAGAGTGATTCCATGAAAAATTATATAGAACAAGCAAATGCAAATGTACGTCTTCAAGAGGGCTCCCGGGTAATCGAGCAACTTTTAGTGGAATGTTATATACGGCCCGGCATTTCCACAAAAGAGCTGGCGCGAAAAACGCTTCTGCCTGTTCCGGTTGCTACCGCGATCAAGAAGGAACTCATGCAGGCAGGTGCTCTAACGCAGGACCGTGGTGTGCATTGTACCCATGAAGGAGTTGCGTATATCGAAAATGAGTTGGGATATGGTGGATTAGACAAAGCCTTATATCAAAAGCTTATGGTCAATGAGACAGATTGGAAGACCGAGCTTGCAGATATTTTATCGTTACTCACAGAATTATTTCAATTACGACCACAAGTTAATGTACAAATTGACCAGTCAAAATGTACACCTGAAACAAGTCTACGTCGGGCGATTCTTTGCCTGAGGGAGCATGCGTTGATCGGAAAGCAAGTTTTGTGTGTTGGTGATGACGACCTGGTCAGTGTGTCGCTTGGCTTTCTTCTCAAACGATTGTTCCCGAACATAAAGAATCAAAAAGCGGCGATTACAGTCGTAGATATCGATAAGCGATTCTTGCGGTATATTCGCGACATAGCGGATCGGAAAGGAATAGCGGTTACCTGTCACTATGCAAATTTACGGCAACCTCTTTCGGAGGAGTTACACGGACAGTACGACTGCTTTTTTACGGACCCGCCTTATACGCTGCAGGGGATGACATTATTCGTTTCCCGCGGAATAAGCGCCTTGAAGAAAGAAAAAGGATTGCCAATCTTTTTGTCGTTTGCCCATAAATCGCCTGATTTTATGTTAGCATTACAGCGTGAGTTTGTACGTATGGGTTTATCACTTAAAGAAATGATTTCGCATTTTAATGAGTATGAAGGAGCGCAGATGATTGGAAATCGGGGACAGATGATCGTTCTCAAGACAACGGAGTTGACATCTCCCGATATTACCGGCTCTTTCGAAGATGTGCTCTATACAGGTGAGGTCAAGCGGACGATACGCACCTACCAGTGTAAGCAATGCAATGGATCGATACTTGTTGGCATTCAGGGAGACTTCCCCACGATTGAGGAATTGAAAAATCAAAGGTGTCCAGATTGCGGAAATGATACCTTTATTTTGATCGCTAAAAAAATCGTATAGCTAATTGTCGGTTTGTTTCAAGTGAATCGACTCAATGATTGTGCGTCACTCTCCGGAGTAACTTTTTTTTGCGTATATTACTTTGTATAACGAACAGCGCCCTTATTCCGCTTTGGGATATCGGGCGCTATTGGAAGTATAATATGAGAGAATACTCTTTCGTCTTATAGAATATCCTCCAAGTACTAATATATAAAGAACAAACTTGCACTTGAGCAGTCTCGTTGGTACGGAAAAAAGCGTAATCATTTCTTATTTGATGAAGGCCTATATATCCTATACTTACTGTTTAGTTTAGTGTCTAAAATTACACGACATAAATACGAAACCATTGAAGAAAGAAAAGTTTCCTTAAAAAAAGCAATAGATAAAAATCGTCGTATTTATTAGCGGTGTTAAGTAACAAAAAAGGACTTCCCCCACCTTGTAGAATAATAATTTTTAAGCCAAAAATTACAGGCCTAGCCCCAATGCTGGGCTTGTAATTTTTTGTTGTGATTTCTTCATTCAACAAGTAAAATGAATCATGCTTCGGATATACCGAAGCCGCGGTTCGCAAAATCCCGCGTTATCAAAACTAGGAGGCATTTTACAATGTATAATTTTTATTTCGGCTTAGTATTTGTCCTGGTCAATTTCTTATTGTTTCTTGTCTGTTACCGTCTATTCGGCAAAGTCGGGCTATACGCTTGGGTTGGCGTAGCGACCGTACTGGCCAATATCCAGGTAGTCAAAACGATCGAATTGTTTGGTTTTGTCATGACATTAGGCAATACGATGTATGGAACAATTTATCTTACCAGCGACCTGTTGAACGAAAAGTATGGGGAAAAGGACGCGAAGAAGGCCGTTTGGTTTGGATTCTTTACTCTTATTATGACAACGATTATCATGCAAATGGTGCTAAAATTTCAGCCGCATGCGAGCGACTTCGCCCAAGAGCCGATGGAAAAACTATTCGGTATTATGCCACGTTTGGCCTTAGGAAGCCTGGCGGCTTATTTCATCAGCCAATTCCTGGATGTAAAAATTTACACTTTCCTAAAAAAGAAATTTCCGAAGCCCAATCAGCTCTGGCTCCGCAATAACGGAAGTACGGTAATCAGCCAATTGATTGACTCGCTCGTCTTCTGTACGATCGCATTTGCCGGTATTCACTCTTTTGGTGTATGGATGGATATTTTCATTACCACATACTTAATTAAATTCGTCATTTCTGTTCTCTCGACGCCTGCGCTGTATGCGGCACGAAGCTTCAAAGTGGAAACGTAACGACGGCTGGGATATTCCAGCCGCCGTATATACCGTAGCTCCAAACGTACCCCATAAAGAAAGAGCCATGCAAAAAGCGCATGACTTCGTAGAAATGACCTACCGGTATATTTTATCTTGCTTTTTTTTCCATCCCCGCCTCACTATGTCGCTTTTTAGCTTGAATGCGCGTATTCTCCGCTTCCCAGAACATTTTTCTTTCCGCTACTACTTTCTTTTTTTCATCTTGTTGTACAGCTTTGACGAATGAAAGAATCAACAGCAAGGTTATAAAAACAAGCGGCAATGCAGTTAAAATACTTGCTGTCTGAAGCGTTTCTAACCCGCCAATAAACATAAGAACCATCGGAAGAAGCGAAAGCGCGAATGCCCAGAACATTCGATTCCAACGCAACGGGTCATTATCGACGCGCTTTTGGGTTACTGCTGCAAGCACATAAGCGGAAGAATCAAACGTAGTCGCCAAGAAAATAATAGCCAGTATACAAAATAATGGTACCATTATCTTATTGAAAGGTAGCGTATTCATCACGCTAATAATCGCCGTCGGCGCACCGCTTTCTTGCAAAATACTCAATACAGGAAGGATATCATTTAACTGCAAATATATTGCATAATTTCCAAGGATAACAAAATATACAGTACAGCCTATCGTTCCCCATACAAGAGTGCCGATAATCATCTGGCGAATGGTACGACCGCGCGAGATACGAGCAATAAATAATCCTACAAACGGCGAATATACAAGCCACCATGACCAGTAAAACATCGTCCATCTTTCCGGGAACCCTGATTTTGTAATTGGATCCGTCCATAAACTCATTCGCAAAATGTTGTCCAGTAATAAGCCTACGCTGTTCGTTCCCATTTTTAAAATAAAAAGGGTCGGACCGACGACAAGAATAAAGGTCAACAGCAAAAAAGTCAGTACCATGTTCATATCGCTCAGCCATTTAATCCCTTTTTGTAATCCGGAATACGCGCTAAAAGAAAAAATAATCGTCACAATCAATAATACTCCAATGTTTAAACCGAATGATTCCGGAATTCCCGTCATTTTGCTAATGCCGGCTGAAATCATCGGCGTACCCAGACCGAGCGTCGTTCCGGCAGCTCCCAGCAATCCAAACATAAATAAAATATCGATCATTTTGCCGAGAATACCATCTGCCGCCTTGCCGATGAATGGCCGACACGCTTCGCTGATTTTCAATACGGGCTTCTTACGAACGTGGTATAAATATGCAATCGGTACAGCAGGCAGGCAATAAATCGCCCATGCTGTCGGTCCCCAGTGGAAAATGCCGTATGTGGCGGCCCATTCGATCGCTTCCGTAGAACCGGGTTGCAGACCGAATGGCGGACTTTCATAATAATACGCCCATTCAATCGTTCCCCAATACAAAATACTGGCACCGATCCCCGCGCAAAATAACATAGAAGCCCAGCTAAAAGTAGAAAAAGCCGGACGTTCTCCGGGCTCACCCAATTTAATCGTTCCATATCGTCCGTAAGCGACCCACAAAAGAAAGAAAAATACACCGATTCCAAGCCAAAGATACGAAATCCCGAAGGTGTTAGTAAAAAACTTACTGGCCGCCGTTAACATTTCACCGCCTTTCTCAGGGTATAGCCCCAGTGGAATGCAAACGGCGATCAGTACTACAAAAGTGATGGTAAACGTAATCCAGTCCATTTTTTTTGCTTGCATCTGCTCCTCCTTACATTTTCAAATGACCATTCGGTAGAGTAAAAGGGGTATACTCCCCCTATTATCCTTTTCCCACTTTTTCTATAACTGAAACTGTATTTATATACCATATGCCAAACAATGAAGAAGTGATACTCCACAAGGAGCGTCAGGATATTACGGCGAAGCGAGCCTGCGAGTTTTTCTGGTTACACCTGTAGAAGCTATTGACACATGCTTCACCATCGCTTATAAACGGACATACACTTTCGCTACCCATATGGCTTTCATATTGATGAGGGGGCTCCATTTGTCTCTACACTCAATTCAAAGCTTTCCTTGTAATAAAGAGGATTCAGATGCATGTTTTTGTGAATCATACCAGCTTGCCTTGTCTGTTAACAAGAAAAATTCCTAAGACAATCAAACCCATACCGATTATACTCAGCATTGCTAAACTATTTTTGAACACAAAGAAATCGAATATAGCTGTCACAGGTGGTACACAATAAAATAAACTTGTTACATTTGTAAGATTGCCCTGTCGTATCATATGATAGAGCAATAAGGTTGCTCCTACTGAAACAACGAATACCATCCAACAGAGGGAGAGTAAAAACATAGGAGACCAACTTACTTTTTGTTCAAAACAATATAATAAGATGGATAAAAAAATAGTTCCGGATGTATACTGAATCGTCATATTTGATATTTGATTAACCTGTATAGACTTTTGTAAGATGGTTCCTCCTATAATACAAAGGAGTGAAATCAATGAACTCATCATGCCTATTTTTGAAATGTTCGCTATTTTTGTACTATTGAGCACGACTAAAGTAAGACCGATGATTCCAATAATGAGCCCTATCCATTGATTTTTTCCACTTTTTTCTCTTGAAAGAAATGTTGTAAGAATAGGTTGTGCTCCAAGTATAATGGCCAGCAGCCCAGGAGAAATATTGTAATCTAAAGCTAAAAAATAAAAGGTTTGATAACCAGCTTGCATACATAATCCTGTGAAAATGACATCCATCCATTCTTTTGAATTTGTTGGTAATGAAGGTCTAAATATGAGCAACATTCCCCAAAAAAGAAGAGAGGAAAATAATAATCGAAAAAACAGAAAAATAAATGGATCGGCATAGTGTAAACCAATTTTTACAAAAATCCCCCCACTGCTCCACATCAGAACAAATAACCAAGGAATAATACTCCTTTTCAACAAAATACCTGTCTGCATAGACTTCTTAATTTTTGAATTCACTAAGATTTTGTACTGTCTGCCCATTATTATATCCTCTTTTCATATATAAATAATATGATTTTTACAATCATGAAAAAATGAAGTTGAAAGATAAAATTCTTATATCGATTTTTCCAATTATTATTTTATGTTTTTTCCTTAAGCTAGTGAAATTAGTGTTTTAAAATATATCTATCGAGTTTTTAAGTAGGAGGAGCTGGACTTCATGGAAATTAGGCATCTAAATACATTTAAAGCTGTTATTCAAACAGGGAGTTTCACTAAAGCGGCTGAACTTCTTAACTATTCCCAGTCGACTGTAACATTTCATATAAAAGCAATAGAAGAAGAACTGGGAACTCCCATTTTTGATAGGATCGGAAAAAGGATTTTTTTAACTGAAGCTGGTGAAAAATTGCTGCCACATGCGATTCAAATACTTAATGTTTTTAGGAATGTAAAAGAAGCAACGGGGGAGCACGGAGAGATAAAAGGTCAATTGAAAATTACAGCACCTGAAGTCCTATTAATTTATAGATTGCCTCCTCTATGCATCGCTATCCAGCTAAAAATTTCAAGTACCCTTAAAACAAAAAATGGGCTATGTGGTAGAAAGGATTTTTTGAAACACGACGCGATCTTGATCAGGTCCATCATAATCTTTATGAACAGAAATCCCCTCAATCTTTATATCACTTTCAAGAATGTCAAAACCTAACTTTGTATGATAAGCAATAGACGCTTTATTGACCGGAGAAGTAACACACTTGACAATACTGCAACCCCTCTGTTTTACCGTCTCAAAAAAGTGATGATATAGTTTTTTAGCATAACCTTTCTTGCGCCCATCGGGATGGACTCCGACAAAATGGATATATGCTTCTTTTGGGTGTGTTTGAGATATAAATCCAATAACAAAAGCGATAATTCGATCATGATCTTCAATAACAAAAGATGTTTCCTGAAAATAAGAGAAGAACAATCTTGGGAGCATGTCCGACATTTGTCTTCCCCCCCACCACTGGTTTATACGAGTAATTATGTAAGAATAATCTGATTCATGTACATTTCTGATTTTCATAAAAACCCTCCTTAAACTGAATCATTCTATTACTTGACGAACATAAGAAGGTATAATGAATGTGTGTCAACTCTCAATGTAAGCTTGGGTATGTTCAACATATTCAATAATCGTTCCATCGGGATGTTGTACAGTCATATTTTTCCCTGTAGGGACTTGTTTTGGTTCTCTAATAACCTTTACCCCTATTTTATTAAGGTGAGTTAGAAATTCATCTAATGAGTCTACTACAAATGTAGCTTTCGTGCCTTCAAATGGTTTTAATGCCTCCGGTGATCCAGCTATAAACAAAAGATCACCGACTGATGCAAGTTCCAAATTCATTTCAGGATATGTAAATCTTAATTCTGTTTTTACACCATAAAGCTCTTCACAAAAAGGTAATACAGTATCTAAGTCGCTAACATAAATACGAGTGAACGTTTTTAATACTTTCAAGGTTTATTCCTCCAGCTACATGATTTTGTACGATTAATTTTAACAAAATAATGGGTAAAGTTTTGTATGTTCTAGTTCTTTTCCTTTGAAGTCACGTATTGGTTGCTTCCTGCGCCAAGACCAACTATCAAAAGTAAAGCCGAAGCCACAACCAGTATGAACAGTGGAAGCGTCCAACTGTGTGTCATATCATGCAGCAATCCAAAAAGAGTTGGCCCTATTGCGGCCAAAAGATATCCTACGGACTGAGCCATTCCGGACAATTCTGCTGCCTGGTGAACATTTTGGGTACGAAGGCTAAAGAACATCATACTTAAACTAAAAGCACATCCTCCCCCAATGCCAATCAAAATAGCCCATACCGGAATAAGTAGGTTCCCCCCGAACAAGAGACCTAAGTATCCAACAACAAACAAAAGAAACGTAATAATGACTAATAATCGCTGATTGGACATACGTCCTGCAATAACAGGAATGATAAAAGTGAACGGAAGCAAGGCAAATTGCAGTAAGAAAAGCATCCAACCACTGGAGCTAGCACTTAATCCTCGTTCGATAAGGATTTCAGGCATCCAAGCAACAATAATATAAAACATCAAAGATTGTAGCCCCATAAATATTGTCACTTTCCAAGCGAGTCTCGAACGCCATACGTTCACCGGCTCATTTTTCCTATCTGATTTAACAGCTATCATCTGTTTATGTCGATTACGGGCTTGCGGCAACCAAACAAGAAGTGAAAGAAAAGCGGGAATAGCCCAGCAGCCCAAAACCACCTTCCATCCTAGTCCAAAATCGGTAGCAAGAGGGATGCTGATTCCTGAAGCAATCGCTCCACACAAATTCATGGCTACCGAGTAGATACCCGTCATAAATCCAATTCTGAGCGGAAATTCTTGTTTGATTAAACTCGGCAACAAAACATTACAAATCGAAATAGCAAACCCAAGCAGGGCTGTACCTAAAAATAATGTACCGATCCCGGATACGGAACGTAAAATGATACCCAGTGTTAATATAGGTAAAGAGGCGAGTACCACCGCATTGATTCCGAATCGCCGGGCCAGCTTAGGCGCAAAAGGAGATACGAAAGCAAACGCGAGCAAAGGTAAAGTGGTTAACATACCGGCTAAAGTGTTGGATATTCCTAAATCATCACGAATCATACCTACTAAAGGACCTACTGATGTGAGCGGTGCTCGAAGATTCATTCCAATGAAGATTATTCCAAGTATAAGCAGCAAGATACCGGCAGACGAGCGTGAGGGCTCATCACTTTCTTGAAAGTGCTTCTCAATCGCCTGATGGTGTGAACTCATTTCTCATCCTCCAGATGTTGTTGAAGTTTTTCTTTAAACTGTTCAATATAGGTACGGACAGCCTCAACAGCTTGCCTTTCATCTTGTTGAATAATCGCTTCAATGAGTTCATGATGCACTTTTTGATGAGAATCACAACAAGCAACTTCGACTAATTCACGAATGGATCGTTTGACAGCTTCTGTCATATATTCGTATAAATCGATCAGAACACTATTGTGTGTAGCTTCTGCAACTGCCTGGTGCAATTGGATATCGAACTCGACATAAGCATCCATATCATTCGCTTCCGCAGCGGAATCACAAGCGGCAAGGCAGGCGCGCAGCTTTTCCACATCTTCGTCCGTACGTCGCAGGGCAGCCAACCGTGCTGACTGCTGCTCCAACCCATCACGTACCTCCAGCGTTTCCAATATATTGGATTGTTGAATACGCCGTTGCAGCGCCGCACCAAGAACACTGGTTGAGCATACATACGTGCCATCTCCCTGCTTGGTTCGTAAAAGTCCGGCATGAACGAGGGCTCGAATCGCCTCCCTCAACGTATTTCGACTAACCCCCAATTCCCTAACCAGTTCTGGTTCGGCTGGTATCCGGGTTCCGATCGGCCATTGCCCTGATTCAATGATGGCTTCAATTTGTGCGGCCACTTGTTCGACCAGCGTCATGCGGTTTGTTTTTTGTAATTTCATTCACACACCTCCAAACATCGGATGATTGGTTTAATAGAAACATATCATAATGCAGTGAGAATGTAAATCATTTTTGATTTTAATGGACAAGGAAGGGGAGCCTCTTAAAACGCTACATAATAAAAAAGAGGCAGAAAAATATTGCCTCTTGCCTCTAATGTCTATGTAAAAATTCATCTATCTTTATGCCCATAGTCAATGACCTTTACTTCTTGCTCATCTTTTAAGAAAGTCATTATTTCTGTACCATAACAAAAATATACGCTAAGGAAGACAAAAAACAAAGCTCGTTTTCGTATTCCTTAATTCTGGTCAACAAATTCACGAATGCCTTTATACAGCGCATCTGCAACCCGTTTCTGGAATTCTTCATCAGCCATTTGCTTCGCTTCTGAAGGATTCGTAATAAATCCAATTTCTACTAAAACAGCGGGCATTTTCGTATCTCTGATGACCTGAAATCTCGCTTTTTTGACTTTTCGATCCGAAAACCCTGTTGCCTGTATAAGATATTTATGAACGGTATTTGCATACGTTTTGCTTTTTGCAGTGTAATAGTATGTTTCTGTTCCTTTAGCCGACGACGAAGTGGCCGAGTTAATATGGACGGAGATAAACAAGTCCGCCTTTTCCCCATTCGCTATCTTTACTCGTTCAGGCAATTCAGGGAACGTGTCGCCTTCTCGTGTCATTACTACATCAAATACGGAACGGATTGTTCATCGTGAAATGCTTGGCTTGTACCTCTCCATTCGCTTCTATCTCTATCATTTCTTCCTTTTGCACAAGCCCTGTAATTTTCACTTTTTCAATAACTACTTTCGGTTTTTCATCGACTTCGTTGACTGCTTTAGAACTTATGGAATATGTTGTTTTCCCTTTATCCCAACTGCCGTTTTGTCCAAATAGCTCTGTCACAGCTTGTCCATTCACTTGAATTTGTGGAGGAATCTTCGGCTTCATTCTTTCTCCATTCATCCAGAGCTGAATGGAAGGAGCGGGTGCAGCTTGAACCACCGCCGACAACATCCCCATCAAGAGAAAAAGAAGCAGGCTAATCCTATAAAACGCTTGTTTCATAATTTATCCTCTCTTTCCCGTTCTGCAATTCACAAAACGACCAATCTGCTATACTTCCACAAAAATTCCTAAATATATCTTTAATACGTAATATAGGAAATTGATTATATTATTGTACAATTTCTTTATCAAAGAATGAACAACTTTCCCTCATGAAAAAAGTCCCATTTTCATGAACTCTTATTAATAAAGTAAGCAGGCATCTATGAAAGACACCTGCTTTTGTGCATCGGCTGTAATGTCGTGAAAACAAACGAAAATCTTACCGCTACTCCCAATGGGCCAGCGTGCGTTTATATAACATATCGCGATATTGTGCTGTCGAATTTGGCAGAACATGCCCGGTTGTGTAATCCATAATCACACCATAGCGACGGATTACATCCAGTTCATCGATTTCTCCTCTTTTAAATTTTTCCTCTACGGAAGCGATATCTTCCTGCAACCACTGTCTGCGTTTGGCTCGAATGTACGCACGCTCGTTTTTCGTTGCCTCCTCATCAATTTCAAACAGGTCAATCTCGCGGTCAATCTCTTTGATAATAACTCCGTAATCTTTACGCGCACGCTCTATGGATACATACTGATCGATCACATCTTCCAATACAAGCTTCGGATCACGTTCAAGCGGGTCACCCAATCCGCCACCACCTGCGGAAGGACGATCGAATGAATCCCCCGGTTTAAGCGCCACACTCGAAAATACCGTCCCCAAAAAACGTTCGTTATCGCTACCTGGATTTAACCTTACTCCATGCGGCAAGGACGGAAGTCCCCCTTGAATCCCCCATGTAACAGAGCGCGAACGATCGCAGCAGTACGACATAACCGTATTTTCACATGATGTCAATATTCCACCTTTACGCACACCACAGCCACCGCGAAATTTCCCCGGACCAGCAGAGTCTGTTACAATTTCATGATGCGTTGTAATAACAGGGGACAACCTCTCCTGTCCTTCGCATGGCTGAATGCTTAATCCGACACCAAATACCGGAGACATCGCATTCGCTCCATCTTTATATGAACGACCACCGTGTCCACCGGCCATCCAGTCATACCACATAAAGTAATTGTCATATCCGGCGCGTCGATCCCAACCACCGATTAACAAATATTCCAGGTTAAACGAGCAGGCAAGCGCTCGTTCCGGCATAATACCAGACCACAATTCAAAAATAGCGTTCATGATTTTTTCGTATGCACCGGAGCAAAAACCGGTTACAGCTACAGGCCACGGTGCATTTACAACAGAATCTTCGGGCAAATTCACATGAATGAAGCGATAAAAACCAGAATTAAGCGGAATATCCGGGAAAAATGTTTTTGTTCCGGAAATGACCGCGGAAAAAGAAGCGCCGAACCCAGCATTCAAAAAGCAGCTGATGTAGGGATGTGAACCGGTCAAATCATAATCAATTTCATCATCTTTAATCGTCATACGCACATGAATTGGGATTAATTGATCACCAACTTCCGGATCCATGTCAATATAGTCTGTTGTTTCCCATGTGCCGTTCGGCAGTTCGGAAATACGTGCTCGTCCGAGACGTTCCACATAGTTTTGCACTTCTTCAAAAGCAATGAGAACCGTATCAAGACCATACTTTTCGATTAAACGAACAAGTTGCATCTCCCCGACTTTGGTTGCTTCCGCCTGCGCACGCAAATCGCCAAGGCGCTCTTCCGGAACACGCATATTGGCCACCAGAAGATTGGCCACATCCTGCAAATACTGACCTTTGCTCCAAATCCGTACCGGTGGAATTCGCATCCCTTCCCCATAATGATCTTTGGAACGAACATTGAAGGAGCCCGGAACGTTACCACCAACATCAGCCCAGTGCCCGTTCGATTGCATAAAAGAAATAAGTTTTCCATCATAGAATACCGGTCGAACTACGCGAACATCACAAAAATGTGTCCCACCTCGATACGGATCATTAATCAAAAATACGTCCCCAGGATGAATATCGTCTCCGAAATCTTCAAGTACTGCTTTGGCTGTTAAATGGAGTGTTCCTACATGAACGGAAATATCCTGCGTTCCTTGCATAATGGTGTTCCCTTCAGCATCACAAATAGCCGAACTAAAATCACGGCTATAAATCACGAAAGAATAGCATGTCCGCAGAATTTGCTCAGACATCTGGTCAACCAAATTTACAAACGCATTTTTTAACACCTCAAACGTTACCGGATCTAGACGTGTGATGGCAGATTGTGTTTGACTCATTATTTCGCCTCCATATCTTTTTTGTACGTTAACAGTAAATTCTTATACGGATCGACTTCAGCCGTAAATCCTGGCGGAATAACAACTGTCGAATCCATCTGCTCGACAATTGCTGGCCCTTGGAATGTAGAACCTACAGGGAGCAGCGAACGATTATAAATGGTTGCTTCTACAAAGCCCCCGCTTTCTTCAAAATAAACATCTCGCTTGCCCCGAATCGCATCATTCATATTGCCTTTCGGCTGCTCCATTGGTAAATCCGGCTTCGGTACAATTCCGGTGGCCGCTACGCGTAGGCCGTAAATTTCAACCCCTTGTTCCGGATTTGAGAATGCGAATTCACGCTCATGTTCCCTGTGGAACCGCTCCAATGCTTCCTTAAGTGAGTGAATCGGACGGGAAACTGGAATAGATAATGAACGCCATTGTCCGGTATACCGCATGTCAATATAACGAATAAGTTGAGTATTTTCTTGCGGTACCCCCTCTTCTTCCAGAAGTTTAGCCGCTTCCTGTTCCATATTTACATATGTTTGTTCTAATTCAGTCAATGAGACATCCTGTATGTTCATTAAATACGTTTTGGAAATGTCATGTCTTACATCAACAAGCAAACATCCCATAGCAGACGTAATTCCCGGATGCGGTGGTACAATTACGGTTGGAATCTCTAATTCTTTCGCTAGATGTGCGCCATGAAGTGCACCTGCACCACCAAACACAACAAGCGCAAAATCACGCGGATCATATCCACGGCGAACGGAAATGAGACGTAGCGCATCGCACATGTTAGCGTTTGCTACTTTGATGATGGCGTTCGCTGCTTCTGCTTCCGTATAGCCGAATGGTTCAGCGATTTTTCGAATCGCTTCGCGTGCTTTTTCTTTGTCAAGCGTCATCTTCCCATCCAGAAGTTCCGTTCCAAGGCGACCTAATAGCACATTGGCATCACTGTTCGTTGGTTCTGTTCCCCCGCGTTGATAGCAAGCTGGGCCGGGTGTCGCTCCTGCACTCTGCGGACCGTTACGAAGTGAACCCCCATCGTCAATCCAGGCTAGGCTACCACCACCGGCACCAATGGTGAGAATTTCAATGCTCGGGAACCCGATCGGATAACCATATTCGATATACCAATCATTTGTAACGCGTAACTCACCGTTATACATGAGAGAAATATCCGTACTTGTCCCTCCCATGTCCAATCCAATCGCGTTTTGAAATCCGCATAATTTAGCGATGTGAGCGCTTGCAATCGCACCGGCCGCAATTCCTGAGCTGGCGAGACGAGCGGCATACCTCGGAACCGTTTCGGACGTCATCACGCCACCACCGGAATGAAGTACAAGTACATCTCCTTTATATCCATCTTTACGCAAAGAATCTGACAGTTCCTGAATATAATTACTTACAATCGGCCCCAGCACAGCGTTTACAATTGTGGTGCTCATTCGTTCATGTTCGAAAATTTCCGGAAGCGTTTCACTCGATGTACAAATATAGACTCCCGGCATTTCTTCCTGAAGGATTTCTTTCATTCTTTGTTCATTTGTTCCATTCACATATGCATTCATGAAACCAATCGCAATGGATTCTACCCCGCGCCTTTTCAGGATACGGGCCAGTTCGCGCGCTTCCTGTTCATCAAGCGGAGTAATAATATTTCCGCTATAGTCTGTGCGCTCTGTAACCTCAAACCGGTCACGACGCCGTATGTACGGAGGTGCTACATCTTCATAGGCGTCCCATAATTCTAGCTTAGTTCCACGACGAATTTCCGGTACATCACGAAATCCTCTGCTTGCAATAAAAGCTGTTTTTGGCAGGCGTCTTGTGATCAAGGCATTGGTTCCAACGGTCGTACCGTGAGAAAATAATGAAATTTCAGATATCGGAACCGCTGAATTTTTAATCCCTTCTAAAATGCCTCGAGCTGGATTGTCAGGTGTAGAAGATACTTTCGTAACAGCAATTTCCCCCTTTTCCTCATCAAAAACAAATACGTCAGTAAAGGTTCCACCAACATCGACGGCTACATGATATTTTCCCATCATACGTTTCCTCCTCTAGCTAAAATGCACTTGCTTTCGCCCATTTAAATTTAGCAATTATTATGCCAATTTTAAAAATTAAAAAATATAGACGTATAAGTAAAAACAGAATAAATACAAGAAAAGATTCTTTCAAAAATGAAAGTGAATTTCCACTTATGAAAGGTGTCTCACACGCCAGGAAGTGGGAGAGGTTCACAATATACTGGAATATATATTGTTTTATATAGACGTTACTACTATATTAATAGTATAGAAAAAAATGCAGCATCACGGTATTGCTTTGCTCGATTCCGCGTCTGCTGTAAAACAGAGGAGAGATCGCGATGGGATTGCTATATGATGACCTTACCATCTGCAATTTCGATCACGTTTACATTCCTCAAACGAACCTGCTTGCTCTGCCTCATACGTGGATCGAATGTGAAGATATTGAACATACAAACGGATACTGTGAGCAGGATTCCTTTCGTTTGATTGCTGAACGGCTGCATCAGAGACGACATCCAGGTGGCATCACTTTTGTCGGTAACGGCAATTACCATTATGTCTCACGCACGCTTCTTCAGGAAGTCGATCGTCCTTTTACCCTCATTCTTCTTGACAACCATACGGACATGATGACAAATGTGCCACAGCACTTTCTTTCATGCGGTTCTTGGGTTGTCGATGCTTTGCTTCATTTACCTCTATTGCGCCACGTTATACTCATCGGCACCCGATCCGATTTGGCGGCGCAAATCGATCCGCATTTCTCTTCTTACATCACAGTTTTTACGAGCCAACAACTCCGTGAAACAAACATAAATACGTTTATTTCTTCCATTCTTTTAAGCATCCATACGGATACAGTCTATATCAGCATTGATAAAGATGTTCTTTCTCCTGAAGAAGTCGAGACAAACTGGGATCAGGGCGTTATGACACTTGCTCAACTGCAAGCGATAGTGAAAGCGCTTATCCATTGTTCTGCCAAAATTTATGGGGTAGACATCTGCGGAGAGCTTCCTGTCTCGCCTCTCGACGTATTTCATCAAGATAAACAAATGAGCATTCGCAAAAACGAGAAAGTGAATCTGGAAATCCTGCAAACAATTTATAGTTAATACTTAAGAAAAGGGGGGCCAAAAAGCTACTTTTTGGCCCCACTTTTTGGCATAAAAAAGAAAAGCTGCCTCATGACGTTTTTTAACGACCTTTTGAGACAGCCTCTCTTCTTAATTTACAATTAGCAATCTTTTCGTTTATAAAACATCGTAACCCTGGTCTTCAATCGCTTCCTTAATAGCTTCTAATGTCAATTTATGTTCATCATATTCCACCTGCACTGTCTTCTCATTCAGATTGACTTTGCCTTTGGCACCGATTTCTTCAAGCGCTCCTTCCACTGCTTTTACACAATGCCCGCAAGACATTCCTTCTACTTTTATCGTTACAGTTTGCATCTTGTTATTCCCTCCATATCAGTAAAAGTGCATTATTTCATTAATTTGTTCATTGTCTTTAACAATTCATCAATCACTTCATGATCCCCTTCCTGGATTCGCTCGATCACGCAGCTTCTCATATGTCCTTCCAGAAGGAGGCGGCCAACCGCGTTTAGCGCAGACTGAACGGCAGCGATTTGATTCAGAATGTCGTCACAGTACACATCTTTTTCGACCATTCCCTTAATTCCACGGATTTGTCCTTCAATCCGATTCAGCCGGGTAATTAAATTATTTTTCAACTTCTCTGAATGATGGCTCGTGCGTTCGCTCCCGTGATTGCACACCTCCTGTCCATTTTCGTGGATCATCGGCTCCATCGTCTTTGTCACCCCCTTATTCTACTTTCGCCTTTTGCAGGCGTAGAGCATTAAGAACGACCGATACTGAACTCAAGGCCATAGCAGCGCCAGCCACCCACGGCGCAAGAAATCCTGCGGCAGCGATCGGAATGCCGAGCGAATTGTAAGCAAGCGCCCAAAACAGGTTTTGTTTAATATTGGTCATTGTTTTCCGACTCATCACAAACGCATCAGCAATACTGTTTAAATCGCCGCGCATCAAAGTAATATCCCCGGCCTCCATCGCTACGTCCGTTCCGGTCCCCATGGCAATACCGACATCAGCTACCGCCAGCGCAGGCGCATCGTTAATCCCATCTCCTACCATAGCGACTTTTTTACCTTGGGCCTGCAAATTCCTTACTTCCTCTGCTTTATCTTCCGGCAACACTTCGGCGCGAACCTGTTTAATTCCTACTTCCCGCGCGATCGCCTGTGCTGTTCGTTCATTGTCTCCCGTTATCATCATAACGTCAATATTCATTCGTTTAAGTCGCGCCACGGCTTCGCGTGACGTTTCCTTCACCGTATCCGCGACCGCTACCAATCCTGCGTATTTTCGGTCGACAGCGACAAGCATGGCGGTCTTTCCTTCATCTTCTAAGACATCCATTCTCCCGTACACCCGCTTTACATCCACTCCGTATGTTTCCATTAACTTGCGTGTGCCAATGAGAACCTCTTTGCCTTCCACTACAGCCCACACTCCATAGCCCGGGATAGCTTCGAACTGCTCCGCTGAAGGCAGGGCGATTCCTTTTTCCTCTATACCAACGACCATCGCTTCCGCGAGCGGGTGTTCCGAGTTTTTCTCTGTTCCACCAACAAGACGCAGAAACTCCGCTTCTTCTATACTTTCCGCCACCACGTCTGTCAGTTCCGGCTTGCCCTTTGTTACAGTTCCCGTTTTATCAAACACGACGGTGTCTACTCGGTGCGCAATTTCCAGATATTCGCCCCCTTTAAACAAAATGCCGAGCTCAGCCGCTCTTCCCGAACCGGCCATAATCGAAGTCGGGGTAGCCAGGCCAAGGGCGCATGGGCACGCGATTACGAGCACAGCAATCAGCTTTTCCAACGCGTTCGCAAAGTCTCCAGGAACAAGCCAGAAATACCAGATAAGGAAAACGAGCACAGCGATGCCAACGACAATCGGGACAAAAATTCCTGAGATACGGTCCGCAATGCGCTGAATCGGTGCTTTCGAGCCCTGCGCTTCTTCCACCACTTTAATAATTTGCGCAAGCGCTGTCTCTCTGCCGACTTTAGTGGCTCTTATTTTCAGCACGCCATTTTTGTTTACCGTCGCGCCAAATACGTTTGCGCCCACCTGTTTTTCTACCGGCACGCTTTCTCCCGTCAGCATCGATTCATCAATAGACGAACGGCCCTCGATAATTTCGCCGTCAACAGGAATTTTTTCGCCGGGTTTTATCACAATCATATCACCGACAATCACTTCTTCCACCGGAACGAGCATTTCCTGTCCGTTTCGAATGACAAGCGCTTGCTTCGCCCTAAGGCCCATCAATGTTTCAATGGCCTTGGACGTCCGCCCTTTTGCCAAAGCTTCAAATAGTTTTCCAAGCAAAATTAATGTAATCAGTATCGCGCTGGTCTCATAATACATCTCTGGGGCATGATGCGCTTGACCAATGGATAGAATCGTTAAATATAAACTGTAAAAGTAAGCAGCAGACGTGCCAAGTGCGACTAACACATCCATGTTTGCACTTTTATTGCGCAATGCTTTATACGCGCCGATATAAAATTGGGCTCCGATAATAAACTGGATCGGAGTGGCTAAAGCGAACTGTACCCAGGGATTCATCAACCATTCCGGCATCCAGATAAAAGAAGTAAACGAAAAATGTCCGGCCATCGACCATAATAAAGGAAAAGATAAAATCGCTGAAATAATAAACTTCCGCTTTTGCCGATTGATTTCCTGCCGGCGGTGATTCTCTTCCTGCCCATCTTCTTGTTTCGGCACCGCTTTGTAACCGAGCTTCTCCACCTTGCACACCATATCTTCAATAGAAACCTCAGCAGGCAGATACTCTAGGTGGGCAGTTTCCAGCGCAAAGTTGACGGTCGCTTCCGTTACGCCAGGCATTTTGCTAAGCCCTTTCTCAATCCGATTCGCGCAGGCCGCGCACGTCATGCCTGCAATTTGGAAATCGATCTGCTCTTTTACCGTAGCGTATCCTAACTTTTCAATCCTTTCTTCCAGCTGGGAGAGCGTCACTTTTTCCGGGTCGTACGTAACCACGGCCTTCTCCACCGCAAAGTTAACATTCGCTTCCTCCACTCCTTCCATTCGCTTAAGCCCTTTTTCAATGCGGTTGGCACAAGCCGCACACGTCATGCCTTTTATTTGAATCGCTGTCTGTTTGCTCGCCGACATTTAGCGCCCCTCCTTACACTATACCTATGTATAGTATAATAAAAAAACTCTAATTTAATGTATCTATTTCCTTCACTTTTCAATATATCATACCCCGGTACTGTATACAACATTTTTCTGTTTGTTTATCATGATAAGAAAAACTCACGGGCATTTCACTGCTTATGTGTAAAGACGAAAAGCGCCAAGGACAGGCCCTTGACGCTTTCGCATCGCTTATTTTTGGCTATTTAATCGTGCTCCAGTCCAGTTCACCGAGGTTGCGGCTGTACGCTTTTAGCCTTGCCCGTACGCGCTCCGCTTCTACTCCTTTTAACGGCAGAGGCTGATAGTTATTTCTTTCCTTTACCGAAGAAATGGAACAAGGAATGATCCTGATCTCCTGTTCTCCTGTCAACGAGCCGTTTTTAACATAAAACGTCTGCTGAAAAATAAACGTATCTTTATCTTTAGGATTTTTATTGCCCCCAAACATAAAATTGCCAAGGCTGTAAACGATAAACTTTCCTTTGTATTCCTCAATTCCTTGCATTACGTGCGGGTGATGGCCAAGGACAAGATCAGCGCCCCGCTCCACAGCGTATCTGCCGAGCGCTTTTTGTGTCCGATTCGGATAATAACTGCGCTCCACCCCCCAGTGAAAGCTTACGATCACAATTTGTGTGCCGCGACCACGTAGCTCGGCAATATCACGGGCAATCGTCCGCTGTAATTTTTCGCTGTTCTCCCATCCTTCATACCCGAGCAGTCCAATTTTGATTCCTTTTATCGTCTTCATATATTTGTTGTCATAGCCAAAATAGCCAATATGATATTTTTGCAGATTCTTTATCGTATCCTCATATCCCTCCCGCAAATAATCATGCGTATGATTATTTGCAAGATTTACGGCATCAATGCCTGACAGCGTCAAAATTTGCACATATTCCGGTTTTCCCCTAAAACGAAATGTCTTCGTCGCTTTGGCGGTCGCTGTCGTCAGCGTCGTCTCTAGGTTGACAATCGTCAAATCGTCTCTATTAAAAATAGCCCGAATGTGCTTTCCAAAAAAAGCCTTGCCATTCTTCATCACTTCATGCTCGAAGCTAAACGGATACGGGTAGGCTTCGTCACGTCCAATTGTGACATCACCGGCGGCGCTTACCGTAATTATTTCAGTTGGTGTCCAACGTTCCGCTCCAGATTCCCTTCTCTCTTCCGGCTTGCGCAAATCAGCTGGTTTTATTGCTATTTTGGTCGTTTCTTTTACCTTGCTAATCTTCATTACGATAGCGGACACAGCGTACAGCAAAGTCGTAAAAAACGTAATCGATAATATGATGAATAGCGACGTTCGTTGCAGCTTCTTCACTCGTCTCCCCCACTTGCATAGTCATCCCATCTGTTCTTATTTATTTTATATTCACATATAGAACCTCATTTTTATACCTTCATGCTTTATACAAGAGTATGGGAGTTCGGACACCAGTACAACCATTTCTTTTCGTGATTTTTCGACAAAATAAACAGGCTTTCCGTATGAGTTGATTGTTTTAAGCGGTATAGTCACACTTGACTATATCCTCTTCAAAGTCGTATAATCACAGTCAGATTAGTCAAAAATAAATGACCTTTTTACATTCATCGAATCACTTTTGCTTTCTGGTAAACAATATAGATAACCAACCAGCGCTTTATAATAGGGCAATGGGCTTCTGATGGGGTGTGAAATATGGAAAATAAAAAAGCGTTGCCGCTTTTGTTCGTCGTAATGTTTCTTGTTATGGTAGGGTTCGGCATTATTATTCCTGTGCTGCCATTTTTCGCCGAGCGGGTAGGCGCAACGCCGGAACAGCTCGGTTGGCTGATGGCTGTGTACTCCTTGATGCAATTTCTGTTCGCGCCGATATGGGGACGAATTTCCGACAAAATCGGGCGCAAACCAGTAATGCTTATTGGCATCGCCGGCTTGTCTATTTCCTTCTTTTTGTTTGCTATCTCCACCAAGCTATGGATGTTATTCGCGGCCCGGATTCTCGGGGGACTCCTATCGTCCGCCAACATGCCAACAACGATGGCCTATGTCGCCGACATTACCACGCCAGAAAACCGCGGGAAAGGCATGGGAATTATCGGCGCAGCGGTTGGCCTCGGCTTTATCTTCGGCCCGGCTATCGGCGGGGTTTTCTCAAAAACCAGCTTAAACATGCCATTCTTTATCGCGGGGATGGTCTCAGCAATTACATTCTTCTTCGTCTTGTTCTTCCTAAGCGAGTCACTACCGGCTGAAAAACGAACGATGCAAAATACAGACACAAAAGAATCCCGCTGGAAAGCGTTTAACGGGCCAGTTGCCGTTTTGTACGTGTTGCAACTGTTCGTTTCTTTCTCGCTCGCAGGTCTGGAGGCGACATTCGCCTATTTTGCAGCGGCGCGTGCTGGTGTTGATACGACGCAACTGGGCTATATTTTTATGATTATGGGGGTGGCCGGAGCCATCGTACAGGGCGGTCTCGTCGGCCGATTGACAAAAAAATTCGGGGAAGGTGCTGTTATCCAGGCAGGTCTTGTTATTTCCATTATCGGATTTGGTCTCATCTTGCTTACGAACAGCTTTGTTACCGCCGCTATTTTCGTGACGATTTTCGGCATCGGAAATGGTGTCATCCGTCCGAGCGTTTCAGCGCTTGTAACCAAAAAAGCAAAAGGTGGCCAAGGCAGCGCTACCGGACTATTATCTTCGTTCGATTCACTCGGTCGCATCGCCGGCCCACCGATCGGAGGTGCGCTTTATTCCACACAAATGGGACTTCCATACATCTCAGGAATGCTCATATCAGCTGTCGCATTTATTTTGTATTGGATTTATATAAAAAGGGAACAAAAAAGTACAGTAACTATCTAATGTGTATATGTCATACAAAATCCTTCTTTGCTTTTGTGGAAGAGGGATTTTTTTTAAATTATTTAGTACGCAGTATTTTTGTACTATTTTATATAAGCGCAGAAATTCGGTGTATACATTAAGGCTTGCGACGCCAGAATCGCGGGGTTCGTTGCCCGTGCCTTTCGTCCCGCCAAACGTCCGAGAGAAATCATGAGAAAGCGGAGCGAGCGAGACGTATCGGCAACCCTTGACGAAAAGAATTCCGGTACGCGACCACTGTCCCGTTCGCATCCGCTGGATGTAGAACGGTTTATATAGAGGTGTATAGGGGTAAACTTCAAAAGTTTCTAGTAAAACAGGCGGAGGATTCGTGCGATGATTCGTTTTGTATGCTGTTCATGTTCGCTCACCGCAAGAGGAACATCAAGACCCAGACTCCAGCGATAAATCGTCTGTCCCGTATTCCGAATACGATCAACGCACTCCGGTCCCGAAGCATACAGCAAAATTCCGGTATCGGCCCTGCGTGCCGTCATATATGCTAGCATTTGGTACACATGCGGATGCTCCGCATATCCCCTAGCACGCTCTGTATATTTCGTATCAAGCACAATTTCCCGTCCGATCGTGTCTTGCAAAAGAATGTCAGGAATCACCACAAGGCGCCCGCCTTCCCCCAGCCAGTGCCGTGTCTGTATGCGCACCTTAATCCCGTGCGGCCGCAACTCCTCGGATAACAGCCGAGCGATATAGCGTTCAAATAATTCGTTCATATCTAGCACGAAACTTTCGCAATACACATGCCCTGCATGCATCGAGAGCCCCGCCGCCCGCCAGTACAGGCGCAATAGGCTCAGCGCATCCGCGTAATGCCGGTTAAGCCGTGTTATCGGAATGCGTTCCACTTCGACGAGCCGCTCCCGCGCTGACCGCGGACGTCCCCTTTGCTCTTCTGATTCCCGTCCCGCAACGAACAAGCGCATAAGTTCCTTAATCTCCCGCCTGATGCTCGCATCATGGTAGCTCCTTCTTTCCATATCGTACAGCGCGGCGTAAATCGCGCCATTCTCGGGCACTCGTTCCGTATGTTCGTCATACGTACAACCGAACCGATACTCCTGCTTACTCCACAAGCGCAACGTCTCCGGTACAGCGAGCTGACCGCGGACACCCCCCAATTTCTCCGTCCGCGACACATATCCTCTGCACAGGCCGCGTCGGACGATATCCCTGCATTCAGCAATAAACAACTTCACAAGCCACTCCAAGTCGCCTGGCTTTTCCGTAAATCCGCTCCTATCTTGATAAAAGCGAAGCGAACGAATGTCGTACGCCCGGGCCAGCCATTCCCATACGATATCCGCTGGCAGCTTAGGCTGAATACGTATGGAGGCATCCTTAAGTTCAATGCGCCCGATATGAGAGCCAGCCTTGAGCTCCCACCCCCCTCGCACGGACGGACGAAGCGTCAGCGCGTACGAAAATTCTCGCCGCAACATTTCAGCGCTTGCCGAGGCCAGCTCCACGCCCTCCAACGTTTCGTGTTCACGCAAAATATATTGCCGTTTATATTCCCTCATATCGTTCCTTCCTCTCAGCAAGCAGCGCTTCTAGCTCAAATTCATGCACCCGCTCCGGCTCGCAGATGAAATATTCTTCCAGATACGGAATAATTTCATACTTCCAAATGCGCCGTATTTTTTCCGCGGACAAACCGCGGTTCATAAAATAGCCATGACCAAGCCAAAAATCAAAATTCCCGATTCGCCGGTTCGCTTCGTGCACCGCTTCTGCAAGCCACGCTAAATCCGGATAATGTCGCTTCAGATAACGCTCTAGCGCCTGCTCTGTTTCATATGGGGAAAAGCGCGCGAACGGGAAGCGGCGCCGAAGGGCAAAATCAAGCTGCGATAGCGAGCGATCGGCCGTATTCATCGTACCGATGATATACACATTATCCGGTACCACCATTTTGCTTTTGGAATACGGCAAAGGCACCGGAAAGTTTCGATACTCAAGCGCGTACAGCAATTCCCCGAACACCTTGGCCGTGTTGGCCCGGTTAATCTCGTCAATAATCATAACATACGCGCATTCTCTATTCTCTTGCTTTAGCGCTTCATTGCACAGCTCAAGAAATACGCCGGGCCTGACTACAACATTCATGTGCGTAACCCCGTTTTCCCCTTCGACCACTTCCGGCCGCAATCCTTCGATAAACTCTTCGTACGTGTAGGAAGGGTGAAATTGGATAAGACAAACCCGGCGTTCGTTCTGAGCGATTACTTTTGCCAGACGCTGGGCGGCGTATGTTTTGCCCGTGCCGGGCGGACCGTACAAAATCAGTTGTTTCTTCTCGTGCAGCAAACTAAGCCATTCTTCCAGCGTCGCGCGCGGAAGATACGTATCTTCCGCCATGTCGTCCAGCGTATAGAATCGTGTCTCGTCTCCTTTGCGGGCAAGGTATGTCTCAAATTCTTTTAAAAACGTGTTTTCATCTTCCGTTTCAATCGTATACCTCTTCCGCAAAAAGCCTTCTTCGTTTTCTTCATGAATCGCGCAAATGTACTCTCCGGGCACATCCCATACAAAAACATAAGCGAACGTTGCATTCCCTTCGCTGCCCGCAAACCGCCAGATTACTTTGTCCCGGTACTCTTCGCCAAGTTCCAATTGCACAGCCTCAACCTCTTCCGCATTTGAAACAAGAAAACCATACTCCCTGAGCAAGCGCGTAAGCCGCTGGGCAAACCGATCCGCCTGCAAGCTTCCTTTTCCGGGCGGCGAGCTCTCTATCTCACCCGCGTGCCGCGCAACATAAAACAAAAAGTGTTGCAACTCGGGCAAACTCCATGTCTCGCCGCTTATTCGCCCGATTTCTTCACGCAGTTCAAACAAAATCCGGACAAACCGCATGTAACTTCCACTGTCAAACGGGCGCTCCTGTCCATCCGTATCATAAGCGAAATATGCCAGCGCGTCGCGGTCCGCGCGGTAATAGATAGGGTATCTTCCCGGGTCCTGCAAATTCCAAAAAAAACTCAGAAAAAACGTGGAAAACTTGACGGACGCACATTTTTGGGACGGATATCCTTTTTCCGTCGCCGCCTTTTGCGTCCGAAACACCGCGTCTGCGAATGCCTCCAGCTTTTCTGTGGTCCACCTATATCCACCCGTCCCTAACGCGGGAATTTCCGTTGCAGCAAGAAAAGCAGCGGTGAGCTCGTCCACCATACCAGCGGACACGGCTTGATTGTACAGTTGGTTGAAAAACATTTGCCCGGAAAAACCACTGAATCCCCAGATATTCACTTTTTTTCCGCCGATAACGTGCTTGATCTTCGTTTTATGGTCCAGCGTTTTTTTAAACTGTTCCAGCGTGATCTCACCTTGGCGCAGCCGCTCAAGCTCCGTGAAATGAGCGCGGAACGCCGCACGTTTTTCTTCCATTTCATCCGCCTGCTTCCTGCTTTCCGTATCCGCCAGGTACGCCTGTATCCATTCCGCCAGTCGATGAGGCATTGCTGCTTCCTCCTATTCTCTTAGCACGAATTTTGTCCGGCTGTACCCTTCTTTCGTCTTCTGCACCTCAAGCGTGGCCGGTATCGCGCTTTTCAGTTCCTGCACATGCGAAATGACCCCGATCATACGGCCGGAACTCTGCAATTCAATTAGCGTATCAATCGCTTTATGCAGGGATTCATCGTCAAGTGAGCCAAATCCTTCGTCAATGAACATCGTTTCAATCGAAATCCCTCCCTGGTACGCCTGAATAACGTCGGCCATCCCAAGCGCAAGGCAAAGGGAAGCGTTAAATTTTTCGCCGCCGGACAATGTCTTGACATCGCGCGTATACCCGGTATATCCGTCGTATACATCCAGTCCGAGCCCGCTCTGGCGTCCCCGTTTTTCAAGCCGATCGCTGCGCCGCAACTGGAACTGCCCGTTCGAAAGATTATACAGCCGCTCGTTCGCCATCTGAATAATTTTTTCCAAAAACTCAATCTGCAAATACCGCTCAAATGAAATTTTGTACCGATTCTCTCCGCGCACCACATCATACAGATCAGCGATGCACGCTCGCTCTTCTTCCACTGCCTTTACCCGTTCATTCGCTTTAGCGATATGTTCGGCGAGTTCATGCGCTTTATCGCGGCAGTTTAACGCGGCGCGGTGCGCGTCGCGCGCTTCGTTGCATTCCGCTTTAAGGCATTCCAATTCGCGCAAAAGCGCCTGCGTATCGAACCGCTCTTTACCGGCAAGCTCCCGCTCCAGCTCTTTAAGCTGCGCCATGACCGCGGTCTTCTCTGCGGCAAAGCGTTCCAACTCCTTCTTCATCCGCTCGCGTTCCGGCGCGGGCAACTTCGCTTCCCGATACGCTTCGACCGTCATAAACCCGGCTTCGAAGCGCGCTTCCGCAAACCGCTGTTCCGCCTGCGTGTTCCGCACGGCCGCTTCCGCAAGCAACTTTTGCGCGTGCTGCACGTTGCTACTTGCCTTAAGCGCCTGTTCGGATGCATGGCGGTACTGCTCCTGCGTACGCTTCCATTTCACCTCTGCTTCTTCCTTACGCTGTACCGCTTCCTGATAGTGCTTACGCAAAATATCAAGCGAGCGAAGCGGTTCCGGCACCGATACAAGCTGGGTCTCATATGCGGCGCGCTCTCTTTCATAGGCGATTCGCATCTCCTGCAACTCACGCTCCAGCCTGCTATTCTGTTCGGCCTGCCGCTCCCATTGTGCTTCGAGCCGCTCGTATTCTTGCCTCCGTTCAGCCAGCTTCATTTCGTCCCGTTCCAACGTCTCTACTTCTGCCCGCAGCTTCTGCCCTTCACGAACAAGGCCCGCATGCACGTCGCGTACCTCGTAAGGATCAAAGCCATAGGAAGCCATCTCTTCCGCGTATCCCTTCAATGACTCTTGCCCAGCATTAAGCCTGGCCTCAGCCGCACGAAGTGCTTTCTCTGTTTCATCACGCGCTTTCTTGGCCTCCTGTAGTTGCTCTTTCGTCGGAATGTGACCGTAGCTTCCGGCTTTTTTCGGATGTTCCGCGCTGCCACAGACCGGGCATGGCTCCCCGTCGCGCAGGTGCAGGGCAAGCAGGCTCGCCTGCCCTTCAATCCAGCGCCGCTCCAGCGCCTCGTATTCCTGTCCGGCCGCTGTGCACGCCGCCCGCTTCGCTTCTACTTCCCGTTTTAACGCAGACAAAGAACGTTCGCATTCCATGTATTTATCCACAGCGCGAAACTGTAACCGCATCTCCGCTAGACGCTCTCGTTTCCGGGCGAGCGCTACCACTTTTCCTTCCAGTTCCTTTATTTCCGCAAGAAGCGCAGCCTTTTGCTCCTTGGCAGCTTCCTGCCGACGCACGGCCTCTACTAACGATTCTTCAAGCTGTACAAGCTTTTGCTTTCGCTCCCGCAACTTGCCCTCTTTTTGGCTGAGCGCTTCCACCACCGACAGCATTTCCCGCATACGCTCCACTTCACGCGCTACGGTCTGACGTTCCGGCTCACGCGCTTCCTCCTGCTCATACGTCCGCTTTACCTGCGCGAGGCGCTCTTTCGCCCACGCTTCGGCTTCTCGCGCTCGCGCCAATTCCCGCTCCTTCTCCGCTTCTTCCCGCTGTGCCGACATCCAGTGCTCTTCATGCGCTTCAATTCTGCCTGCCCGCTCGGCGCAAAGGAGCCGTGCTTCCATGCGCTCCATCACTTCCGTCTTATTCTCCAACTCCTCCGCGGCCGCACGCTTCCTGTCTAGTTCAGCGAACCTCTCGTTTATGTTCCGCGCCCGGTGATAGGTTTCATTTTTTGTCCTGTAAGCTTCCTCCACCTGCGCCAGCCTTGCTTTATGTATCATTGCCTGCGTATCATGGTACGCATACTCTTCGGCAAGTCCCGTCATAATCTGGTGGATGTTGCGCGTCTCCTGTTCAAGCGCCACAAATAACAACGCACCCTCGCGCTCCGGCAAAAAAGCCGAAATCTGGCTAATGAATTTCTCCTGCTCTTTCCACGCTTCCACCACGCGCCGATCCGCTTCTTTCCGCCGGCGGTTCAACGCGTCTTCTACCGCTTGGTACGGCTCGGTTTTAAAAATCCGGCGCAAAATTTCTTCCTTGTTCTCCGTTTCGGATGTAAGCAACTTGCGGAACTCGCCCTGTGGAAGCATTACGATCTGGCTGAACTGATGCTTGGTCAAACCAAGCAAACTCTCAATTTTTTGGTTTACGTCGTTCACGGTAAACCGATCCACACACGGCACTTCCCCATCGCCTGTCACCTCGTACAGTTCAATCTGCGCTCCAGTCGCTGTTTTGTTTCCAGCTTTTACATGACCAAGCTGGCGGAACACGCGGTACGTCCGTCCGCGCAACTCAAAAATTAGTTCCACCGACGTATGTACGTCATCAGCGGCAAAATGGCTGCGCAAAAACTTGGCATCATTGCGCTCTTCACCGCTCGCTTCGCCGTACAGCGCGAAACAGATGGCATCAAAAATGGTTGTTTTGCCTGCGCCGGTGTTTCCTGAAATGACAAACAGACGATGTTCGCCCAATTCCGTAAAATCAATTGTCTCTTTGTGTTTATACGGTCCGAACGCTGTCATCGTCACTTTAATCGGCCTCATACTTTCTCCCCTTCTTTCGCGAACACTTCTTCAAGCACTTCGCGGAAAATACGCTCTTTCTCTTCCGTTAGTTCCATACCGCGAATTTCTTTATAAAACGCGCGGAATAAGGCAATATCATCTTTTTCCGGCTGCTCGATCCGCTCAGCGACAAGCTCGGTCGCCTGCCGCGCCATCAAATTTTGCGATACATGCATTGCATTTGGATATACGGTGCGCACACGTTCCATGGCGGAAAGCACCGGATTTTCATCCAACAGCTTTACGAACACATAATCGTCGCTTCGTTCGTGTGTTTCCAGTTCCTCAATGGTTGTGCTAACCGTGCGCATATCACGCCGGGGCACAAGCGGGCGCTTTTCGACACGTACCTTCCCCTGCCCGTCCAATTCAACAATATAGAACCCTTTCCTGTGGTGCTCTTCGGAAATAGAATACTTCAGCGGCGAGCCGGCATAGCGGATGACCTCGCTTCCGACGTGGTGCGCCTGATGCAGATGGCCGAGCGCAGTATAATGGAACGGCGCAAAATGACGGGCGTGAACATACTCAGCTCCGCCGATGGAAAGCGGACGTTCCGCGTCGCTCGCGTTTTCTACACCTTCTTCTTTTTCACCTGTAGGGGTGACAAACGCGTGACCGACGAATACATGCCGCGCTTTTGAATCCATATTTTCGACAATTCGCGCCGTAACCGCTCGCATCGCATCATCATGGGTACGAATCGTTTCATCCCCGAGCGCATGGCGAACCCGTCCCGGCTCGGCATATGGCACAAGGTAAAAATGCACCGGCCCATATTCATCGCAAAGCACGACCGGCTCGAACACAGCGCGAAACCGCCCGGCGATATAGAGGCCGTTGTCTTTCATAATCCGACTGCCGAATTCCAGCCTGTCCGGACTGTCGTGATTCCCTGCGATCGCCAGTACCGGGATGTTTAACTCTATGACAAGTTCGTTGAATACGCTGTTCAACAAATCAACCGCTTCAGTAGGCGGCACCGCCCGATCGTATACATCGCCGGCAATAATAATAGCATCCGGTTTTTCTTCGCATGCCGCTGCCACAAATTGACGTAAAATGTATTCTTGATCTTCTGTCATATGTACTGACTGGATAATTTTCCCCAAGTGCCAGTCGGCCGTATGAAAAAACTTCATGCTATCTTCCCGTCCTTTTCTCTCCCAATTATAAAAATAAAAGCAAAAGGCAGGCTACACGCCTGTCTTTCTCCACTGTTTTTCGCCTTCTTTTTTCCATTCTATCAAAATTTTCCGCAGCAAGACAGGCATATCTTCCACACAATCCCCCCCACTTTCCGGTCGCTTCCCTTCCTTCTATAATAAGAATGATAGAGTAAAGGAAAAACTAAAGATAAGGAGATAAACGCAATGGAATTCAAATTGGAACGCATTCATGACAAGATCGAATTCTTCGAGGCAAACGACCTTAAGACATTGGAGAGAAAAATCGACGAGCAAATCGAAAACAACAAGGCGCTGCTGCTGGAAGTACATTCGGTTACCCACCACGTCGCCTTCCATCCGGAAACCGGGCGTCCGCTTTACAGCGCTGTCGTTCATTTCAAAGCGAAATAAGCGCAAACGGAGTGCAACACAAGGCACTCCGTTTTTCCATTCATAAAAAAGAGACATCCTGATTTATTGTGTGTAAAAATAGCAAATAATAAAACATCAACAATGTATATTAGCCGACCAATTCCAATACCTTTTCTTCTGTTTCCTCTTTTTCAACCAACGCGTACGCCGGGAACGACGGATAACCGAACTCTTGAACGTCCATGCAAACTTGGCAAATGCATATGTCTTCCGTTTCTTTGCCGCAGATTACGCAATCTTTCATAATTTATATCCTCCTCACAAGGTACTTTCTTCTTCAAGTTTCATTGTAATACGAAGTTCTTAATGTGATGTTTTAATTTCTTAACATTTCGTTAAATATTCAATGAACATTATGTGTCAAATCCACATAAAATCAGCCATCTCAAAAAAGTCAGAATATATCCCAACCGGTTGACGAATAAATAAAAAATCAATATAATATCGAATTGTTAGTTATACTAATAATTCGAAAGCTCATTAATTAACCGAGGAAAAGGGCTGAAAAACGATGCAGGAAGAAACCAATATGCATACTCGCTTGTTGGAGGAATTAGAAGAAATTTTCCGCGTGCTATCCCGGAAAATCAACAGCAATTTGCACAAAAACACAGAATCCGGTCTCACAGGTTCCCAGGCGTTACTGCTGGAAATCCTGGAAACGCAGGGACCTAAACGGGTCTCGGATTTGGCTAACGAATTAAATATTACGCTTCCTTCCGTTACCGGGCTGTCCGATCGTTTGATTGCCGGAGGATATGTGGAACGTAAACGGTCGGAAAAAGATCGAAGAATTGTCCTGCTTGAAATTACGGAGAAAGGAAGGGAAACACTACAAAAAGCTCAATTAATACGCAAAGAATTGATGAAGAAGTTTTATGAGTGCTTATCTGCCCAAGATATCGAGGACTTAATCCGCATCTATAGCAAAATGCTGGCTAACATCAGATGAGGCGTATGAGGAGAAAGTTTGAAAAAATAAAAGAGCTAAAAAGGAAAAGGAGTAAAGCAATTGTTGGGTATACTATGGTAGATGATTTGTATAGTTTTATAAAAATTAGAAACAAAATTTACCATCTACAAAGAAACGAAGAATTCCCTATGCAGCTTGCAGCTGTTTTGGAATAAAATCCAGCGACTCTCCTGCTCTTGCTGCTTGATAGACAAATTCAATCCAGCTTTGGCTTTTTTTTACCCGCCATCGCTGTAATCCATCTAGAAGTGTAGCGTGTCCTGTAAGGATGCAAAAAGCAGCGGTACAAAGATAGCAGTGTCCAGAAACGATGAATTGCTTTTGTACTTCGTACTTGATAACAGTCAAACGAAAAATTACCCTTTATCGTTCGAAAGTATGTTTCAATTACCCATCGCTTGCTATAGTAGGATAGAATTTGTTCACTAGATAACGAAATATCTGTACTTAGAAAAGCTCGCATGTTTTTCAAGGTGAGCGACTCAGCGGCATCCCAACATAAAAACACTACAGCATTTTCAACCATGTTTAGTTTTCCTTCATAACGATAAACACGATAGGAAGTGTGACCGACGGTCACAAGGTCGGTATCACTTTTTCTAATATGGTTCGCAAATTCTTTCAATGATTGACGAATCCCTTGCGGATAAAAAATGCGATTGGTTTTTAAGCCGCTGATTACATGACATCCAGATTGTGCGGCTGTTTCAAGTACACTTTTGGCAGGATACCATGTATCAATAAGAAGATATTTCTTTTGTGAACAACGTGGTAAATTCGCTACAAGCTCACAGGCCAGTTGAATTTTACTTTGCTTCTCGGATTCATATCGTTTGAAATCATAGGGAATCACGCAATC
>NZ_FNDE01000040.1 GCF_900099925.1 Aneurinibacillus thermoaerophilus | reverse complement strand
GGGTTTTTTAAGTGCTGCCTTTTTTCGATAAATGAGGCATCTTAATTTCCAATTTCGTAGTTTGAGGAACTTGACATATTACCGCAGGACTTATGCTTATCCTCTACCTTGCACTGCAGCACCCCGTCAGACAAACGAACGGCCACCTGTTCGCCTGTTGTTGCTTCATTCACACTCTTTATCAATCTTCTCCCGTCTTCTTTAAATACAAGGGAATACCCGCGCCGCATCACCTTGAGCGGGCTTAACGCGTCCAGCCTGGCCAGCTGACGGTCAAGACGCTGTGTCTGCTCGCGCAACAAAACCTGCATCACCCTTTGTAACCGCTGCCACTGGCTTTCCGCGCGTTCTCGGGCGCGCTTGGCCGCTGCAACCGGACTCCGGGAAAGCAGGCGGCTATGCATCTCCTTCCACTCAGCGCGCTTTTGCATTCCGTATTGTCTGACGGCTCGCACCAGCCGTTCCTGCAATCGGTCTAATTCCTGTTCACACTGCATTACGCGCCGGTCAGGCTGACGTAGTACATACGAATTCCGAACCCGTTCCAAGCGCTCACGAAAGCGGTCGACTTTATAGCGAAGCGATACAGCCATCCTTTCCTTAAGCGTTTCAAGCTGACGATGCAATTCCTGAAGATGCGGCACCGCAAGCTCTGCGGCAGCGGTCGGTGTAGCCGCCCGCACATCCGCCGCAAAATCGGCAATCGTAAAATCCGTCTCATGCCCCACTGCAGAAATAATCGGAATCTGTGAACGGAAAATGCTTCGGGCTACCGCTTCCTCGTTAAATGCCCATAACTCTTCGATGGAACCGCCACCGCGCCCAACAATCAGCACATCAATATCGTGCCTTTTATTCATTTCATCTATGGCGCGGCATATGGACGGTACCGCATGCTCTCCCTGCACTTCTACCGGATAAAGCAGCACGTGCGCCACCGGATAACGGCGCCGGATCGTCGTAATAATGTCACGCACCGCAGCACCCGTGGGGGAAGTAATGATGCCAACTTTCGTCGGATAAAGCGGAAGAGGCTTTTTGTGCTTCGCATCAAACATCCCTTCTGTTTCCAACTTTTGTTTCAATTGCTCATACGCCATATACAGGCTGCCAATGCCGTCCGGTTGCATTTCTTTGGCGTACAATTGGTATTGTCCATCCCTCTCATACACAGAAACAGAACCTCGGATAAGCACCCGGGTTCCGTTTTTAGGAACAAACTTAAGATACCGGTTGTACCCGGCAAACATAACTCCTTTGATTCTGCATTCTTCATCTTTCACTGTAAAATACATATGGCCACGGGAATGGTGGACAAAATTGGACAACTCTCCCCGCACCCATACGTTTTGCAGCACTTCATCAAAATCAAACGTATCTTTAATGTAGCGTGTCAAATCTTTTACCGAAAAAATTTGCCGGGTATCCCCCACTGTTATCTTCCTTCCGTATCCTATTGCTTTTGCATGGTACGTGCAAGCTTCTTGGCCGCATCTACCGTGTTTTTCATCAGCATCGTAATCGTCATCGGCCCTACGCCACCTGGAACAGGTGTCAAGAAGCTTGCCACGTCCTTCACCGACTCGAAGTGAACGTCACCGACCAGTTTGCCAACCTCATTGCGATTCACACCCACATCAATAACGACTGCGCCGGGTTTCACATGCTCAGCACGAATGAGTTCCGCCCGGCCGACCGCGACGACGAGAATATCCGCCTGTCGCGTAATGGACGCGAGATCCTGCGTCCGTGAATGGGCGATCGTAACCGTTGCGTTTTCCTGCAATAATAACATAGCTACCGGTTTGCCGACAATATTGCTGCGGCCGATAACAACCGCATGCTTGCCTTCCATCTCGCGCCCGGAACGCTTAATCAATTCAATGATACCGTGTGGCGTACATGGAAGATAACACTCATCCCCAATCAGCATATTTCCTACGTTGACAGGTGTGAAGCCGTCCACGTCTTTCTCCGGACTGATGGCGTCAATGACCGCCTTTTCGGAAATATGTTTCGGCAACGGCAGTTGAACCAAAATCCCGTGAATGTTCGGGTTTTTGTTATATCCTTCGATCATTTTAAGCAATTCTTCTTGCGTTATGGAAGCTTCGCGGCGGATAACTTCCGAATAAATACCAATTTCCTGGCACGCCTTTTCTTTCCCTTTTACGTACGAATGGGATGCAGGATCGTCCCCGATTAAGATAACCGCAAGTCCCGGATGAATTCCCTGCTCTTTCAGTTGCGTAACTTCTTCTCTCAGCGCGGCGCGGATTTCCGCAGCCACTTCTTTGCCGCTGATAATCTGTGCTGACATTTTGCAAATCCTCCCGTCCAATTAGAAATGAGACAAAAGCTCAGCTTTTTGCTCTCTTCCTAAAGTGTAACGAATTGGGAGAAAGAAAGCAAAGGAAATTACGAAATATTCATCTAAAATTTAAAAAAATGTTCGTTTTTATTATGTAACTTCCATTTCGCCAGGCCGATCCGGGCTACGCCGAACGCGTTGTCCCCCGCGTACGCCGGATCGGCAAAATAAAGACGCGCCTTTATCGCTGGGTGTTCAAGCCGCTTGGTAAGGCGATTACGGATGTATGCATTTGCTGAAACTCCCCCGACAATCAAAATATCTTTCGGGTATCCGTCTTCCACCGCCTTGCGTAACACTTTTTCAAGCGTAATCGCCACGCACTTCTCCGCCGCGCGAGCGATATGGGATGCAGGCACCCCCTGCCGAACCGCGCGCATAAGCGCCGCCTCAGGCCCCGAAAAGCTAAACGTATAGCCGGTTACCGAAGACGGAACAAAAAAGCCCTCCCCTTCTGCTTCTTGCGCCATTTCTTCCAAGTATGGCCCTGCTGGAAATGGAAGGCCAAGCGCCACGCCAATCCGGTCGATCAACTGTCCCGCATGCAAATCTTGTGTGCCGCCGATGCATTCAATGTCATATCCTCCTGGAAGACGGGTACAACTTAGCACTTCGCTCGTCCCCCCCGACAGATGCACAGCAAGAAACTTTTCAGCGGAAATCGGCTCTGCCAGCGTATATTCTCCTGCTGCGATATGTCCTTCCTGGTGCGAAGTATAATACAATGGAACATGATAAAAGTGTGCCATCATCTCCGCCGCCATCTGGCCAGCCAGAAATACCGGCATATAGCTGCCTTCCACCGGACGGGGGGAACGGCTGACAGCAATCGCCACCACCCGGCACCCTTCCGTATTCATCCTGCGAGCCAATTCCGGCAAACGCTTCACATGCTGGAACAGCGCCTCTGACTGTTTAAGTCCCCTCTCTCCTGCTTCCACGGACAGCAGTTCTTTTTGCTCGGCGACAATCCGGCCTTGCATATCTACAAGACAAAGCGACGTACGATAGTTGCTCGTATCCACTCCAAGCACAACATCCATCAGCTACAACCCTTTTTGCTCGCTTCTTTCCAAGTCTTTCACTAGGCTGGACAGCACGCCGTTGATAAACTTCGGAGAGTCATCCGTTCCGTATCGTTTGGCTAATTCAATCGCCTCATTCAATGTTACCTTTATTGGGATGTCATCGCGGTACATCATTTCGTAACCGGCAAGGCGCAAAATCGCGCGATCCACGTTTGCCAAGCGTCCAATGGTCCATCCGCGCAAATACTGGCTAATTTTCCGATCGATTTCAGCCTGATGGGCTATGGTGCCTTCTACCAGATCAGTTAGAAAGTCAATGTTTCGCTCCTTCTGTTCGGCTTGTCCCTCGTCTTCCTCAAGCAAATTTTCTAGTACCTGTTTTGGTTCTGCCTGTGTCATATCAACTGAGAACAATACTTGTACCGCTTTTTCGCGGGATGTGCGTCGATTCATCTGTTACCACCTTTTAAATAAGTATTAAAAAAGCTGTAAGAGCGATTATACACCCAGTCAAAGTTATATAGCATATGTTTGCCTGCATGACAAATAACCATTCTCTGAGTGTATCAAATCCTTACTATGTTGGAAATACCTTGGTGTTCTTTTTTCATGGCATCAAAAAGCGCCAAATCCCGCACATACGAAATTTGACGCTTTTTTCTGTAATCTATAAGCTTGAAACTTAACTTCGTCCGGAGGGCATGGCTAACGCTTCGTAAACCTTCCCGGAAGAATGCGATCAAGCACTTCGCCTATATCTTCTTCATTGTCAAATTTGCGGCCAAAATAAAAGCCCGTTGCCACAAATACAGCGAATATAAGCGTCTTGAAAAAACCTACCCATAAAAACAGCAGTCCGAAAATAAACCCTGCTGCCAAGCCAAACACTTTTCCCCGGTTTTCGAGAATAAACTGCCAGAACATAGGCTCCCCTCTATTCTACGCGTCGAACGCGCGCTCCGCTCCCGGGCTGCGCCACTTCAGACACAAGCACCGTCACCTTGGAAATTCCGAGGCCGGCGATTGTTTCCACGCGCTCTTTAATGGTTTGCTGCACTTGTTCTACAAGGCCGGGAATTGGTGTTTCCCCATCCACCGCTACTTTGACATGAATGGAAGTCCGATTTTCTTCGGCGCGAACATGCGCCTTCAAATCGCGGATGCCCCGTATATGACGCGCCGCATTCATAGCAATGCTTTCAATCGTATCTAGCGTAATCTGCACGTCCCCGTATTCTGTTGGGTTGTGCACGGAAGCAGGTGTTCGCGCTCGACCCTCACCGCGCACGCTCGTGAACAGAAATTTCAAGCTGATTAAAAGGAAGATAGCTGCCGCGGCGAAATAGGCAAGCCCCACTTCGGACGAAGAATAAATTTCATTAATTGTGTCTGTGATATAATCAGACGAAATGAGATTCAGGCCCGCCGCCATGACAAACAACGAAATGACAACAAGCGCAAGACTGTATAACGTCAAAATAAAACGGTCAAATAAATTCACAGGCGCCCTCCTAGCAACGAAATCTTACACAAAATCCGCCTATCGAACTCGGTGAACTTCTTCGGTGCCAGGTGCTTTTTTCTCTTTCTCCTGCTTTAGCTGAACATCGACAATATGCACATTTACCTGCGTGACCACAAGACCCGTCATATTCTGAATGGACTCGCGCACATTTTCTTGTACTTTGTATGCCACATCCGGAATCTGCTGTCCGTATTCTACAATGATATAAAGATCAATGGTTGCCTCTTTTTCTTTAATGTCAACCCGTACTCCACGGCTGCTCTTGCGCCCCAGACGTTCAACAAAGTCGCTAACGATACCGCTGCTCAATCCCGCGACTCCAGGCACTTCAGCGCTTGCCATGTGGGCAATGACCTCAATAACTTCAGGCGCGATTTCGATTTTCCCTAACTCCAATTGTGAAAATTCGATACCAGTATCCAAAAATAACACCTCCTCCAAAGTGCGCTTCTTTGCTTATTATAGCAAACGTATACCAAAGAATACAATTTGCGCCTTTTGAAGAAGGTATCGGATCTAGTCATTATTCTTTGATTTTTAGGTCGTATGTCTCCAGAAATTTTGTATTAAAGTTCCCTTCCACGAACATTTCATGCTCAAGCAGCTTAAGATGGAACGGTACGGTTGTATGCACACCTTCGATCACCATCTCGGACAATGCCCGCTTCATGCGCTGAATCGCATCGTTTCTATCTTTGCCCCAGGTGATAATTTTTGCCACCATCGAATCATAAAATGGCGTAATCTGATATCCTTGATACACTGCGCTGTCCACGCGTACGCCAAAACCGCCCGGCGGCAAATAAAACTTGATAGTTCCCGGAGAAGGCATAAATTTCTTGGCAGGATTTTCTGCGTTAATACGGCATTCTATTGCCCAACCGTTAATTTTAACATCTTCCTGTTTGAAAGACAGAGGGTATCCCGCGGCCACCATAATCTGCTCTTTAATCAGATCAATACCGGTAATAAGCTCTGTTACCGGATGTTCTACCTGAATGCGCGTATTCATTTCCATGAAGTAGAATCGACCATCTTTGTCCAGCAGAAACTCGACTGTGCCGGCACCATGGTAATTGACAGCTTTCGCTGCCGCTACCGCTGCGCTTCCCATCTGTTGGCGCGTTTCTTCGTCCAATGCCGGGGATGGCGCCTCTTCAACAAGTTTTTGGTGACGGCGCTGAATAGAGCAATCACGCTCCCCTAAATGGCATACATTTCCATGTTTATCCGCCATAATCTGAATCTCGATATGGCGTGTATCTTCTAAATATTTTTCAAGATATACGCCCGGATTTCCGAACGCACTTTTTGCTTCCTGTTGTGCCTGGCGAACGGACGCGATCAATTCTTCTTTGGAACGTGCCACGCGCATGCCTTTTCCTCCGCCACCTGCCGTCGCCTTAATAATCACCGGATAGCCGGCCTCCTCAGCGACGCGAACCGCCTCCTCGATATCTTCAATTAACCCGTCAGAACCTGGAACAATCGGAACGCCGGCGTTTTTCATCGTCTCACGCGCAACGTTTTTGTCTCCCATCTTTACAATCGCCTGCGGATCAGGGCCGATAAACGTAATATTGCATGCGGCACAAATTTCAGCAAAATCCGCGTTTTCCGCAAGAAACCCATAGCCAGGATGAATTGCGTCTACGCCAGCTTTCGTCGCAACGCTCATTAAATTCGTCATATTTAAATAACTGTCTTTAGACGCGGTCGGTCCTATGCAATACGCTTCATCAGCCAAACGCACATGCAGCGCATCTTTATCCGCCGTTGAATATACGGCAACCGTCTGAATTCCCAATTCATGACAGGCTCGAATGACACGGACAGCAATCTCTCCACGGTTTGCGATCAAAACTTTCTTAAACATGGAAGCCCTCCTTTATTCCGGCTTCACGAGGAAGAGAGGTTGTCCATATTCTACAAGCTGACCGTCCTCTACCAACACTTTCACGATTTCGCCCGTCACTTCAGCTTCAATCTCGTTGAACAATTTCATTGCTTCCACGATACATACGATCGTATCATTTTTTACTTTGTCGCCTACCTGCACATACGGAGACGCACCCGGCTCCGGCGCTTTATAGAACGTACCTACCATCGGCGATGTGATTTTGTGCAAACCAGTATCATCAACTGGTTCTGCCGCGACCGGAGCTGTCTGAGAAGCTGGCGCTGGAGCCTCCTCGGTTTTCGGGGCCGGAACAGGAGGAACAGCTTGCGGCGCTGGAGCTGGTACTTCCTGAGGTGCAGGAACGGCTTGTGGCGCCGATTCGACCGCTACATAGGAAACGCTTGCAGAACCACCTTTCTTAATAACAACTTTCATTCCGTCCTCTTCCACTTTAAATTCGGTGATAGAGGACTGATCCACCAGTTTGATGATTTCTCTAATTTCATGAATTTTGAACATAATTTGTCCACTCCTAACTTAATATATGCTCTATGTATGTAAAAACGCTATCATGTATTATATCACAAAGCAATCCTCTTGTTACCATTTTACTGAATTATTTATCAATTTTTGTGTGTTTTTCTCCGGATCATTCTCTTGGCAAAACTACCTGCGCGCAAAACGCCAGGCGGCTCCTTCCCATTACGTTGGACATTTCCTAAGGAGCGCAGGCCTGGCTTTCTGCGCGCTCGTATTTTACCCTATGGCTTGTAACTAACCACAATATTGTTTCCTGGCACCTTCATATGTTGCTTTACAACATTAATAATTTCGACTACTTTGTCCTTTTTCAATGTTTCAGCTTGCACAACAACACGAACCATGTCGTCTTTAGCGATAACAACGACGTCTTTAAAGCTGCCGAGAGACTTCACAAGCTCTTCTACCTGAGTCTGATTATCCTTGAGCGCGGCTAACTCTTCTAATTTTTTCTTCGCCTCAGCAATGGCTTTCGGGTTCGCGTCGCCGTTCGTCATCACTTCCATAAACCGACCCATCTCCTGTTCCTGCTGAGCATCGCGCTGCATTTTATATCCGATGAAATAGTCATCCGAAGGTGTAGTGACCGGCATACCTTCCGGCTTGGGCGCCACTTGTTTCGTCTCTACACTTACCCCTTTCATATCTGTCTTAACATCGGTCGCCAGCGAAGATTGAGGCACCTTGGATGTATCGCTCATGTTGCCGGTCGCCACCTGAACCTGCCCGGAAGAACCCTGCACCAGATAATAAGCAGATAACACGACAAGAACGGCAAGCATTGACAGTAACCATACCGTTTGTTTTTTCAACACCATGCTTCAGCCTCCTTAAGCTTTTTTTGGTAAAATAGAGATTTTATAGGAAGGAACAGCAAGAACTTTTTGTACCGCCTCCATAATCCATGCCTTTACCTGTAGATTTTCCGCTCCGGCGGCAACGATAACGACGCCGCGCACTTTCGGTTTTACCGTTTTCGTAACGATCGGCTGTTCGCCGGCATCATCCTTCATTGTTACGACTTGCTCCTGGGTCGATTCATTGTTGATATCGCGAGTAGCACCTTTGTCAGCTTCTCTTGTCGTTTGTGTCTGGCTATTCCGATTTTTCTCTACGACGATTTCCTCTGTTGATTCCAAATTGACCATCACAGATACTTCTCCAACGCCGGTAATGTTCTGCAATACTTCTTTGAGCTTCTTCTCATACATCTCTTCGTATTCACCCATCGTGTATGATTCACGCTTTTGCTGTATGAACGCTGGTGCCTCTTGCTGTGCCGGCGGAGAATCATGATTCGTCTTCTGTTTATCAAGCTCCAGAAATGAACTGGACAGCAGGAATGCAACGCCTAATGCGCCTGCAACTACAAGCCACTGCAACGTACCCAGCTTTCCTTTTCCGTCTTTGCTCACTTTATCCCTCCTCTCCGGTGTTTCGCCAGGTTACGAGCACCGTGCTTTCAGGAACATTCCACGCATTTGAAATCGTGGTCGTAATGCTTTTTTCCATATGCGATTGTTCAGTGGTTGCAGCAACCGGTTTATCATTTGTGGAAGAGTTCGGCTTAGCCCCTAGCGAGATATCGATTTTTACAGGCTTCATCGGCTCGATACCAAGCCCTTGTTCCTGTGTACCCGTTTCCCTGGGCTTATCCAACGCTACGATGATAGAGATGCGTTCGATTGGCTGCTTTGCTTTTTGTCCGTCTGGATGCACATGCACATCCACCGTTTCTACCTTCACTCCGTGCTGGGCCTCAATCTGCTTTTTGATGAGTGCGCCGATCTGTTGCTCTACATAACGATTCGCCTGTTCATCATTGTCTGCTGCTAATCTTTTGGCCAACGCTTCGATTCTGGCAAAGTCGGGCGCTCCTTTCCCGGCTTCCCCTGCGGTAAACGACAGTTGTGTCAGCGAAATATCCTTATGAAATAAGTCAAGAATAGGCGACAGCAAAGCTAGCAAGATAATTAGACCCATTGCTAATTTTACGTACTTGCTGTACGCGCTGCTTGGAAGAAGCAAATCAAGAAACGTAGCCAAAAGCACAAGAAGAATGAGTTTTTTCAGCCAAAGAACAAGCATCGCCATCATCTGTGTTTCCCCCTTACCGCATCATAACCGAAACGTTAGCCGCCGAAATTATGATCATGATCGCCAGAAAAAACATTAGGCTGACCGTCGCCAACGCTCCGAAGATGTAAAGCAAGTTCTTTCCGATGATGCCAAGGCAAGATAACACCGGACTGTTGCCAAGCGGCTGCATCACCGCCGAAGATAAGTGATAAATGAGAGCAAGCATTAAAATTTTTAAGCTTGGAAACGCGACAAGGAAAAGCAGAATAAGCACGCCGGCTATCCCCACCGTATTTTTGACGAGCAGCGATGCGCCCACTACGGTATCCGCCGCATCCGCAAACACCCGGCCAACTACCGGAATAAAATTTCCAGCAACATATTTGGCGGTGCGAATGGCGATCCCATCAGCAACCGCCGCCGTCGCACCCTGCAATGAAAGCACGGCGAGAAAAATCGTCAGAAAACTTCCCATCACCCCCAGGCTCACCGTCCGCAACAACTGCGCAAGCTTCGTCAATTGATACTTGACGGAAAACGAGCTTACAATGCTTAAAATCGCCGAAAGAAACAGAAGTGGAAACACAATAGTGGAAATAAGCGTGCCGCTTGTATTCACCAAAAATACAACCATCGGATGGAATAAAGCCGCCGAAGTGATCCCTCCTGTCGATGCCAGAAGCACAAGTACAAGCGGCATAAGCGCCAGCATGAATCCTACCATATCTTGGATGGCGCCCTGAGCAAAATCAACCGCCACCCGGAAGCTATTGACTGCAAGAATGATTAGTACCATATAGGAAATCGCGTACGCGACCATGCTGACTGTATTTTTTTCAAATGCGGTTTGCAACGTTTCCAACACCATCGCGAACACGGTAATAATGAGAATAGCCCCAAGCAGCTTGCCGTTGATCAGCAATTCATGAAACAAAAATGCCCCAAATCCTTTCATCACTTCGGTAAAACTAAATCCTTTCTCTCCTGTCACCATTTCAAACAGGCTCCGGCCGTCGCTTTCTGGCAGATATCCGCCGTATTTTTCGAGCACCTTTTGCCAGAATGCCTCAATTTCTTTCGTGTCGAGCCGCTCCAGCTGACTTTGGACAATCGTGTCCTGCGGCGACGATACCGGGGACGTGGCTTCCGCCGCGTGTACGGGTCGCCACAAAAGCAACGAAAACAGCAGCAATGCCATGTAAAAACCAAACCGCGACCGTTTCTGTTTCATTCTTTCTCACAACCTTTTTATGACGGAAGTAGCTGGACAATCGTTTCGACAATGACGGAAAGAATCGGAATCGCCAGCACCATAATCAGAATTTTGCCGGCCAATTCAATTTTCGATGCGATCGCGCCCTGGCCAGCATCCCTCGTAACCTGCGCTCCGAATTCAGCGATATAAGCAATGCCGATAATTTTTAGAATCGTATCCAGATAAACAATGTTTACATGAGCCTGCATCGCGATCCCTTCCAGCACCCGGATAACATCAGAAATTTTGCCGATAAGAAACAGAAAAATAACAACCCCGGTAAATGTTGCAAGAATAAACGAAAACATCGGCTTCTGTTCCTTAACCACAAGGCTCAAAATGGTGGCGACAATTCCCAGCCCGACAATCTGGATAATATCCATGCGATCGTCCCCTTACTGGAATAAGAAAACTCGTTTAATTTCCTGAAACAGATCGTTAATAAATGAAGCTACCATAAATAATACGACAATGAACCCGATCAGCGTGACCCATTGCGCCCAATCATCCTTGCCTGACTGTTTCAGCACGGTATGAATCATAGCGATGATAATTCCGATGCCGGCAATCTGAAAAATGGCGTTTACGTCATATGCCATGTCCTCCACCTCTCAATAGAGTAAAATGACGATCAAAATCCCACTCAACACCCCCAAGCTCCGGCACATTTTTTCGTAGCGCCTCTGATTATCCCGGGCGTTCATTTCTTCATGTTCCAGATTGGCGAGCGCAAGTTTAAGATGTTTCTGCTGATCCTCACGATCGCTCTGACCAAGAACGGAGCCAAGCTGCAACAAAATCTCTTTCTCCGGTTCCTTCATGGCTGTATCTCTCCATACATACTGCACGGCTTGGTGCCAGCACTCACTCGCCGCTAAATCCGGCTCTTCCGCACTCAATTCCGCCGCGCGCGCGAACAAGCGGGCGACATCTCCCGTCAAGCGGCGCGAAATGGAAGCAAGCGCCTCCAGCAACGGACGAGAGCCGTACACGATCTCGGTCTCCAACAATGTTAGTCCGGCACGCAGCTGGCGAATTTGCAACGGGCGGTGGGCCAAATAGCTCCCCAGTTGCATACCAATAAACGTCCCGGCGAAAATAACAAGCGAAGCGCCAATCAGTTTAAGCATTTTTCTCACCTCCGGCACTCGGTGAAATGCTCATTATACACACCTGCTACCGTTCCCACTTTCGGACGTCGGGAAAGCACAAGATAACGCTGAAAGACGCCCGCTTGCAAAATCCGAGAAAGCGTAGGACGCCGCATAATATCTTTTAAATCGCGACCATGCACGCTGGCGATGACCGTAATCCCGGCATGTATCGCCTCCTCAAGCGCGTATCCATCTTCTGGACGCCCGATTTCGTCTGTAATCAACACTTCAGGCGACATCGAACGAATCATCATCATCATGCCTTCCGCCTTCGGACAAGCATCCAGTACATCCGTGCGCGGGCCGACGTCTTTTTGTGGTACACCAGCCACACACCCGGCAATTTCGGAACGTTCGTCCACAATGGACACCTTTTTTCCAGCCATTTCTTTTGAGCCATAGCTTATCTGTCGGGCCAAATCGCGAAGTAAGGTTGTCTTGCCGCACTGGGGCGGGGAAATAACGAGCGTGTTTTTTAACTGTCCCCCTTCTACCAGAAGCGGCAGCACACCATCCGCCACCCCTCTTTTTTCACGGGCAAACCGGATGTTAAAGCTGGTAACGTCCCGAATAAGTTTCACTCTCCCGTTTTCCAGCACCACTTTTCCAGATAGCCCTACCCTGTGTCCACCCTGGACGGTGATATAGCCGCGCCGCATTTCTTCCTCCATCATGTAAACTGAATGATGACTCAATCTGCTTAACAGTTGCATACCCTCTTCTTTCGTAAACGTTAGCGCTTCCTCGGCCCGTCTTGTGCCTCCTCCCTGCCCGCTTATAAACCAGGAGGCACCTCCCCCCACATATTCAATGGGGCGGCCTACGCGCAGCCGAATCTCTTCCATTTGTTCTATATCCTTCCACGAAAGATTCTTAAGCTTTACACGCAAGCTGTCGGGCAACATGCGAAGAACCTCTTCCATCACCTGACTCTCCCCTTTGTCCTATCTACTTATCACATTCATATGGGAAGCCTGGACACTTTATGCCTAAGAAGATTAGAGTTGGAAATGAAATGAAGGACAAATAAGAGTACCTGCGCCCTGTTTCGGGCACACTATGCATGCTTGCAGAAAAGGGAGGTGTTTACACATGCCTCATCTCAATATCCAAAACGTACCGCTCTATTACGAAGAAGAAGGAAGGGGATTTCCCGTGGTCTTCCTCCACGGAATGGGTCTTTCCCACGCGAATTGGCGCGGGCAAATTCAGCATTTCTCCAAAAAGTTCCGCGTTATCACATACGATATGCGCGGTCATGGACGCAGCGGGATTTCGCACAGGCAAGCGCCAGAAACGTATCTTGAGGTGTTAAGCCGTGATTTGCAGCTGATGCTCGAACATTTAGGCATCCAAAAAGCCCATTTCGTCGCATATTCAACTGGAACCCTGGTGCTGCTTCACTTTTTGCGCGATTTTAGCCATATGTGCGAACGTGCTGTCCTAACCGGAGCCTTTCCATGCTTAAGCGATGCCTATATGTATACGAAAGTTGGAGCCTCCTACTTACTTACACTGCTTCACGCTTCTCGATACGAAGCGCGCAAAGTGGCTCAGGCTAACGGAGCAACCAGCCGACAAGTTGATCTATTCATGAATGAAGCATTAAAAGCGCGTCGTTCGGAAATGCTTGTGCTTTTACGCGCGCTCGTTACATGTAATCTGACTTCGTTTCTGCCAAAGGTAAACATTCCGACATTATTGATTTACGGGGGGAATGAATGGTACATGAGGAAATATCGGCATATGATGCTTACTTCATTACCCCAAGCCGAGGTCTGCCTTATCCCCAAGACATCGCACGCTTGCCCGACAAAAGCGTGTCAAGTATTCAACATGCTTGTGGAAGATTTTCTGACTGGAGAGGGAATGCAATGCGGAAAAACCGTGGAGTAGAATTGCCAGCTCAAAATACGCGGAATACCGCACCGCCCGGTAGGGTGCTGTTCGCTTTAAGCCTTGTACCGCTTATTATGGTACTCGGTAATTCTATGCTCATTCCCGTATTGCCCGCCATAGCAAACGAGTATGACTTAAGCGCTCTGGAAAGCGGCTTGTTAATCACGCTGTTTTCTGTGCCAGCCGGCATGATCATTCCACTGGCAGGCCTTTTATCCGATCGGATAGGAAGAAAAAAAATTATTCTTACGGCACTGGCGCTTTATGGCACGGGCGGCCTTATTGCCGGAGGTTCGGCGCTATTTTTTGCCGAGCCATATCCCTGGATTATAGCCGGGCGTATCATCCAAGGAATTGGCGCAGCGGGAACGGCCCCCATTGCCATGGCGCTTATCGGCGATTTGTATCCGCCCGAACATCGCGGCCGAGCGTTCGGCATTATCGAATCAGCGAATGGGCTCGGAAAAGTACTAAGTCCAATTCTCGGTTCGCTTCTGGCACTTATCGCCTGGTATATGATTTTCTTCGCATTTCCATTCATGATTGCACCTGTGCTCTGGGCGATCGCGCGCTGGGTCGATGAAAAAAAACCGGAGGCCCAGCCTTCGCCTGCACAATATAAACAAGACATACTGCGCATTTTTCAAAAACAGGGCCGCTGGCTTACTCTGAGTTTTTTGCTTGGGGCTGGCCACATGTTTTTTCTGTTCGGAGCTCTATTCTTTCTCGCAGAAATGCTTGATACACGCACAACTTTCTCCGGCATCGTGCGCGGCCTGTATCTTGCGCTTCCGCTTCTTTCGCTGACTCTCGTTTCCGCCTGGGCCGGAAACGCGATCGAACGCCATCCATCCACCATTAAAATGTTCCTTATTTTAGGTACCTGTCTTTTAGGAAGCGTCTGCCTCCTGCTCCCGTTTATCGGGCAGCCATTTGTCGTAATCGCTTTGCTGTTTGTTTCCGGCATCGGCAGCGGATTGGTTTTACCTTCGCTCAATATCCTTATTACCTCCGCCGTCGGCAAGGCGGAGCGGGGTATTGTTACTTCGCTCTACAGCAGCGTACGCTTTCTTGGAATCGCGGCAGGTCCCGCGGCATTCGGCGCTTTACCTAGCCACCCGCTTTTACTGTTCTGGGGAACGGGAGGGGCCTGTTTTTTGCTTGCGCTGTTCGCAGCAAGACTGCTCCGCCGCCCGAGAAAAATCCAAAGCAAGCGAGGCCACTCCCGTCTGATTTTGCATACTTTGCCACAGGCTTCAGAAGATCCAGCATAAAAGAAAGAGCACCAGTACAATAGAATGCTGCCCAAAAGCAAAAGCCCACCGTTATAAACAGTGGGCTTTCTCTATGTTTCCGCTTACGCGCGGGATACGTATTCTCCTGTGCGGGTATCGATAACCAGTTTGTCTCCTACGTTTACGAAGAACGGAACTTGTACCACAAGACCGGTTTGCATGGTAGCCGGTTTCGTACCCCCTGACGCTGTATCGCCTTTAATGCCCGGTTCCGTGTCCACAACTTCCAGTTCCACCGTATTCGGCACTTGCACACCGAGGATTTCACCTTCGAACATGACGATATTCACGATCATGTTTTCCAGCAAAAACTTCAGCTCATGCTCGATTTGGCTCGTTGGCAGACTGATTTGATCATATGTTTGCATATCCATAAATACGTGCTCATCGCCGGAAGCGTACAGATATTGCATTTCTTTCGTTTCGATTCTCGCCTTCGCTACTTTTTCGCCAGCGCGAAACGTCATTTCCTTAATGGAACCATTGCGCAGGTTGCGCAGCTTCGTGCGGACGAACGCAGCCCCTTTACCAGGTTTTACGTGTTGGAATTCAATAACAGAATAAATCGCTCCGTCATGCTCGATGGTGATGCCCGGGCGCAAGTCGTTTACTGAAATCATGCATAAACCTCCTACAAGCCAGTTATTTCTTGTTTCCTAACTTTCAAATTATAACACAATCCCCCTACTGGATAACAAGCAGTTCCTTCGGAGATTTTGTAAGAATCTCGCAGCCGTCCCCGGTAATGAGCACATCATCTTCGATACGGACACCACCCATGCCCTCTAAATAAATGCCTGGTTCGATCGTTACAACCATCCCGGGTGCAAGCGGCCGATCTCCGCGCGCCGAAAGAGTCGGTCCTTCGTGCACTTCCAAACCAAGACCGTGACCGGTACTGTGACCAAACATCGAGCCATATCCCGCCGCGGCGATAATATCACGCGTCAGCGCATCCGCTTCCTTGCCGGTCATGCCAGGCCTAATATTCTGTACGCCGTTCAGTTGGGCGCGCAAAACAATGTCATAAATTTCCCGCATTTTCTTTCCCGGCTCCCCCACGGCAATGGTGCGGGTAATATCGGAACAGTATCCTTTGTAGTACGCCCCGAAGTCAAGCGTTACCATGTCACCGTCCTCGATCACTTTATCAGAAGCGACTCCGTGCGGCAACGCAGAGCGGATGCCGGAGGCAACAATAATGTCAAATGATGAACCGGAAGCGCCGAGGGAACGCATATAAAATTCCAGCTCATTTGCTACCTCAAGTTCCTTCATACCGGGCCTTATATATGTGAGAATATGCGAAAACGCTTTATCGGCAATTTCTGCTGCTTCTTTAATAATCTGCACTTCTTCCGGCGTTTTCATGAGTCTCGCTTCTTCTACAATCCCGGCGACAGGCACCAGTTCAATATCCCCGGCCCACTCTTCCAAGCGCTGAAAAAGAGCATATGTGAGATGATGTTTCTCGAAGCCAAGCCTTCTTACGCCGTGATGCTTCGCCCGATTGACTGCCATATCCAACATATCCGCTTGATGGCGCACAATTTCAAAGAAAGGGGCCTGTTTCGTCGCCTGTTCCACATAACGAAAGTCAGTAATTAAATCGGCAGCTTCCATTGTCAGAAGACAGCAGCCGGAAGAGCCGGTAAAGCCGGACACATACCGACGGTTGTATCCGTTTGTGATCAACATTCCATCCAGCTCCTGCTCCTGCATGCCGGAACGAATCATTTGTAACCTTGTTTCCATTTTTATCATCTCCGGTTTAGATGGTTTAGATGGTGTACCAAGCCTTCAAGTGCCAGCTCATATCCATACGTGCCAAGACCGCTAATTTGCCCGACGGCAATAGGCGCGATTACCGATTCTTTACGAAACGCTTCGCGCGCGTGAATATTCGAAATATGAATCTCAACAAAAGGGATATTCACACTTGCAAGCGCATCCCGAATCGCATAACTATAATGAGTAAAAGCCCCTGGATTTATAATGATACCGTCACACAATTCGTGCGCCTGGTGAATCCGGTCGATAATCGCTCCCTCATGGTTCGATTGAAAGCATTCAATCGTGACACCAAGCTCGTGGGCGCGCCGCTTGATGCGTGCTTCCACGTCTTCCAATGTTTCGTATCCGTAAATGCCCGGTTCGCGCCGCCCAAGCATATTTAGATTAGGCCCGTTGATGACAAGAATCGCCGCCATATCTTCACCTGCTTTCCTCTACTATCCTTGACATTCATTGTTTTGCTTATTGTAACACACATCATTATTTTCTGAATAACAAAAGCACCTCCCTTTTCATGCAGCGGGAGATGCCACAATGAGTTAATACATTGCTTTCTTCTATTTCTGTTCGGATAAATAGGTAGCTACCGCTTCCAGCTCCTGTTCGTCCTTAATCAAACCGGGTGGCATTCCACCACGTCCCTCTTTGATGATTTGCTTAATTTCATCCTTGGACAGTCTGCTTCCTACATTGTTAAGGGCAGGACCTGAAGCTCCTTGTAAGTTTTGGCCATGACATGAAGTACAGTTTTTCTGCTGAATAATTTTTTGCACGTCCGCTCCTCCGCCGCTTGTTGCGGTGGATTGACTTTGTTTCTGATCAGCTGGGGCTTCTGTCGCTTTATCCCCGCCTCCACAAGCGGACAAACTTACCGCCAATGCCATCAGCAAACTGAAAGTTGTAAATTTTTTCATATTTAATTCACCTCCCCTCATTCATTGTACCTATGCCTTATCACATATTTCAATACTTTCCATGCGTTCCGGAAGCATTCCCCCGTTTTTTCCGCTAGAAACCACCAAATAAATCCGGTAAAATATAGGATAAGGAAGGTGTTTAATTTGTCAAAACAAACAGTACCAGCATACGGCGGGCAAGCCGTCGTAGAAGGTGTGATGTTCAGCGGAAGACGCTATACTGTAACCGCGATTCGCCGTAAAGACAACACAATTGAATATTATGAGGAATTGAAGCATGAGAAGCCTTGGGTCAAGAAGCTGCAGAAAGTTCCATTTATCCGAGGGATTGTCGCCCTTATTTTGGCCAGTGCCAACGGTTCTAAACACCTGAACTTCTCTACTGAACGCTATGACATGGTGCCGGGCGAAGAGGAGAAAAGCGAATCGGCTTCCTCAAAATTGGCGATGATCCTTGGCGTGGCCGTCATCGGTGTACTTTCCTTCTTATTCGGAAAACTTATCTTCACCATTGTTCCGGCTATTCTCGCCGACGTACTGTTCCAAAAAATAACGAACAATGTTTTGCAGAACATAATCGAAGGCACCATTAAGATCGTCCTTCTTCTCACATATATTCTTGTGATCGCAAGAACCCCCATGATTAAAAGACTTTTTCAGTATCATGGTGCAGAACATAAAGTGATTAATGCATACGAAGCTGGGGTAGACTTAACAGTAAAGAACGTTCAACAATTTTCCACGCTACACTATCGGTGTGGCAGCAGTTTTATTATGTTTACGATTCTTGTCGGCGTGGTCATTTATTCGTTTTTTCACTATGATTCTCTCTGGGAAAGAATCTACCAGCGCATTCTTCTCCTGCCTGTTGTCATTGGCGTTTCCTACGAAACACTCCAAGTCACCAACAAGTTGCGCGACATTCCCGTTTTACACATGCTCGGCTATCCAGGGTTATGGCTCCAGAAGCTAACAACACGCGAACCGGATGATAAACAGGTAGAAGTAGCCATTGCCTCATTTATGCGCATGCGCGAACTGGACGAAGCAAGCAATCCCTCCACGACGACAGTCTCGATTAGCTAGCTTTCTAACATATCGTAATCCAATACGAAATGAGGTGTTAGGGTGTCGCGGAAGTCTCAGATCTTCACAGTTGTGTTGCTTGCCCTTGTCGGAGTCGGATTGGCCACTCAGCTTTACAACAATCCTTGGGGTCTGTTCAAGTCCATTCTCGTTTTCGCGGTAATCGCCGGAGTGATGTATTTTCTGGTAAACCGTCTGCTCCTCTCGCGCGGGACAGGGTTCACGGGGGCTCCAACGGATAAGGGATACCAGAAAGCGCTGCGCCAACAAAAACGACGCAATAAGTTAAAACAACCAGGACAGCATGCTTCAGTTTCTATGCCCTCCCCTTTAAAACTTCGGAAAATGAGCCGCCTTAAGCCTTCTCTGCGTCGAGATAATCCTTTCCGGGTCATCGAAGGAAAAAAAAACAAACAGAAAACGAATAAAAAAACCAAAACCTCTTGAGCAAGCTCAAGAGGTTTTTCTTTTGATGCGCAAAGACGGCAGGCGAACCATGAATTGCTTCGCCGCTTGTTTCCCCGATTGGTAGAGCCATTCCCGCTCTTGTTCGGTTAAATCAAATTTGACCGCCGATATACCTTCGGTCGGAATAAAAACGGTACGCGCGGCGTGTTGCTTCTCCACATAGCGCTGGTCGTGCGCCTGCATCATCGTCCGGAGCATGGCGTGCATGTATTCAGGCAACCCATTAATTTTATACGACTTCACCTCGTAACTGGCCGAGAGACGAAATCCGATCGTCGGATAAGCGGACTGGCTGTTTTCTTCAAACAGCCAGAGCGGGAATCGGCTTAAAATCCCCCCGTCCACCACATAGATCGACACACTCTTATTTCTGACAATAACCGGCTCAAAATAAAAAGGAATGCTTGCGCTCATGCGTACAGCGAGCGCCACCGGAAGCGAACAAGGATCAAGCCCGATTTTTCCTGCATCATCCGGTAACACAAGCAAACTTCCGTTCGTAATGTCAGAAGCAATGACTTTGAGCATTCCCGTCGGCAAATCAGCAAATGTGTAGATATTTTTGTTAGCAAGGCAATCTTTCATCCAGTTATATAAATAATCCCCCGTATAAATGCCTTTCTTTATCCAAAGATTCAGCCATGGCCCGATCAGTGGCAACCTCCCCACACCTTGCTTTTTTTGCAGCGCCATATAATCGAATCCACGCATTAATTCGCCCAGTTCAGCGGCCCGGTATCCCGCTGCAAGCAAGGTGGCAATCATAGCACCCGCCGAAGTTCCCGCCACTCTATGCCAGCTGAATCCCTGCCGCTCAAATTCCGCGATCGCACCTACAAAAGCGATCCCTTTAACCCCGCCCCCCTCAAACACCGCGTCAACTTTTTTCACGGTCTCTCCTCCTCAACTCTTTTCATGTTAAATGTACTCCAGCGGGCCAGGTTTCAGAATCGGAAAAATAAGTTTCTAAACAATAAAGAAATAAGGAGCAGCCATTCCAACCGCTCCTTTCCATAAGGTATATATACTATTCTATTCCTTCTTCATCGTTCTGGGCTTCGCGGAATTTACGAAGGTCTTCGATGCGCTCAGGATTTTTCTGGAAGTACTGTACAAGACATTCAATGCAAGTAATCGAATCCCAGCTTAAATGATGTTCGATGCCTTCCACATCTTCGAAAATAACGTCTTCCGAAACACCAATAAGGCGCAAAAAATCTTCAAGTAACGTGTGCCGATCCACAAGGCGTTTGCCCATTTTTTTACCTTTGCTCGTCAACACAAGGCCCCGGTATTTCTCGTATATCAAATACTGGCTCTTATCCAATTTTTGCACCATTTTCGTAACTGAAGATGGATGAACGTTAAGCGCTTCCGCAATATCGGAAACGCGCGCATATCCCTTTTCTTCAATTAGAGTGTAAATTCGTTCTAAATAATCTTCCATGCTTGGCGTTGCCATTCCGTTCCCCCATCCTTACACACTTCTCATCCGAACATTCAGCTCGCTATTCTTTTATAATACCTTACTTTAAAAAAGAAATGCAAGAAATTCAGGTAAAATACTCAATTTTTTCCTATGGAAAACAATAGGCGAGCGTTGCCTCAAGTTGTTCCAGCAAATCGCGATATCCTTCTTTCCAGCCGGCAAATCGGTACAGCGGTGCAATAATCAATCCAAGCGGATATACGGCTTGGCTTGTTTCCCATTGTTGTCTGCAAATAGCAGTAATGGCAATGACCCTTGCAGCCCGTGGAAAGTGGGATCGCATACTCGGCAGCCAGCTTGGACGTATCCAATTTCAACGCTTTGCGCACACCGACAACAAGCGTCCGCTTAGCGTTCCGATATTGTTCTAATTCCTTCTCACCAGGAATGCCTCATACTGATTATGAGACATAATCATGTGAAAAGAAAAGGTTTCACCCCCGGCATGCAACAAATGGAAGCGATAAGAAAAACCCTGACCATAACGCCAGGGCTCTCCTCGTTATCTAAAATTGACAAACTGCAAATCGATCGGCAAATCAGCCGCCTTTAGCATGGTGATAATCTGCTGCAAATCGTCCCTGCTTTTCCCTGAGACACGCAACTGATCGTCTTGAATCTGGCTTTTCACTTTGAGTTTGGTGTCTTTAATCAGCTTATTGATTTTCTTCGCATTTTCTGCGTCGATGCCCTGAGCGATCTTGGCGCGCTGACGCACCGTCCCACCGGCAGCCGGCTCGATTTTGCCGTAGGAAATGTTCTTAAGCGAGATGCCACGCTTGACCAGCTTGCCGCTCAGCACATCTTTTACCTGGCCGAGCTTAAACTCGTCGTCCGAGACAATGACCAGTTCGTCCTTTTCCAAAGTAATCTGACTTTTGCTTCCTTTGAAATCATATCGGTTCTCGATTTCCCGCATCGCTTGATTTATCGCGTTTGTTACCTCTGCCATATCAACTTTGGAAACAATATCAAAAGAGTTCTCCTTGCTCATTCTCTTCCTCCTTGCTATATACTTCCGGTTCTATGTCTTATCGTACCAGATTTTGCAACCGGATGGGAATGAGAATGTTCTTCTCTGCCCTTCAAGAGACGATCGCAAGGGATTTTTTATACAAGTTTATTCACAACATGGATAGCGTGTCCTAAAGCTGCCTCCGCCGCTTCCAGCCATCCTTCCGTCAAGGTCGGATGTGGATGAATCGTCAGGGCCAGATCTTCTACTCGCGCCGCCAGTTCGAGAGCCAGTACGCCCTCCCCGATAAGATTGGAAGCATCGGCACCAACCACATGCATCCCTAACAATACATGGCTTTCCGCATCTACAATCACTTCCACGAATCCGTCCGGCTCATCGGTAGCAAGCGCCCGTCCATTGGCCCGGAAAGGGAACTGTCCCACTTTCACATTACGCCCTTGCCGCTCGGCTTCCTCGCGCGTCAATCCAACTCCTGCAACTTGCGGATCCGAGAAGATGACGTACGGAACAAATGGAGAATCCATGGCGCTCGGCAGTCCGCCAATTACCTCTGCAGCTACCACGCCTTGCTTGGAAGCCCGGTGGGCCAGCGCCGGCCCTAACGTGACGTCGCCGATCGCAAATATGTGGCGGACATTTGTCCGGCACTCTACATCTACCGATATATAGCCGCGTTCATCTATCATAACCCCTGCCTGTTCCAAACCGATTCCCTGTGTATTGGGAACCCGGCCGATAGTGACCAGCGTCTTTTCGCTCACAATCATTTCAGAACCGTGTTTTTCGGAGTAAACACGGAGATGCACCCGATCATCATCAACAGTCACCTGCTCAACCTGTGTCGCCGTCTTAATGGCTATGCCAAGCTTCTTGGCCTTTCGGGCTACTTCTTTTGCTACATTGCCGGCAACCTGGGGAAGAATCCGCTCCGCCATTTCAATAATCGTAACCTGACACCCCAGCTTGGCAAACGCCATTCCCAATTCGATACCAATATAACCGCCGCCGATAATGGATAGGCTGGACGGAACTTCGCGCAGCTCCAGAGCCGCTGTGGAATCCAGAATGTTCGCTCCGTCCACCTTCAGAAACGAAGGGATAGACGGCCTGGAACCGGTTGCAATAATCGCCTGCTCAAACTTATACGTTTCAAAAGCTCCATCGGTTTCTACTCCTACGCGATCATCCGACAAAAAAATGGCATGACCTTTGACGACGGTGACACCATTCTCTTTGCACAAATGACCGATCCCCTTGTTCAGCTGCATGACAATCTCTTCCTTCCAATTCTGCCAAGTACGTAAATCAAAGGAAACATTGTCTGCTGGAAGCCGAATCCCCATTTTGGCAAAATCGTCCAATTTATGATAGTACCCGGCCGTATGAATGAGAGCCTTGGATGGAATACAGCCGCGGTTCAGACATACTCCGCCTAACGTATCCTTTTCAATAAGAACAACGGACTTTCCTAATTGTCCGAGACGGATTGCCGCCGTATATCCACCCGGCCCCCCTCCAATGACGACAACATCGGTTTCTACCGCTACTTCTCCTACAACCATTTATACCATCTCCGCAAATAATCGTTCTGGTTTTTCTAACAATTCTCTGATCCGATTCGTAAATTTCACCGCCGTAACACCATCGATCAGACGATGATCAAACGATAAGGATATATTCATCATCATGCGAATAACACCTTCTGCATCCCGGACAACCATGCGCGGTTCCATCTTATGCAAAGCTAAAATGGCGACTTCCGGATGATTGATAATCGGAGTTGCATACAATCCGCCGATCGGGCCTACATTGCTGATGGTAAACGTACCACCGGTAATTTCGTCCAAAGTCAACTTTCCTTCCCGGGCGCGGGAAGCAAGATCACGGATTTCCTCGGCCAGCTGGAAAATGGTCTTCCGATCCGCATCCTTAATTACAGGAACAAGAAGGCCATCCTGCGTATCTGTAGCAATACCAATATGATAGTAATTCTTTAAAACAATTTCATTCGTGGCGTCGTCAATCGAAGCATTTAATGTTCTAAACTCCTTTAAAGCAATGACAACCGCCTTAATAAAGAACGGCAGGAACGTCAGTTTGATCCCTCTTTCCTCAGCATAATCCTTCAATCGCTCCCTTAATGCCTTTAACGCATCCATTTCCAGTTCATCTATATGGGTCACATGCGGAATAATGGTAACGGATTTCACCATATGCTCGGCAATTTTCTTACGGATGCCCTTTAGTGGAATCCGCTCCTCCGCTTCTTGTTCTTTGGGTACTGCTTTTCTAACGCTATCAGCAGGCTTCGCTTTAGTCACATCGTCAACGGCAACCCAATTTTCTGGAACCGTTGCAACTGTTTCGTTCTGCTTATCTTGAGCGAAACGCCGTACATCTTCTTCTGTAACCCGACCCGCAGGCCCGGTTCCCCTGATCTGTTCAATATCTATTTTCATTTCCCTTGCCAACTGACGCACATACGGAGTAGCCAACGCGCGATGTACCGTCGCGGTTGCCGGACTGGCATGGTTTTCGCTCATTTTGACAAGAGAAGCTGGCATTTTTGATTCAGCTGCGGGCGGTGCTGCAGCTTCTGTTTCCTCCTCAATAATGAGAAGAGTTGCTCCTACTTCAACGATGTCTCCTTCAGAAAACATGATTTTTTTGATAACGCCTGTTACTGGCGAACTTAATTCTGCATTTACTTTATCAGTTTGCACTTCCACAACCGGTTGATCGCGCGTGACAAGCTCCCCTTCTCTGACCAACCACTTAGAAATTTCTCCTTCATGCATACCCTCCCCTACGTCAGGAAGCTTAAATTCAACCATGCTTTTCCCCCCTATTTATCTTTCAGCTAAAACAAAACCGTTTCCACAATTCCTTGTCTAACCCTTTCGACATTTGGAAGGTAGTCATCTTCAATGCAGAATTGAGGAACAGGTACATCGAAGCCGGTTACCCGCTTTACGGGCGCCTTCAAATAAATGAGGGCTTCATCATTAATAATGGAGATAATCTCCGCGCCCAACCCTGCCGTTTTATGCGCTTCATGGACGACGAGCGCGCGACCAGTCTTCTGTACCGATTGCACAATCGTATCGCGATCCAAAGGATAAAGGGTACGCAAATCAATGACTTCACACTTCCAACCTTTTTCCTGTTCCATTCGTTTCGCAGCCTGTAAGGCTTCACGCAACATGGTTCCCCAAGCAAAAATCGACAAATCGTTGCCCTCCTGTACCACCCTTGCCTTGCCGAGCGGCACGCGATACATTTCTTCCGGCACCTCTTCTTTAAAGGCACGATACAGTTTAGTAGGTTCGAGGAAAATCACCGGATCCGGGTCTTCAATAGCCGAAATCAACAACCCTTTCGCATCGTACGGATTGCTAGGAACAACAACTTTAAGTCCCGGAGTATGCACAAAAAATGTTTCTACGCTTTCGGAATGCAGTTCAGGCCCGCGAATACCTGCCCCGTAAGGCGTACGAATGACCATAGGCACAGCGAATTGACCGCGGGTCCGGTATCTCATCCGGGCAGCATGGGAAACAATCTGCTCGAATCCAGGATAAATAAAGGCCAAAAATTGTATTTCCGCCACCGGAATCATACCGTTAAGGGCAAGCCCGATGGCTGAGCCGATAATGCCCGCTTCAGCCAACGGCGTATCAACAACGCGCTCGGAGCCGTATTTTTCGATTAATCCTTCCGTCGCCCGAAAGACCCCTCCATTGATCCCGATGTCCTCGCCAAGAAGCATCACGCGCTCATCTTCTGCAAGCTTCTGATCCAACGCTTCCGTTATGGCTTGAATAATTGTAAGTTTTCGGCTCATCATTTCTTCCCTTCCTTATCCAGGATGTTTTGCAATTCTTTTTGCTGCTCCCGAATATGCCAAGGCATCTCAGCGTAAACATGGGTAAACATATCGCCTGGCTTTGATTTCGGATAGCTCTCCGCCTTTGCTAACTCCTCATCTATCTGAATATTGATTTCCTTCAGCCATTGCTCTTCCATGATCTCGTTCCATAAACCTTTTTTCTGCAAAAATAATTGAAGACGTTTGAGCGGATCGCGCTTCTCCCGCCATTCCCGGGAAAGAAGTTCCTGGGCGCGATATTTCTTTGGATCATCCGCCGTAGTATGCGCTCCGTAGCGGAAGGTAATCGCTTCAATTAATGTCGGGCCTTCGCCTTTTATTCCCCTTTCAACCGCTTTCTTTACAGTAAGCCAAACCGCGAAAATATCGTTGCCGTCTATGCGCACGCCTTTCATATCATAGGCATCCGCGCGTTGGGCAATCGTTTTCGAAGCCGACTGTTTTTCAAAGGGAACACTGATCGCATACCCGTTGTTTTGACAGAAGAAAATAACGGGAACCTTGTATACGCCGGCAAAGTTAAGCGATTCGTGGAAGTCCCCCTCTGAAGTCGCACCATCCCCCAAATAAGCGATGCTTACACTCTGTTCGCCTTTCAGCTTGCTGGCCCAAGCCGTGCCAACAGCGTGTACCGTTTGTGTAGCGATCGGAACACATGGAGGCATAATCTTTTTCCCTTCCGGACTTATGGAACCTTCCATATGCCCCATCCAATATAAGAAGACGCGAAACATCATCTGGCCATGGGTAATCGCTGCCGCGTGATCGCGATATGTCGGAAACAACCAATCGTGAGGCGATAAAGCCATCGCACTTCCTACCTGAGATGCTTCCTGACCTTCAAAAGGCGCATAGGTTCCCATCCTACCTTGTCTTTGTAAGATGATGGACTTCCGGTCAAACATTCTAACACGCAGCATATTCTTATACATCCTAAGCATAAGCGCTTCATCAATTTTTCCTTCGATACTTTCGCGAAGCTCCCCTTCAGGAGTTAAAACCTGGTACATCTCCGCCGTATTTTCCTCGCCCGGTACCGGTGTATTCGCTTTCAATTTGCCAGCCTGCTCCGGTAATCCATTTATGCTTACCGACATTTTTACCTCTCCCTTCATAAAATGTGATGACAACTGTATACATTCCATTGGATACATTGACATCCTATTATCGTTCAAGAGTAGAGAAGAAGTCATGATACTTTCTTTAATTAGCAAGAAGTATACCAAGAAGAAGAGGTTATGTTTTCAATATTTTCAGATTTCATATCAGATTAAATGTAAAATAATGATACATTTTGTTTTTCTTTATGTATCAAAATGAGAAAACAAAGTGAGCATCTCTTATTTTTGTTTAAAAATGATACATAAATTTATCATGAGATACCATATGCTTCCATTTTTCTGTATAAAGTAGCCCGTGATATTCCTAACATTTGGGCAGCTTCCGCTTTGTTTTTGCATTTGCTTACTGCCTCTTTTATTAAAGACATTTCCATTTCTCTCAAAGTAGGGAGTTGAATGGTTGGGGAAGAATCGGATGACGCGGAAGCAATATGCTCTGGCAAATCAGCCAAATCGAGGACTTGATTGTCATCCATAATAATGGCGAGTTCCAGAATATTTTCCAGCTCGCGGACATTCCCGGGAAACGGGTAAGCAAGCAAATGCCGGATAACATCTGGATGTACCTTTTTAACCGTTTTGTTCAACTTATGTCTCATCTTCTTTAAAATATGATGAACAAACAACGGAATATCCTCTTTCCTTTCGCGCAAAGCAGGAATTTCTACCCGTACGACATTCAGACGATAATAAAGATCCTCACGAAATTTCTTTTCCTTGACCAGTTTTTCCAGGCTTTGATTGCTGGCTCCTATAATACGTACATCTACTTTTTTAGTTTTCGTTCCGCCTACTCTAATTAATTCCTTAAATTGAAGCACCCGAAGAAGCTTGGCCTGAACAGATGGAGTTAAATCCTCCAATTCATCCAGAAACAATGTCCCCCCATCCGCGAGTTCAAACATTCCCTGTTTTCCTCCCCGCCTTGCACCGGAAAAAGCGCCCTCTTCATAGCCAAATAATTCACTTTCCAACAAAGTTTCCGGAATGGAAGCACAATTTACAGCAACGAATGGCTGTTTCGCTCTCTCGCTATGGTTATGAATAAAACGGGCCAGCATTTCTTTTCCGGTTCCGCTTTCCCCTTCAATCATGATCGTGGAGTCAACCCGCGCTGCTTTTAAAGAAATTTCCACAATTTTTTTCATGGCAGGACTATTTCCGATCAGCATATCATTCCCGTCAGCTAAATCGGCAAGCGATAACTTTTGCTGGAGATCTTTTATCGTATTTTCCGCTTCTGACAATCTGTGATTCAGCCGCAATATTTCGGTTAGATCGCGGAAGATCGATACAGCTCCCAGAAGCTGTTGCGTTTCGTCATAGATAGGCACAATATTTGAAATAACGACGCTGTCTCCTGCACGCGCTGGAATATCCAGCGCCGGGTAACCAGACTGTAAGACTTTTAAAATATTTGTATCAGAAACGACATCTTTTACATATTTCCCAATGAGCTCCTGTTTTGGGATTCCTGTGATTCGCGAGCATGCTTCATTTACATATAAAACTGTTCCCCGCTGATCAACGATAACGACCCCTTCATGGAAGAGGTTCATAATGGCGCCGCCCTCATCAATAAAATTTTTTACGTTCAAAGCGATCACCTTCCTGTTTTATTCTCGGTGCAAAATGTCTCAAAATTTTTATTTTACATCTACTTTTAGAATTTTCTCTAAATCACAATCTAAAATAAACAATTCCACCTGCTCCCCAAGTTTAGTACTTATATCACTGTGGCTTGAAATCACCTGACAACCGGTAATACGTGAAATCATCTCCTCCGTTTCCACGCTGTGTGACTCACGCAAAATACGCCGCATCTCCTTAACCAGCGGCTTCCCTCGCTCAATTTTCACCAGCGTCTTTTCTTCCTGGGTCAGCACCTCTTTTAAACGTACAATCACCATATCTTTAATAATATATGTCTTCGTTTCTCTTGGTCCTCTGCCGAGAATCTCCCGTAAAAATTTGATATACGCTTCACTGATCGTTGCTTCCATCCTGTTTTTTGATGATTGTCCCATAACAACGTCCCCCCTTTTTTTTCTACCTGTTTTTCTTCATAAAAAAACCGAAAGAAGAGGATGTCTTCTTCCGGTTTTGCGCACTACAAACAAAGCTGTCACGATAGCAAGACAACGTTCCTCCTCTCGACACGCTTACGAGGTTAGCTGACGGATTCGGGCGTGAGAGTCGCCCTACTTGAATTTGCTATTCAAGATTCACCCCGTGCGGCTTATAATTTTGAATACCGCGGTTGGTTCCCCCGTTCCCTATTTGGGACTCAGCGATCAGGTTGGATGTGAATATTTACTTTTTATCAGCACTTCGATTGCCATCATTTCAAAATACATCAATGGGATGGATTTATATTATGTGTGCTGTTCACTTTTTGTAAAGAAGGATTAGCATTTATAAAGCGAAGAAAATCTAAATTTTTTTCAAAAAAACTTTTACTTTTCTTCTATATTCTCTTTTTTTTACTCTTTTTCTTTTGTTTGCTCCACTGCATAAAATAAAAATATTTTTCTTGCATGGCCCTGCTTCAACATAAAAAAAACAGATAATACGAAGAAATCGTAAAAAATAAGGAGATATAGTAAGAATATAAATGATTTTATCATTTTATTATTTTAACAAAACGTAATTTAGCTATTTTTTGTTTAAATTTTGGGTTTTGTTTTTTGTTTCAGTCCTCTTATAATGATTCACATAAAACAATTGCAAATTCGGCCTAATTCCGGAGCATCCGGAAGCGGAGGACCCACGTATTTGGGGTTAATCCTTACTTTTGTAAGGAGGGATGAGAATCGCTCTTTCGCCATCCTACCCGTCAGCTAACTTCGTCGGCTAAAGCGAAGGAGGTCTTGAGACCGCCTATTTGAGCAGTCTTTTTTTATTGTGCTTTACCGCCAGTAAAATGAGCCGCTCTTATATTTTGCAGGTCTTTTTATTTTTGAAAAAATCAAATAACACTGTTTCAAGAAAAAGAACAGGGAGACAGAATGCAAGTCCAACCAGAAGGGATGGGCAGGCATTAGGTAGACCGATCGTGCTTTTTCTCCAGCAGTGAATCGCATGATAAACCGGACTTACATGGGAACTTTTTTATCCGTTGCCTCTATATGGAATGAAAAAGTTCTGGTGTACTGGCGTCTATTACACCCGGTTTTCTTTCATCATGCGTTTCAAACGGAGAAGAGGTATGCATCGGTCTATTTTTTTTTAGAAAAAACTACGCGATATCCAAAAAAGGAGGATGGAGGAATGTTTCATGATGTCATCACTATCGCTCTATTTGTAGTATCATTCCTGATTTTTTGGGGATTTGCCTGGTTTTGCGATCGAGCATAAGGAGGTGATTGATCGATGGTTGCACTTAGCATGATTGCATTCCTTGCTATTGTTTATTTAATTTTCGTCCTTATGAGACCCGAAAAATTCTAATGCTACCAATGTCGATGACGAGGAGGAACGAAAATGAGTATAGGAATTATACAAGTAGCTGTCACTCTATTGATTGCATTACTATTAATCAAACCGGTAGGAAGCTATCTGGTTAACGTATTTAGCTATGAAAAAACCAGACTGGATCGTGTATTTGGGCCGGTTGAACGTTTATTTTATCGGATAATGGGTGTGCATGAAGAACAATCCATGGACTCGAAACAGTATGTGACCGCTGTGCTATTCTCTAACTTCGTTATGATGATACTCATATACGCTGTACTACGTCTCCAAAAACATCTGCCGTTCAATCCGGATGGTATTGATAATATGCCAAGCGCACTGGCTTTTAATACAGCAGCATCTTTTATTACGAATACCAACTGGCAGGCCTACAGCGGAGAAAGCGGACTGTCCTATCTCTCCCAAATGCTGGCCATCACATTTCCGATGTTCACATCTAGCGCAACAGGATTTGCAGTAGCTATCGCTTTTATTCGCGGTATATCTGGCAATAAAAATGAACTGGGTAACTTCTATGTTGACCTTGTCCGTCTAATAACCCGTGTACTCCTACCGCTTTCTTTCATCGCCGCGCTCTTTCTTGTCTTTCAAGGCGTACCGCAGACGTTACATGGTGCAGTGACCGCGACAACGCTGGAAGGGGCAAATCAGGTGATTACCAGAGGGCCGGTAGCTTCTCTGGAATCAATCAAACACTTAGGTACAAACGGCGGTGGTTATTTCGGAACAAACGCAGCGCACCCGTTTGAGAACCCGACACCGCTGACAAACCTTCTGCACATTTTATTTATGCTGCTTCTGCCCACTTCGCTTATTTATGCATTTGGCGTGATGATTAAAAACAAACGTCAGGGCTGGAGTGTCTTTGCAGCGATGAGCGTTATTTTCCTCATTATGCTCGGCACTGTACTCTTTCAGGAATATAAAGGAACGCCAGCGTTACATGCAATGGGCATTCACGGCAACATGGAAGGAAAAGAAGTTCGCTTTGGCTTTTTTGAATCTGCATTATTTACAGCGGTAACGACAGCTGCTACCACCGGCTCGGTTAACAATATGCATGATTCATTGACTCCGTTAGGTGGTTTTGTTCCGCTCGCAGAAATGATGCTCAACAACGTATTCGGCGGTAAAGGTGTCGGTTTATTAAATGGCCTGCTCTATGTCATTTTAAGTGTATTTATCTGCGGCTTAATGGTTGGTAGGACGCCGGAATTTCTTGGAAGAAAAATTGAAGCAAAGGAGATGAAGCTGGCCTCCATTGCCCTTCTGATCCATCCGATTCTTATCCTGGTGCCAACTGCACTTGCCTTCCTGCGTCCAGAATCCATGGCATCTATCCTAAATCCGGGTTCGCACGGTATTTCTGAAGTGCTATACGCTTTTACATCCGGCGCAGCGAACAATGGGTCTGCTTTTGCCGGTCTTACAGCAAACAAAAATTTTTATAATATATCAATCGGACTTGTCATGCTGTTCGGCCGCTACATCTCCATTATCGCTATGCTTGCTATCGCTGGCTCGCTGGCAACCAAGTCGAGAGTCGCTGCCTCTGTCGGAACTTTCCGTACTGATACGCCGCTGTTTACCGTCATTCTGCTAATGATGATTCTGATCATTGGCGCGCTAACTTTCTTCCCTGCTCTGGCGCTCGGCCCTATCGCCGAACATCTGGGGATGTAAAGGAACCTTTTGTCCGTTTGACTATAAATGAGGAGGATGTTGTATGGCTATCAAGCAGAAAAAGACGCTCAGCAAAGAAATGATCACTCAAGCCGTTATCGACTCTTTTAAAAAATTAAATCCTGTCATGATGATCAAAAATCCCGTCATGTTTATTGTTGAAATCGGGACATTCATTACTTTTGTTTTATGTGTGGTGCCAGATGCATTCGGTCCGAGCACCGTAAGCCGTGGATACAATGTTACGGTCTTTCTGACTCTTTTGTTTACCGTCCTGTTCGCCAACTTTGCTGAGGCACTTGCAGAAGGACGCGGCAAGGCTCAGGCTAATACGTTGCGAAAAACAAAATCTGATACAATAGCTAAACTCTTGCAAAAAGACGGTTCGATTAAAGAGGTATCATCCACCCAGCTGCGTAAGGGTGATATTGTCCGCGTTGACGCAGGGAAGCTTATTCCATCTGACGGTGAAATTATCGAAGGCCTCGCTTCCGTTGATGAATCAGCCATTACAGGAGAATCTGCCCCAGTAATTAAAGAAGCAGGCGGTGACTTTTCTTCGGTTACCGGAGGGACGCGCGTAGTCTCCGATTATATCATTGTAAAAGTAACGACTGACCCGGGGGAGTCATTCCTTGACCGCATGATTTCTCTTGTTGAAGGGGCAACACGTCAAAAAACACCGAACGAAATCGCTTTGACTACCCTCCTGACCGTACTAACGCTCATTTTCTTATTCGTTATCATAACGATTGTACCGCTGGCTAACTACCTGCACATTAAGCTGGATACCGCAACATTAATTGCACTTCTAGTTTGCCTGATTCCAACAACAATTGGCGGACTGCTTTCCGCAATTGGAATCACCGGAATGAACCGTGTTACCCAGTTTAACGTGCTGGCGATGTCAGGCAAAGCGGTCGAGGCAGCCGGCGATATTGATACGATGATTCTTGATAAAACAGGAACGATTACCTTTGGTAACCGTATGGCAGCCGAGTTTATCCCTGTAGACGGTGTATCGCAAAAAGATATAACGCTGGCAGCTCTACAATCCTCCGTTAAAGACGAAACCCCGGAAGGACGTTCTGTTGTAGAGTTAGCAAATAAGCTTGGTGTTACGTGGCCAGAAAATGAATATGCAGATGCAGAGATTATTGAATTTACCGCAGAAAGCCGGATGTCTGGCTTAAACGTAAGCAACGGCACAAAGATTCGCAAAGGGGCGGTGGATGCGATTAAAGCGTTTGTTATAACAGCCAACGGCTCGATTCCGAATGATTTAGAAGAAAAAGCAAACCAAATCGCCAAGGCGGGCGGAACACCGCTTGCCGTGTCCATTAACAATCGCATCTATGGTCTTATCTATTTAAAAGATACGGTAAAACCAGGCTTAAAGGAACGGTTTGCTGAACTGCGGGCGATGGGGATTAAAACCGTTATGTGTACGGGTGATAACCCGCTCACAGCTGCGACGATTGCCCAGGAAGCCGGGGTAGATGAATTCATCGCTGAAGCCAAGCCGGAAGATAAAATCGAGGCGATCAAGCGTGAACAGGCACAGGGCAAGCTGGTTGCCATGACCGGAGATGGCACAAACGATGCTCCTGCTCTCGCCCAGGCTGATGTTGGTCTTGCCATGAATTCAGGTACGATGGCTGCGAAAGAAGCGGCGAATATGATTGACCTGGATTCCGATCCGACAAAGCTTCTTTCCGTGATCGCAATCGGAAAACAACTGCTGATTACACGCGGCTCGCTCACAACATTTTCCATTGCCAACGATATCGCTAAATATTTCGCGATTATTCCAGCATTGTTCATCGTGGCTCTGCCGCAGTTGCAGGCACTCAACATTATGCGACTCACCTCGCCGCAATCCGCAATCCTGTCGGCGCTCATCTTCAACGCTATTATTATTCCCCTGCTGATTCCGGTGGCGATGAAAGGTGCGAAGTATAAAGCGATGGATGCTAACCGATTGCTGCGTCGAAACTTATTGGTCTATGGTCTTGGCGGTATGGTCGCGCCCTTTATCGGTATTAAAGTCATTGATATGATGATCGCCGGACTTATGTAATTTAAACAAAGACAAGTCCTGCGGTAATATGTCAAGTTCCTCAAACTACGAAATTGGAAATTAAGATGCCTCATTTATCGAAAAAAGGCAGCACTTAAAAAACCCAGT
>NZ_FNDE01000035.1 GCF_900099925.1 Aneurinibacillus thermoaerophilus | reverse complement strand
AACAAGCGTAGAACGCGTTTTTGCCAGACTCAAAGAAAATCTAACGGTAAATCAACTTCATATCCGTGGTATTCAAAAAGTAAAAACGCAAGTTTTTCTGAACCTCTGTATTTTACTTGCTTCAGCCTTGGCTATGTCTAAAGCGTCTGTACGCCAACGTTGTGCATAAAAAGTAGAACAAAAAATTCTGCCCGTATGTCCTTGAACAGCTTTTAAATCAGGAAGCAACTTTAAAAAATAAAGTAAAATCAACTTTAGTATCGTATTCGCTTTTTCACTTTCGGTGAAAATTGCTATTTTGCAAAACGCTCACTATAACAAAAAAAACAGCCCTGTCCCAACAATCCGACTATGTCCGGACAGGGCAGGCGCCATTTTTTCTTAGCTGACATAACGTGGGCGATCAATTTTCGGGGCGTTTGGTACAGGAATCGTTGCCCACGGGAGCATATAATGGTCAATCTTAGCCACCATTACTGTCATATCGTCATGAATCTCGCCATAATGGTGTCGGATAACCAATTCGAGCAGGCAATCCGCGACCTCTTGCGGGTCATTGGTTTTCAGTTCAGAAATTTTCCGTTTCATCCACAAGTTTTTATTTTCGACACGCGGCGCTTCGTAGATACCGTCTGTCATCATAATGAGCAAATCCCCCGGTTTTAATTGACAACTCACGACGTCGACGTCAATGTCATCAATAATGCCAATCGGTAAATTATTAGCCGAAATCGAAATCACTTCTTTGCCGCGCTTAATAAAGCTTGGAGTGGAGCCGGTTTTGATAAATTTTGCCTGTCCAGTATGCTGGTCAATCAAGGCAAGATCTACCGTGGCGAATATTTCGTCAGGAGATCGAAGCGAAAGAACCGTATTCACGGATTTAATGCTTAATGTTTCTTCCATGCCGGATTCGAGCAATTGTTGCAACAGTTCCAGCGTAGAAGAACTTTCTACATATGCCCTTTCTCCATTGCCCATACCATCGCTTATCGCCAATGCCATTTTGCCGCTGCCAAACTCCATAATTTTAAAGCAATCGCCGGATAGCAGTTGTCCTCCTTTTGCGGCGCCAGCCACGCCGGTATCGATTTCAAAATCTTGTGCCGAACCTAGGCACATGTGGCACAGGCCATCTTCAAACGCTTGACAGTTTTTATTTTTTACCGTAATTTTTTCTCCCAGAATATCGGTTAACAGCGGCGCGATAATCTTTGAGCATTCATCTCTGCCCTGGCATGACGGCTGCGTAATTTCAATATCTACCTTCCCTTCTTCCAGATTCACAATATCGACGTTTCGTATGGACAACCCTACTCCTTCTAATGCGCTTAAAATCTGCTGTTCCTGCACATGAAGGTGGATGCCTTCTTTTTGGATTTCTTGAGCAAAATTTTGCATCACACGCGATACTCCCGCCAGCTGCTCGGCCACAAGCCGTCGGCTTTCAGCAATTTGCTGCTTTAAATGCAGCTGCGTTTGCCAGCGCATGTACTCCTGCTCCATACTACTCAAAACACGATCCTGCTTCACGCATTTGCGCAACCATTCTTTCGGCATTTCATTCAGGTTTACTCCACCTTCCTGTTTCATAGCGTGTACCATCTGAGTTAATGCTTCATACGTATTATCGAAATCCCGGCTCCAGCACTGATCTTTTTTCCAGCAGCGCTGGCACGTCGTTTTCGTCACCTCGCTTAAAAAATAATCTTTCTGTAACGCTTCATCTGGCTTCGCCAAATCGGGACCAGCAAAGGTCTCGGACAGCTTAGTGAAAAGCTGTGCAAACTGCTCCATTTTACCAGCTGTTACATCACGCACCTTTCTTAAGTATTGCTGCTGTGAAAACGCATTTTCTTCCGTGCCTGGAATAAACGTTGCGATTTTATCGAGCACAAAGCGCGGTGTAATCAAAAAAAACAGCACAGCTGCGAATGTTTCCAGCGAAGATTGCAAAATTTCCCGCTGTTCGCCTACATATATGGTCAAAATCGCAGAACCGATAAGAAGGCCAAGCGCCACCATTACTTTTCTACCTTCACGAAGCAAACCAGCCAGCAAGCCAGAAAATGCTAGTAAGCTGATTTGATAAACTGCATCTATGTTAGCCAGGCTAAGTACAAGCCCGGTTACTACACCAACAGCGGCACCCACCGTTCCTCCACCCACGGCGGCGAATAATAGAACAAGATAGCGCGCAAGCACATTATCGACTGATACATCCTGCACAATCCAGCCAACCGTTCCCGTCATCACGGATGCCAAAAGAATAATTAGACAAATGATTTCCTCTGTCTGCAAATGCTGCTGACTACGCTTCGTAGTCACAATCGGGATCGCCTGCACGAAAATAAGAGTTAAAATCAAGCCGAGTACCGCCGCTACACCGTTCATAAATAACGTGTGCCAAGTCAATTGGTTCATGATATAGTCAACCGCCATATTGCTGAGGAGGACCGCGAGAAATGAAACCAACGGAGCATAGTTCAACTCTATCCTTCTGCCTTTCTCCAATAGGCTCAGTATGACGAGCACCATGGCCATCCCCAAAAAATTTGCTGAAGCGATACTTATCGACTGCATTGCGCTTCCAGCCATAACCGAAAACATAACAAGAAGCAGCCGATTTTTCTTTAAAAAGTACATCACCGCGAAAAAAGGAATAGCAAACGGAGAAAGTTCCTGAAAAATGACCGCTCTTCCCAATAAAAAACCCATCAGCAAATGGAGCAGGCTCCACTGGTACGATACTGCGTATAACCATTTTCCACCTTTTTTTCCCGCCTTCCCAACCGGAGCGGTCATCCCCCCCGCTATCGCCATCGATTTGTTCTGCATCATACATAAGCACCACCTAATCTAATTTTTGTGATTCCCATTATAAGCACATTCTGAAATTAAATTTTGTCAAAATTGGAAGATAGGATTTAAAAAAATTCCGACAACTAACGCCGAATTTTCACACAAGTGTCGATTTTCTTGCGAACGTGGTGAAAAGAAAAAAAGCGCGTAAAAAAAGGAGCGAAAAGCTCCTTCGTCCGCGCCACTACTGGTTTTTCTTTTTCTCATCCGGGGTTATGAAAATAATCTCTCCCTCTTTGGAAAAAAAGAAATTTTTCCTCGCCAGTTCACTAATATAATCCTTATCATACATTCTTTTTACCTGTAATTCGAGCTGTTTCTGCTCTTGCTGTACTTCAGCCACCTGACGCTGTAAATCCACAAGCTCACGTTGTTTTGCATTCAATTGTTGGCTTTGTGAATAATACGTATATCCAGCCCATGACAAAAACAAAATGACAATAATCTGCAAAAGACGCATGCGGCGCTTCCGTCCGTAGTTTGGTGGCAAAGATTGCGGTTTCTGCATATCGTTCACCTTTCTTGATTGATTATTTTACATTTTCTTACCTTTTATCCAACTCGTCAAGGCTTGCCACCTTTTTCTTGCCTTTTCTCTTACTCTTCCTAGCGGTTTTTGTAGAAAGTGCCACATCCACCCCCACAGCTTATGCCCTAAAAATCTAAATGGCAGCAAAATCCATTTTCCTATTCTGAAAATAACAGAGAACAGCAAAAGTGCCGTCGATAGCAGGATACGATACAAAAAAAGAACCGGAGCGACCAGCAGATAATATCCGGTGCGAAGTGTGACCCGGTAAAGCCATAAAGAAAAAAAGATAAGCTTGTTCAAAATGTATAGATACGTACGCTGAAATAGAAGAAAATATAATACCACACCTACGGCAAGACCAAGGAAAATATAAATTCTTACAATCCCTTCATTGACGCGCAAGAGTGTACCGAATACAAGAAATATACAACTTATCCAGAATAAAAAGTCGCAAAGCCATACCAGCCAACGGGCAAGACGGCACTTCCGCTCCATTGTCCGGTATGTATCATATAGTATGCCCATGGCCAGTCCGCACAACACCATTGACATCATCGTCACTGCCTGTCCGGTAAGCGTCACTTAAAAATCCGGCCAAATAGTCCTCTGGCTTTTTCTCCCTGATAAGATTCATCGATATACTCCATCGCAAAGACCAGTCCTTCAATCGATACCTGTCCCGTCTCAAGGCTTAAATTCTTCATATGCAAATTTTTCCCTTTTATCGTAAGAAACCCCGCCTCTGTCTGGAGCAGGAATTCTTCATGATCGAAACTTTCTACCTTGAGCACGCCTGTTATATCGAGTTTTTTGCGATTAACCATCACAAGTTCGTGACGAATTGTCTTCTTCGGATTCGTTTCCATCATCTCGACCCACCCTCCTTTTTATACCATCCTATGGAGGGCAAGCCATAATTAGAACAAAGAAAGCGAGGAAGCATGGACGCTGGGCAGGAAAAAGAAACCCAGCTCATGCTCCCTCGCTATCCTTTTCGCCAATTACAGATCATCAATGAAGTCACCAAATAGAAATATCGGTTTCTTCCCGGTTATCGCGGGGAAGATATTCTTCATTAATTAATGTATACATTGTGGCTGCCTCGTCTTTTTTAGTTGTATCGAGGATTTTTTCGATTTTGACAGTGATGAGCTTGTTGCCGTAACGAATGGTTAACTCATCCCCCACTTTGACAGCAGAGCTTGATTTGGCCACTTGACCGTTCAAAGTGACCCGGCCTTGATCACACACTTCTTTCGCCAGCGTGCGACGTTTGACTAACCGAGAAACTTTTAAGAATTTATCCAACCGCATCTATATCCCCTCTTTCTTCTTTGTTTTCGCTTCCTGCCACCAGCTTTCCATTTCTTCTAGCGTGGTATCGGCAAACGTTTTGCCTGCTTCCCGTAGTTTTTCCTCAATATACGAGAAACGAGAGTAAAACTTCTTGTTTGTCAACGCAAGCGCTTCTTCCGGGTCAATCTTCATAAAGCGAGCTACGTTCACAATGACAAACAACAAATCGCCCAGCTCTTCCCGACGGTGTTCCAGCGTCTGTGCCTCATTCAATTCCTCTAACTCTTCTTTTACCTTATCCAGAACATCGGAAAGCTTGTCCCAATCAAATCCAACCTCTGCCGCTTTCTTCTGGTACTTATACGCCTTATAAAGGGCAGGCAAATCACGCGGCACCCCATCAAGCAGAGATGCTACTTCTTTCCCTTTTTCTCTTTTTTCTTTTTCTTTGATATCCTTCCAATTTTGCAGCGCTTCTTCCGCATTCTCCGCTTCAGAGTTTCCAAATACATGCGGATGACGGCGGATCAACTTTTTATTTAAATCTTCAATAACGTCTCGAACCGTAAAATACCCGTCTTCTTCTGCCATCTGTGAGTGAAGCATAATTTGCAGCAGCAAGTCGCCCATTTCCTCGCACAGCGCTTCCGGGTCATTATCGTCGATCGTCTCAAGCACTTCATACGTTTCTTCAATTAAGTTTTTCCGAATGGATTGGTGAGTCTGCTCCCGATCCCACGGACATCCTTCCGGACTGCGCAGAATAGCAACGATTTCCCGTAACCGCCAGAACTGGCGGTTTAACGTCTGATCCTCTTCCGTCGGTGGAACATAAACGATTGTCAAATTGCTGTACTCGTTCAGGCGATCCAATTCATACAATGGGACGGTCGTAATTTTCTCTTGCCCGGCAACACCTGCGGCGGTCACGACGGTAACCGGAAAATCGTCCGGATATACTTCCATTAACGTTAATTTTACATCAGAAGCGACAAACGCGTCATATACCTGACAAATCAAATGATGCATCTTAGGCTGGATATGGTAGTCGCGCAAATCGGTCGCGTCCAACAAGGAAAAGCCTTCTACCGGATCCACCTTAAGCGCAGAAAATACCGGTTCAAGAAAACTTTGCCCGCCTTTAATTTCAATCTCGATCCCACGTTCTTTCCCTTTCGCCAACAAAAGTTGCACTGTACGCTCCGCCACCAACGGATGACCGGGTACGGCGTATGTAATGTTTCCTTTTTTCGTCGCAAGCTCAAGCAAGCGTTTGCTGATTTCTTCGTACACGTCCGAAAATTGGTCATGCGCTTCGTATACTTCATCAAAACTTTCGTATAGAATGCCTTCCACGGCAAGTTCGGCGACTACAGGATGTTTTTCTGTACGGATATACAGATGTTGCGCCTGCTTTAACATGCGGTAAATCCCAAGAGGAAGTCCTTCCAGATTTCCCGCGCCGAGTCCGATAACTGTAATTTTGTTCAATGGTTTCGTCCCCTTTCGTTAATTAATCATGCAGAAGCCGCAATTTTAACAACAGCGGAATGATTTTTCTGCCCGCTTCCGTGCTTGCTAAATCGGCGCGTCGTACCGTTCCCGATAAGAGCAGGGCGATAGCATACATAATAACACCCGCACTAACGGCGATCAGACTTACTACGGTAAAATACAGTCGTTCAGAATCAAACACGCCTGCCAGTCCGCGTTCCGCTGCCTGCCGGGCAACAAATACAGCAAGCCCCATCACCGTGACCGCCAAAAATGGTTTAGCAAAGAAGGAACGAAGCCCGAATCTTGCGCCTGTAAAACGAGATACCGCGCATAAATTAAGAATCGTAGCAACAATATGAGAAAATACGGTGGCAAGCGCCGCACCGGTAATCCCGAAAAGTGGAATCAGCAAAATATTTAATAGAAGTTTGATGACCACGCCAATAAACAAATTGCGCACCGGAAGGGTTACCTCACCCATCCCCTGTAGGATTCCAGCTGATGTAATGCCGAGCGTTGAGAAAATGGTTGTAAACGAAAGTACCATTAATGTCAATGTTCCATTTCCATTCTCATACAGCATTACATTTACTGGACCGGCAACAATAGCCAAACCGAGGGAAGCTGGCAAGCCAAATAAAAAAGTCAAGCGAAGCGCCAGCTCCGTACGCGCAGCGATCAAATGGTGTTGCCTAAGCGCCTGCGCTTCGGCAATTGCCGGGACAAGCGACAGGGAAAGTGCTGTGGCAAAGAAGGCGGCAAACTGCACAAGCGGCTGGCCGCGATCAAAAACTCCTTTTAACTGATACGCCGCTTCCGCCGTATTTCCTCCCCGCATCAACATGCTGACAACAGTAAATGAATCAGAAAGCTGCATCAGCGGAAGCACAAGGGAACCAAGGCATATCGGAATTGCGTAATAAAATAATTTACGTACGATTTCTCCAACCGTTTCCTTCCTGTATGAATGCTTCCCTGCGCTTTCCCAAACCTGCCGCTGCACGCTCTGGTTACGTTGCCAGAAAACCAGCATAAGAATAAACGCGAAAAATGCTCCTGTTACCGCACCAAATACGGCACCTGCACCGGCAAGGTACACATCTCCGGTCGTCTTCATAAACCAGTAAGATAAGACAATAATGGTAGCCACCCGCACGAACTGTTCGCCAATCTGTGAAACGGCGGTCGGCACCATGTTATGATGGCCTTGAAAATATCCTCGCATTGCCGCCATTACCGGTACAATAAGCAGAGCAAACGATACGCTTCGAATCGGCATGACTAACTTTTCATCTTTCATGAACTGTGCCAGCGCCGGTGCCCCAAACCAAAGCAGAAGGAAAAACAAAAAACCAGTTAGCGTCAATACACCCGCAGATACACGAAAAATTTTGCGCGCTCCGTACACATCGCCAACCGCAAGCTTTTCAGCCACAAATTTTGAAATGGCAATCGGGAATCCAGCCGTTGCAAGGATAAGGAGCGCGCTATATAACGGATATACCTGAGTATACACGTAATAACCAAGGTCGCCTGTAATGTTCTGGTACGGAATGCGATACACAACGCCAAGCATCTTTGATAATAGCGCTCCCGCTCCCAGTATGGCAGCTCCTTTCAAAAAAGAGGCTCCCTGAGTCTTAGACATAGATTTCCCTCTCTTTTCCCAGTAAATTCTCGGATATTATATCACAAAAAAACGTCAGAGCGGGGCCTGTCAAGCTTGCCCTCCTGAAATAGCTTATGCCGGATAGAGGGCGAACTTTCCTTACAATAAAAAAGCTCTCTGGCAAAATATTTTGCCAGGGAGCTTTCCACATTCCTAATACTTCTCCTATTGCTCCATTTGCTTTGCCAGAAAACCGGCTGCGGTTTCAACCAGCTTCACTTCTAGGTCGCCCATCTTGGCCTGATCACTTTTCGTCAGAAGAATGACGGAGCCAATCGGATCACCGCCGGCAATAATCGGAGCGATGACATACGAAGAATACTGTTCTTCATGGTCACGAATGATCTCATATTCGCCTGCGTTCGTTTGCAGATGTAAGCGCCGTTCTTCCATGCAGGTTTCCACAATTTCACCAATCGGCTTGTCCAAGTATTCTTTCTTGGAAGCGCCAGATACAGCTATAACGGTGTCGCGGTCACTGATTAGCGTAATATGACTCGTACTTTCATACAACGAATCAGCGTATTCTTTGGCGAAGTCACCGAGTTCTCCAATCGGCGAATACTTTTTCAGAATCACTTCTCCATCACGGTCGACGAAAATCTCCAGCGGATCACCTTCGCGAATGCGGAGCGTACGGCGAATTTCTTTCGGAATTACCACACGCCCTAGATCATCGATTCGGCGCACAATACCAGTTGCCTTCATAATTCTTGATGCCTCGCTTTCTTAAAGTGGTTAAATGACTGCAACATATGATTAGCTTGCTTGTAGTATTTATCTCCTGACGGGAGAATATTCACCATCTCTTGTTCAATCCGCATACCTGTATTCCTCAAGAAAAACTCGCGGGATTATGCCTAGTCCTTTTTCCACATGGAAAGAAAGCACATGTCGCTTTATCACTGTAAAGCAGAATATACTTCTTATACAATAAGAAAAAGCCTTGCGAATTCGCAAGGCCTGAGTGTAAAGAATTATTTATTCTGGGATGTCTGGTCGCCATTCGGTTGCACCGGAGCCGGTTGTTCATTCGGTGCAGGCGTGCTCGGCACAGGCTGACCTGGCTGTCCCGGTGCACTTGGGGCAGACTGTTTCGGCTGCTCTTTAATCATGGATGCCGGAATTTTTTCTTCCTTGATGATACTTTTTACTTTTGTCGTTAAGAATTCACCCTCTTTTTTCTGCGCTAGCATGTAGGTAATATCTTTTTTCACTTCATCATATGTCCGCACTTTTCGCTTTTCAACACGCATGATATGATATCCGAATTTCGTTTCAATCGGATCGCTGATTTTGTTGAGTGGTAGCGTCATGGCCGCCCTTTTGTACGGCTCTGCCGTCTGCTCTAAGGTAGTCCCATCAGGCATCGGATATTGATATAGACCGCCTGTCTCTTTACTGCCCGGATCGTCCGTATTTTCCTTCGCCAGTTTGGCAAAATTCGCACCATTTCGCAGCTGCTTCACAAGCTCTTCCGCTTTTTTCTTCGCTTCCGCTTTAGAGCGTTTGTCCGTGCCAATCAGAATATGGCGTACATCTACCTGGGTTAGGTATCCCAATTTTTTTGCCTGTTCATATTCCTTTTTCTTGTCTTCTTCCTTAATATCTTTGGAAAAATAAGAAATCATTTTTACCTGATCAAGGAAAAAATCCTTCAACTCTTCTTCCGTTACTTTGTGATTGGCGTAGAACTGATCCATTTTCTCCGATTGTGCAAGTTGCTGCTTAGCAAATTCCTCAAATTGAGAAAAATTCTGGTTCGCTTCTTTTTTCATTTCATCAGTCTCTTTCACCTGATCAGCAATATGCCTGCTCATGATCTGGTAATGAAGCACTGATGTCAACGCTTCTTTATCTCCCGCGTCAATCACCCCCGCCATACCCGGATCAATGGCTTTGATCACTTCTACGTAATTCTTATATGCCGATTCCGTAATTTCTTTGTTGTTGTCATATTTGGCGACAACGGGGTCGTTCTTTCCGCATCCTGCAAGTACAGTTAGTGTCAGAACGCCTACCGCAATCAACCTCCCGTACGTTTTAGTTGGCCACATCAGCTACTGCCTCGCCTTCTTGTTTCTTTTTTAATTCATCGAATTGCATGAGGAAATTCTCCACAAGCTCAATACTTTCTTCATGATTTAGCCCTTTGACCTTTATGCCGACCACAACCTGTTGCCCTTGACGCGAGGGCGTAATTCTCCGCAGAAGAGGCCCCTTAATTTCGTAGAGGTCACCCCAATCCACTTTAGTACTCTGATCTTCGTGGAAGACAAGTTGAATCGTATCTCCCTTTTGGCTGATCTCCACAATACGATGTTTTCTCGCATGCACGCGCAGTTTGGACACCAGCAACAAATTCCGAACGCTTTGCGGAATATCACCAAAGCGATCCTCCAGTTCTTCTGTTAATTCATCAATTTCTTCAAAAGAAGAAACGGCCGCGAACTTCTTGTACATCTCGATTTTCTGCTTTCCGTCCTGAATATAGTCGGACGGAATAAATGCATCGATCGTCAAATTAATCTCCGGATGCACTTCTTCCTCTTTCTTCGGCTCACCTTTCAGTTCCTCAATCGCATCCTTCAGCATCTGACTGTACAAATCAAAACCAACGGATGCAATGAAGCCGTGTTGCTCCGCTCCAAGCAAGTTCCCCGCGCCACGAATAGACAGGTCACGCATCGCGATTTTAAACCCAGAGCCTAGTTCCGTAAACTCTTTAATCGCTTGCAAACGCTTTTCTGCAACCTCATTCAACACCTTATCACGCTGGTATGTGAAGTATGCATACGCAATCCGATTGGAGCGACCCACACGCCCGCGCAACTGATACAGTTGTGACAGTCCCATACGGTCAGCATTTGTTACAATAAGCGTATTTACATTTGGAATGTCCACACCTGTCTCAATAATGGTTGTGCTGACAAGGACATCGGCCTCGCCCTCCAAAAAACTCAACATGACAGATTCAAGTTCCGTTTCACTCATCTGACCATGGGCAACCACCACTCGCGCTTCCGGAACAAGCAGGCGAATTTGGTCTGCCATCTGTTCAATACCCTGAACTTGGTTATAAAGGAAATAAACCTGTCCTTCACGCGCTAATTCGCGTTCAATGGCTTCCCGTACAAGCGCACCGCTGTATTCCATAACGTATGTCTGTACCGGGAAACGGTTTTCCGGCGGCGTCTCAATGATCGACAGATCCCTCACGCCAAGCATCGACATGTGCAGTGTACGCGGAATCGGAGTCGCTGTCAATGTCAAAACATCCACATTTGTCTTTAACTTCTTCAACTTTTCCTTGTGTGTAACACCAAAACGCTGTTCTTCATCGACAATAAGCAGGCCTAAATCTTTGAATGCCACGTCTTTAGACAACAAACGATGCGTACCGATGATAATATCAACCGTTCCGTCTTTTAATCCCTTGATCGTCTGGTTCTGCTCTTTCCGGGTACGGAACCGACTAATAACTGCGATGTTAACCGGGTAATCGGCAAATCTTTCCCGGAACGTCTCATAATGTTGCTGAGCGAGGATCGTCGTTGGAACAAGCACAGCTACCTGTTTTCCATCCATGACGGCCTTAAATGCGGCGCGAATAGCCACTTCTGTTTTCCCATAGCCAACATCACCGCAAAGCAAACGATCCATGGGACGCGGCTTCTCCATATCTTCTTTAATTTCACGAATCGCCCTAAGCTGATCCTCCGTCTCCTCATAAGGGAACATCGCTTCGAATTCACGCATCTCTTCTCCATCTTTGCTAAAGGCGTATCCTCTTGCCTGCTGACGCTCCGCATACAAACGAATCAAGTCCTGGGCAATATCCTGCACAGAAGCGCGGACTTTACTCTTAACTTTTTTCCAATCACTTCCGCCCAATTTGTATACTTTCGGCTCTTTTTCTTCACTGCCGATGTACTTTTGTACCTGATCGATTTGTTCAATCGGAACATATAGCTTATCATTGCCAGCATATTTAATATGAAGATAATCTTTATGAATACCATTAATTTTAAGCGTTTCAATCCCCAAATATTTTCCGATACCATGATTTACGTGCACAACATAATCTCCAACCCGAAGCTCTGTGTAGCTTTTAATGCGCTCAGCATTGCTCAAATTTTTCCGCGTCTTTGCTGCTTTGCGCTGCTTCTGGGTAAACACTTCGGTTTCTGTAATCACTACGAGGTGCAGCATCGGAAGTTCAAATCCGCTTTGCAGATTGCCAAGGGTAATAACCGGTCTTCCACTTTCCAGCGCTTTTTCCGGTGAAAGGATAATATCCGCTTCAATATCATAGTCATGAAATACGCGCTCCAAACGGCGCGCCCGTTCTTCATCTGCCGCGCAGAATACTACGGTGGCCTTGGCTTTCTTCCAACGTTCCATTTCCGTTTTAAGCACATTCATCTGACCGTGGAAATTCTGCATCGCTTTACAGTTAAAGTTCACAACGTTCTGTGGATTCGTTTTCGGCACCTGACGCAAAAAAAGTGAGGCATGAAGAATCTTCCATTTTTTCGGCGCAATAATGTCTTCCAGTGAATGAGATAATTCAATATCAGGAAGAAATTCCCCTTGCTGTATTAATGTCGTCTTCCATTCTGCTTCATCTTTTTCCAATTGAGCGGCCGCCTCTACAATACGGGAAGGCTCATCAATCACGACAAGCGGAGAACATGACATATAATCTATCAGTGTTTCATTTGTCCGATAAAGAAAAGAAATATATTTATAGATTCCCGTAAATGAATGACCCTGACGAAGCTGTTCAATCTCCCATCCGACTTTTTCCAAAATTTTCTCTCTCGCCTGAATGTCTTTTACCTTGGGCAATGCACGGCTCATATGCTCTTCAAGCCTTTCCGCCGCTCGGTTAAACACCGCTTTATCGCCAAAGACCTCCCGGGTTGGGCCGATAACCACTTCGGATAAATTTTCAATGGAACGCTGGGTGGAAATATCAAATGTCCGGATAGAGTCAACCTCCGCATCAAACAATTCGATCCGAACCGGATTTGCCGTGTATACGGGGAAAATATCGATAATTCCCCCACGAACGCTAATCTCGCCACGCGCTTCTACCATTTCTACCCGCTCATATCCAAGCGCTACCATCTTTGCTAGAAAACTATCCAATTCAATTTCGCTTCCAACTTTAATGGAACACTGGGCTTGCCTCCACTCATCTACAGGCACGACCGAACGGCGCACTCCGGCATATGGAACAATAAGCACGCCTTTTTTTCCTGCGGAAAGAGCGTTCAATACTTCAATTCGCTGGCTAAGCGTCTCCGGGCTAGAAATGGATACTTCTGAGATAACCATTTCATTAGCCGGATACAGCCATAGCTCATCAGGGGAAATCAACTGGCTCATATCATCATATACTTTCTGAGCCTGGAACATATTGTGCGTCACAATTACCAGAGGTTGCTCCATTTTCTGATAAAGTGCGGCATAAAATATCTGACGGGCCGAGTTACTTAACCCGGATGCTAACTGTTCGCGCAACCCTTTTTCGAAGCTTTCCACAATCGCCTCGAATTCGCTGTCACGCTTAAATCTTTCTACCAGACCCTGCAATCACCCTTCCTCCTCTCCTTATAAGAAATTACAAATAAAATCAATGCAAAAATAAGCCTTAGCGCAAAAGCCAAGGCCCTGTCTGCTTTATTGCAAAGGATACGTAAGCTCAGGATAACGGTGGATGGCTTCACTACAATATTCACATGTTATGCTTACCACAATATCCCCGTTTGCTTCATAGCTAATTATATGTTTCCTCTCATCGGGGGTCAAGGAATGAAACCCCAGGCGCTCTTCTGTTGCTTCGGGATGGTCGATGGCCGCATACAACATACCGCAATGCGGACAAATGTATCGTATCTTCATATTTATGCCTCCCGGAAATACGATATGCTCATTCTTATTCTTTCCAGAAGGTAAGTGTGACATACAGTGCATTTATAGATTCATTAATTGAATTGATTCATCACGCGCAAAAATGACATACCCATCCATGTTTTCGCCGCTTCCGCTGATTTCTTAACCGCTTCCTGCACTTCGGCCAGTTCCTCTGGTGGAAATGTGGAAAGCACATAGTCTGCGACTTTTCTTCCTGGGGCAGGGCGTCCGATACCAATTTTAATACGCTTGAACTCTTCTGTGCCCAGATGAGCAATCAACGATTTCATCCCGTTATGTCCGCCTGAACTTCCTTTGGTACGCAGACGAATTTTCCCGCATGGTAAGTCGAGATCATCATAAATCACCAACAAACTTTCCTTTGGATCAACCTTGTAAAAACTTATAAGCGAACCAACACATTCGCCGGACAAGTTCATATATGTTAAGGGCTTGACAAGAAGCACTTTCTCGCCTCCGACCCTGCCTTCGCCAATCAATCCTTTGAACTTTCCTTCTCTTAACGGAATATCCCACGCTTCCGCAAGAAGATCAACGGCCCAAAAGCCAACATTATGTCTGGTCATTTCATACTGCTGGCCCGGATTTCCCAACCCCACGATTATTTTCATACCATTCTCCCCTTATTTTATAACATTGAAAAAGCGCAACCGACCGGTTACGCTTTTTCGCAACGTTTATCCTCTATCCGGCGCCGTGTCGCCGGAGCTATTCTCTGCATCGGTTCTATCCGCCGCTCCTGCGTCCGCTTCGGCTTCTTCAGCGGCTATGTCTGTTGGCTGAGCCTGCGACGGCACAATACTCAGCACCACTTCATCACCTTCATGCTTCACTTCGATACCATCTGGGACAGTAAGATCGCTTACCGTCACCGAATCGCCAATTTGCAAATGTTCAACATTAAAGGTAATTTTATCCGGAATTTCGCTAGGCAAGCAACTGATCGTTAGCTCACGCAACATATGCTGTAAGACGCCGCCGTTCTTTACGCCTTCGGCCTCTCCTTCGAGGACAACCACCACGGTGGTGTCAATTTTTTCGTTCATATTTATCTTGTTGAAATCCAAATGGAGCACTTTATTTTTAATTGGGTCGCTCTGTACGTCTTTAACCATGACATTGTAAGAAATTCCATCTACATTTAGCTTGATGACGTGATGTAATCCCTGACGATTAGCAATCTGGATAAATTCACGTTCTTCAACCGCAATCGGCTCACTCTCCTTACCATCTCCGTATAAGACGGCAGGAATTTGGCCTTTGCCGCGTAACTCTGTTAGAATCGAGTGCGATCCCAATTTCCTTTTTTGAGCTTTCAATTCCATTGCCATATTATTATCCCCTCCTATTGTAAGGTTCATAGCAATATCATTATCTACCTTACCCAATAAAAGAAGGGATCAATCACAAAACAAGGAAAAAATTAATCGAACAGCTTGCTTACCGATAATTCTTCGTGTACGCGAATGATCGCTTCTCCGATAATCGGTGCTACAGATAGTACTTTAATTTTATCGATTTGCTTTTCAGATCCAAGCGGGATTGTGTTCGTTACAATCAGTTCTTTAATGCTGGAATTTTGAATGCGCTCAATGGCCGGGCCAGATAATACCGGATGCGTACAGCAAGCATATACCGCTTTGGCTCCCGCTTCCATCAAAGCGTTCGCCGCCAGCGTAATGGTTCCTGCTGTATCAATGATGTCATCGATAATAATTGCTGTACGACCTTCAATATTACCGACAATATTCATTACTTCCGCTACGTTCGGTTCCGGGCGGCGTTTGTCAATGATGGCGATTGGTGCCTCTAGACGCTCAGCAAGTTTTCTCGCACGCGTCACACCACCATGGTCTGGAGATACAACAACGATATCTTCCAGTTTTTTCTCAATAAAATGCTTAGCAAGGATCGGCACCCCAAGCAGATGATCCACTGGAATATCAAAAAATCCCTGAATCTGCGTGGCATGGAGGTCCATTGTAATCACGCGGTGCGCTCCGGCCGTTTCAATCAAATTCGCCACTAATTTTGCCGTAATCGGGTCACGCGCCCGCGCTTTGCGATCTTGACGGGCATATCCATAATAAGGCATGACCACGTTGATACTCTTTGCTGAAGCACGCTTCAGCGCGTCCACCATAACAAGAAGTTCCATCACATGTTCGTTTACGGGCGCGCAGGTGGATTGAATGACAAATACGTCAGCACCACGTACACTCTCATTCAGTTTAATCTGTACTTCACCGTCGCTAAAATGAACAACTTGCGCATTTCCCATTGGAAGACCAATATGATCTACGATTTCTTTCGCCAAAGCCGGATTAGAATTACAAGTAAATACCTTTAACTTTGGGTCGCGATAATTCGCCATACTCCTGTTAAACCTCCATACCTTTCATAACTTATTTCTTTATAATTTTCTTTGCGTAATCTTCTTTATTAATCTGGCGTTCGCGGGCAATTGCCAGCGCCCCATCCGGAACGTCTGTCGTAACTGTGGAGCCCGCCGCTATATACGCGCCTTCGCCTACCGTTACCGGCGCTACAAGATTTACGTTGCATCCAATGAACGAACGATCTTTAACAATCGTTTTGTACTTGTTTACACCATCGTAGTTTACTGTAACGGTACCGCAACCAACATTTACATTCTCTCCGATTTCGGCGTCACCTAAGTACGTAAGATGGGAAACTTTACTTCCTTTGCCCAGAGACGTATTCTTAATTTCGACAAAATCACCCACTTTCGCCCCTTCACCAATATGGGAATGCGGGCGAATATATGCAAACGGACCCACCGTGGCATCGCTGTCCACGCGACTATCCATCAGCACAGAGTGCTTAATTTCCACGCGGTCGCCCACCTGGCAGTTCTTCAATTGACTATGCGGACCAATTATACATTCCTCACCGATAACGGTGCCAGCGCCAATCAACGTACCCGGGTAAATCACAGAATCGCGCCCAATCACCACATCCGTTTCAATATATGTGCTGGATGGATCGATGATGGTAACGCCTTCTCTCATGTGTTTAGTAAGAATGCGCTCTCGCATAAGCGCTTCCGCCTTTGCGAGCGCTACCCGATCATTAACACCAATGGTTATTTCTTCCGTTACAGATGCTTCAATACGCTCGCCTTGTTTTTTAAGGATCTCGATTACATCGGTTAGGTAGTACTCGCCTTGCGTATTATTATTATCAACTTTCTCAAGAGCGGAAAACAGCTTTTCATTATCAAAACAATACGTGCCCGTATTGATCTCTCTCACGCGCTGTTCCTCTTCATTCGCGTCCTTTTGCTCGACAATTCGTTCCACAGCCCCGTCCTCACCGCGAATAATGCGGCCATAGCCCGTAGGGTTGTCCATAATTCTGGTTAAAATTGTTCCGGCAGCCTGTTTTGCCTCATGATGAGCTACCAGAGCAGAAAGTGTTTCAGAGCTGATTAGCGGCTCGTCACCGGACAGAACAAGCGTCGTTCCTTTTTTTCCTTTTAAAATTGGAGCTACCTGCATCACGGCGTGAGCGGTTCCCAGCTGTTCTTCCTGCATTGCATACTCAACTGCATTTCCCAGCTGTTCCTTTACTTTGTCAGCTCCATGCCCCACCACGACAACGATACGAGCCATGTCCAGCTCTTTAAGGCTGTCAACTACATGCTGAACCATTGGCTTACCGCAAACGGGATGCAGTACCTTGTACAGCTTCGACTTCATTCGTGTTCCTTGACCAGCAGCTAATACAACCGCAAATTTATCCGACATGGTATCCTCCCATTTTGATAAGTTCCACAATGACTATATCTTAATTGCTTTCCTATTTCAAGATACAGAGAAAAAGAGGGACAAAAACAAGCCCGTCCTTTTCCTTTCAAGGAATAGGCGAGTAGTCGTACCTATCTTGCCTCTGCAACCTATTTGTTTTCCTGGGGGATTACCAGTTTCCAAACATATACTTTCCTATACCACAAGAAAAAGGGCCCCTCTCTGCAAGGCCCCTTTGAAACCATAAAATTAAGCTCCTTCTTCCACGAGTTCTTCTGTATTATTATTCCCTACACGCTCATATTCAGCCAATACGGCAGCTTGAATTTTCTCGCGAGTAGACGAAGAGATAGGATGCGCGATGTCGCGAAATTCTCCTTCTGGAGTACGTTTGCTCGGCATGGCCACAAACATACCGTTGTTTCCGTCGATAACACGAATGTCATGCACAACAAACTCATTGTCAATCGTAATTGAGCAAATCGCTTTCATGCGACCATCCGTGTTTACGCGACGAAGTCTTACGTCCGTCACTTCCATGTCTGCTCACCACCTTTTACCAATTATCAGAAGCTTGATAACTGTAATTCAACAAAGGTGGAAAAAAATCCTTCTATATCCACAAAAATTTTTTAAGTTTTTTACAATTTCAGCATTTTACCCTATTGACATGTTATTTATCTTATACTGCTGCTATCATTTCAATTTCTAGGGAAACATCCTTTGGCAACCGTGCTACTTGAACGAGAGAACGAGCTGGACGATGCTCGCCGAAGTATTCTGCATAAATTTCGTTAATAGTGGCAAAGTCGTTCATGTCTTTCACAAAAACGGTTACCTTTACTACATTATTCAACGTAGCGCCAGCTGCCGCCAGCACAGCCTTCAGATTAGCGAATACTTGATGCGTTTGGGCTACAATGTCACCTGTTACTAATTCGCCTTCGGGTGTTAACGGAATTTGGCCTGACGTATAAATAAAGTTTCCTACCTTCACGGCTTGAGAATAAGGGCCAATGGCCGCTGGAGCTTGATTAGTAGAAATTTGTTCCATGAAGATCCCTCCAACATTCATTCATATTTCTTTTTTAAAATAATTTCCTAATTCAAGACGAATTTCTTTATCGCGCACATCTACTTCCGTCATCCGCAGCAGCGAAATATAATCATCCACCAAACGCTCTTTTACATTAGCCGTCTCCATAAAAATGCCAACACCTACTACTTCAGCCTTAAATTCTTCCAACAAATCCATCATTCCCCGAATGGTGCCACCAGCCTTCATGAAGTCGTCAATAATGAGAACTTTAGAATGCTCAGGCAATCCACGGCGGGCAAGAGACATCGTCTGAATGCGTTTGCTTGAACCGGATACATAGTTAATACTTACTACGGAGCCGTCAGTCACCTTGCTATAACGGCGTACAATCACAACCGGAATGTTTAAGTAATGTGCTGTGGCATATGCCAGTGGAATTCCTTTTGTTTCCACTGTCATCACATAATTGGCCTCCGCTTCCGCGAAAACGGAAGCAAATACTTTACCAATTTTGGACAATGCTTCCGGCTCCCCTAGCAAATCAGCCATGTAAAGATAGCCACCTGGCAGCAAACGGCCCGGACTTTTCAGCATTTCGCACAAATCCTCTACAACAGTTCGTGCTTCCGTAGCGTTCATCATCGGAATGTACTTCACTCCGCCCGCTGCTCCTGCAACTGTCTTTAGCAGTCCGACTCCTTCTAACTCAAACAATTCTTTAATGATTGACAAATCCTCGCTAATTGATGATTTTGCAGCTCCGTATTGATCCGCGAAAAAAGTTAGCGGAATTAATTTATGGGGACGAGCCAGCAAGTGCTGCGTCATATCTACCAGCCGTGCACTTCTCCTTAACTTTTTCATCTACGTACGCTCCTCCGTATTAAAAACCGAATATTATGAAGTGAATATACCACTTATGTACGGATTTACGCAAGTGCTACCCGTTATTTTCTCCTAAAATACGCACGGCATATACCTCCTTACAAAAACCACGCAGTCCATTATAAACCCGGTTCATGCGCGATTCATGCTCCGTCAGCGCAAACACCGTTGGACCGCTTCCCGACATTAAAACACCATCTGCACCAAAACGATACATTCTTTCTTTAATCTGACGTACCTGAGGATGCATTTTCAGCGTCACTGCTTCTAAATGATTGTTCAACGCGCGACATACACCGACAAAATCCCCCTGACGAATCGCCGCAATCATTTCACTGGACTTTCGCCTTTCTTTCAGTTCCTCCACCCGTAATGCTCCGTACACTTCTGCGGTTGATACACCAATAGGCGGCTTTGCTAAAATGACCCAGCAAGGGGGCAGACACGGCAACGGTTCAATTTTCTCGCCTCGCCCACGTGCCAATGCAGTTCCTCCATACACGCAAAAAGAAACATCAGAACCAATATGCGAGCCTAGCTCGGCCATCTCCGCCATGCTCATATTCAGATTCCACAAGCGATTCAATCCTTTGATAGTAGCTGCCGCATCGCTGCTTCCGCCCGCAAGGCCAGCTGCAATCGGAATCTGCTTGTCAATATAAATATGAACCCCACGCTTAATGCCAAAACGTTCTTTTACCAGCCGGGCTGCCTGGTATACATGATTTCTCTCATCAAGAGGCAAGTAGCTTACGTTACAATCAAGCGTAATTTTGTCTTCCTTCCGCGGGTAAATGGTCAATCGATCGGCTAAGTCGATTGTCGTCATTACCATTTCAATCTCATGGTAGCCGTCCGGACGCTTTGCCAATACATCCAGCGTTAAATTAATTTTTGCCGGAGCTTTTATCATAAGGTAAACATCGTTCACCAATTCTTTCTTCCCTTCCACTTTATGCTTTGCTTATTTTAGCATTAATCGCTTCCCTTTTCCACGTGGAAGCAATATAATACGCATAATATGAAGAGGCCAGGCATACATTGCCTGGCCTTGGTCGGGAAAAATGTTATTTGCCGGGATTCTGTTTTGCAAGCGCTTCTTCGGCCAGCTGGATGGCCCGCTTCACCATATTCCCCGCGTCGCGGGTCGTGATGCCGCCCCAGCCCTCCCGCTGAACCGTTTCATAAAATCCAAGGTCTTTAGCCAACTCATACTTGAGTCTGTCCGACATAATCCCTCGTCTGCGTGCCATGTACATACAGCCCCCTTTATTTCCCGTACGCATAGTATACGTAAGAAAGCAAAATAAAAAACAGCAGGATATAAAATCCTACTGTATATTACTGTTCAAGCGAAATGCGAATATGTTCATTGTTACGGCAAATGGTAAGTTCCACCGTCTCTGTAAGCACATCCGCATAACTGTATGACACACGCTCAAAAGCATGTTTGTCCTCATCCAACTTCACAATAAACACTGACGGGTATGTTTCTTCCAGTACACCCGTTCTTTCCACGGTCTTACGACGTCCGCCATTGGCACGGAGTAAAATCCGTTCTCCAATGTGATTATCTAAACTACGTTTTATATCGTGTAACGTATTTCTCGCCATTCAGACCACCTCACTATATGTAAGTATATCACCACCATTATAGTATGTCAAATAAATTGAAAATTATAGCAAGACTACAGAAAAGCTGTCAACAATTTTTTATCAAGAAAGCGCTTATAAATCTTAAAAATCAAAAAAATAAGAAAAAGGTTGTGCTTTATAAAGCAACGCTTTCTTTCATCCCACGGTTTTCATCGTGGGATGAAAGATGGACGCTAACGACCCAATAATCCTATAATTTCAGGCGTATGGAGTGTTAATGCGGCTTCGGAATCCCGAAACGAAAGCAACCTTTTGTTTCGATACCTCCTACACCCTCGATTCCGGTAATCGTATTCTTGACCATCTCAAATATGTTTACGGATTGCTGAATCGATGTATACGCCACCTTTTCGGCTATGTATACAGGATCGAGAGTATGGATGTTAATACGCTTGGGTGAACTGGCAAAATTGGCGCCCGCGTTTAAAATAGCTTCAAAATAGGACTGGCAAGCTCCCGCGAAGATGATAAGGCTGTCTTTGCCCTGCTGAAACATCCGAGCTTTTTCTACCGCCTGGACAAAATATTTGGAATTACGGTAGCTATTCAAATCATCCGCCGGCCCGCGCTTGCTCTGTAAAGCATCATGTCCGGTTAGCACCAAAATATCCGGCTGGTGCTTTTCCAGCATAGAAATAATTTGTTGAGGGAAATCTTTTTCTGGAATATGATAGCCGACAGCAGGTACTTTTAATTGCTCATATACAGTTAAACATTTCTTCAAATAATTTTTGTCTCCATCAACATGAAGCACTTTGCCCGGCCAATCAAATGAACCACCCATTTCCTTTATATAATTTACCTGGCGCCACATATTCCTCTCACGTGCAGAGCGTCGTTCTTGCTCAATCATTCGCATTGCTTCAATATGTTTCTGCTCAGATTTGCTCCGTATTTTTGCGATTTCCTCTTCTGTTACCTTTACAAGATCGCTGAGCGGTGCATCTGCCATCAGACGGTAATCCAAACCAATGAGCGAGCATGTGCCTTTTTCCTGATTAATATCAACAATTTGAAACAATAAATCACATCCGTGCGACTTCCGAGCCACAATATCCCCGACACGCAATTTCTGACTGGGAAACATAAAAAACCCCCTTTTCCTCACATCGTATGCTTGCCGGGAAAAAGGGTTCGCCTTTTATTGCCCCTCAAACGCATGGGCTATGATGTTGCTTAGCCGGGCAAATTCCTCAATCGACAGCGTTTCCCCGCGTCTTGCCGGATCAATTCCCGCTTCCTTAAGCACCTGCAGCATTTTCTCTTTCTTATCTTTGCCAAATAAATTGTTCATAAGGTTGTTCGAAAGAGTTTTGCGACGTTGCGCAAAGCTTGCTTTCACTACGCGGTAAAATATTGCTTCGCTTACCACCTCAACAGCTGGCCGTTCCCGAATGCGAAGGCGCAATACCGCAGAATCGACATTTGGCTGCGGAATAAAGACGCTATGTGGCACAACGGTAATTATTTCCGCTTCTGCGTAGAACTGTGCCAGCACGGTCAACGCACCATACGCTTTGCTACCAGGAGACGCGGAAATTCTTTCTGCCACTTCCTTTTGAACCATTACGACAATATTTTCAAGCGGCAGCCTCTCTTCCAGTAACTTCATCAAAATCGCACTAGTGACATAGTACGGCAAATTCGCCACAACGCTAACCTTTTTTTGCTCTTTAAATTTTTCTTTGATTAACAACTTTACATCCATTTTGAGTACGTCACCGTGAATGACTTCCGTATGTGGATATGAAGACAACGTGTCCTTGAGAATCGGTAGCAGGCGCTGATCAATTTCGATCGCCACCACTTGTCCCGCTTGCCGGGAAAGCTGTTCGGTCAATGCACCAATACCGGGGCCGATTTCGAGTACGCCTTTTTCTTTCGTAAGCTCGGCCGCAGCCACAATTTTACTCAGAATATTTAAATCGATTAAGAAATTTTGTCCTAAGCTTTTCTTGAAAGAAAACCCGTACTTTTTCAGAATTTCTTTGGTTCTTGTTGGTGTTGCAATATCGCGTATGGTCATTTCCGTTCCTCCTGTGCCTCCACCCAAGCCAGCGCTTCCGCAAATTCTTCCAGCGTAATTTGCAGCATTAAAAGCCTCTTGTGAAGCTGTTTGGCATTGGCGTAGCCAATCCCCAGTTTTTCTCCTAACAGTATGCGACGTTCCTTTGCCTGTGCACCACCGATCAAGCCAGCATCAATCATATCCTCTATTGTGATTTGTTCTTTAGGCGCCTCCGCTTCTGTACGTACCTCCGCCAGCGCTTTGCGGATCGCTTCCGGTGACGCGTACTCTACACCCAAATTCCGTTTGCCCTGGCTGTCGGCCTTTCTAATAAACGCATGCTTGCAGCCGGGAACGGCCTGACTAATAATTTTGCGAATCCGCTCCCCCTGATAGTCGGGGTCAGTGAAAATAATGACGCCCCTTGTCTTTTGCGCTCTGCGAATTCGGTCAATTACCCGCTCAGGAATAGCCGAACCGCCCGTTTCGATTGTATCCGCCTCAACCGCTCGTTTAATCGCAACAGTATCAGATTTGCCTTCAACTACAATGACTTCTTTAATCATCACATCTATTTCCTCTTTTCACAAAAAAGACAGGGAAAAACCCGTTTTCCCCTGCTTGTATCATACAATTAATTTGGTTTTTTAGGACCGATAACATGCACCGTTTTGTACTGGACGCCAAAGTCTTGGGCTTCCTGTTCGGATTCAAAAAACAAATCCATACGGTTGCCTTTGATAGCGCCCCCAGTGTCTTCAGCTTTACGAAAACCGTACCCTTCAATATAAACCCACCAGCCAAGAGGTACGACATCCGGGTCTACTGCAATGGTTCTTCCCTCTTCCGCGGTCGCTCCCGTGGCGGTAATCGCGTATCCCGCATCGCCCGGATTCTTGCCGGTTGAAGATGCATGCGGCGAATATGCAGTCATTCTAACGCGCAGCGTTCTGCGTGGAGTAAAGTCTCCTCCCTCCAGTCTAGAGCCACTACGTGACGCAGCTATCATCCGCATCGTTCCAACGGCTACGATATGGTCTTTCCAGTCGCGCAGCACCTCGGAATCGACAAGCTTCTTAGAAGCCAGCTTGCCATTGACATAAACAACCTCATACCGTTCCAAAATTTTTCCCTGCTGGCCTTGTTGGATAACTTTTCGCTCTCCCTGCGGCATTGTGTTATCCTTACGCTCTTTTGTACTGAAGGCTACCGTTTTCTCATTGTTCACGATCTTCTTGGTGATTCTTGTGACCGTCACTGTTTGGTTCTCTTTTACAGCCTGACCAGACGCCGGTTCTACTCTGTCCAGCGGCCCAAGCCTGATTTTTTGTTCCGCCAGAATATCTTTGACCTGGCGTTTTACCGTCATCACTTGCTTCTTCTGACCCGCTACGTTAATTGTTACTTTTCTTGCCGGTATGTATTTTACCTCCATACCATCCGTCAACACCGTCTCCATTCCGAAATTCAATTCATCGAACTTCCCCGGCGTTATCCCTTTCTCAGCCAGAAAATCTCCCAACGTTTTAGATTTGGTTTTTACGGTCATTACTTTGCCATCATTTATGAAAGTAATCTTCTTTGTTTTCCATGAATTAAACAAAAACACAAGACTTACGATAACAATCATCGCAACAGCGGCCAGAAGAATCCACATACGATTCTTCCAAAAATCCAACTGAATATGATTTTGTTCCAAAGTCTATCTGCCTCCTTAAACGGTTGAGAGTCATTGTAGACGATCCTCTGAAAATTTGTCAAACCAGTTTTTTACATGAGGTTCTACAAATCTTGCAGAATTTCAATGGGATAAAAGACCCAAAAAAATCTCTCAACCGTTGATATACTTGAGGCAGAAAATCTTAGAAATGCTTCGACTATTCCTGAATATGGAATAATTTTTTAGCATTTTCTGTCGTAATTTGAGCTAATTCTTCGAAAGAAATATTTTTGATCTCTGCGATTTTTTCGGCGACATACCGTACATATCCACTCTCATTGCGCTTGCCGCGGTATGGTTCCGGCGTTAAATACGGACAGTCCGTTTCAATCAATAGCCGGTCAAGCGGCACCCATTCCGCCACTTCTTTTGGCTTCTTAGCATTTTTGAACGTAACCGGCCCACCAAGCGAAATGTAGAAATTCATATCTATGCATTGCCGGGCCATTTCTGAGCTACCAGAAAAGCAGTGCATAATCCCGCCTACTTCTTCCGCTTTTTCCTCACGCAAAATATGAACAATATCCTGATGCGCTTCCCGATCATGAATAATGATTGGAAGCTGCAATTTTTTGGCAAGGCGAATCTGCTTGCGGAATACTTCCTGCTGCACATCTTTCGGTGATGTATCCCAATAATAGTCCAGCCCAATTTCGCCGATAGCTACCACTTTTTCCTCTTCGCGTGCCAAGTTCTCAATCCATTCAAGATCTTCATCTGTCAACGTTTTGGCATCCTGAGGGTGCCAGCCAATGGCAGTGTAGATAAAGTCATATTTATGGGCCAACTCGAGAGACGTACGAATCGTCTCCCGGTTGTACCCGATATTGCAAATGTAAGAAACACCGCTTTCCCGTGCACGGGTAATTGTGGCATCCCTATCTTCATTGAATTTCTCATCATTCAAATGGGCGTGTGTATCAAACAGCACTATAACAGCCTCCTTTTGGGTCCAGACACCTATTTTACAATCGCCCCGTTCGGCATGCTGTCAGGAACGGTCGCAAGAGTGAGTTTGTCTCCTTCAGATGCGGCCAAAATCATTCCATTCGACATTTCACCACGCAGCTTTACCGGTTTAAGGTTAGTGACGCAGATCACTTTCTTGCCGATAAGGTCTTCCGGACTGTAATGCTTGGCAATACCGGATACGACCTGGCGTTTTTCATAGCCGAGATCCAGTTGCAGCTTCAACAATTTATCTGCTTTCGGAATTTTTTCCGCTTCGATAACCTGCGCCACGCGTAATTCCACTTTCATAAAGTCATCGATATTGATTTCGGGTACGGCTGGCTTCTCTTCTGTTTTAGCTTGCGCCTGTTCCTTCTTTTTCTTATTTTCTTCCGCCTGTTTACGCGCTGCTGCCGTTGTCTCATCAATAACGGCAATTTCTTTTTCCAGATCAAGGCGTGGGAATAACGCATCACCCTTGTTTACTTTTATGCCGGCCGGAAGCGCTCCCCACTCTTTTGCCGACTCCCAGCTTGTAATATCTTCATTTCCCGTAATACCCAGCTGCGCCCAAATTTTGCGCGGTGCATGTGTCATAAACGGTTGCAAAGCAATAGAAATAATACGAATGCTTTCCGCCAGATTGTACATAACTGTACCAAGGCGTTCTTTATTGGCTTCATCTTTTGCCAGCACCCATGGCGTTGTTTCATCAATATATTTATTTGTGCGGCTCACCAGATCCCATAGGCTGTTCAACGCACCGCCAAACCGCATTTCGTCCATGTGCTCTTCGAGACCAGTAACTGCTTGACGCGCCACATTGCGCAGGTTTTCATCCACCATTTCCGGCGCGGTCGGAGCCGGAAGCACGCCTTCAAAATATTTCTCAATCATCGCTACCGTCCGGCTCACCAAATTGCCAAGGTCATTCGCTAGATCAAAGTTCAAACGCTGGATAAATGCTTCCGGCGTGAATACGCCATCTTGACCGAACGGAATTTCACGCAACAGGAAGTAGCGAATCGAGTCGGAACCGTAACGTTCGATCAAAAATTTTGGATCGATAACATTGCCTTTCGATTTCGACATTTTTCCATCTGGCATAAGCAGCCAACCATGACCAAATACCTTCTTCGGTAATGGCAAGTCAAGCGCCATTAGAATAATTGGCCAATAAATCGTGTGAAAGCGAAGAATGTCCTTACCGATCATATGGACATCAGCCGGCCAATATTTGTTAAATTTCGTGTCATCTTCGCTCATATATCCTAGCGCGGTAATATAGTTCGTCAGCGCATCAATCCAGACATAGATAACGTGCTCAGGGTCGTTCGGCAACTTAATGCCCCAGTCGAATGATGTGCGGGATACGCTCAAGTCTTCCAGACCCGGCTTAAGGAAGTTATTTACCATCTCATTGCGGCGGGACTCTGGCTGAATAAACTCCGGATGCTCTTCGATGTATTTCAAAAGCCGATCTTGGTATTTCGACATACGAAAGAAATAACTTTTTTCTTTCACAAGCGAAATTGGGCGTCCACAATCTGGACAAATATGTTCTCCATCCTTTTTCGACTGATGCTCCGTCCAAAACGCTTCACAAGGCACACAGTAGTAACCTTCGTATTCGCCTAGGTAGATATCGCCTTTATCAACAAGCTTTTGGAAGATCTTCTGCACGGCATCTTTATGACGCTTCTGGGTAGTACGAATGAAATCGTCATAGGAAATATCAAGGCGTTCCCATAAGTCCTTAATCCAATCAACAATCGGATCAATAAATTCCAACGGTTGCTTGTCTTCCTGCGCGGCGCGTTGCTGCAGCTTCTGTCCATGCTCGTCCGTGCCTGTGAGATAAAACACGTCGTATCCACGTAAACGCTTATAACGGGCCAGCGCGTCGCAGGCGATTGTCGTATAAGCATTTCCGATATGAAGCGTATTGCTCGGGTAATAAATCGGTGATGTAATGTAATACGTTGGTTTACTCATCTTACTCATCCTTTCACCAAAAAAATGAGGAAGAAAACTTGCGAGCACTGCCCGCTCGCTTTCTATGAAAAAAGGCTCCCCATCCCCATATGGGACGAGAAGCTCTCGTGGTACCACCCAAATTCCCTGTCTTCCTAGCTTTCCAGTCAAAAGAAGACAGGCTCAATCCCGTAACGCGGGAAACGTTGCCCCCTAACGCATCATGCGCTCGAAAGCAAAAACTCCGGGGCCATCTTCATCCCGCTCCTTTTACCGGTTTCCACCCATCCCGGCTCTCTGTAAAAAGTACACGCGATTACTCTTCCCATCATCGTTTTGCATATATTATCCATAATATATGATTTCCTTTTCCTTTTATTCTATACCTTACCTGTCAGTCTTCGTCAAGTCTTATGTTAATCCCTCACTATATTATCCTTTTATTCCCTTTTTTGTCGAATTAATAACTACGAGTGTTTGTGTTTTTGTCGAAAAATCTGCATCAAGATTTATCTATTTCACAGAATATTTTTGTATTATTTTAAAATAAGGTATAAATTTAAAATAAATTCAGTCTTATATACTGTTATATATTTTATACATATATTACATTTTAAACACTATATTTCCTTTATTAGTATTTTTTTACATATATTGAGATTTTTTTATAGTATAATCCCAGTAAATGGTTGACCTCATCGAAAAATGCTGTTAGGATAGTGATAAAGAAAGTATGTCGAATTTTGACGATAAAAATAATGAATAAATTCGGGTAATTACGAGAGGAGATATAGTAAACATGAAATCAACTGGTATTGTAAGAAAAGTAGATGAATTAGGTCGTGTCGTAATTCCAATCGAACTCCGTCGTACATTGGGTATTGGAGAAAAAGACGCTCTTGAAATTTATGTTGACGGCGAACGCATCATGTTAAAAAAATACGAGCCAGCCTGCATCTTCTGTGGAAGCACAGAAAATACGATAACGTACAAAGGAAAAATTATCTGTGGTTCCTGCATATCTGAAATACCCACGCAAAAAGCATAACATAAATGAAGAAAAATAAGCTTCCTAACAATCGGGAAGCTTATTTTTCTTTCTGATGATAAGCGTTGTACACTTCCCGCTTAGGAAGTCCACGTTCTTCTGCTGTTTGCTTCAGCGCCTCCTTCTTCGTCAACCCTTTTTCAATATAAACATCTACATGGGATACAATGTCGAGTCCTTGCCACCATTGCTCTAACTGGCCTGCTCCCTGTTCTCCTTCATTTCCTTCTACGATAACGGTAAATTCGCCGCGGATTTCCTCCTGCTCGTTCAGAAAATCAAGCACTTCCATTATCTCTCCCCGCACAAATTCTTCATAGCGCTTCGTTAATTCTCTCCCTAGCGCCACTTTGCGTTCACCAAGCACTTCCCTTATTTCAGCCAAAGTTTTAATGATACGGTGCGGCGCTTCATAGAAAATAAGCGTTTCTGGATATGAACGAAGTCGCTCTAGTTCCTTCCGGCGCTCCTTGTTATCACGCGGAAGAAAACCACGGAACAAAAAACGATCTGTCGACAGTCCGGAGGCAATCAACGCGGACAGCCCGGCGTTTGCTCCCGGTACGGGGATTACAGGAATGGATTCGTCAACCGCATCTCGAACCAACTCTTGCCCCGGATCTGAGATCGCCGGAAGCCCAGCGTCGCTTACAAGCGCTATCGATTTTCCTATTTTTAATAAGCGAATAATTTCCGGCCCACTAGCTGCTTTATTATGTTCATGATAACTAATAAGTCGCGTCCCAATTTCAAAATGGTTAAGCAACTTGCGTGTCTGCCGGGTGTCCTCCGCTGCGATAATATCCACTTCCTGAAGCACGCGAATGGCACGAATGGTCATATCATCCATATTGCCTATAGGAGTTGCTACAAGATATAGCTTGCCCTTTCCGTCATGATCGCCGGAAGCAAAGCTTTTCTGTACAAACATACCTACTCCTCCTTCCTGTCGCCATAATAAATCGAATGAATTTCGTCACAGTATTCCCCGTTCTCTTTATAAACGATCAATGGTGGAAGTACTTTTACATCAGGTTTTCCGTCCCGAATTCCTTCAATTAATACCATGTTGGCTTCCATCCCTGGTTTTGGATAGACGAGCCGAATCCGTTTCGGTTCGATACGGTATTTACGCATCAACGTCATTAAATCTCCCAAACGTCCGGCACGGTGTACATATGCTACTTTGCCGCCTGGGCGAACTAGCTTGCTGCTTATGCGAATCACTTCTTCAAGCGTCAGTAAGATTTCATGGCGTGCGATTGCTACATGGCTGCTTTTATTTTTCTCCCCACCAACAACCGGCATATACGGTGGATTACATGTCAGGGCGTCATAACTCCCATTCCGCAGAAATGTGAGTGCCTCTTTTACATCCCCATGATAAATTGTAATTCTGTCTTCTAACCCATTCAGCGCCACGTTGCGCTTCGCCATATCGTAAAGCCTCTCTTGTATCTCTACGGCATCAATCGGACATTCTGTACGCACGCTTAACAACAGAGGAATGACGCCGTTGCCGGTACATAAATCAATAATCCGACCCCTTTTTATCGGAAGAGAAGCAAAGCGGGCCAGCAGCACGGCATCAAGCGAAAAGCAGAATACTTGTTTACTCTGAATAATTTTCATATCTTTGGTTAGCAAATCATCAATTCGTTCATCCGAATACAACCTTACATTTTCTACCATAAGAGTTCCTTTCTATGAATGAGAAAAATTCGGAGGCTTATGCTCGCCAAAAATGAAAAGTGTTTAAAAAACGACCCGCGTACAACTCGGGTCGTTTCCGTTATCCTTGTTTATTTAAAAAAGCTAGGCAAAACAAGCAATCTCCATCCGTGCGTACACTTCCGTAATGCACGTTGCAGATATGGAAACCTTCCTGGTACAAACGTGCCAGGTTATCATATCCTTCACCGACAACCAACCTTTTCTTTTTATCCTTTCGCGTCTTTATGACACTGCTCTGGAGCTTTTCCTTCTTTTCCAGTTCGATTTCCCGCTGCTGCAACCGCTCCCTAAGGTGTTGATTCTCGAGCAAGAGATTTTTATTTTCTTCCATAAGCTCCAGCATCGCGTTCTTCAAGTGGCCGATCTCCTCGTATAGCCCTCCGACCTTTTCCTCAATCAAAGCGAGCTGGTGAAACATGCTTTGTTTGTTCACAATCCCCACCTCAGTTGTTCTCTACTGCACCTTCTCCACTACGCTAATCTCTTCAAAAGGCAGTTCCATAATTCGCTCCGCTTCATATAGATCCACCTGAACTTTTTTCTCCAAGATGTTAAGACCGACAACACGACCATACCCCATCGCTGTCACCACTTCTTTTCCTATGTCCGGAAGCTCTTCTTTCGCGCTCTCATAGTTATCGCTTTCATATTTGAGACAGCACATAAGCCGTCCACACAAACCGGAAATCTTCGCAGGATTCAGCGACAAATTCTGGTCTTTCGCCATCTTGATGGACACCGGTTCGAAATCGCCGAGAAACGTGGAGCAGCAGAGAATGCGACCACAAGGCCCTATTCCGCCAAGCATCTTCGCTTCATCACGAACACCAATCTGGCGGAGCTCAATACGCGTGCGGAAAATAGCGGCTAAATCTTTGACGAGTTCACGAAAATCGACACGTCCTTCTGCCGTAAAGTAGAAGATGATTTTGTTCTTGTCAAACGTATATTCCACATCGACCAGCTTCATTTCTAGGTTGTGCGCAGCAATCTTCTCCTGACAGATGCCAAACGCTTCCTTTGCCAGCCGCTTGTTTTCTTCCACCTGAAAACGGTCCTGCTCATCAGCAATGCGCAATACTTTTTTCAGTGGTAGGACAACATCATTTTCGTCCACCTGCTTACGCCCGATAACCACCTGCCCATACTCCACGCCTCGCGCGGTCTCCACAATCACAAAATCGTTGATTTCAATCGAGAAATCACCAGGATCAAAATAATATATCTTCCCCGCTTTTTTAAAGCGGACACCTACAACATCAAACAAAATGTTATCCCTCCTGCAGACGAAGCACCATATCTTCCAAGGATAACTGCAGGTTCGCATAATGCGTAAGCCTGTTTTTTGTTACCAGGATTGTCCCCATTCCATCCACAAGTCTACGCTGACTCATACGCAGTGCCTGTTTCTGAATGGGCTCCATCTGATCTTTATTCGTAATCTGGGATTCTTTTCCCAGTGAAAAAAACAACAAATCACGAAACCAGAGCAAAAACAAATCAAGAAACAGGTCGATTTTGTCAGTCGCCTTCTCTTGTTTGAGAAACTTATCATGAATGGTGACAAGGGCATATGTGCCCCTTTCAAGGATGTCCTCACTTAATTGTATCACTAGGCTTCTCAACTGCGCAAACGATTCTGTTTCACAAAGTCTACGTGCCTCTTCAACATCGTTGGCGAGCTGCGCTGCAGCGCGAGCCAGACCAGGCTTTACGCCCGCTTGCTCGAGTTCTTTGGCAATGATTTCAGGCGAGGGAGCTGCAAATGTAATAATCTGACAGCGGGAAAGAATAGTAGGAAGAATATCCTGTATTCGACTGGTTAATAGAATGGCAACAACCCCCTGCGGAGGTTCTTCGAGAAATTTCAGCAGTCTGTTGGTGGCTTCCTGGTTCATTTTGTCGGCTTCATCCATAATATATACTTTATGGCTGGACTCTGCCGCCCTGTAGGAGAATTTTTTCTGCAAGTCCTCAACTTGCTTAATTCGAATGATGTTTCTCTCCGGTTCAATCCAATGGACGTCAAAATGATTTTTTTCTTCAATCAAACGGCAATTTTTGCATATGCCGCAACTATCTCCATTCTGCTTCAGACAAAAAATAGCCTTGGCGAAATGTTTAGCCACTTTCTTTTTGCCCGCCCCTTTAGGGCCAGAGAACAAATATGCGTGCGATAAACGATTATGTTTTAGGCTGCGATGTAATAGTTCAGCGACCTGTTTTTGCGCTGGAAACTCGCTCCACATGGTACCAATCCACACTTCTTTCGTTTGGTTTGCTTACATGTACATATTAATAAGCAGGCCCCGAATTTCGCCTATTGTATCTAAAATGCTGATACTCTTCTTCTCTTTTTTCAATACGGCATCCGTTACTTCCGTAAGCTTTTTATCAACCTCGGTAATCATTTTATATACCTTGCTGCGGCCGCGACGGTTAAAACCGTGGCGTTCTTCCAACGCGACCCCGTGTTTGACCACCTCTTCCATAAAGCTTTTGACAAGCGCTTTATATTCTTTCAAATCTTTAATCGTGCGGGAACGGGCTAACCGCTCTCCCTGCCTGTCAATTTTTTCGATGAGTCTGTTGAATTTCTCTATGTCCAATTGTCCGCTTTGGAACTGCATAACCTCGTCAAATTCGACGTAATACTGAGGCAACACCTTCTGCTTCGGTTCAACCCCCTGTATTTTGTCGAGCGGCATATTTTCCCCAATTCGCATGAAATCCACCCTTTTCTTTACTTTATTTGTTACTACTAAATCAGCTTTTTCCGCTGGCCTATTGTGAAAAGGGAAAGCGTTACTGTCTATTTGTCAGATAATGTAGAAAATGATCGCGCACTTCTTTCTGTATTGTCTCAATGCTGCGCGCCGCGTTGATTTTTACAATTCTATCCGCGTATTTACGACAGATTTCCGCAAACCCTTGTCTTACTTTTTGATGATATTCAGCCGGTTTACTTTCAATACGATCCGGTCCCTTATAAGCTGCAAAACGCTGCTTTAAACGCTCGCGGCTAATCTCTGCTGGTAGATCCAAAAAATACGTTATATCCGGTGTCAATCCACCAGTAGCAAACTGGTTAATATTTATGATTTCTTCCAGCGGCAGCCCAAGGCCGTAGCCTTGATACGCTAGACTGGCATCAACGAATCGATCACATAATACAATTTTTCCTTCTTCCAGCGCCGGAATAATTTTTTCACGGACATGCTGAGCCCGCGACGCAGCATATAACAACACTTCAGTTTGGTGCCTCATCTCGCTGTTTTTCGGATCTAAGAGCAGCGCCCGGATGCTGTCGCTAATGCCTGTGCCCCCAGGCTCCCGGGTCAGTAGAACATTGTGGCCCTGTTCACGGAGAAACTCGTACAATAGCTTAATTTGTGTAGTCTTGCCCGCTCCGTCAGCCCCTTCAAATGTGACAAAGCAACCCTTCAACGGCGCACTCCTCCCTTATTTCGTATGATGTTATCATATACAAAAAACTACAGGCTGACCAGTACAAAGATTTCCTCTACTGTTTCATCGGACGTCCCCTGAAAATACCCTCCTGCCCATTTTATCTCCTGTATGATATTAACATGTTCTTCGGTAATTTTTTCCCCGGGTACAAGCAGCGGAACACCAGGCGGGTAAGGAATGACCATTTCCGCGCTGCACCATCCAATGGCTTGTTCAAGCGGCACGCGTTTTTTATGGAAATGGAAGGCTTCCTGCAAAGAGATCGATGGCTTAACCAATCGCCCAGGTCTCGTAAAAAAAGCGTTGGTACGGTTCCGTGTCCGTCTTTCTCCCGGCATGTTAGCCAGCTTCTTTTCAAGTTGCAAAACGGCGTTTATGACCTTTTCTATTTGAGTCACCTCATTATGAATGGGAAAAACAAGGACAACATTACGCAGATCTGCCATCTCAGCTACAATCCCCATTTCCTCCAGCCATTCAAGTAACTGGTACCCGGTAACGTTAAAATGGCGGCTTGTCAGCACCCATTTTAACGGGTCACGAGTATATACCGTTTTCCCATCTATTTCGGACCAGATAAAAAGATACTCAAGTTTCCTAGTAAGATCGAGCCGAGCTTGTTCAAGCTTTTCTACTGTAGCGACTAATTGTTTCCTTCCTTTTGTCACAAGATAGCGGCGTGCCACATCCAGCGAAGCCATCAACGGATACGAAGGGCTACTTGACTGTATCATTGAAAGTACCCGTTTCAATTTTTCTCGTGGAATGCGGGTTCCCTGTATGTGCAGCATGGACGCCATAGTCATGGCAGGAAGCATTTTATGCGTTGATTGAACGACCAAATCAGCTCCTGCTTTTAAAGCAGAATCTGGAACATTCAATGCCTGACTAAAGTGGGCACCATGCGCTTCATCTACAATGAGCGGGATTCCCGCTTGATGGCAAGCTTCCGCAATTTCTGCCACATTTTGTCCCATACCGTAATAATTAGGATTGGTAATCCAGACCGCTTTGGCACTCGGATATTTCTTAAGGGCTACTTTTACATGTGTTGCACTGATTCCTGTCGCTACCTGTGTATCCGGTTCAGTATAAGGCGTAATAAACACCGGGCGCGCGCCAGCCAGCAACAAACCATTAAAGATCGATTTATGAGCATTGCGCTGGACAAGGATCGTATCTCCAGGAGCACATAGCGTAAGAGCAGCGGCAAGATTGCCCGCCGTGGAGCCTCCGATAAGAAAAAATGTTTCAGCGGCACCGAAAGCATCCGCAGCCATCTCCTGTGCCTCGGCAATAACTTCGGCAGGATGGTGAAGATCATCAAGCCCGCTCACTTCTGTTGCGTCTATTTTTAAAATGGAGTAGAAATGATTGTCCGCTTCCTTATCAAATACGTTCCCATCTTTATGTCCGGGTACGTGCAGTGATATATGCCTGTTTCTCTCGTATGCGCAAAGCGCTGCGTATAGCGGCGCAATTGTATGGTTCATCATGATTTCCCCCTTCGTCTGTCCCAATTCTCACCATAAAAGAAACCCTCCTTGATTTCAAGAAGGGCTTACGCGTTTTGTTTCAACCATATTCTTCGCATTTGACGAATAAAAAAATGATATCTATCTTCGGAAGCATCTGTTTTTATGATCTCCTGTTCACACCGATGGCAGACAAATGATCGAAAAATAAAGATTCCTCGTTCTTCCTCATGACCACATACAATGCAGCTATGGTCTTCCTGCTCCGTCATCAATTATCACCTTCATCTTTTTTCAGCTATTTTTCCCTATTCTTTTTATTTTTATACATAAAAACGGCCAAAACTAATATATTGATACCCTATTTGCTCCATTTCCTCCGGCTCATATAAATTACAAACATCAATTACAATGTTTTGTTTCATCAAACTTCTTCTTATATACCATTCTTTAACAGGTATCGAAACGAAAGCTTGCTGTTTTTCTAAAATGATAAGCGCATCGACTCCTTGAAGCGCCCTCCATTTGTCCTGATACAAAATACAGGGAAATTTCATGTCGTCTTTATCTTCATCATGCATAGAAAATAAATGAATATCAGCCCCTAAGAAGTGTAAGGATGTAACCGCTTCATACACGAATGGAGTCTCCGCATTTCCCCAGACACCTAACGAAACGTTTCCAACACTTTTTTTGTTAAAATCACGCTCAATTCGAAAAGCAAAAAATAAGGAAGCGGTCTTCAATAACCAATTAAGAATCAACTCTCCATTCTCCTGTTCCCTTGTCTGTCCAATAGCGGGATCTAACCCCAAAGCCCTGCGCACCATAATAAAATCAGCCCCGTGTTCTTGGCAGTGCTGATATAATTCCGTTTCCTGCAAAAGACCAAGGCGATAAAAACAATATACATTTTTTACTACTTGGGCCTCTTTAACCGGCATCATAAGCAAAGGCACATTCATTCTGCTTAAAGAACGTCGCAACCGTGTTACTTCTTTTGGACGAATACTTTTTACTCCTAAAATGATGGCCTTAATACCGTCAGGGGTAGCTAAAGGTACAATAATCTCGGGGTCTATTTTATCATACAAAATCCCCACTCCTTTTCCGATAAAGAAAATAGTAGCCTGCTTATCTTCAGCAAGAATTTGTACATTATTTAAGGAAGGTATTAAGAATTGATACAGGAAAAAAATGATAAAGGAAGACTGGAAAAGGAAAAGTCAACAATCTACAGCCATACCCTTCATTACCGCTACCGTTGGAAGCCGTCCATGATGATTTTACAGGCCTTACTTATATTTTTCCTGCTTTTTGTCGCCGAACGATACTTTAATGCTACAAGCCAGCACCTATTATATTCCTTTGGATATTTTATAATCATATGGATACTTCAGGGAATTTCATTCTTCCTTTACTGCTTTGTCTCATCGCTTCCAATGTGTTGGCACATTGATGGGTTTTTATCTCCTTGGGGCGGATGGAGGACAAAATTACCTTTATCCATCTCCAATTACCAGCAAATTGAGTGGATGTTTTTCTCTATCGGCACGGCTGTCAGCTTGTTGGTTACAGCATGGTGGAGCGTACAATACGGCTTTTTAATGCTCAGTTACCATATTACGCTTAGTATACCTCGGATCGTTACAGTATTACGTATACAGAAATGGAAAAACGAAAAAAAATCGTACGTTATTAAATATGAGCGACAGGGAATCGGTTTGTATTCTACATAAACGTTCCCTTAGTAACAAAAACCCCCTTATCCAGCTTGCAATTGGATTGGATAAGGGGGTTTTTCTATTATACCTTGAAAACTGAATCAGAAGAAACATGACGCACAGGATATCCAGTCTATCTTTGGTTAAGCCCTCGACCGATTAGTATTCGTCAGCTCCACGTGTTGCCACGCTTCCACCTCGAACCTATCCACCTCATCATCTATAAGGGGTCTTACCAGCTTACGCTGTGGGAAATCTCATCTTGAGGGGGGCTTCACGCTTAGATGCTTTCAGCGCTTATCCCGTCCGCACATGGCTACCCAGCT
>NZ_FNDE01000090.1 GCF_900099925.1 Aneurinibacillus thermoaerophilus | reverse complement strand
GCAGCCCATGGACCAGAGTAAGTTCTCATACGCGAGGCTGATGCTAGGCGAGTGCGCCAGGGGCATCCTGAAGAGTCCATTTCCCTCGATCCTGTAAAGAAAGGAGGTCATCTCAATGCGGTTATATGTCGGAATTGACGTGAGCTCTCTCGATATGAAAGTTTGTATCATGAATCAGGAGGGGGACACCCTCGCCTCCCTCACGGTGAAGAACAACCTTGAGGGTGCCCGTTACTTACGTGATCAAATCCTTGCCCTTGCGGACAAGCATCATAGCCAGCACATCCAGATTGGCCTGGAGTCTACCTCTGTCTATAGCTGGCATCCAGCGATGTTTCTCACAGACGATGAACAGCTTCGTAAGCGTCAGGCCAAGGTCTTTACCATCAATCCAAAGCTCATTCGAAAGTTCAAGGAAGCGTATGTGGATTTGGACAAGACCGATCAGATCGATGCCTTTATTATTGCCGATCGCCTGCGCTTTGGCCGTCTGCCTTTGACGGTGATCATGCAGGAACAGTATGTGGCGCTGCAACGGCTCATCCGGATGCGTTACCACCTGATTCATAACCTAACGCGTGAAAAACAGTATTTTCTGCAACACCTGTTTTTCAAGTGTAGTGCTTTCACGTCAGAAGTGGAAAGCACGGTGTTCGGAAACGCCCTGACGGAACTTCTTCTTGAGAAATTCAGTGTGGAAGAAATCAGTGCAATGGAGCTTGAAACGCTGGCCAACTACTTGAAGGAGAAGGGAAAGAACCGTTTCCCTCATCCAGAGAAGACCGCGAAGTGTATTCAAAAGGCCATGCGTTCTTCCTACCGACTTTCCAAGTGTGTAGAGGATACCATTGACCTTCTCTTAGGAACATCCATCGAGTCAATTCGCAGCATCAAAGCACAGATCAAGCAACTGGATAAAGCCATTGAGAAGGTGCTGCAAGGGATCCCGAATACCCTGCAAACCATTCCAGGGATTGGGCCTGTATATTGCGCGGGTATCCTGGCTGAAATCGGAGATATCCAGCGATTTAAAGATCAGGCTTCCCTGGCAAAATACGCAGGGCTGACATGGAGGAAGCACCAGTCAGGTACGTTTACCGCTGATGAAAGCAAAATGATTCGTTCCGGGAACCGATACTTGCGTTATTACCTTGTGGAGGCTGCCAACTCGGTAAAACGGTATGAACCGGAGTTTCGGGATTACTACCAGAAAAAGTATCGTGAAGTACCGAAACATCAACACAAAAGAGCCCTCGTTTTAACGGCAAGAAAACTTGTGCGTTTGATCGATGCGCTGCTACGCAACGATCAAATCTACACGCCTGGAAGGAAGGTGAATCGATAGAGGAAAAGCCCCTCTATTGAATCCTTCATTATATTTCCAGTTTTTAACTATGAAACTGGGTTTTTTAAGTGCTGCCTTTTTTCGATAAATGAGGCATCTTAATTTCCAATTTCGTAGTTTGAGGAACTTGACATATTACCGCAGGACTT
>NZ_FNDE01000097.1 GCF_900099925.1 Aneurinibacillus thermoaerophilus | reverse complement strand
ACTGTAGATGAGCAAATTCACTAACATAAATTTACATCCGAACAAAAAAGGAGACATGAACCCGATTCCTTGATTAGAATAGATGTGTCACCAAACCATTCTCAAGGAGGTTCATGTCTCATGAATAGACTACCACATCACCAAGGAATCGACAAGTTTTTCGCAATGTTGGGGCTGGCCCTTTATTTCTCTAAGCCGGTCATGAAGCATCTCGTTCATATTATCGATGCGCTGACAACGAAAGGATTTGTGGGAACCTTGACCGATCTGCATCATGAGAGCTTTCATCCCAACCATCGAACGACACTGAGCCATTTTTTCACGAAAAGCCCTTGGGATGAAGAAATCTTGCTTCGCAAACTCCAGCAGTGGATGCTTCGTCATGTGGAACGAACGGCCAAGCGAAAGAATCACCCCATTTTTGTTTCGATCGATGATACGATCTGCCGAAAAACGAAGCCTTCGTCACAGGCGAAACACGCTATTGAAGGGTGTAATTGGCATTATTCTCACGCGGACAAAAAGTCGATTTGGGGACACTCTCTCGTCTGGCTCATGGTTCATACGATGACGCAAGCCTTTCCCTTTGCGTTTCGCCTCTACGACAAGGCGGATGGGAAAAGCAAGGGTCAATGGGCCATCGAGATGCTTTCTTCTTTGGATGTGCACGGTTCTGTTTATGTGCTGATGGATTCTTGGTACCCATCGAAAACACTCGTGGAAGCCTGCCTGAAAAAAGGATTCCACGTCATTGCGATGCTCAAGACGAATCGGGTTCTTTATCCAAAAGGCATCGCCATCCAAGCCAAACAGTTTGCCCGCTATATCGAACCGAACGACACCCATCTCGTCACGGTGGGAGAAGAGCGTTATCGCGTGTATCGCTACGAGGGAGCGCTGAAAGGTCTCGATGATGCCGTTGTGTTGTTGGCTTGGAAAGCCGATCAGCCGATGACACCTGAACATCTTCACTGCGTCTTGAGCACCGACCGGGAGCTAAGCGATGAAGAGATCTTGCGCTACTATGCCCAGCGTTGGTCGATCGAATGCTTTTTTCGACAAGCGAAAGACCAGCTGAAGCTCGATGGGTACCGCGTTCGTCAACGTCGGGCGGTGAAACGGTATTGGATCTTGGTGCAACTCGCTTATGTGTACAGTATGGTCGAATCCAACAGCGATTTCTCTACCGGGCTTGACTTCCTTCGAAAGAAGAAAGGACATAGCCTCGTGGAGTTTATTTACGATGCAGCGAAACAAGATATTCCCATTGATGTCGTTAAAAAACAGCTTCATGTGGCATAAGGGGTACTCCGTTTGTCTCTTTTTACATGGTAATTATTGTAATGAAAATTGCTCAACTACAGT
>NZ_FNDE01000100.1 GCF_900099925.1 Aneurinibacillus thermoaerophilus | reverse complement strand
ATCCGGCTTAAATTTTGCGCCAGTGCCGTCTTCCCATGTCCGCTCTGTGCTGCCAGCAAAATCAAATCTCCGCCACGCAGGCCCATAAACGTATCATCCAGCGACGGGAATCCCATCACACGGCCACCCGCCAGCGTATGGGATAGGCGAATGCCATACCCTTCTTCCGGCTTTTCAAACCGCTGCTTGAATTGCTCCAATCCTTCTTTGGCGTAGTCCTTTGGTGCGATGATATCCTCGCGACTATCTTCAAACGAAATTGTGCCGATTCCCTTCTCCATTACGCTTGAGATATCTTCAGCTGTGGCACTTGGCTCTTGCGTCATTTGCACGGCTTTGGTTGCGATATAGTAAAACTGGCGCTTGCGATATGTCTCGGTTAAATCGCGCAACTGATGCTGAAAAGCCTGCATCCCATTCCACATTTGGTCGGCTTGACGGACAAGCGCCTTTTCTTTCGTGTCATCAAGTCGCTTCAGCACAGCTTGTACATCCGGACGTGCTGTTGCTGATAAATCTACCAGTAGCCGAAACACTTTCTGCGTAACGTCGTAGTAAAAATAATCCTCATCAGCAATGGACATCACTTCATCCAGTGCTTCCTCGCTGTTCATCATTGCGCCAATAACGCTCATTTCTGCCTGCTGATCGGTCGGTACTTTTGTTTCCCCCATGCTGTTTATCCTCCCATTTCAAGCAAATCAATCGGTTCCCGTTCAACAACAGGTTTTTCTTTCAGCTCTTCATTACGTACAACGTGTAAATGCCTATGTTTTGGTTTTGCTTGCTCCTGTTGCTTACGCGCCTGGAACGCCTGCTTTTTCTCTTCAAACTGCGCAACTGTCCGAACATTCTCCCTCAAGCATGCTTGCAAAACTCTCTCAACATAACTCCATGAGCGTTTTTCATGTACCGCTGCCTCACGAATAGCAGCAATCATAATACCGTCCGGCTCGTCAAAGTATTCGCCACTAAGCCAGTCCAACATGTTGTCCCGAATCATATCGGTGAACCTGCCGATTTCCTGCTCATACACCGAAATCGGATTTTCCTCACGCGTATGCGCATGATGAGGATTATGATTATTTAGTTTAGTTTTGTTTAATAATGGGTCACTACTGTGGACACCATTGC
>NZ_FNDE01000102.1 GCF_900099925.1 Aneurinibacillus thermoaerophilus | reverse complement strand
GAGCCACCCACCGGACTCCCGGCGGGCGGCTGGTTTATGCTACTTCACAGCTCGAAGCTGCTCACGCTCGTAATCTTCCAATTCCATTTGATAATCAGCTTCCCGAACTGCTGCTGCAAACTTCTCGATGCCGGTTTCCCATAAACCATGGCGCTGAATGATTTCACTGAACTCCTCAACATCATGCTCACGCATTTGCCAACTGTCCGGCGCTGTAGCTGGCTCGTATTTTTCCTCCCACTCTTTCGTCTTTTCGTTCCATACACGTTCGCTCTTGCGTTTAAAATGGCACAACTCATGGTCTACCAGGGCCTGGCGCTGATCGGGAGTAAACAATCGCCAGGCATCTTTGTTGATAAAGACAAACAGCATATAACCCGTCACATGTCGTTCAAAAGCCGTACACTTCTTTGCCTTGCCAGCCCAATCGCTATTTCCATCGCGAAAATAATATCCAATAACTTCTTTTGCATCTTTAAGATGAGGATGATGCTTATCGATAATCTTGCCTGCCATTTCACGTACTTCTGGTGCTTCTTCAAAAAACACTGCACTCATACAGCTACGCCTCCTATATTCCAGATTTGATTTACTACAGCCAGATAATCCACCGGAACTCGTCCAGGCGATACATGATAGGCATACACATCGAAGTCCTGCAATGGAATGCTCTTTGTTCCCCGGCCCCCTACCTTCGCGCGCCGCCAGTATTGTGCCAACACCTCATACGGCAGTAGATACACTGTTTGGTGCTTGGCAAATTCAATCAGCATAAAACTGATCGCACCGCATCCATGGCACTTTGCTAGATATTCGACCTGGTGCTCATGCACATTGTCCAGCGGAAACCGCGTAAGCTCCTTCGTGCTTTTGGCTTCGAATACGATAGACCGACCTGCATATGTCCCGTCATAATCCACAGTAGACGGCTTCTCAAGATACCCGTTTATCATGCCGCGCGCGTTCCGGCCAAGAATTTTCACCGGCGTGGGTCGTTTGTTGATGACGGCCACTCCTTGCTGCTCATACAGTTTGTTCGTATAGTCAAGCATCTGCTCAAACGCCATACCGCGATTAGCAAAACTACTTTTTCCCCATCCTGTCATGCTTTCTTCCTCCGTTG